>NZ_JABENB010000003.1 GCF_013002715.1 Flexivirga aerilata
CGCGTCCCTGCCGGCTCCTCGTTGCTGTTGTTCACGTCCTGCAGTGTCATGCGTTACTACTCCGGTCCCGCCCCAACCATGGGGCGTGTCACGGACCAGAAACACCGAAATTGCGATAGTCCCCCTGAAGGGGAGTCACGATGGGAACCTCACGCTTCGCCACCCGGACACGAACGATGCTTCGACGGCGACCATCACGGCGCGCGATATGTTCCAGGAACGGCAGGTACCCGCGCTGACGAGTCCGGGTGTTCTCGTAGAGGCCGTCCGCGACCGTGACGCCGTCGTGGGCGTGAAACCGGTAGAAACTCAGCACTGACCGCACCCGCAGCGCGACGGTCGATTCGCCCACCGGGGCACGGCCGCGCCCTTGGCGGACCTCTTGAGCGAAGGAACCGACATCGGCCACGCCAACGGTCTCCCAGCTCTGTGCACGGTCTTCGAGGAACGTCCACCACAACGCCAGGCCACGCGCATACGCCTTGATCGTGTTCGGTGAACACCCTGTCGCGCGCAGGAACTCCAGATATCGCTCAACAGGCCTCACCAAGTAATGATCAGAACCGACCACCGTCCACGTCGTGCTGTCCCCAGTCAATATCCTCTGGCTTGTCGCCACGGTGTCTCCCGATCTCAGGCGGCGCTGACACACTCGATGCCAGATAACTCGCCGCTCACAACCCTCGACCCGACCACAGAGCCCTGTCGCGTATGTCACCGACGCGACGCGACAAGTACAGACAACGGATGATGGCATTTGCAGCCTGGACCCAGGATCTGCGGATCCAGGTCGTCGACGACCAGGAGCTTGAGGAACCGGTCACGTGGTCGAGCGTTCGGGGCGAGTACGTGCCCCTCGCCGATTGCCGGCAACTGGGGGAGCGATGGACGCCGGACTTGCTGCGCGTGACGCGGCAGTATCGAGTGCTGTCCGGCCCGCGAGGCGACTGCCCACTGCCGGACCAGTTGCCGCCGCGGACGACGTAAGCGTGAGCGTCCTCAGGTCCAGTTGACGAGAACCATCGGAGGGAAGCCCATCGCGATGGTGTCCTTAGGGTCGCGGCAGCCATGATCGCCTGAGCCGTTGTCCTGATCGGACCGGGTAACCCCAGATGGGGGAGCTCGAGAGTGGATCAGTCCGAGACGCAGTCCTCCTCGCGAAGCTCTCCCGGTGTCCTGGCGTCAGAGAACGCGCGGCTGGCCAGACCGCGTGCGATGTTCGCAGCGCCGTACCCCGGCGCGGGGTCCAGACGGATGCTGAAGCGCACCATGCTGTCGATCAGCTGCACGTCTTCGTAGAGCCTGCCGGAGCCGGTCATGCGCCGCAGATCCCGTGCCGTGGTGACGAGATGCTCCAGTTCCTCGCTACTGGGCACCGCCCCAGCAACGTCGGGTGCGAAGGAATAGGTCAGCCTCACGGCGCAGGAGCTCATGCCGTGGATTGTGTCGCGACGACCTGACACCGGGTCGCGAGCGGTGCAGGCGCGCCTGGCGGGCGCCTTGTTTGACGACCGCCAGTAATCCCGGGACGGCACCCAATGTCATCGGATTCCTTCCGTGCGCTCCGCCGGATGAAGGGGTAGATCCCCGCCGCGGGATCGCTGGCGAAGGGTGCGGGGTCGGGCGACAGCGCCCGCCGGTGCGCGTCCAACCTCTGGCGCAGCCCCTGTCCGGAAAGAAGTTCTGAGAAGAGGGGGAACGCGGTGTTTGTGCAGGTCAACGTGCTGTAGCGGGCAACGTTCCTCCGGCGTTCCCCCTCGCTCGGCCCTCTTGGAGGCACGTAACCGGATACGTCCGCTGGGGACCTTCTGTCTGTCCGATTCGACAGACAGGAACTCAGGCGATGAGCGTTGAAGACTGCCTCGGTCTCTCCTCGAACAGCGAGCTGCTGGCGCAGGCAGACCAGGCGTGGCCGACATGGTGCGAACAACATCCCAGGCTGAGTGCCGCCACCGACACCACGACCATGCGGTCCTGGCTGCGGCAGCACACGACCGAAGAGTGTGACCAGCTACTCCTGTGCCTGGCGGAACTGGCCGCCACCGACGGCGGCAACGACGTCGCGGCGGCCGCCGCCCTCGCCTGGGCGCTGATGCCTGGGGTGTGCTCACTGGCGAACAGGCTGGGCACGCTCGCCCCGGAGATCGATCAAGTCGTCGCCGGACAGCTGTGGCTGGAAGTGCGCACCTTCCCGTGGCGCCGGCTGACCAAGGTCTCCGCCAACATCCTGCTGAACACCCGCGCCGGGGTACTTCGCGAATGCGGCGCCCACTCCCAGCTCGAACGGAGCGACCCGACATGGTCGCGCACCAGCCCGGTCGACCCGTCCCATTGGTTCTGGATGGAGGGACCGGCCGAGCCGAACGACGCGGCCGCCGAGGAACTCCTCCAACTTTTGGAGTGGGCATGCGACCACGACGTCATCACCCCCGCTGACCGGTCGCTGCTGCTGTGCCTGGTCGAGGCGGCCGACCGCACTGCGATCAACCGCACCGGCCGCAGCGGCGCCGGGCTGATGGCCAACGGCCTGAACCAAGAGGTTGCCACCCAGCTGGGGATCTCGGTGCGGACACTGCGCCGCCGCACCCGCCGCAGCATCGACGCCCTGACCGATGCATGCGGACACGGGAAGGCGACGGCATGAGTGACCGCCAGCACCACCATCGGCACCTTAGGTCGGTCGAGGTGATCACAGTGACCGAGACGACGGAAACCCCGGCAGAAGAACCCCAGCACGAGGCTGGACGCAGCACCGCAGACATCGCGGCCTTGTTCGATGTGGCCGGCCGCGAAGAAGAAGCCATCCGCCAGCTCGACGGCTGCATGGCACGCCTGCACGAGGTGCAGCACGCCAAGGCCGCGCTCAAGACCCTGTCGGCGCCGGAACTGCGGGCGGCACTGGAGTTTCGCCGGGCAGCCCTCGGTGGTGAGCCCGCATGACACAGGTACTCACCGAACGGCCCGCCGTCTCCGTCGACGAGCTCAAACGCGCATGGTCGGCGGTGCAGGCCGGAGAATTCCGGGCTAACACCACACGGCCCGCACCGCAGCCCGCCGGCGACCCGCAGCGGGCCCGCACGACCAGCCCGTGGCAGCCCGACCCCACCGAGGTCGTCCTGCCGGTCCTCGGGTGCGGAGGATCCTCCGGGGCCACCACGCTGGCCGTCGCGATCGCCACCGCCGCCGGGGCCGGCTCCCGGGTCGTGGAGTGCGCGTCAGTCACCTCCTCCGGTCTGGCTGCCGCCAGCACCGCGGAACTGGGCGCGTACGAAAGCGCCTGGTGTCGCGGTAGCCGTGACCATGTGCTGCTCGAACGGGTCATCGACGTCCTGACGACCGCCGAAGAGATCCCGCACCCGTCGACCCCCGACCGGCCCGTGACGCTCACCGTGCTGGACATCGGGTGGGAGCTCGGCCAGGTCCTGACCACTCCGGGCTGGATCGGCGACTTCGTCCGTGATGCCAAGCACGTGGTGTTGACCACCACCGCCACTGTGCCCGGCATACGCCGCCTCGAGGGGGCACTCGACCTGCTCGGCAACGACCACTCGTGCGCCGCGGTCCTCGGACCGCGGCGCAAGAAGTGGCCCAAGAGCGTCGAGCACACGGCCGGGCGCGTGACCCGTGACCTGGAACGGCAGGGGCTGCTGTTCGAGATCCCCGAAGAGGCCGCCTTGGCGGTCGACGGGCTCACCGGGGGCCCGCTTCCCAAGCCGCTGCTGTCGGCAGCTGACCAACTCGCCCAGCGCCTGCTGGACGACTCCACGAAAGGAACACCGCAATGATGAGTCAGACGAGTGTGCGCGCGGTCGCTCTGGCGGCCAAGGTCTGCCCGAAGGCGCCGAAAGGCGCCAGTACGGCGATGAACGACATCACCGGCTACGTGATGTGGGGCGTCATCGCTCTCATGGGCTTGGGGATGCTCGTCGGCGTCGGCGGCATCGTCGCCGGTCGCGTCTTCTCGATGCCGCACGCGAGCAAGATGTCGATCATCGGCATCTGTGTCGTGTTCGGCGCGGCGATCGCCTACCTGGTGCTGCCCGGAATGCTGAACGCGGTCATCGGTAAGGGCTGCGTGTGACATGAGTGCACAGCTCGATGGAACCGTTGGCTGGGACCGTCGTCGCCTGGTGTTCGTGCTCGGGGTCGTTGTCGCAGCCGGGGTTGCTCTGATCCTCGGTCTGGGATTTGCGATCTACTTCGCGATCTCCACCGCGATGTCGGGCGGGCAAGGCGACTCCGGGTCGGCCGGGAAACAGTCGCATACCAGCACGCACGCCACCGGCAAGGCTCACCGCGACGCGATCGCGGCCGAGCCGATGCTGACGGTCGACGAGGACGCAGCGCAACCAGCGCCGCCGGCCGCCGTGGCAGCAAAGACGGTCAACATCCCGCAGAGCGCCATACAGGGGCCGGCGGGAGTGCCATCGGGGTTTCCGCACTCTCCGGAGGGTGCGGTCGGCCAGTTGGCCGCCATTGAGCAAGTCGTACTGCAAAGCATGAGCATCCCGCAGGTCGACAGCATCCACGCCAGTTGGGCGATGCCCGGTGCGCCGAGCGTCGCCAAATGGCCACTGACACAGGACGTTCAAACGTTCCTCGGCGACGCTCAAATGGGCGGCACTCTCGACCCCACGAGCACGGTGGTGGTCACTCCTGTCGGTGCCCAAGTCAAGGGCAGCGACGGGCCGGACTGGGTCTTGGCGTGTGTGCTGGTGAAGGTGCACGCCACCATCACTCAGGACGCCCAGATGGGGTACGGCTACTGCGAACGCATGCAGTGGCATAACGGCCGCTGGATGATCGCACCCGGCGCCACGCCTTACCCGGCACCGTCGACCTGGCCAGGTAGTGATGTCAGCAACAAGGCTGGCTGGAAGACCTGGTCTGGCGCAGACGAGGGGTTCGACCAGTGATCCCCGCAATCGGCTGGCCCCATGTCCCCAACCCGTTCAGCTGGCTCGCCGGAGAAGCCGGCAAGGTCGTGACGGGCGGCTGGACGATGGCGATGCTCGGCCTCTGGAACGCCGGACTGTGGATGCTGCGGCTTGTCCTGAACATCATGGACGCGTTCCTGACCCCCGACCTGAGTGAGAACGGAGCCGGATCGCAGGTCTATCAGTACACATTCTGGATCGCCGGATCACTGGTTGTGCTGATGCTGATGATCCAGCTCGGTGTGGCCGCGATCCGTCGCGATGGCAAGAGCATCGCCACCGCCCTCATGGGAACCGGCCAGTTTTCGCTCGTATGGTCCTGCTGGGTCGGCGGCGCCGTCATGGTGCTCGCTGCGGCTGGCGGGCTGGAACGCGCCTTGATGTCAGCACTGCTGAAGGTCAGCTCGTGGTCCGACTGGAGCCCCTTTCAGGACATCAGCACCAAGAGCATCACTGACGGCACGGTCGCCACCGTCCTTGGCGGTATGGGCTGCCTACTCTGGCTGGCCGCGATCGGGCACCTGCTGGTGATGCTGACCCGCGCCGGCGCGCTGCTCGTCCTGTCGACGACCACGCCGATCTCGGCGGCCGGACTGGTCTCTGACGTCGGGCGGCCGTGGTTCTGGAAGTCGTTGCGGTGGTTCATCGCCGCTGCCTTCTCGCCCGTCATCATGGTGCTTGTCCTGGGCCTTGGGGTGCAGTTGACCACCGGCGTAGCTACCGGGTTTACCGACTCCACCCAGAAAGCGATCGGCACCGCCGTGCCCGGGGTGGTCTTGATCCTCATCTCCGCGTTTTGCCCGCTCGCTCTCTTCAAGCTGCTCGCGTTCGTCGACCCGGGCACCACCTCGGGAGCCGCGCTCCGCGCCGGCCTCGACGCCCAGGGCGGACTGCAAGGTCTCCTCAGCGGCGGCGGGGGAGCCGAGGATGCGGGGTCCAGTGCTGCGTCGAGCTCGGACGAGAACGGCACCTCCCAGGGAGAAGCATCCGGCGAAGACGCGACCTCGTCCCGCTTCAACAAGGCCGAGGGCGGCATGCTCCAGTCCGCGGGCGGCATGCTCGGCAGTGTCGGTGGAGCCATCGGCGGAGCAGCGTCCAAGGGCCTTGGCGCGATGCAGACCGTCGGCACCCGGGGCGCCGCGATCGGCGCCGATCTGACGAACCAAATGGGTGTCGGGCACAACAACTACTACCCGGACTTCAGTGGCGGGAAGCAGCAAAAGGGCAGCGGCAACAGCAACGGCGGCAAGGACGAGAACCCGGACCGTCACAAGGACGGCGACGGCGGCGGCGACAACGGGCAGGGTGCGGGTCCCAACGACCCCTCGAGTTCGACCCAGAACGACCCGACCACCGGGCAAGGCGCCGACGGCGAACAGGGCCCGACCAACCCCGGGCAGGCCACGCAGGGACCCGAGATGCCGACACCACCCATGCCACCCAATACGTCCCCGGCGGGCGGCGAAGGCGGCGGCCAACAAGGCGGCCAAGGCGGCGGGTCGAAGGGCGGCGGCCAAGGCGGCGGTGGTCCGAAGGGCGGCGCGCCTGGCGGATCCGGCGGCGCCGGCGGTGGAGCAGCAGGAGGCGGCGCCAGCGAAGCGGCCGTCGTTGCGGTGTGAGCGAAGAAGGAGCGAACTGAAATGGCATCGATCTACAACGACTACTCACGCGATCGGATCGGCTGGTTCTTCGGGCTGTCCGGATGGCAGGCCGGGACTCTCGCCGTCGCGGTGCTGCCACCGTGCTGGGCCCTGTCCAAGGGCGCGTGGGCCTCGCTCGGCCTGTTCACGCTGCTGTGGGTGGTGCTGTTCGTCGTCACCGTGACGCCGGTGCGCGGCCGCTCGGCAGTCGGATGGTTCGGGGCGCTGACGCGGTCGGCGGTCGGCGGGCTCTTGGGCTGGACACGGTTCCGGAGCAAGGCGGTCACCGGAGAGATCGACAACCTCGACGACGCCGACTTGCCCGGAGTCATCCAGGCCGTGCAGATCCACGACGGCCCGCCTTCGGGTCCATCGCTGGCTCGGATCGCCGTGATCCAGGACCACGCCACCAAGACATGGGCAGTCACCGCTTCGGTCGTGCATCCCGGGATCGGCCTGAAAGAGGCGGCCGCACGGCTCCAGCAGGGGACGGGGCTCAGTGACCTGCTGGACACCGCGATGCGGACCGAACTCGTCGAAGAGATCATCTTCCTCATTCGCACGGTGCCCGACGATGGTGCCGAGCGAGACCTGTACGTCGAACGGCACCGCCGCAACGGGCCAACGTTGGCGCGACAGGTCAATGACGAGCTCCAGGCCGGCCTGTCCGCAGCGGGCGTGCGCACCGAGGCGTTCTGCACCATCGTCGTCGCGGAGTCGCGGCTGAAGGGTGAAGCCAAGGAGACCGGCGGCGGGCTGGACGGGCGATGCCGCGTCCTGTACAGCCTGATGGCCGAAATCGAGGCCCAGCTGCGCGGCGGCATGGCGATGACCAACGTGGCCTGGCTGACATCCCCGGAACTGGCGCTGGCATGCCGCACCGGGTTCGCCCCGGGTGATCGGGCAAGCGTCGTCGACGCCCTGGCAGCTCGAGAACGCAACACCGACGTGAACACCGACGTCCCCTGGGCGATGGCGGGGCCCTCTGGCGCCGACGCCGCGATGCGGCACTACAGCCACGACGCGTGGAACTCCGTGTCGAGCACCATCAAGCTGCCGACCAAGGGCGCCGTGATGGGAGCCCTGGCGCCGGTGTTGACGCCCGGCGAACCAGGGGAGCGGCGCAGCTTCATGGTCTGCTACCCGATCGTGCGGCAGGCCAAGGCAGATCGGCAACAAGGAAACTCCGAGTGGAAGGCCGACGTTGCCGACGCGCTGCGGAGCAAAGCCAAGGTGAAAGCGCGCGCCCGACAGCGCAACGAAGCTGCCAAGGTTCGCGGCTTGGACACCAAACTCGCCCGCGGCAACGCGCTGATCCGCCCGTACGCCGTGTGCACCGTGACGGCACCCAAGACCGCACGGATCAGCGAGTACGGGCGTCGGCTGGACGCCTCGGTCCGCCGAGCAGGGTTCGCCCCGCTGCGTCTCGACGTCGCCCAGGACGCGGCCTTCGCCGCCTCGACCGTCCCGCTCGGCATCAGCCTCTCCCGGCAGGGGGACGCATGAGGCCTGCACCGAACACGCGCAGCGGCCCGACTCGACGACACGAGCTGCACGATCAACGCCGCTGCGGCCGAATCAAACACGGCAAGGGAGCAACCCTCAAAACCGTTCTCGCGCAATCGATTCAGGAGCAGAAGCGATGATGAAACCACGCCGCAAAGACGGCCGCGATATGGCCCGCCTGCTCCACGACTTCGGGCACGAACTGCCACGGGTCCCCGCACCGGTGCCGACCCCGAAAGACCCGCGGCTGTTCCACTACGCCTCACGTGGCGGAGCCAAACGTCGCGGCCGAGGCTGGGCGCCAGCCAAGGCACCCGTGACCGCTTGGCGGATGACATCGGACCAGGCGCCGGTCCTGTGGCCCTTCGTGGCAACCCCGGGTCTGCCGCCCACCGGCGCGCAGATGGGTATCGACCAGCTCAGCGGCGGCTCGTTCTTCGCCGACCCACTCGGATGGGTCCTGGACGACGAGGTCCCGGTCACCAACCCCAACATCATGCAGTTCGGCAAACCAGGCCGTGGAAAGTCCGGCAACACCAAGGCCTTCTGCCTGCGGATGATGGACTTCGGCTACCGCACGCTGATCCTGGGCGACCCGAAAGACGAATACGAGAAGCTCTGCCAGGCCCTGGGAGTGGAGCCGTTTGCGATCGGCCCCGGAATGCCCGCACGAATCAATCCGCTGGCATTCGGTCCGCTGGGCCAGGGGTGGGAGAAGCTGTCCGCCGAGGAAGCCCAGCGACGTGCCCCGATCATCTTCGGGCGATGGCTCACCCTGGTCCGCGGGCTCGTCGGCTCCCAACGCATCGGCGAAGACCGCGTGCCCTTCGGCCCGGACGAAGGCAACGTCGTCGAGAACGCATTGCGCGTGCTCACTGGATACAGCGCCGGCGCATCGCGGCTGCGGGAAACCACCATCCCGGAACTGTGGTACCTGCTGCACAACCCGACCGAAGAACTGATCGCTGAATGCCGCTACAGCTCGGAGCGTCACTTCCTCGACGAGACACGGTTGCTGCGCAACGCCCTCGGTCAGCTGGTCTCCGGTGCATTGGCCGGAATGTTCGATGCCCACACCACGATCGACGTCGACTGGAAAGCACCGATCCAGAGCCTGAGCCTGCGTCGGCTCGAACCGCTCGGCGATGACGCGATGGGCATCGCGCTGACCTGCATCGGATCGTGGGGGCGCGGCATGCGCGAAATGGCCGACCCCGGAGACCTGCGAGTTGTGGTCCGCGACGAGATCTGGAAGCAATTCCGCCTCGGCCCTGAGGCCGTCAAGGCGTATGACGCGGATCTACGGCTCTCCCGCACTGACGGCGACATCCAGTGGGCCAACGCCCACAAGCCGTCAGACCCGATGTCGGCGGGCGACCAGGGATCGCAAGCCGTCGCGATCGCCAAAGACCTCATGCACCTGGCAGACATCAAAATCCTGATGGGCCAAGACAACGCGATCGGCGACGAACTCGAACAGCTCCTCGGCCTTGGACCCATCGCCCGCTCCCTGATCACCGGCTGGGGCATGCAAGGCAAGGGTCGAGGCCTGTGGGTGGTCGGCGAGCAGATGTACAAAGTGCAGACGGTGCTGCACCCGCTCGAGCGGGAGTTGACCTTCACCAACGAGGCGATCGAGTCGGCGGCCTGAGCCCATGAAGAAGGTCGTCATCGGTCTCGCGATGGTCTTGGCCCTCATGGTGGCCGCACCCCTCGCGGCAGCCGTGATGATCGTCGTGGTGTCTTCCCCAGCCGCCGGGGAAGAGCTCAAAGCGCAGGAATGCCAGTCGGGTTCGACGGTCGCGACCGGCCCATGGCGTGCGCCGACGGCGCAGAAGTACGTCATCACCTCTGGGTTTGGCCACCGGACGTCACCAGGTGGCGGTATTGGTTCCACCTACCACGAAGGCGTCGACATCGCGATGCTCCCCAAGCCGGGGTCGGTGCTCGCCGCCGCGGCCGGCACAGTCAAAGTCGCGGGCCCCTACAGCGGATTGGGGAACGCCGTCGTACTCGACAACGGCTCCGGGGTCTCGACGACCTACGGCCACATGGCCAAGCTCGACGCGAAGATCAAGGTCGGATCGAAGGTCACCATCGGGCAGCGCCTTGGGCTGGAAGGGTCGACAGGAAACTCGACCGGCAACCACCTGCACTTCGGCGTCACAGAGAACGGCAAGTACATCAACCCCGTGCCGTTCATGAGCCAGCACGGCGCACCCCTGAACGGGCAGCGCGTCGCACCGCCCCCGCCGAAGAAGACTCCTCCGGGCGACCCCGGCGGCGAAGGCGGGATCGGTTTCCCGCTGCCGCCGCCCGGGAAGCCACGGAAGGCGTCGCTGCACAACCCGCCCATCGTCATCCCCAGCGCGATCAAGGCGTTCTACGTGAAGGCCGCCAAGCACTACAAATTGCCGTGGACCCTGCTGGCCGGAATCGGCATGGAAGAGACCTCGCACGGATTCAATCTGGGGGTGAGCTCAGCCGGGGCCCAGGGGCTGATGCAGTTCATGCCCTCGACCTGGGCGACATACGGGGTCGACGGCGACGGCGACGGCAAAGCCGACATCGACAACAACGCCGATTCCATCATGACGGCGGCGAACTATCTGACAAAGCTCGGAGTGACCACCGGCGGAGCAGCAGGCGTCAAAAGGGCAATCTTCGGATACAACCACGCCCAGTGGTACGTCAACGACGTGCTGTACTACGCCGCCAAATACGGTGGCGGCACCGTGCAAGGGGACCCCACCGAGTGCGGTACCGGGAAGGGCAACGGGAACCCAGACCTGCCGCCGCTGAAGAGCAAACGAGTGAAGAAACTGCTCACCTGGGCCAAGAACCACCTAGGTGACAACTACGTGATGGGGGCCAACGGACCACACACCTGGGACTGCTCCAGCTTCGCCTCGGCGGCATACCGACAGATAGGTATCACCATGCCCAGGACCGCCCAAGTGCAGCAGAAGTGGCTGGCGTCCGGGAACGGATTCCGGGTGTCACCCAGCGATGCCAAGCCCGGCGACCTGATCTTCTTCGACAGCTACCTCGGCCCCAACGCCATCGGCCACGTCGAAATGGTCTTTAACCCCGCCACACACCAAGCGATAGGTGCGCAGAACCCGAAAATCGGAGTCGCGATGACCGACTACTCGCATGACATGAAGAACAAGCACATCTTCCAGGTGTGGCGGGTAGGTGACATCGCGGATAGCGGCAAACACACAATGTAAATAGTTGTAGTTAGTTAGTAGTGGGCGGGCCGACGACACGTCGGCCGGTGGAGCCGCCGCACTGATCGGCGGCAGCGTGGCCGTTCAGTTCCGCAGCACCGGCCGGGTTGTGACCTACCGTGAGATCGACCATCACCGATCAGTAGAGAGGCCTTCCCGATGCAGCGGGTGCAGATCATCCTTGAGGACGACATCGACGGATCGCCGGCCGACGAAACCGTGCAGGTCGGGCTCGACGGAAGGCAGTACGAGATCGACTTGAGCGCTGCGCACGCCGCCGAACTGCGCGACAACCTGGCACCGTTCATCCAGGTTGCCCGCCGCTCGCAGACGGGGCGCAAGACCGCTCGACCGACACGGGCAGTGCCGACGGGCGTCGACAACGCCGCAGTGCGTGCGTGGGCGAAGGCCCACAAGATCGAGGTCTCACCTCGTGGCCGCATCGCCCAGCAGGTGATTGACAAATACCTCGCCGCCGGGAACTGATCTACTCCTGGGCTGCCCCGCAGGTGTGTTGGAGCACCTGCGGGTCTGTTCGGGGCAAGCCCCGAACGGAAGGAAGGAATTGAGGTTCATCCTGGACCCGATCGTAGCGGCGAACCACACGCGGAGCTCGTCAGGCAGACAGGCCATCGGGCGGCTCTGCGCGTCATTCCAAGCGCCGTATCGGTGCTGGTGCCAGCTGGCACGATGACGTGCATGAGCGGCGCGCTCGGCGACCCGGACGGGCATGGTCAGTTCGGCATCCTCGACGAGGACGCGGACGGGCTGCTCTGCCATGAATGCGGTCGGCGGCTCACCCACCTCGGCCTGCACGCCTGGAAGAGTCACGGCATCACCGCCGCCGAGTACCGCCAGGCGCACGGCCTCGCGCGCAGCAGAGGTCTCGTCGCCAGCGACACCCTCGCAACGATCCGAGCCAACGGCCGCCGGAACTACGGCACCAACGGCCGCTTCGTTGACGCGCGCGATCCCGCCGCCGCGACGGCAGCACGGCTGGGCGCCGGTGCCGGCATGTCGCCTGCGGGACTCGCGGCCAGCCGCGCCCGCCCGGGCCGTGCCCGGCTCGGCACCGTAGTCGTCTGCCGGTGGTGCGGTGCTCAGTTTTGCCCGCTCACGAGTGCTCGGCGGCGCCGGTTCTGCTCGAAGTCCTGCGCCAGCAAGGCGACACGGGCCAGACGACAGTGATTCAAGCGCTGCCTGACGCCGACTTCATGCGATCCCGGTGACCGCCGGAGGCCCTTGAACGCCCTTCGGGTTGGTGAACCGATCTAGGAGGAGTCATGCAGAAAGCTCGTCGCCGCGACCCCGTCCCGTGGACGTGGGAGATCCCGTTCGCGATCACGGTGGCCATCTTGGTCGTGTTATCGCTCGGCGTGCAGCTGGGTCGAGCGATCGCGAACCTGTTGTCGGGGGACGGTTGGACGTGGGCACCCAGAGCCGAGCTGTTCAGTAGCTTGCCCGGTGTCCTGGGCGGCCACGCCGATAGCGGCCTCACTGGCGCAGGCCACGGCGCCGGCGTGCATCTGTTGTGGGCGTGCGTGATCGTCGTCGAACTGGGCCTGATCGTGGCCGCAGGCTGGGGCGTGAAAGCTGGGATGGACCGCTGGGGACCGAACCGACTACGCGGAATGGCCAGCCGTGGCGAGGCCGAGCAACTACTGGGCCGGTCGCGGCTGCGGGAGGTCGCGCCGGTGATCCGACCGGACCTGTACGGCAAGAGGAGCAGCCGATGAGGGCGTTACGGGTAGACCCGGCCGAGGTCGGCTGGAAGATCGGCACGGCGCACGAGCCACGCGGTGGCGAGCTGTGGCAGCCATGGGACCGTACCGCCGGCGTGATCGGACCCCAGGGCTCCGGTAAAACCCTCGATCTGCTGATCCCAGCGCTACTCGGCGCACCCGGTGGGGCGTTGGTCACACTGACCAAGCTCGACGACCTCCTACTGAGCCTGACCGCCCGGCGGCGGGACGGGCGACCGTGCGTGGTGCTCGACCCCTTCGGGCTGGCCAGCGGACTGGACGAGCTGATCTTCGACCCGATCGCCGGCTGCGTCGACTCGATGATCGCTGAACGCCGAGCCAAAGCGTTCACCGCCGGCACCGTCAAAGGAGCCATCCAGGGAGGACAGGGCGATGACGCCGCCCGGTTCTACGCCGCCGAGGCGGCCAAGGTCCTCCAGGCCTATTTCCACGCTGCCGCACTGAGTGGCAGGACCCTGGAAGACGTGCTGCGGTGGGTGGCGAATCCGCAGAGCACCACCGACCCGACCGAGATCTTGCGCGAGCACCCACACGCAGCGCCGTTCTGGCACGGACTACTGCACGGGGCGTTGAACGGCGACGATCGCACCGCCGGCAACACCATCACCACGGTGCAGCAAGCGATGAGCCTGTTCTTCCAGCAGGACATCCGCCGCCGGTGCGTGCCCGGAGAAGGCCGGCCGGCAACCGACATCGCCAAGGTCATCCAGCAGGGCGGGACGATCTACCTGCTCGGCCGCGAAGACCCGTACGCCAGCGCATCGCCGCTGATGACCGCGGTCGCCGAGCATGTCCTCGATATGTCGCTACTGGCGGCCAACAACACACCGTGGGGCAGGTTGTGCCCACCATTCCTGGCCTGCCTGGACGAGCTGCCGTCAACAGCGCCGCTGCCGACACTGCGGACCCGAATGGCCAACGAACGAGCCCTGGGGTTGTCGTTCATCTACGCGGCGCAGACCTGGCGACAGCTGTCCTCGATCTTCGGTGAGAACGATGCCCGAGCGTTGTTCGGGTTGACCAACACGCTGATCATGTTCGGCGGCTCCAAGGACGTGGCGTTCAACCAAGAGATCTCCGACCTGGTCGGCATGGTCCGGGTCTCACGCACCAGCTGGCAGACCGGGCAGATGGGCGGGCGCACCACCTCGGGGGAGGACATCGCGATCCTGCGGCCGGAGGAGATCCGGCAGTTGGAGGAGCGGCATGCCCTGGTGATCGCCGAGAACGGCAAGCCGATCATCGCCCGCTTGCATCGGTCCATCGACGGAGCCGCAGGTAAGCAACTGCTGGCCGAACAGGACAAGCTGCGGGTCTCTTTGGCGGCCGTCCGCAGCAAGGCCATCACACCCGAAGCCCGCACAACCGCAGCCCTGGTGGAAGCCAAGCGCCGGGGCCTGACCGTTGACAGGAGTCAGCAGTGAATACCGACGCCGCGCGCGAACCCCAGGTCGCCTCGATGGTGCGACCCTTCCCGGAAGGCGGCAGCATGGTGCGGCTGGCCTACCGGGAGCTCAGCATCGCCGCCAACGGCGACAAGGACCAGGTCAAGGCTCTCGGACCGTTGCACATGCTGCCTCGGCCGTGGGATCCGCCGACGTGTCGGCGACCCGAATTGCGCGAACAGCTGTGGGAGTGGCTGGAGGAAGTCGTCAGCTGGCTCAATCGGGAGTACACCTGGGACGTGACCGGGGCGATCCCTCCCTGTTGGCCTCAACACCCTCATCTGGTGCACGAGATCGCGGTGCTGGCGGACCAACGTCGCCGCGCGGGCCTTGCCTTCGACAGCAACGCGATGGAGGAATGGCACCGCTACGCGCTGCCGGCGTTCGCCGACCGGATGCGCAACCGGCTCAAAGATCACTGCGAGGACGGGCACCAAGGCTGGCCGGGCCGCGGCCGGTATGCCCGGTTCACAAGCGACCAGTCGGTGCACGAGCGGCAGGAGACCTACGCCGCCGACGTTCGCACGACCGCACTCGGCCGCAGGATCGAGCACAAGGTCGCGGAGGAGAGCCGCCCCCGGCTGGCGTCGGTCAACCTGGACACCGGCGAGCTGGGCGATTTACCCGAGGGTCCTCAACCGGAGTAGTCGAAGATCAGGGCGCGAAGACCGCCACGGCGATGAGTGAGCCCAGCAGCATCCACGGTCCGAACGCGATCCGAGTGCTGCTGGGTTTGCCGCGCCGTGTGACCGCGACCCACGCCAGGCACAACAACGAGGACAGCAACATCGCCCACCACAGCACACCAAGGCCGACAGCCCCGAGGGCGAGACCCAGGACGGCCGCGAGCTTGACGTCGCCGAGTCCGACCGCGCCACCGCCGACCAGGTGCAACGTGAGGTAGCAGCCGCCGGCCAGGACGAGGCCGACTCCACCCAGGACCGGCACCTGGAGCCGGTGCGTCGTGGCCGAGACAACGACGACCGCGATTAGGGAGGCGACTGCAACCGGTCCGAGCACGCGATCCGGCAGCCGGTGCACGTCCAGGTCGACCGCGGCGAGCCACGGCCCGGTGACGGCCAATGGCGCCAGTAACAGCAACGCCCACGGCCGGTCGGGTGACAACCGCAGGCCCAGGGCCGTGGCAGCTATCACGGCAGTCGGCAGCACCCATGCCGCCGAGGACGGCTGCGGGAGAACAGCTTCGTGGTCGTAGCGGTACCGCAGGGTGCGTAGGTTGCGGACGCTCAGGACCCCGGTGAGTGCGCCGACCAGTGCCGCGGCCACGGTGAAACCTGCGGTGTCCATGGCGCTGACGGTACGGGAATTGGCAGCTCGCGCCGTTGCGTCATCCACAGCCTCCGGCGCGCTACGTGTAGTTCCTCAGCGCCGGGGTGCGCGCAGGCGAACGGTCATGTTCGGTGCCGGATCCGGCCGGGACGGATCTCGACGCCTGCTGACCTGCTGGGCCTCGGCGCGATCCAGGTCAGTCGACGGGCCGCGGTCGCTGCTGGTGGAGGTCGTAGACATCCGCTGGGGTGTGCGTACGAGGCTCTCGGAGATCGTGAAGTCGGCGTGCCGGCCATGGTTGGACGTGAACCCAAACCGCCGATACAGCCGGTCGAGGCCGGCACGGGACGAACCGAATGAGGTGTCCGGGGTGCCCGCGAGAATCCAGCCGTGACGATCGGCGGCCGCCGTCAGTTCGCAAAGAGTCTGAGTCCCAATGCCGTTACGGCGCAACGGCTTCGGAACTTGTAGCAAGGCGATCACGATCAGGTCGTCGCGAAGTGCCGTGATGCGCAGTTGCTGGACGTTGCCTGGCTCGAGCAGCCGGGCCCGCAGCGCCGCAACCTGCTCGACGACGGCAGGGCTGGTCATCGGCGAGGACCGACCGGGCGATCGGTCGGTGCCGTGGTCGGTGCGCGCCGCTCCTGCGCAGCACCCGACTGAGGTGTGCCGGAAACTGGTCCGCCGGTGTCGACCTGGACGTCGAGCGTCGCGACCAGGCGGTAGCGCAGGTCCTGGGCTGGCTGCTCGGCCAACGGACGTTCAGCGACCAGCTGGCGCGCGACTGCCGGCACGTCGTGCCCTTCGGCGGCTGCCTGGTCGAGCATCTGCGCCAACGCCGGCCAGTCGGCCTGCCGGGGGAGTCGAGGGTCGAGTTCGCCGGCGAGACCGGCCCACCGTTCGTGCGGTGGCAGCTGCGCGGCCTGCTTCATGCGATCTCGCACCTCCGCAACCTGGTCGAGCTGGGTGCGCGCCGCCTGGCGGCGATCGCCCACCCAGGAGTCGGCGGCCGGGATCAAGTCGCGCTGTGCCATAGCGGTGCTGATGTGCAGCCGGTCGGAGATACGTGTCGTCCCGTCCTGCCAGTGCCGGGCCGGGCGGGCAGCGATGATCTGTGCCCCGGCCGTGCGGGCCTGGCCCGGAGGCAGGTTGGTCAGCCGCTCTTCCAGCAGCGAATTGGCCAGCGCGTTCGGCTGCTTGAGCGCCTCACGCAGCGCGGCCGGCCCGCGCAGCGTGTACATGTCGGCCGGGTCGAGACCGGACGGGAATGTGGCGTGGCCGGAGTCCAGGTCGTGGGGGGCCAGGAGCCAGTAGTCGCGCTCGGCGGCTACCTGTCCGGACAGGTTCTCGTCGTTGTCCGTGGCGACGATCAGCCACGGGTCGAACTCTGTCGCGGAGGAGTCAAGATCGGAGGCGGTGCCCGCGCCAAAGTGTTCCCGGATCGCAGCGAGCTGCTGGGACTGTTCCTCGGTGAGGGAGGTGCCCAGCGGGGCGACCCCGACCAGCTGCCCCGCCGAGGCGAGGGTGATCGCGATGGCGTCCATCGGACCCTCGACGAGCACGGGCCGCGCGCCGTTCTCGTAGAGATCGTTGCCCGCGACATACAACTGCGCACCCATGGCGAACAGTGAGGTGGTCGGACTGTTGAGGTATTTCGGGCCGCTCTTGTCCTTGTCCGTGAGGTCGGGGTGCCGGCGTCCTACGAAGCCCAGGACGACATCGCCGCCGGCGAAGGGCACGGGCTCGAAGTTCTCCCAGCCGTCGCGACGGTGGACGATCGGCAAGACCAGGCGATTGACGAAGTGGTCGCGGATCCGCCCGGTCGACTCGTTCCGTTTCGCGACACCGGCCGCGACCATTTCCTCGTCGCTGACGCCCAAGGTGCGCAGGTGCTTGACCAGGCGCTCCCACCCCGGCGGGGCGAAGCCGGGCCGGAATCGTTCATCCGCGGCGAGATCGTCGCCGAACCGGTCGACCAGGTGCTGTGCGCCCCACGACCCGGGCAGCTGCTGGCGGTAATACGCGAGGGTGAGCGTGTTGATGTGCGCGATCCGGTCGTTGCTGACCGGGCTGCTCGCGAACCGCATCGCACGGTCGGCGGACCGGTCCATCTGTTCGTCGGAGATCTCCAGCGGTCCGAGGGCATCACGGCGCAGCTCGGCCAGGAGCAGCTGCCGCTCCAGGTCGTCCTCGTCGATCTCGTCCACCAGGTCCGGCGGTGGTTCGTCCTCGAGCGGCGGGTGCTGATCGACGGTGACGTCGGGGGGCAACATCACGACGGCATCGTCGGGCAACGGGACGTGTTCCCACAGGTCCTCGTCCTCGTCGGGGTAGGCGTCGTAATGCTCGTCGGGGACGGGGTCCATCGCAACGGACAACCGCCAGATCAAGGCCTGGCAGGGATCGTCGCCAGGCTCCAGCGGCTGTGCTGCTTCACTGCGGAACAAGTCTTCGACCGACCACCCGCGCTGAAGCGCGCGGTCCACGGTGGTGACCAGGGTGGGCCACCACGGGCTGGCCTGCACTTCGCCTGCGCGGTCCTGACCCAGCAGCTCCGGCAGGCGCGGCGTCCAGCCGGCCTCAACGTGGCGGTCCTTGTCGACCTGTTCGGCGACCGCCGGGGACAGGTGACGACTGATGCGCCACCACAACGCGGCAGCGGAGTGATCGTCGGGCAGGGCGCCCGTCGCGGCAGCACGCCGCAGCATGCCGGCGGCGTCGACCCCGGAGCGGGCCATCGCAGCGAGCCGTTCGGCCAGGATCGGCGCGAACGGGTCGCTGCCGGTGGCACGGGAGGCAGCGGCGATCTGCGGGCCCCATTCCTCCATCGCGGGCGCACGGTCGCCGACGAGCCGCTCATTCAGCTTGCGCTGCCAGATCGCGGCCGCCTTCTGCATCTGCGCCCGACCGGTGGGACGCCGGTCGGCGTCGTCGACGAGCATCGCGGCCCGCCATACCGCCACGTCGCCCAGCACCGCATCGGCGGGCCGGCCGGCACCGGCGGATGCCCAGCTCGGCGTCGTACCGGTGGCTGATTCCTCACGAACAGTGGCTGCCAGGTCGGTGACCTTCGCGGCCCGCTGGACCAGGTAGGAGCCCCACACCGTGTTCTCGGACAGGGACGAAGGCACGCCGGGGATCCACGGCAGCGGTCCTCGGCCGCCGCCACGCAGGCCGGTGTCGTCCAGCCGCCAGTCCAGCACCGCAGCGGTGTCGCCGGCTGTGTCGAGCTCACGAGACTCGGCGGCCGCGCGCAGCTGCACGATCGGGTCGACGCCGTGAGCGCTGGTGAGGATCAGGTGGGCGCGCAACGCCGGCCAGGCGGGCTGCTCGGTGACGTCGGGGACCACACGCTCGACATCCGCTTCCAAAGCGGCGACCTTCTCCGTGCCCAACTGATGCTCGGCCGCGGTGTACAGGGCATCGAGGTAACGCTGCGTTGCCTGACCGAGCAGCGTCGCCGGCTCGCTCTGCTCGCGCAGCATGGTGGTTGCCGACCGGGGTGCGTCGTCGCGCGCCAGGATCTGCTCGAGTAGGTCGGTCGGGGTCAGCGGGTGGGTCATCTCCGGGCGGATAACGCTGTGCGGGTCACCGTCGCCGACGACCTCCAGGTACACGTGGTTGGACTGCTTTCCGCGGGTCAACATCGTGTACAGCTGCTGCCGTGATTCGTCACCGCTGGCGAGCCCGTGCATGGTGTCCACCGACACGCCCTGAGCCGTGTGCACCGTCGTTGCGTAGCCCAGCTCGGTGTTCTTGCTGACGTAGTCCGCCGGCAGGGTCACCAGCCGGCCGCTCTGGGTGTGCTGCACCCGCAGCTGGCCGTCGTCGATCTCGAGCACGCTCCAGCGGTCGCCGTTCTTCACCCAATCGGTCGAGGATGACCGCAGCCGGCGATCGTTGGAGCGGGTGATGATCAGTTCGCCGACGCTGGCCAGGTTGCCGTCCGCCAGGCGCACCGTCGGCCCCTGTTCGCCGGGGTCGTCGACGGCGTCGTCACCGGCGCCCTCGAGTCGGTGCGCGCGGGCGCGTTGGTTGAGTTCGCTGACCAGCTCGCGGGTCGGCGCGAGCATGATGGAGTCCAGACCCTTGCCGCGGTCGGCTTGCCACGCCCCGAACACGTCCTCGGTCATGGTCGCCAGGTCACCGACGTGGACCCGGTCCCGATCCAGATAGAACCCGAGCGACTCGGGCCGACCTTCGCGCAGCGCGAGGGATGCGGCACCCTCGGCGGGGTCGACGAACCGGACGAGTTCGGTCAGTCGGCAGGCGCCGTGGGTGGTTTGGATGTCCCGCAGGACACCGCCGGCGCCGATGGCGGCCAACTGCTGGTCGTCGCCGATCAAGCGCACGCTGCCGCCTCGGTCGAGGACGAACTGGACTGCCAGATCGAGGGAGATTGTGTCGGCCATGCCGGCCTCGTCGAGCACGACCAGCGTCTTAGGCCCGATATCGGTGGCCGACACCCGCCAGGGCGCCAGCGGCGCCCCCTCGGCAACCTGTTTCGCGCCGGCGGGGGCGTACCAGGAGCGGGCCTGCGGATCCCAACGGGCCCCCGCGGCCTTTGCCTCGTTCTTCTCGCTGATCGGGACGTCAAGCCAGGTGCGGGCGTTCGGGTCGCGGCTGGTGAGCTCGTGCACGAGCTTGGCCAGGGTGTCGGTACTGGTGTCGATCTGGGACCGCAGTGCCGCCGCTGCGGCCGCGGACGGGGCGAGCCCCAGCACCTGGCCACCGCCTTCGATCCACGCGCCGGACAAGGCCCGCATGGCGGTCGTCTTGCCGGACCCGGCGGGCGCGATCGCCAGCTGGAGGCGTGCCCCGGAGGTGGCCATCTCACGCACCAGCGATGTCTGGCCGGCATTGAGTGTGACCCCGTTGGCAATGCTCTCCATGAGGGCCATATCGACCGCTGATTCATCGACGGCGAGCCCATCGGTGCGGCTGGCAGCCTCCACCAGCCGCTTCTCGGCCGCGATCACCTTGGTCGATGTAAACAGGTCGGCGCCGGCCACCGTGTAGACCGAGGACCCGTCCCGGCGCCGCTGGGGCTCCGGCTCGATGATGTCGCGCTCAGGGCGGGCCATCGACACCGAGATCTTCAGGGCACGGGCGACCACCTGGTCGACGAGTTCCGGCATGCGCTTGGGTGATGCTCCCGCGCCGCGGATCTGTCGTTCGGCCTCGGCACGCACGTGCCAGACCTGCCAGTTGGACCGCCGGTTTTCCATCTGTGTGATGACCGTCCGGGCCGTCTTGGTGACGTCGACCCGGGCGTACCGGCTTAGCCTTTTGGGAAGCGTGATCCCAACGTTTCCGAGAGCATCGAGGCGATGCCCTTGTCGCCGCCGAGGATCTCGCGCGCCTGCTCCCGCCAGGTTGCGCGCTGCTCGGCGAGGGTGCGTGGCTCGTGCTTCGGGTCGCGAGTTTCCAGGGTGGCCTGCTGGGATAGCTGAACCGCTTCGATGGGTGTCGGCGGCCGGCCGTGCGCGCGCTGAAAGTCGGTGGCGAGTTCGTCACGGCGGACCTCGATCGCCACACGACGAGACGACCACCGTTCCCGCAGGCGCGGATCGACGCCCACCAACTCCCGGACCGGGCGCTTGCGCGGGTCGCCGTCCGGGCGTTCCTCGAACTCGACCCCCAGGTCGGTGGCCAGGTGCCGCTCCAACGAGCTGTTGTAGACCTCCGAGGCTGCCACGGTCGCCTTGAACAAGACCCTGCCGTCGATCGCCAGCCACTTGCCGCCGAGCGTCTGCACCTTGTTCGCGACGGCCACATGTGTGTGCAGCAGCGGCTCGCCGGCGCGCGAATCGCGGTGAGTGAAGGCTGTGGCAACCAAGCCCTTGACGTCGACCTGGCGGACTCCGTTGGTTCCCTCTCTGGAGTACAGCGCGTTCTCCTCGATGAAATCGAGAGCGTCCTTCATGGCTGACTGGTGCGCGCGCTCGACCCGAGCGGCGATCGCCGGATCGGCCAACGCCCACAGCACCGCCACGCTCTTCACCGGCTTGAAGGTCAGGTCGAACCCCGCGACCGCCTTCGTTTTCGGGCGTGAGTGCTGGGCGATGGTGCCGGACAACTCGCGAGCGTCCTGGGGATCACGGCCGTGTTCGGCCCGGAAGAACTCCCGACCGACCTCGGTGCGGATCCGGGCTCGGTCCTCGGCAGGAACCGGCCAATCCCTGGGAAGTCCCTGCTCCTCGTTGAGGTCGGCCAGCCGCTTCGCCACCTCGATCCGGTAGGTGGAGACGTCGTTCTCGTACACCTTGAACGGCACCCCGAGCCGGGTCGCCGCTCGGTAATCCGCGTTCGTCAGGTCTGGGCCCTGGAGAGCTTCCCGCCGTTCATGGGCAAGGGGATGGTGCCCGGAACCGAACAGAGCCTGCATCTGCTCCGCGGTGACGACGTCTCCGGCGGACAGGCCGTCGATCCCGGCCATCCCGGACCCCACCCAGACGCCGGGGGCCTCGCCCTTTTCGCTGTAGTACGACGCGAGGCCGGTGTGGCCCTTGTCGGTGGCGTCCATGGCCGCCACCTGGCGGGTCAGATAGTCGTATCCGGAGCCTGCTGTCAGCTTGTGAATGCTCATCGTCACACCTCCCGAAGGGGCGGGATCCGCCCTGGCGGTCACAAATTGAAAAATCAACAAAAACCGGGAATGCAAGAGCTGTGTAGGGCTTCGACTTCCAAGGTTCAGGAGGGGGAACGGGCGAGGGGTCGTGGCTGGCTGGCTGGACGGGAACTCAGGTGGTCGGCGGTGGCCGCTGACGGAGGTCGGGATGTCTTAGGGGGGTGCGATGGTTCGACACGAGAAAGGTGCACATCGATGGGCAAGCAGACGATCAGGCAGGAAGCTCGGCGAGCGGCGCTGGATGCGCAATCCAAGAGGCGCGAGGAACGCGCGGAGCGAGAGCGCCGGGTGGAGGCCCTCGCGATCAAGGTGCTGGTCGCGATCCGCGAACGCGAGGCGGCCGACCGGCGCGCGGGTGAGGCGCTGACGGAGATGATCGAGACCGAGCGGCTCTCGGCGCGCGAGGCCGTGCAGTGGTGCGGCGATGAGGTGAGCACGCGCGAAGTCGCACGACTACGGCGCGTGGCGGCGGATGCCGCCGACCAGGCCGCACAGGAGGACGACGGCGCTGGCGCGGACACCGGCGCGGACGCGCCCACCTCGGCGGCGTCGTGAGCCGGTGAGCGCGCGGCGGCTCGGGCCGGGCGGCGTGGCCGCGCTGGCTGAGGCACTGGCGGACCCTGAAGTCGTCGCGCGCTATGCGGCCAAGGTGGTGCAGGTTCCGGGCACTGAGTGCGCCTGGTGGACCGGTGCGATCAGCGGGCGCGGGCACGGTCGGTTCTGGTTCGGTCACGACCGCGTGGTCGTTGCCCATCGGTTCGCGTTCGGCCTGGTCCACGGCGCCGACGCACTCGACGCGGTGCGCGTGCTGGGTCACAAGTGCGACAACCCGCTGTGTCAGCGAGTCGCGCCGGGGCATGTCGTCGCGTCGTCGGCGGCCGAGAACCGGCGCGAGTGGGTTGCCCGTCGCGCGTTGACCGGTTCCCCGCTGGGCGACCCGCGCGGGGCACGACGCCGCGCACGCGAATTACGCGATATGGCGCGTCGGGATCCGCGTGAGGTCGCCGACGACTTGGAGCGGCTGCGGGCGCTGTTCGGGGAGCAGCTCGCGCTGTGGTGAGACGCGACAAGGCGACCGGCTCGGGTGAGCCGGTCGCCTTGTCTTGTCAGGGCAGGAACTACACGGGCAGGCACTCGACAATCTCGGCGGTGTTGGCGATGCCGGTCAACGCGGCTGCCAGGGCGCGAGCGGTGCGCGGGGTGACGGTGAGGACATCGCCCTCGACCGCGACGACGACGGTCGCCGGGCCGTCGTCGTCACGGCGTACGGCGGCGGTCAACACGTTGCCGTCGCCGTCGTGGAAAACGACGGACTCGCCCAGCACCAGCTGGATGCCGTCCGGGTGGGCGGTGACGCCGTCGCGTCGGGTTGTGGTCATGAGGGTGACTCCTTGCTGATCGGTTGCGGTGGTGGTGGACGGTGACGCCGCGTCGCGTGGATCGGCGCGGCGTCACCGTTGCTCGGGTGGATCAGGCCGGGACGAGCTCGTCCCACGCGGTGCGCTTGACCCGCGTCAGGTCGTCGCTGGTGAGCAACCGGGTCGCGCGAGCGGACGCCTGGTCGCGGTTGCCGGCCCGCACGGGGGAGAAGTGGTCGATGTACTCCACGACCGCCTGGTAGCCGGCCCACGCGGTGCCCCGGATGCCGGCCTGCGTCTCGGCGTCGTGCCACAGGTGCGACAGCTTCGCGTTGCGCTCTCGGTGCGCGTTGCGCGTGCGCACCGACGCGGACGACGGTTCGGGGAAGCAGCGACGCACCAGCGAGTCGAACTCGGCGTCGGTCATCGTGGTCTGGATCAGCTTCTCGGCCTCGGCCTCGAACTCTTCGCAGTAGGCGAGAGTCAGCCCCAGGGCGTCGCGGGCCTCCTGCACGGCGCTCTTGACGTTGGCCGTGTGCCGAATGCTGAAACTGGACACGTGGTCGCGCAGCGCGGCGGCTTGGGTGTTCGCGCACACCACGCGCACGGGCGTGATCACGATGCGGAACGCCGACGACCCGTCGTGACTGTTCAAGGCGGCAATGTTGAGGTCGACGCGATCAGATCCGCCCACCTTCAGCGACTCCGGTAGCCGCATGGTGACGAACACCTGGCGGCCTCCGCGCAGCGAGCCTGCGGTCTCGAAGACTGCGCCGGATTCGTGCGACAACGTGTTGAGGAACGCGGCGTGCTCCTCGTTCTGCAAGGGCGTATATCCGGAGCCGACGACGCCAAGTGCCTCGGCCTCTTCGGTGAACGGGTTGGTGCGCACGGTCGCGAACCCTGGCGCGGCCATCGTCGTGACGCCGTCCTCGGTGATCTCGGTCGCGGTGAGCGGCACCTTGCGGACGTTCCAATTGCCCAGGTGGCCGAGCGTCATCGCTTCTTCGGCGGTGAACGCGCGGTCGCGCACGACGGTGCCGAGCCGGTGCCACGCGTCCTTGCGCGCGAAGACCGCAGCGGCCTGGTCGCCGTGGGTTTCGATCTGGTGAGCCATGAGTGGTTCCTCTCGGGTGGTTCTCTGTCCTGACAAACTCAATTCTAGTTTTTCTACTCTACTGAGTTGAGTTGTCCACAGGGGCAGACGAATTCGCGGTCGATGTGTCGGCATGCTGTGCGCGGGCTAGCTGGTACTCGGCGCGCGCGGCCGCGTCGCGGGACCGGTAGGTGATGTCGCCCGGTCGCCGGTCGCAGACGATGCGCCATTTGCGGTCCGGGTAGTTGCGACTGACGCAGCCAATCGCGCCGTTGGGGTAGCGCACTTCGAGGACGTACCAGCCGCCGTGCCGCCACCGGGCATAGGTGAACGCGGAAGGCGTGTCGGACGGGGTTGCGGGGGCCGCGCTCATGAGGGGTCACCGGTCGCCGCGCGGACCTGGTCCAGTGCGCGGTTCAGCAGCTCCTGGAGCTCCTCGCCGCTGCCCTCGATGACGGTCACCTCATCGCACGCGAGCAGCAGCGCGAGGGGTGCGTCGACGACCTCCGTGCCGAGTTCGCACCCGGCAGTCACAACCTCGGTGCTGGCCGTGCGGGCGCGCATCCATTCGTAGCGCACGCTCATCGTGTTGCCTCCTTCGCGGTCGCGGCCAGCCGGTGAAACACGCGCCGCCCTCCTTGCATGACCGCGACGGCCTCGATGCCGTACTCCGACGCGTGCTCCAGCTGAGCCTCGGCGGCGGCAATGGCGCGTGCGCGGGTCGGGATCATCGCCGCGTGGAACTTCAAACGTGTGGTGCCGTATGACGGGGTGACGAACACGAATCGTCGCTCCCCGGCGAACCGGACTTTGAGGAAGGCGCACACCTCGTCACGGGTGTCGGCGGCGGTGTCGGGCGTAGTGGTGCTCATGGATGGGTGTCCTTTCGGGAGGGCCGGTGGCGTGCACTGCGCGTGCACGCCACCGGCCATCAAGTGGGGGAGAAGTCAGGCGGCGGGGTGCTCGTCGCTGCTGGCAGCGGTGTTGCCCTCGGGTGCCTTGGTCTCCGGTGGGGGAGTGGTTGCCTTGCGGGCCTTCTTCGCACGCGGCTTGGGCGCGGGCTTGTCGAGTCCGGCGGCGCGCTTCTCGACGTCGGCCAGCTCGTAACCGTTGGCTGCCAGGAACGCCAGATAGCGCGCGGGGCCGGGGGTCACATTGCGCCAGGTGTGCGTGCCCATCTGCGCCTCATAGGCGGCGCAGCACTGGCCGACCGCGAGCATCAGCGCGCGGCCCTCCGTGACGTTCTCGGCGGCCTTGGCGCGGTCGGCCCGCATCCGCGCCTTGCCGCCGTTCAGCAGCTCGTCTGCCTTGGTGGGGGTGCGGTGGTCGCTGAGCCAGTGGCCCTCTTCGGCAATGGTCGCGACGACGAACGCGGCGCTACCCTTCGGCGCGCTCTTGCGCGTCAGGAACTTGACCACGAAGGCGGCGCGAACCGTCTCGGCGGATTTCCACGCCTTGTTGGACTCGATCACGTCACGACGCTCGGCGCGGGCGGCTTCTCGCTCGGCCTCACTCATGTCGGCGGCCTTCTTCTTGGTGCTGCCTCCGTAGCCGCCCGCCCAGCGATCGACGTGGCCGTGCGCCTTGGCGTCGGTGCAGACGTAGGTCGCGACCGTCACCTGCTCCTGCTCGTCGGCGGCGTCTTCGTCGTCCTTGGCGTCGGTCTCGATCCAGCGCCATTCGCGGGTCACGTAGGCGGCGTGTCCGGGGCAGTCGGCGTGCGTCTCGGGGGTGATCCGGTTGCCCTCGGCGTCGTCCAGCTGGTTCAGGCGCAGGATCGTCTTGTGGTCGTGCGGGGGCCGCTCGATCACAGTGACGCCGTCTGCGGTCAGTTGCTCCGCGAACGCCTTGATTGCCTCGCGGTCGTCACGCTTGTCGCGCTGCCGCTGCAACTCGTGGTCGAACCCGCTGCCCCGCTCGGCGGCAACGGTGAGGGCCTGGAGCGCGTCGGCATCCTGGTCGAACTCGGCGAGGGCGGCAGCCTGCTCCAAGGTGAGGAATCCCCAGCGTTCGGTCGCCTTGCTCGCTAGATCCGACCCGGCCACTTTCAGACCGGCATCGACCTCGGGCCGCTTGTAACCGGTCTTCTTGGCGATCTGCGCGGCGGACATACCGAACCCGGCCAGCTGCTCGAAGCCCTTCGCCCGCTCGGCCGCCGTGATGGCCACACGGTGATGGTTGGCCGACATCTGAGCAACGATCCTGTCGGCGTCCTCACGGCGGCGGGTGGCGAATGCCGGGATGGTCGCCTGCTTGGCCTCAATCGCGGCCAAGGTGCGGCGTTGACCGTCCACGACGACGTAATGGGCATCGCCATCGAAGTAGCCGACGACCGGAACAATGACGCCTTCCTCGCGCACGTTCGCGACGAATTCCTTGTCGACGTTTGCGTCCAGGCGCACGTTCGCGCCGATCTGGACCTGGCGCGGGTCAATAGCGACCACGGTCTCGGTGGCGACTTCTTCAGTGGGGGCTGTGCTCATGATTCCTCCTGAGTGGAATAGAAAAAGTGCTAGTGCTATCCTGCCCGCGCGCGCATACGGCCCGGGCTGGCTCTCGGGCGGCTGTGGACAACGCGGCGTGGTCACTGACCCTGTGGGAATCGCCGCTGCCAGCGGCGACGAGCGACTCGGCGCGGGCCTACTCTCGACCTGGCCGGCGCTGGCAGGGCGTGAACCCTCCGGTCGAATACCGGGAGGGTGTTAGGCCTCAGGGCCTGGCGCAGGCGGTCGACGACGACGCCGGCCTGTTCGGCCGCAGTTACCCTTTGGGGCGAAGTAGACAGAGCAGACGAGGGAGGTAGCTGGATGGCGCCTAAGCGCACACCAAGCCTGCCCGCCGGATCGGCGGCGTTCGCGGTGTACTGGGACCGGGCGACCTGGGATCTGTCGCGATCGGCATACATGGCCGACCTAGACGACCTGCCGAAGAGCCCGGACTCATGGATCGGGTGGTTTCAGTACGCCCTCAAGCGGCATGTGCGACGCAGCGCCCGGTCGCGGGCGGCACTCGAGGTGCCACCGCCGGACCGGAACCCGAGCGGTAGCCAGAAGGAACTCAAAGACGCGGGGGCGCCCCTCGATGGGTTCACCAAGACGCACGTCGTGCCCGAGGAGCTGCTGGACCAGGTCGAGCGGGCGATCGTCGACGACCGAGTCAAGGCCGGCCGGATGATCAGCCGCTCTCAGTTCGCCCGCGAGGCGGTCGTGGCGGCGATCGGCGAAACGCGCTCCAGGCGCGGGCGGCGTGGTTTGCCGCCGGCGCCGGACCGGTTGCCGAACCGGCCGCGCAGTCGGGCCTGAACTATGCCGGCGCCGGCCGACGCCGAACGGTGGGCCACCCGGCTGGCGGCCTCGCACGGAGTTGAGCTGGCCGGGATCACATGGGCCGCTGGCGCCGGTGGAGCGGCGCGGATGACGGACGCCGGTGCTGAGCTGACGCTCGCTCCCGAAATCCTCGTCGACGTCGCCACCATGCGCTTCCACGTCGCGCATGAGGTTGGGCACGTCGTGCTGGGGCACGCCCGGGGCCGCCGTCAGCAGCTCCGTGCCGCCGCGCCTTACCTGGCTGTCGGTGGCGCGGTCGAGCTGGCGGCGATCATCGGCGCGGCATTCTGGCGGTGGTCGATCGTGATGTTGCCGATCGCGTTCGTACTCACCCTGGCCGTGCTGGCCCGCCGGGTGGTGCTACCCCAGGAGCGTGCGGCCGACGCGTTCGCGGCCGCCAACAGAGCGCCGGCTTGGCTGGCGAGTCCGCCGGCGAAGGCTCGACTCATGGCGAGGCTGATCAAGACGCACCCGACCTGGGCGGAGCGGTCCGTCTGTGGACAACGATCGGCGGTCGAGTAGAAAGGGTAGTTTCAATCGAAAGCCATTCGTTGGAAGAATTTCGACCATGAACAACACTGCGGAAGCGCACGGCCCGACATCGACACCGATGAGCGTCTCTGATCTCACTCTGGGCGACGTCGGCCCTGATCTGATGCACATCATCGATGGCTCCGATGCTCACGTCGACGGAATCGGTGCCAGCGCCGACATGCACCCCGCCTTCGACCCGGCCGGTGCGATCCACGGCGAGAGCGGCCTGTTGGTGACATTCACCGATGCGCACGGCCGCAATCGCATCGCCGAGGTGAGCATCATCGCTCGGTGGCGTGAGAACGACTGCTGGCACTTGCACACCCAGGCTGGCGAACTCGGCCGAGAATGTCGTGACTGCGGGACTGTCGTGGAGGCCTCAGTGACGGGGTAGTGCTCAGCTCATCGGTGTGAGCTCAGCGCCGGCGGGCCTTGCGGAGGTCGCTGGTCGCCGGCGGCCGCGGGCCATCATGACCAGGCCGAGGATCACCAGCGCGGTCCGAACACTGCCGCCGGCCGGGCTCGCTGAAGCAGCTGCGGAGCGAGCTGCCGAAGGACCACGATCGGCAGCGCCAGGACGACGAACTCCTCGCCGATCGCGCCGAGCCAGATGCCACGCGCGATGTCGTACCAGAGAGCATGCGTCGCCGGATCCTGCGCCGGTTGCGATGGATTGATCCAGACCAACAACCAAAACCCTGCGAGGTCCAGGAGCAGAAGGACGCCGGCCACGAGCAGGCCACAGCCCGGCAACCGGTGTCGGCGGCCAATCAACCACTCGAGCAGTACGGGCCGCCCCAGTGACCAGGCAGCGCCACCGGCCAGCAAGAGCGCGACGAGGAGTGCAGCCTTGCCGGCGATGAGGACCCCGTCGCTGGACGAGCCCGAGCCTGAACCCGACCTTCGGGCGAGCCATATCCGTGGAGGAGGATCTGCACGGACAGCATCACCCCCCAGCCATATCCGACGACATACGCCAACACCGCCATCAGCAGCACCAGCCCGCTCTTGACCTCCCTGGCCACCAGCATGCCTCCCCTCCGAGTCAGTGTCGTGCTCTCACGCTAGAGGGACAGAGCGACAACATCTGTCGTCGCCGCAGATGACCGCCACGAGGCCCGCGAACGCCTTCGGGAAGTAAGACGCCCCGAGCAGCGGGCGGCTTGTCCACAGGGGCGGCGCGCAACCCAGCGAACCGCAGCACCGAAGGAGCACACTCGAAACATCTACTCTTTCTACTCGACTAGGGATATGACGTGAGCATCATCCAGACTCGAAAAACAGAGACAGCGCCACGGATCCGAGTGGGTTTCGCCCATCGAGTGGCCACGCCCTCGACCTCGCCGGCCGCCACGGCGTTGGAGAGCGCGGCGGCCGACTTCCTCCGCGCGAACGCCGCCTACCGCCAGGCGTATGCGACCTGGCGAGCTGAGCGTGAGAGTCGCCAGCCGGGGGAGTGCGTCACCTCAGCCGACGACCAGCGCCGCGACCGGCGACACCAGGCATTGTTCGCGGTTCATCGGCAACTTGACGCCGCGGCCGCGGCAGTCCGCCGTGAAGGCCGCCAGATCGACTACAGCCCGAGTGACGGCGACACCGTCCGCGTCTACGGGCCACGTCGTCAACTTCTCGGTCGCATGTGACGACAGCAGTGAAAGCCCAAGAAACAGAGGAGTATTCAACATGACCACGCTCACGAACGCCCACACGGTTCCCCAGGTGACGGACCGACCGAAAGTCACCTCGTGGATCCTGACCCCGCCGATCGGGCCCGCGGTCCCGGTCAACCTGATCCGGCACAGCGAGACATACCTCGAGCTGCGGCTGGGTACCGGTGAGAGCGCCTTCTCCGTTGCCCGTGGCCACCAGGACCCGCGATCGGGCTCCTGGGTCGTCGACATCCTGCTAATCGGTCACCGATTCGAGGTTGCCACTAGCGATGGCGCCGTTGCGATGATGCTGGGCGAGATGCACTCGCTCGTCAGCGGCGTGCTCAAACCCACGTGTTCGGCCGAACTCTGGTCGGCCGGCTGTTTGGCATGCGGGGTCTTGATCATCGAGAGCGCCAGTCTCGGTGAGGCAGAGTGGCTCGCCCGGACACACAACCGGGAGCACCACCACGGTGAGCCGGCCGCGGCCACCTGCCTACGGATCCTGTGCGCCCAGTGCGGCGATCGGGACGCCACCACGGTGTGCAGCTGCGACGGTATGACGCCGGTCGCCGTCTGCGAACGATGCGCGTCGACCAGGAGCTCGTGATGCCCACCAAGGACCCGCGCTGGGCCAAACACTTCCGCCTCGACCAACACCGCGGGGTCTCCAGGTACGTCGACGCCGTGCCGATCCGGGCGCACATCGAGCAGCTGCGCGCGGCCGGCGCGTCCATGCGAGCGATCGCCGACAAGGCGGGTGTCTCCATCAGCCAGGTGAGCAAAATCGCCGGCGGGCAGGCGCACGTACGGCGGCCATACGCCGTCCGCATCCAGGCAGTCACCCCGGCCGCGGTTCTGGCTCGCAGCGGCGCCGACGACTTCGTGCCAGCGGTCGGGGCGCGCCGCCGGGTTGAGGCGCTCCAGGCTGTCGGGCACTCCTCGACGGCGATCGCCATGGCAATGGCGGACGGGGCCACCGCGGCTGCGGTGCGGAAGATCAGGTCCCACCCCGGCGAGTGGATCTCCCGCACCAATCACGAGCGAGTTGTGCGCGCGTACAACCAACTCTGGGACAAGCCCGGCACATCGCATCAAACCCTCGCCGCCGCACGACGATCCGGCTTCGCGGCACCACTGGCGTGGAACGACGAATCGATCGACGATTCTCGTGCGCAGCCATCGATCGATGACGACGCACACGACCTGGTCGACGAAGTCGCCGTCATGCGTGCAGTGGCCGGCGACCGTGTCGAACTCACCGCAACCGAGCGCGCCGAAGCGGTAGGGAGGCTGGCCGCGGCAGGGCTGTGCAACAACGAGATCGGAGCCCGCATCAGGGTCAGTGGCCGCACCGTGCAACGGATCCGCAAGGCGGCTGGCATCCCGTCCGGTTGGAAAGAGCCGGCGGCATGAGCGGCAAGCGGTTGAGCACGGAGCAGCGCGAGCTGATGCTCGGCCTGATCCGCGACGGGCTGCCCAGCCAGGAGATCGCCGACGCTGTCGGCGTGAGCACCTCGATGGTTCATTACTACGCCGTCCGGCACGGCATTGACCGTTCCCGGAAACCGGCAGCCTCACAGGCGATCGAAGCCGTCGTCCCGGAAGCCGCGGAGCCGCAGCAGTCCCTGGATTGGCAGGCCGACGCGCTCTGCCGGCAGACCGACCCGGAGATCTTCTTCCCGGAGAAAGGCGGATCCACCAAGGACGCCAAACGCATCTGCCACAGCTGCCCTGTCGCGGCCGAATGCCTCGATCAAGCCCTGGCCAATGACGAACGCTTCGGCATCTGGGGCGGCGTCCCAGAACGGCGCCGCCGCAAACTCGCACGCACACTCAAACAGTCCTGAAGAGGAGATACATGTCATGTCCACCAAGCAAGTCACCACCGAGACCACTCTGACCGTCGTCAAGCACCTCATCAACGGCCGCACGGACACCTTCATCGCCGAGGCGACGGGCCTCGCGATCACCCAGTCCAGGACATCAAGGTCACCCACGGCTACCCCGAGCTGGACAAGATGCAGTGGTCCCGCGACGCGCTCGAGAAGCGGATCAACGAACCCGCGGCAGCGACCGCGACACCAGGTCCGACCATCAGAGCCGTCGTGCCGGCGCGACGTCACGACCCTGTGCGTCCGTCCGACCCGCGTCCATCCGACCCGCAACTGGTCACCTCGACCGCACGCGAGGTCAAACCCTCCGCGAACGAGCTCATCGTCGCGGCCGCCAACTCACCGAAAGCGCGCACCCGAGCACTCGGGGTGAAAGTCGCTGGCCTGCTCGGTGACCTTAGCCAGCGCCTCGAGACAGAAGAGCGTGAGCAAGCCGCCCAAGCGGCCGAGAAAACCGCGAACGCCAAGAGGCTCAAGCGGATCGAGGAACTGGAAGCGGAGCTGAAGAAGCTGCGGTCGAAGACCCGAAGCACCAAGACGGCGCCGCCGCTGGGCGCGCCAGCACCAGAGGTACGCAAGTGGGCCAAGGGCCAGGGCATCGAGTGCCCGGACTACGGCAAGATCCCGAACACGGTGCGCGACGCGTACGACGCGGCCCACGTCGCAGCCTGAGCCGAAGAGGGCGAAAACCTATGAACCGCAGAGCAACCAGGATCATCTTGGTCGTCCTCCAACTGGCGTCAGCGGGGATCTTGATGCGAGCACTCACCGCGGTCGGCCTGTGGTGGATGGCCCCAGCTGTCGCCGTTGTGGTGGCGGGCGTGGTCATGCTGGAACTGCGCCCACGCAGGCCGTGGATCGTGCTCGACGACAACGGGCAGCCGGCGACCGGCCGTGACGCGGACCGGTACACCCAGTGGCGGGCCAGCCTGTGCGTGCACCAGAGAGCGGCCTGGGATGAAGCGCTGCGAGACGTCGTCGCGCGGAACCGGGCCGATAGGAAGGACGAACCATGATCTGCACCGGGTGCCGCGAGCCACACCAGCCGGCCGATTGCGAGGACGCCCGCCGCCCCGCCGACGCGCAACGATCGTGCTGCTGCCAGCACAAGCCCTACACGAAGGCGCTGGCCGCGCCAGCCACCGAGCCGGGCCGAGAACAAGCCGAGGCCGGCGGCGAATCCGAGGAGATGGGCCCCAGCAGAAGCCGCAGTCGAGGGTGACCGCCGTCGCTTCCCGGCGGCAGCTCACGGAAAGAGCCGGCGAAATTCTTACAACCCGATCGGTAATCACGACGTGGCCGGTGACCGCCAGGGACCGGCCAGCCGCCTTCTGGGAGATAGCAGCACGAAAGTGCACTGCTCGTCGACCAGGAGGAAGCCTTGAAATCGAACACCAGCGTACGAGTGCTGGCAGCTGCGGGGATGTTCACGCTCACCGTTGCCGGCACGGCATTCACACCGGCACACGCCGACACCGGTGGATCGTCGGTCACCAACCAGGGAGTGTCGCCCAACAGGGCGGCCGGCCAGGCGAAGCTGGCGGCCAGCCCTCGCGTCGCCCCGACCTACGCGGGCTACCAGACGAAACCGGTGACGTCGCCGAAAGGCGGATCACACTCGATCTGGTTCGGCCGCATGAACTATGCCGGGCTGCTGGTGTACTGCATCGACGGTGAGAACCTGGCACCGTCGCAGGCACCCTCCAAACCCGTCACCCGCACCCAGCAAGTGAAGCTGTCCTACCTGCTCAGCCGGTACGCGAACAGCTCCGACAAGCCCACGATCGGGGCACTGTCCTACATCTCGCGCCAGCTGCTGGACCCGGGCTGGTCCTTCGAGCAGAAGGCGTTCGGCACCCTCAGCACGACAGACCAGACGGCGATCAAGGCTCGCGTCGCCCAGCTGAACACCGAAGCAGCCGACTACGCCGGCGGATACAAGCCGGTGGTGACCAACGCGGCGGGCACACCCTCCACCGCCGGCACGGTCCGGACAGGGACAGCGACGGTCGGAATCACCTCAGCCACAGGGAAGTTCGTGCCCGGGGTGGCCTTCCGCGCCACCGCAACGGGCGCCACCTTCACCAGCGGAATCCGCACCCTGAAGACAGGCAAGAGCAGCAGCACAACCACGAACGGCACAACCTCCACCGCCGCGACAAAGCTGCCCTGGACGGCGACGCCGACAGCCAAGAACGGCGACAAGGTCACCCTGACCGGGTCCTTCACGGGCATCCCCGCGTCCACCTACTACGAATACGCGGCCCCGCACGTGGGGGAGCAGCGGGTCATCGGCGCGGCGCCCGCGGGAACAGGAGCGGGCACTGGCACACCGGTGACGATCAAGGTCGCGGCCCCGAAGGCGATCACCCGGGTGTCCACGCAGCAGTGGGTCCCCGGCAAGACCATCACCGACACGGTGATCACATCAGGTCTGGAATCGCAGAAGGTCGACATCACCGCAGCCGCAGCCGTCATGCGCCGCCCAGACGGGGTGGCCTCATGCGAGAACGTCGGCGTCGAGCAGTGGGAGAAGGCCTTCCACTCAAGCAAGGTCTCCACGATCTCGACCGCGAAAGTCACTGGGGTGGTGGCCAACACGGACGTGCAGATCCCGCTGCACCTGACCAGCAAGCTGCCCAGCGATGTCACGGCCGGCGAATGGTGCGGATCGATCAACGAGAACGTGTGGCAGGCGGGAACACAGAAACGACTGGTGGCCACCCAGTTCGGTGAGGTCAACGAGTGGGGCTCGCTGACCGTCGCGGCACCCAAACCGACACCCACGCCGACACCGCCCTCGACGAAGCCGACACCGCCCTCGACGAAGCCAACACCGCCCTCGACGAAGCCAACACCGCCGAGCTCCCAGCCGGTGATCCCGACCGATGGCCTGGTCTCGTTCGGTGGCCCGGACATGGCCGGGCTGCTCGTCGGCGCCGGCTTCCTCGGCGTCGGAGGCACCACAGCCGGTGTGCTGGCACGGCGCGCGATGCGCGGCCGCAACAACCGGCACTGACGTGGCACGTCTCGACACGGTCAAGGAGGTCGTCCAGGGCTACGCGCGGCGAGTGAGCGGCCCCGTGGCGTTGATCCTGGCCGGGGTGTTAGCCGCGGTGGTGGGTGGCGTCGGCATGATCGCTACCAGTTGGTTGAGATCACCGCCCGCCGCGGCGGCCGGAACCCCGGCACACACCTTCCAGACCAAGGACCTCAGCGCGGCGCCGCCGGTGTCACATTCGGACACACCGGCGGCCGCGGGTCCTCGTAGTAGTCGTGCGACGACGAGACGGAACCAGCACGCGGCCGGGTCGTCGTCGCAGGCCGCGCACCGTGCGGCATCGACGCGATCGCCTCGAGCGACGACGCCGGCGAAGGACACCAGCTCCCGGACGAAGCCCGCGCGGTCGACACCGGGCGGGCAGCCGCCGAGCACGTCTCACAGGGCACCGTCGCCGCCGGCGAGGAAGACACCGACGATGAGCCCAGACAGCGTCTGGATCCCGTCGTTGGGTGTCTCGGTCACCTTGCGCTCAGAAGGGCAATCCGGTGGCCTGGCATCCATCCCGGTCGGAAAGACGCGGGTCGGCTGGCTGAACTGGACGCCCTCGTTGACCGGCCGGGCCGGGACGACCGTCATCGCGGGACATGTGACGTACAACAACATCCCCGGCGCGTTCTACAAGCTCCCGCAGATCAAGGCCGGCGCCGTCGTCTACACCACGACGCACACCGGGACGGTCCAGGCGTGGCGAGTGCAGTCGGCGGCCACCTACCCGAAGGGCAAGCTACCGGCGACGGTATGGGCGACCGGGGGAGCGCACCAGCTCGCCCTGGTCACCTGCACCGGCAGCATCGGACGAGTCCCGAAGCAAGGCGGCTACGCCCACTTAGACAACTTGGTGGTGATGGCGAAGGCGGTGGCCACACGCTGACTCAAAAGGACCGCTCTGGCGCTGGCTGCGATGTTGATGACACGGGTGAGTGTCTGCGTTCCCTCCGGGTCCATCCACAGTCGGAGCACCGCGGCGGTTCCCAACTGACCACACCCGACAACGCCTGCGCTTACCGGGCTGTTGTGACGGATCACGCTCCGCATGACAGCACACTGCTGTGGTGGGAAAACGTTGACGGCACAGCCGAATTCGCGTGGGTCGGACATCACGAGGACCCGATGCCGAGCCCGAGGAAGGCGTAGATCAGCAGGCGCCGCAGATGCGGACGAGCACGGTGTAGTTCGTGCACTTGCACTAGTGCAGGTGCCTGAACCTACGAACGTCTGACCGCCAGCGACCGCGGTCGCGCCTTATGGCCTACAGGAACGTCATAGAGAGGAACTCTGATGGATGACCTGCCACTGCTACTCGCCGGGCCAGGCGATGTCGTTGCCGTCATGCCCCACGTTATCGGAGCACGCCCGGACGGCTCGGTCGTCGTGTTCCCCATCGACCCGCAGCGGCCGGTGGCGCGTGCTGACATTCCGGCGACGAGCGAGAAGTACGGCGACGTGGCGCAGGGGTTGGCGAAGTCCTTCGATCGGTTCGCCGGCGGACAGGTCCTCGTCCTCGCCTTCACGGACCAACTGGAGCGTGCCACCTCGGTCTGCGACGCCGTCGCCGCCGCGCTCGAACCTGCAACGTCAGTCGTCGATCGGATCGCGGCGCAGGGCGACTCGTGGCTGCGGCTCGGCGACACCAGGCCCGAAGCGGTCAACCAGGGATCGATCACCCAAGCAGACCGCGATCGCGTCGCCGTGGCCTTCATCGGCAGGGGCCACCGGCAACCTTACGATTCTCTGAGCCAGCTGCGGGCGTCGTTCGACCCTGTCGAAGAGGACCTGTCTGCGGCGGTGACGGCTTCCGCGGAACAAATGGACCTTGTTGGTGTCTGGGCTCCAGCCGCAGCCTTCGAGCAGCGGTGGATGACGCACACGATCGAGGGGTTCGTGGCGCGACCGGCGCCGTTGAGCGCGGACGACGCGGCGCGCTTAATCGGCGACGTACAGAATGTGCCTCGGCGCGATCACGCGCTGGGGCTGATGACCCACCAGGAGTCCGGCGCCCACGCGGCACTCTGGAAAGACCTGCTGACCCGATCCCCGGAAGATGCCCGCACCCCGGTGGCCAACCTGGCGGCATTCGGCGCGTGGCTGCACGGGGACGGGATGGGCGCACGGCTCGCCCTGGAGCGCGTCACCGACCCGACGAACAGCCTGGCCAGCCTGCTCGATACGGCAATCGATCGCGGCGTCGATCCGGCGGGCTGGACGCCACCAGTAATCGAACCTCTAGACGGTCAAGAAAGGCCAGGAGGACCGGCCGAGCGACACGACTCGCGGCGCGAACCGCCCTCTCGGGAGGGTCCTGATCGGAAAGGGCCGCCACGATGAGTCGGCGGGCGACACCCGGCGAGACCTACTGGGCGCTGATCTCCACCGATGGGCACGAGGTCGATAGTCCGTGGGTGACCGTCCTCGGCAGCCATTGGGGCGTAACCGTCGACCCGGGCCGGCACCAAGAGCACGGGGGCAGGGTCTACACGAGCCGGGAGCGGGCCGCAGAATGGCAGGCGAGCCTTCCGGACGGAACGGCAGGTAAGCCGCTGGAGACCGCCCAGGTCGACTATCTGGGTGGGAGCTATTTCAAACGCCACGTCGACGATCTCGAATCGCCTGCCAGCGAACGAGTCACGCCCGTCGCGACCGATCCGCGCCGGGACAGCCCGGTCGCCGGCAGCGACCACCATCCTGTCAGGAACAACCTGAGACGCTGAGCAAGGAGCAACCATGCAGAACCAGAAACAGTGCACCGCCGAAGCACACTTGTGCACGCTCCTCGACGACGGCGACGAGAACAGGTCTCACCCCGAACCGGCGACCGATCAGACCACGGTCACCGGCTACGTGGTCGACCTCATCTTCCCGACCGAAGACGGCCCCAACAGCTGAACGTCCACGCGCAGTTGGCCGCTGGGGGCACCCGGCCTGCCTTAGGGGTGCAAAGAATCTCAGTGTGACAAGCCCCTGGAGGTGGGCTCGGTGACCGAGATCGGTCAACCGGCAATGCACTACCCCGACGTGCTGCACATGCCGCCCTGGGAACCGCTGCTGCTGGGCGTCGACGGCCAAGAACCGGGAAGCCAACCAAGCCCGACTGGTTAGCGCCGAACGCATTGTGCAAGCTCTGGCCGCGCACGGCGGCGACATGGCTCAAGCAGTCCAAGATCCGCGCGTCGTCGAAGGAGTGCGCGATCAGCTCGGGTATCGGCCACGGGGGGGGGAGGACGTCTACGACTATGAGGACGACATGATCCCCTCCGGCCAACACCGGTTCAACCAGCTCGAAGTCGCGATCGCGCACTGGGCGAAGTCCGAACCGCGGTCAACGAGCTACGTGCCGGCGTCGGCGTCGAACCCATCGACGGGAAGCACCTCCTGGCAGCGGCCGGGGGCCGAACCCAGGAACAGTCTCGAGGTCGCCGAGGCTCGCGCGGTGTCTCACGGGAAGGGCGCCGCCGCAGAACGGCAGCACGTCGTGACTGCCGACCCCATCACCGCGCTGCAGCCCGGAGACGCACCATCGTTCTAGATCACCGCTGCCCGTAGAGCCCGTTCAGATCGGTGCGGACTGGTCGCAGCATCGAGCCCGGAACCCAGCGCTGAACGACTACTGGATCGGGTGATTGCTCGATGTCGATCGCCTCGATAATCAGCGCGCGAACCAGCGGTAGGAGTGGCGTCGCCAGGAAAGCACGTACACCTGCCGGGGCATGTCGTGCGGGTGACTGCCCTCCCGCAACCACGCATGGCGGGTGCGAGAAGGCGCTGACCAGGTTCGCTCGTTCCGGGGCTGCCCCACTGGCGCATTATCGAACAAATGTCTGTATGTAGGAAATGGCCGACAGAAAGCCCGCGTCGTCCTTCGGGACTGTGTCGGGCGATACCGACCGCCCACCCGCTGAAGGGAACAGCCGTGGAACGCGCCATGCTGCGACTGGCACTCACGGTCTGTGTGATGGCCCTCTGGATCGTCACGCTCCCGCGGATCGCCCCAGGATCATCGCCTGGTGGCAGAACATGAACCTGGAAGCACATTGGGCTCTCGCAATCCTCGTGCTCGCCGCGCTCATGACGAGGGCTACCGTTCGCCGGGCCTTTCGGGTAACGAACACGCTCGATTACGAGCGAGTGGCCCGATCGGTATCGATGCCCGCGCCAGCCCGAGTCGCCGGCGCCTTCCATGAGTCATCGGACCGCGCCAACTACTCCCCACAGGTGTGGCAGCGGATCTGCCGGCACGAAGCGGCGCACGTTATCACCCTCGTCACGCGAGGGGGCACCTCGCGGTCGGTTCGACTCATGCGCGACGGCCTCGCGGCCGCCGGTGTCTTCGGTGGCTTCGATACCAACCTCACCGCGCAGGACCGCGCCTGGAAACACCTGGTCTGGAGCCTTGCCGGCTCCGTCATCGACGACGTCCACGACGAAGGCAGCAGTAGTGACATCACCAACGCCTTCCAGCATGTCCCGACCATGCTGTCCACCGGCCGACACCCCGAGGGTTACCAGGGCGAACTGACGATGGATCAGCTGATCATCGGTGCACGGGCACAGGCCCGCCTGCGGAGGAGCACCGCGATGTGCTGGAAACGTTGCCGAGCTCATGCACTCCCAGTGTGGCGTACTGCGGGCACGAGACCAGCAGTCCCTCGCCCCCGTGATCGGTCCAGCGATAACTCGGCGGCGGACGCTGTCTGACCTGGGTTGACCGCCGCATCACGCAGCGTCGGCCGACTGGTCACCGGTCAGGATGTGACCGCCAGGCCCCGTCGGTGCGCCTTCGGGAGGTCACACCCAACGAGAGGAACGCGATGAGCAACGAAGCTGCCGAGGGAGAGGCGCGAGACCATGGCCCAGAGATACAGTCCGAACGTCGCTCGGCCGTCATTGGCGCCGCCGAGGATGCCCAGGGTCGCCACCGGGTTGCCGAGGGAGAGGCCAGGGCCAGCGGGCGCAGTGGCGCCGAGCACGAGCGGGCCGCCGCCTGGGCGTACGACGACCCGTCGTCGAGCTACGGTCCGCGGCGCGGAGGCGGAAGTCAATCTCGTTCGTGAGGCAGGACGCGACCACGCGCCTCGCGAAATCCCCATCAGCCCGTTCCCTGAAACTGGGCGACCGTGTAAGGAGGCTGCGAGTGGCCGAAGCGCAACCAGTGCGCAGCAACCACAGCCTCATGCTCGCCGATTGGCGCCACCAGGTTCGACAACACCGTGACCGCCTCGATCGCCGAGCGCACATCGCATTCGGCCACGATCAGTAGTTCGTCCTCCATCGTCATGACGCAAGCACCGCCCGGTCGGGCACCACCGTCGCCGGCACCGACCGCAGCCGGTGCACCCGGTGCAGAACCCGCGGCGATCGCCGCCCTCGCTCCAGGAACCGGCACAGCGCGTCTCCGAGGCCCGCAGCGGCCACGAACTGGTCGGCCTCGTCCTCGCCCGCCAGTGCCACCTGCTGCTCTGCCCACGGCACGGTGTACGACAACGCCACCACGGCGGCGCCGATCAGCCCGAACACGGCCTGGCCATCGGTGAACCCTTGCACCAGGGCGACGGCACCGGTGACGAATCGCACACGCCAGGCGAAGGCAGCCAGCGGGAACCTGCCGAACACCCGGTCGAGGCCGCGGCTGACAACCTGAAGCAGCCGCCAGGGCAGCATCCAGAACTCCAGTGCCACGTCGTAACGGCACTGGGCCAGCCGGATCCGGCCGATCGCATGCGCGAGAAGTGCCGCGGCTTCATCGGGTCGGATCCGGCCACTGGCGATCGCCTCGACCAGACCCTGCGAGATGACCACGGTCCGCCGTCCTGCGGCACCGACGCGGACGCCGGCCGGCCGGTCACGCACCAGCAGTTGCACCGGAGTCGACACCAGGTTGAGTTCCTTGAGCACGGCGACCACCGGACGCAACGCGGCCAGCTCGTAGTCACGCGGTTTGCGCGCCCGTGCCAGCCACTGGACGGACAGGCTCTCGCCACACCCGGAGAGCAGAGCACCGAACGTCGCCAGGCCCACGACGAACAACGCGGCACCCGCCACAGGGTGTGCGAGTGCGCCCACGACGCACGTGACGAGGGTGCTCACCACCATGCCGGCACCGTCGGATACGGCCCGGCACACCTTCCGTCGACTCCTCATCGTCACCACTTCCTTTCTTCAAGCACTAGTGCAGGTGCCTTGATCTGGTGGCTGGTTGCCGCCAGAGCAAGCTGCGCTCCTTAGGGCTTGCAGAACCAAGTCTCGCGTGCACCCCGGACACGGCGCGGAAGTTATCCACAGGCGACCACCGCGTGGAGCGGGAGAAGGCGACTACCTGGCTGGATTACTGGAGACCGAACGAACCGAAGGAGACGCATCCCGTGACGACCCCGCCCCTGTTGCCGCACGACACCCAGGAGACGATCGCTGCTATCGCGAGGCTGCTGCATCATGCGGCCGACCGGACCGCCTGCCAGGCGGCCACCGAAGGCTCGCGCTCAGAGCTGCACGTCCTCGGCCTGGGCATGCACGTCGCGGCGGCGGAGGCCGCGTTGCTGGTGCCGGCGGATCTGGACCCGTACTGGCCGCAGCCGACCCAGGCCGACCCGCTGGAGCTGCTGCGGATTGCCGAACGGCTTGCCCGGGCCGTGCCCGTCAACGACGAGACGGCCGGTTTCTCCCAGGTCGTCGTTAGCCTCACGGATCTATTGCGCGAGGCCGGCTCGTGAGCACGTCGACCACGGTGGATCAACGATCGATCGGCGAGCTGCTGCTGGATGCCGACTACCAGGCCCGGAAGTTGCTGCTCGATGTCGACGGCGCCGATGCCGCCGCGATGCTGCGGACGTGGGGCGAAGTCGTGCAGGCAGCAGGTGACCTGTGGTCCTCCCTGCCGTCCACGCCGTACGTCAGCCCGCTGGACGGGGCCACGATGCAACGCCTGGAGACGATGAGCCAAGCCCAGCACAGGGCACAGCTGGCCCGAGACTGGCCAGGCGACGGACCACCCGATGAGCGACTGCTGGGCATGGCCGAAAACCTTCAGCGGGCCGCCGAGCTGGCCGCCGGCCCAGGGCGTCGCGTCACGCCGCGGTCCCCTGCCGCGTACGACGACCTCGACGCGGCCCGGATGCGGGTGATGCACACCCTGTACGTCGGCGCGCACGCCGTCGGGGTCGCAGTGCACCAGCACGTCAATGAGGTCCGGGCAACCGTGAGTCGGCACGCATCCGACCGGGAAACCCGTGACATCCCTCGAGGGCAGGACGCCGCCACCCGGCTAGCAGCCTTCGAACAACTCGCCGGCGGCTTCGTGGGCAACAGATTCAGCCACGTCATGGCCGGAGAGCACTACACGCCACCGACCGGCACCGGACGGCTGCACCAGGCCCTGGTCAGTTGGGACATCCAGGCGCACCGAACCCTGGCCGTGACTCCGAGCGCACCGAACCTGCACCTGGCCGCCGGCACCCAGGCCATGATCGCGACGGCCAGCACAGCGATTCTCGACGCCGCAGCCACCGCAGGTCGCGTCAACGGCGAGGACTACCAACACCGGCTCGCACCAGCGCTCGCTGCCAACCAGCAGTCGTGGGCCAAGGCAGCCAACCGCTGGGGCACGCTCAGCAGCAGGGGAGAACGCGCCGATCCGGCACTCGTGCACGCGGCCAATGAAGTCCGCGCAGCAGTGCACGAGATCGCCTTCGATCACACACGATGGGCCACGCCGGACGTGATGGCCGGCCGCATCGATCTGGCCGAGGCAGCCGCCACCGTCCAGCAGGCGATGATCGCCGGCGCTGAACTCGCCTGCGTGCACCGAGATATTGCCGAACGGGAACCGGACCTGACCGGATCCGCCCGGACCATCGCGGCATGGAGCCGTGAAGCGGGCATAGACGACGAGATCGCACTCATCTCGCCCGGCGATGTCTACGCCAATCGGGCCGTCAAACTCCCCGACCTCATCCGGCAGGCTCTGGTCGCCGATGCCGAGCAGCTCATCGACGTCAGCGAGGCCACCATGGCAGTGGCGGGAGCTCTGGCAGACGTGTCCCGGCGGGAGTCCGCCCCGGCACCAGGACGCCCGCAGTGCAGATCGGAAGAAAGGGACCCAGTGCGCATCCCAGCACCTGGGCGGCCACCGACCGCAAGTCGGTGACAGGCACCGACGACATCCGCCCGTGCGGTGCTGTACGAGGTATCCATGACCGGCAGGTGCGACGTGAGTCGCCGATTGCTCAACGTATTTCGCGATTGGTCCTGTTGCGGGATCGTCGCGCCAGCACATGGTGAGCAGTCGTGCGGTAGGTACGCAGGATGGGCGGCTTACTCCGACGAGCGGATGCTGGTCGGGCCAATCGCAGGCTGTTTCCGCTGTGCCGGTGGTGCTGGGGTGCACGAACGGGCGTCCGGTTTGTGCTGTTAGCCAGACACGCCAGCTGTAGCTTGTTGAAGAGCGCCGCAATTCGAGGGCGTCGGGTCCGCCGGGGTAGACCCTGGCATGCGACGGCCAGCGGTTGGCCGGGCTCGGCGAACGGGTCGATACCGTTGATCTGGATGGTGGGGGAGCCGGTGAATCCGTACCGGTCGGCGTCGCCTTGGTTGGAGACCACGCGGAGGTCGAACGGCACCGAGGCCAGGCCGGCCTCGTCGAGTGCCTGACGCGGCAAGGGGTTTGGCAGGCTGCTGGTTGGGGCAGTCCGATACAGGTGCACTTGGCACACGGCAGGGCACGTCGTGTCCGGGACCGGCGGTCGGGAACGGGTGAGGCCCCTCCATGTAGGTGCGGACGCGGTCCGCGCGTGGAGCGCTGCGCGTGCACGCCGTCTTGAAATATGAGACAGGTGGTGTCTCATATCCGGCCGGGTTGTGCGGGCTCTTTCGATTTCCGCGTTGTTGGTGCGGATCTTCGCCAACCGGCGGAACGCCGCGGAATTATTACGGAATGGTCACGGCCTCGCGGTAAGCGTTGATCGCGAGAGCCGCCGGGGGCTGCCGACGGCCTATGCACGGATACCTGGGAACAGCTTGGGAAACGGCGTCGCATGCGCCATAGTCGGTGACCGTGCCGCTGGCGCTTCGGGGAGTCGGCTGCGTGAACTGGGTGGGGCACTCGGCCCCAGGGCAACGGCGCCCGAGCCCGCATCGTCATCTATTGCAGTCCACCGGAAGGTCCTTTGCCTCATGGGTTCGTACTCCCCGCGCCACCTCAAGCGTGAGCCGAAAGTTCTGAACAAGGTCGGTCGCCGCAGCGTGGCCGTCGTCGCCGCGGGCGCCGTCGTCGTACCGCTGGCCGGCATGGAGAGCGCCTCTGCCGCTCCGAGCGCCGGTCTGGCGCAGGCAGGTCACGTGCAGGCCGCCGGTCACGTCCAAGCCGCAGCGGGTCACCTCGCCACTTCCGTCCGCGTCGGTCCGACTGTGCAGTACGGCTCCCGCGGCGCCGCTGTGAAGACCGTCCAGCGCAAGGTCGGCGGCCTCGCGGTCGACGGCATCTTCGGCCCGCGCACGAAGGCCAAGGTCAAGTCGTTCCAGCGCTCGCACCGGCTTGTCGTCGACGGCATCGTCGGCCGCCACACCTGGACTGCTCTGGGCGGCTACGGCGGTGCGCCGACGACCAAACCGAAGCCGGCACCGAAGTCCAACTCCTCGATCGTGTCGATCGCGATGGGCCTGCGCGGCACGCCGTACCGTTGGGGCGGTACCACCCCGGCCGGTTTCGACTGCTCGGGCTTCACCCAGTACGTCTATCGCCAGGCGGGCAAGAGCATCCCGCGGACCGCGTCGGCGCAGGCGGCCGCCGCGACGCGCGTGTCCAACCCGCGCCCCGGCGACCTCATCTTCTGGGGCTCGCCGGCGTACCACAACGGGATCTACCTCGGGAACGGCAAGATGATCGCCGCCCGTACCCCCGGCACCGTGGTCAGCGTGCAGAACCTGTGGGGCAGCCACTACTTCGCCCGCATCTGAGCTCGGCGCCTAGGCGCCACACAAGGACGAGAAGCCCCATCGGCCCCGGAGGTCGGCGGGGCTTCTCGCCGCCGTAACGCGCGCGGCAATCGGCACCGCGACTTTGCATGTACAGCCATCTCATATGCTGAGATTTACTGAGACGTGTTCGAGTTCGGCGTGTTGTTCGAACAATTTTCGCGTCGTGGATGTTACAAGCCGGTCACGACCGCCCCTTTCGTTGAAATTGCAACACTGGGCCACTTCCGCTCCGCCAGCCCCCGCCAATTCACTTGAATCACACCAGTCACAACCGCCACCTGGGCCCATCCGTACCCAGGAATCGCGTCTTTCACAGACGTAGTGGCACCGGCATAGTCAGTGCTCGTGCAGCGCCTGCTTCGGGGAAGGAGTAAGGCGACATCGGGGGATGCCACGGCACGCGTGACATCCCCTTTGCGCGTTTCTGGACTGAATGAGCACCGAGAGGGTCACATGACCACGATCACTACTCCGAGACATCGCAAACCACGGCCTGGCCTGTCAGCCAAGGTCGCCCCGGCGATCACCTCCCGCAAGGGGTTGGTGGTGACTGGAACGCTGCTCAGCGTCCCGGCCACCGCTGCCAGCCTCGTGCAGGCCGCTCCGTCGTATGCCGATCCCGGCAGCGGCACGAGCGGTGCGTCAGGGCAGCGCAGCAGCGCATCGACGAGCGGTGTGCGCACCGCCGCGCCGACCACCGTGGTTACCGTGCGCTACGGATCAACAGGCAGCTATGTCAAAACTGTGCAGCAACGGCTGGGCGGACTGGCGGTCGACGGCATCTTCGGGACACGCACGCTGGCGAAGGTCAAAACCTTCCAAAGCGCGCATCGCCTCGTTGCTGACGGCATCGTCGGACCGTTGACCTGGACGGCCCTCGGTGGCTTCCCGGGCTCCACGCCAACGCCGATGCCGACGCCACCCACACCGCCACCGTCGTGCAAGGTCTCCGTGCTTCGGTATGGCGCCACCGGCTCGTACGTCTCCAGCGCCCAGGGCAAGTTGGGCGGGATCGCGGTCGACGGCATCTTCGGCGCCGGCACGCTGTCGCGGGTGAAGTCGTTCCAGCGCAGCAAGGGCCTCGTCGCGGACGGCATCATCGGTCCGATGACGTGGAACGCGCTGGGCGGCTTCCCATGCGGCACCGACCCGACGCCGACTCCGCCACCCCCGCCGTCGACCGGTGAAGGCCTCTCAGCAGTCGTTTCGATCGCCCAGAAGTACCTGGGTATTCCGTACGTCTGGGGCGGCTCCACGCCGTCGCAGGGCTTCGACTGCTCAGGGCTCACGTCATACGTCTACAAGCAGGCCGGCCTCTACATCCCCCGGACGGCCAGCCAGCAGCAGGCGTACATGAAGAGAACCACCAGCCCGCAACCGGGTGACCTGGTCTTCTTCGGCTCACCGGCGACCCACTCGGCCATCTACGCCGGTGGCAACCTGATGATCTCCGCCGACCACCCCGGCACCGTGGTCAAGAAGGAAAACATGTGGACGACGCCCACGAACTACGGCACGTTGCGCTGACGCACCGGCGCGACTCCGGTCCACCCACGCGGCCACGGTCACTCCTTCGAGTGGCCGTGGCCGCGTCTTTGTGGTGAGGACACCCCGAGCCGCGTTGATTGGTATGGCGGGGAGTGCGATTGGAATCGAACCGGACTGCTACCGGTGCGAGCGGGACGGCGAACTGCGCGCCCTCGCTTTGCGACGATGGTGCGCATCGGCGAAGTTGGGTCGTCAGTCTTGACGGCGGTCCGTGAGGGTGCGGATGGCGCAGCGCGCGAGACAGGCCGCTGCCCACCAAGCCACGGCGCTGGCCCCTCGCGCCGCAGTCTGGCGGTGCGAAAGGCCAGCAGGCGAACGTGTGATTCTCATAACGACGACCGGAACCCTTTGAGCCGGAGGCTGTTTGAGACCACGGAGACGGAGGAGAACGCCATGGCGGCTCCGGCGAGCATGGGGTTGAGTAGCCCGACTGCGGCGATCGGGATCGCGATCACGTTGTAGCCGAATGCCCAGAAGAGGTTGCTCTTGATGACGCCGAGGGTGCGCCGGGACAGGCGTATGGCGTCACCGGCCACCCGCAGGTCACCGCGTACGAGGGTGATGTCGCTGGCCTCGATGGCGACGTCGGTGCCGGTGCCCATCGCCAGGCCGAGGTCGGCCTGCGCGAGTGCCGCGGCGTCGTTGACTCCGTCGCCGACCATCGCGACAACGCGTCCGTCTGCCTGCAGTCGCGTGACCACGTCGACCTTGTCGGCCGGCAGCACCTCTGCGTAGACGTCCGCCGCGTCGATGCCGACCTGGCCTGCGACAGTGTGCGCGACGCGTTCGTTGTCGCCGGTCAGCAGGATCGGCCGCAGCCCGAGATCGCGCATCCGGCGGATCGCCTCCGCGGAAGTGTCCTTCACCCGGTCGGCCACAACCAGCACCGCACGAGCCTGCCCGTCCCAACCGACCGCCACCGCGGTCTGCCCACGGCCGGTCGCTTCGTCGAACGCGGCTTGCAACCTCTCATCGAGATACTGCGACCACTGGTCCAGCAGCTGCGGGCGACCGACCAGCACCGCGTGGCCGTCGACGATGCCCTGCACGCCGAGGCCTTCGATGTTGGCGAAGTCCTCGACCTGGCCGAGTGCCCCGGCTTCGCGTGCCGCGTCGGCGATGGCGCGCGCGATCGGGTGCTCGGAGGCGTCCTCCAGTGCGCCCGCCATACGCAATACGAATGCCGGGTCCTCACCGGCGGCTACGTGCGTGTCAGCGAGGGTCATCTCACCGGTTGTGACGGTGCCGGTCTTGTCCAGCACGATGGTGTCGACGGTGCGGGTCTGCTCCAGCACCTCCGGGCCTTTGATGAGTATGCCGAGCTGGGCGCCTCGGCCGGTGCCGACCATCAGCGCGGTCGGGGTGGCCAGGCCGAGGGCGCACGGGCAGGCGACGATCAGCACCGCAACTGCCGCGGTCAGTGCGCCGGCGGCACCGGCACCCGTGATCAGCCATGCTGCGAACGTGCCGACGGCGATGGCGATCACGACGGGCACGAAGATGCCCGAGATGCGGTCGGCGAGCCGCTGGACGGCGGCCTTGCCGGTCTGGGCGTCCTCGACCAGCCGGGCCATCTGCGCCAGCTGGGTGTCGGATCCAACCCGCGTCGCGGCGACCACGAGCCGGCCGGACGTGTTGACGGTTGCCCCGACGACCGCGTCGCCGGCCGCAACCTCGACCGGGAGCGATTCTCCGGTCAGCATGGAGGCGTCCACCGCCGAGCGACCTTCCTCCACGATCCCGTCGGTGGCGATCTTCTCACCCGGCCGGACGACAAATCGATCGCCGACGGCCAACTGTGACACCGGGATTCGCTGCTCGACACCATCGCGAAGTACGGCGACATCACGAGCGCCCAGGTTGAGTAACGCCCGCAGTGCCGCGCCGGCGTTGCGTTTGGACCGGTGCTCCAGGTAGCGGCCGAGCAGGATGAAGGTGATGACGCCCGCGGCAGCTTCGAAGTAGATGTTCGAGGTGCCGTCGCTGCGCTCGATGGTCAGCTCGAAGGGGTGGCGCATGCCCGGCATACCCGCGTCGCCCCAGAAGAGCGCGTAGACCGACCACGCGAAGGCGGCGAGCGTGCCCATCGACACCAGCGTGTCCATCGTGGCGGCACCGTGCTTGAGGTTGGTCCAGGTCGCCCGGTGGAAGGGCAGCGCGCCCCAGACCACCACGGGCGCGGCCAGCGTCAGCGAGAGCCACTGCCAGTTGTCGAACTGCAGCGCCGGGATCATCGCCATCGCGACCACCGGGATCGAGAGTATGGCGGAGACGATCAGCCGGTCGCGCAGGTCGCGCAACGCCGAATTCGCCTCGGAACCATCGGTGTTCGCATCGTCGTCCTGGGCGTCGGACTTCGGTGGTGCGGGGAGCCTGGCGCCATACCCCGCGGACTCGACGGTGGCGACCAGGTCGTCGGTGGTGAGGCCGTCGCCATACGTGACCTTGGCCTTCTCGGTGGCGTAGTTGACCGTGGCGGTCACGCCGTCGAGCTTGTTGAGCTTGCGCTCGATGCGGTTGGCACACGAGGCACAGGTCATCCCGGTCAGGAGCAGCTCGACATCGGTAGCTTGGGAGATTTGGTCAGGGACCGTCGCTTCAGTAGCGGTGGTTGCCGGCGAGTCAGTGGTTGTGCTCATCGGCTCCTCCTTTGTCCTCGATTGCGTTGGGTGTCTGGGCCCGCCGTGTGCGGATAGCTCCGCCTGGCCGGGCGGAGCTCAGGCGAGGGCGTAACCGGCCTCGCGGACGGCAGCTTCGACCGTGTCGTGGGGGACGGGCTTGTCGGATTCGAAGGTCAGCTTGCCGGTGGACAGGTCGACCACCACGTCGCGGACGCCCTCGATCGCGGTGACCTCTTCGGTCACCGATGCCACGCAGTGACCGCACGTCATACCCGTGACGGTGTAGGACGCAGGCGCCGTACCGATCGCGACCGGTTGGGCGGTGTCGGTGGTGTCGGTTGCCTCGGTGCCGCAGTTGCAGGAAGTGCACATGGTGATGGGTGTTCCTCTCGTTGAATTTCTTGGTGGTACGTCTTCAGGTTGGGTAGCTGGACCGCTCGCGAAGGTGGTCCGGGTGTCGCCTGTGGGATGTGGCGTGTTTCGGTTCAGCTGCGGACCAGTCGGGAGATGGCGTCGGAGGCTTCCTTGAGTTTCTCGTCCGCCTCCGGACCGCCCTGGCGTGCCGCGTTGACGACGCAGTGCGCCATGTGCTCATCCAGCAGCCCGAGCGCCAGCCCCTGCAGGGCCTTGGTCATGGCAGAGACCTGGGTGAGGATGTCGATGCAGTACTGCTCTTCCTCGACCATCCGCTGCAGGCCGCGGGCCTGCCCTTCGATGCGTCGCAGCCGCTTCAGATAGGTGTCTTTGGTCTGGTTCGCGATATAGCTGTGCTGGGAGGTGCCGGCCTGTGGTGGGGCGTCGGCGGTCGTATCGGTCTTGGTCATCGTCGGCCCCTTCGGAGGTGGGATAACAGTCTCAACATCATACCCCCTTGGGGTATTCCTGAATGCTGATCATACATTACCCCCCTAAGGTATAAACGAGTTACGCTCTCACCGACGCAATGTGACGTCGGCGTCGCAATCGGGTTGGTGACCGAGAGCCTTGGGTCGCAGCTCACTTTCGACCCGCCGAAGAGTTCGGCGGCCGCGAGAACCGCGAGCTGTTGCTGTGACTGGGACGATCAGTGGACACGAAGGGAGCAGGTGATGGGCGACTTCGTCAGCATCCTGGCCGCGTTGGGGCTCGTGCTGCTCGCCGCGGTCGTGGTCCTGGTCGCCCACCGCCTGCTCACGGTGGGCACGACCAGTGAACCGGTGGCGCCCTACCTGTCTGGTGCCCGGCCGACGGAGCATGCGTTGTCTCGCTACCACGTGCGCTGGTACACCCTGACGTTGCTCTTCCTGGCTTTCGATGTGGAGATGCTTTTCATGTACGCCTGGGCGCTGGTGGTCGCAGAGATGGGCGCGGGCGCGGTGGTCGAGATGTTCGTCTTCCTCGGGTTGCTGATGGCGGGGGTCGTCTACGCGTGGCGGGAGGGTGCTCTGCGATGGGTTTGAGGACCTCGGCCCAGCGACTACTCGCGGGGTGGGCTGCGCGCCGGCCACATGTACTGCTGGTGACAGCGCCCGGCGGAACTGCCGCGCGGCTGGCGGTCGAGGCACAGGCCCGCGCGCTCGGCGGTGTGCTCACCGGTGAGCCTGCTGACGCGGACGTGCTGGTCGTGGCTGGCTCGCCTGACGGTGAGCTGGCCGACGCGGTTGGGGTGCTGTGGAGTCAGATCCCGGCCCCGAAAGTTCGCGTCGACGTGCTCGATTCCGCGCGTGCGGCAGCGTTGCTGTCGGCCGGGATACATCGGCTGGCGAGCACACCCGACGCGGGTGCCGAGTCGACTGAGCAGGTCGAACCCATGGGCGAGCACGTCCACCAACAGGAAGCCGAGATGGGACACGAGCACGGCGGTGATGGTGGGCATGGTCACGGTGGGCACACGGATGCTGAGCAGGGCGGTCACGAGCACGGGGGGCATGACCACGGCGGCATGCAGATGCCCGGGGGGCTGATGATGGCCGACCGGGCACCGGACCGGGACGGGCTGAAATTGGATGTACTGCATGTCGCGCTGGGCCCCGTGCTGCCGGCGTGGCCGTCCGGTCTCGTCATCGACGTCGAACTGCAGGGGGACGTGGTGCAGGGCGCGGAGGTACGGGTGCTGGCCGGGGCCGGAGACGCGATGCGATTCTGGGCCGACGGCACCGGGGTGGCGGCCGGGCGCCGCCGGGCGGCGGCGCATCTGGACTCTGTGGGCCGTCTGCTGGAGGTCGCCGGGTGGTCCGGCGCGGCCGATCGGGCCCGCGGGCAGCGCGACGTGCTGCTCACCGAAACTGGCGAGCCGGTGGGCGAGGCGCGAGAGGAGTTACGCCGCCTGCGCCGCCGGGTGGAGCGCTCGTGGGGTCTGCGCCGATCACTGGCCGGGCTGGGTCGTCTTGGCCATGGTGACGTCAGCCGACTCGGCCTGTCGGGTCCGGCCGCGCGAGCGGCCGAGCGCGGTGGCGACGTGTGGGCAAGGCTGCAGACCTGGCTGGTGGAGGCCGACCTGGCCCTCAGCAGCGGCCCGGTGGCACCGGCCGAGGGCCCACGCGGGAGGCCTGGCCGCGGCTCGGACGCCCTGGTCGCGGCCGCCGCGCACTTGATGCCCGGGCTGGACCTGGGTGACGCACGGCTGGTCGTGGCGAGCCTGGATCCCGACCCCGACGACCTGCACTCCACCGGGGTCGCCGGCGACCGGGATCCGCATTCAGGTCACGGCGAAAACGGCCATCATGACGAGGGCCCCCACGGCATGCCCGGGGGCACCAACCACCAGCACGACGGGCACGTCGCATGACAAGCCTCGTCCAGCAGGCGCCGGCCTGGTCGGTGCTGGTCGCGGTGCCGCTAGTGCTGTGCGCGGCGGTGCTGGCAGGGTCGCTGGACGCGGTGCTCGACCCACGAGGCGAGCTGCCGCTGAGGGCGCGGCTGCTGCGCCCGGTGTATGAGGCATCGCGGTCGCTGCTGGTTCAGCGGCGGTCGACGACGGCTCCGGACCGATTGCTGTGGGCCGTGGGGGTCGTCACCCCGTTGCTGGTCGCGGTGCTGATGGCACAGGTCGTCCCACTCGGCTTCGCCGTGGTGAGCGACCTGGGTGTCGGATTGGTGTGGTTCAACGCCATGGACGTGCTGCTGTGGGCGGGATGGTGGCTGGCCGGGTGGGGCCCGAACAGCGTGTATTCGCTGATTGGTGGCTACCGGTTTCTTGCCCAGGCGCTGGCGTACGAGTTGCCGCTGATGTTCGCCCTGACCGCGCCTGCGGTCGCCGCCAGCAGCCTGTCGGTGCCGCAGATCGTGGCGGCCCAGCAGGGCCGCTGGTTCATCGTGCAGATGCCGTTGGCCGCGGTGGTGTTCGCCGCAGCGGTGGCCGCCTTTGCCGCGTGGGGGCCCTTTGCGCACCCGGTCGGCCAGGACATCGCCGGTGGACTGCTGGTCGAGCAGTCCGGGCCGGCCCGGCTGCTGCTGCGGTGGGGCCAATACGCCCTGCTGGTCGTCGGATCGGCGATGACCGTGGCGCTGTTCCTGGGCGGCGGGGCAGGCCCACTGCTGCCGCCCTGGTTGTGGACGTTGCTCAAGAGCGCCGCGGTGCTCGCCGTGTTGCTGGCGATGCGCCACCGAATGCCGGTATGGCGCCCGGACCGGTTGATGCGCCTGGCGTGGCTGGTGGTGTTGCCGCTGGTACTCGCGCAGCTACTTGTTGTGTCGGTGCTGGCGGCGGCTGGAGGTGGATCGTGACACTCGCGGTGTTCATCGTGCTGGCCGTAATTGCGATCGCCTCCGGCGTCGCGGTCTTCGTGGTCGATTCCATGGCGAGGGCGACCTTCGCGCTGGCCGCATCGTTCGTGGCCGTCGGTGGGGAGCTGATCCTGCTCACCCTCGACTACTTGGGCGTGGTCACCATTTTGATGATGGTGATGGAGATGGCGATCATGGTCGTCTTCATGGTCATGTTCATGATGAACCCGGCCGGGTTGATGCCCATGTCGATGCTGCACAACACGCGCGGGGCGCTGACCATTGCGGCCGGCACGTTCCTGCTGCTGGGCGCCGCCGCGGTGCTAGTGCCGTGGCCGGCGCGGCGGGGAACCGTCCCGGCCGATCCCACCCGGGCTATCGGCGAAGCGATCATGGGTCCCCAGATGCCGGTCATGGTCGGCATCTCGGCGCTGCTGTTCGCCACCATCGTGTCCGCGCTCGTGCTTGCTGTCCCACACGGCCGGTACGACCAACCCGCCCACGACAGCGGGGAGACAGACAGGTGACGCTTCAACTGTTCCTGCTGCTGGCGGCCGCCTTGTTCGCCATCGGCGTGTTCGGCGCGCTCAGCCAGCAGTCGGTTGTCATGGTGATGATGGGGCTGGAGTTGATGGTCAATGCCGTCATCGTCGCAGCCGCCGCGTTCTGGTACTTCCTCGCACCGGCGGCGCCGGACGGGCAGGTGCTGCTGCTGGTCGTCATCTCGGCGATGACGGTCGAGATGGCCATGGGTTTCGCCGTGGCCACCCTGCTGTTCCGGGCCAGCGACGTGGACATGACCGACATGGCTGCGGAGCTGAAACGGTGAGCGCGCTGCTGTGGGCGCTGGTCCTGCTGCCCGCCCTGGCGGGGGTAGGCCTGCTGGCCGCGCCGCTCGGCCCGTCGCCGGTGCGCCGGGCGGTCGAGCGGGCGACACCCACGGTCGGGATTTCGGTTGCGACCGGAGTACTCGCTCTGAGTGCTGCCGCCGCGTCCGTTCGGCCGACCACGTCCGCCCCCTTCCTGGCCGGTGACCCATTCACCTTGGCGGTTGACGGGCTGTCCGCCGTCGTCGTCGTCACCGTGGCCGCAGTCAGCCTGCTGGTGCTGGTCTTCTCGGCCGGCGCGATCCGGCACCACCGGGCCCGCTTCGTCGGGCTCATGCTGGTCTTCGTCGCCGCCGTGCTGGTCACCGCCACCGCCACCACGCTGCTCGGGCTGCTCATGGCCTGGGAGGTGATGGGCGCCACCAGCTACGCGCTGATCGCATTCGACTGGCGACGCGATACCGCGGTCGCCTCAGGTACCACCGCATTCGTGGTCACCAGAGCCGGTGACGTCGGGCTCTACCTCGCCGCCGGAGCCGCCCTGGCCGTGGCCTCCGGCGGCACGCCGGGTCTCTCGCTGGATCGCCTGGCGTTGTTGCCGTCCCCGTGGCTGCACATCGCGGCCGCGGGAATGCTGGCAGCGGCGTTCGGTAAGGCTGCCCAGTTGCCGTTCTCGTTCTGGTTGTCCCGGGCGATGGACGGGCCGAGCCCGGTCTCGGCGCTGCTGCACTCGGCCGCCATGGTGGCCATGGGCGGCTACCTGCTGCTGCGTCTGCACCCGCTGCTGCTCGCCGCCGGGTGGGCGGCGACCACCGCGGCCTGGGTCGGGGCGCTGACCGCCCTACTGCTGGGTGCGGTCGCCATCGCCCAGGACGACCTGAAACAGCTGCTCGCGGCGTCCACCAGCGCCCAGCTCGGCTTCGTGGTGCTCGCGGCGGGCACCACCGGGCCGGGTGCGGTCGGCGCCGGCCTGGCACACCTGGTCGGCCACGCGTCCACCAAGGCGCTGCTGTTCCTGGCCGCCGGGGCCTGGCTGGCCGCTCTGGGCACCAAGTCCCTGCCGGCGCTGCGCGGCGCCGGGCGGGCCTACCCGTGGGTCGGCGTGCCCTTCACCGTCGCGGCACTGGCTCTGGCCGGGGTGCCGCCGCTGACTCTGTGGGCCACCAAGGAGTCCGTCCTCGCGGCCGCCCGCGAGCAGTCGGGTGCGCTGTACGCGGTCGGGCTCGCGGCCGCGGTGGCCTCCAGCGCGTATGCCGGCAAGGCCCTCGCGCTGATCTGGCGCCGCCTGCCGGACCACCCGACCGGCTACGACACCGAGGAGGCCGGCACCCGGCAGGTCGGCTGGATCGAGCGAATCCCGTTGCTACCCCTAGCAGTCGGTGCGGCCGGCCTCGGGGTGCTGGTCGTCCCGGCCGTATGGGCCAAGGTGGACCCGGGCGCGCCGACGCCGACCTCCGCCTCCGCCGGGGAAGTGGCCGTCTCTGTGGTCCTGGCCGTCGTCGTGACCGGCGTGGCGCTGCGCTGGCCGCAGCGCCTGCCGGCGCCGCGGTGGGCCGGCAGCTGGCTGCGCCTGGAGCAGGTTGCCCATGCCGGGGTGCTGCGCCCGACCCTGCGCCTGGCCGCCCTGCTGGCCCGGGGTGACGCCGCACTCGAGGCAGCGGTGACCGGCACCGGCCACGCGGGCCGTCGGCTGGCCGACCACGCCGCGGCGATCGACGCCGTCGGGGTCGGTGGCGCACTGCGCGGCGTCGTGGCTGCGGCCCGCCGGGGTGCGGGCCTGGCGCTGCGCCCGCAGACCGGGCAACTGCACCAGTACTACGCGCAGGCCTCGGTCGGTTTGGCCGTGGCCGTCCTCATCGTCTGGTTGGCGAGGTAAACCCGTTGTTGTCCCTGTTGATATTTCTGCCCGCCGCGGTCGCCGCGGTGCTGCTGCTGGCCCGCGTGCCCGACCGGGTCGCCCTGTGGGCCTGGTTGGTGACCGGTCTGGTGACGGTCGGGCTCAGTGTCGGCATGTGGGCGGCATACCTGCACGGCCACGGGCCGGGGCAGTTCGGGTTCGCCGAGCAGGTGCCGTGGATGCCGGGTATCGGCTCCAGCTATCACGTCGGGGTCGACGGGTTGAGCCTGCCGCTGCTGGCGCTGACCGCGGTCATTTTCACCGCGACGGCGGTCTACTCGCTGCGCGAACGGCAGCAGCCCCGTTCGTACGCGGCGTTGTTCCTGGCGCTGCAGACCACCAGTCTGGGGGTGTTCTCGGCGCTGGACCTCATCGTGTTCTTCGTGTTCTTCGACCTGTCGATCGTCGGGATGTACTTCGTCATCGCCGGCTGGGGGCACGGCCCGGCGCGGCGCCGGTCGGCGCTGCTGTTCTTCCTCTACACCTTCACCGGCTCACTTGCCCTGTTGCTGGGGTTCATCGGCCTGTATGTCGCCTCCGATCCGCACACCTTCGACATCGCCGAGCTCGCCGCGCACCCGCCGTTGACCGGGTCAGGTGCGGCCGGGCCGTTGGTGCTGGCGGCCATCGCACTCGGCCTGGCGATCAAGACCCCGACGGTCCCGTTCCACTCCTGGCTACCGCCGGCGCACACCGACGCGCCGGCGGCTGGGTCGGCGGTGCTGGCCGGGATCCTGCTGAAAATGGGCACCTTCGGTTTCGTGCGGATCGCGATGCCGCTGCTGCCCGAGCAGTGGCGCACCTATGCCTGGGTGTTCGTCGGGGTGGGCGTGGCCTCGGTCCTCTACGGGGCGCTGGTGGCGCTGGCCCAGGACAACTTCAAACGGCTGATCGCGTTCACCAGTGTCAACCACATGGGTTACATCCTGCTCGGTCTCGGCGCCGCCGGCCTGGCCGGTGACGCCCACGCCCGGTCGGTGGCCGTCACCGGTGCCCTGGTGCAGATGGTCAGTCACGGGCTGATCACCGCGGCCTTGTTCCTGCTGGCCGGTGTGCTGCTGGACCGCGGTGGCAGCTACGACCTGACCCGGTATGGCGCCCTGGCCGGGCCTGCGCCACGGTTCGCCGCACTGACGACCGTCGCGGCATTCGCGAGCCTGGGGCTGCCTGGCTTCAGCGGCTTCATCGCCGAGTTCCAGATCCTCGCTGGCAGCCTCGGCCCGGCCACACCGGCAGCCGCGGTCGCCGCGCTGGGCATCGTCCTCACAGCCGGCCTCTTCCTGTGGGCTATCCACCGGCTCTTCCTCGGCACACCACGAACCGGACAGGTCGCGTTCGCGGACCTGTCCGCTCGCGAACTGTGGGCCATCGGGCCGCTGCTGGCCCTGTCCGTGCTCATCGGCGTCTTCCCGCAGTCCCTGCTCGGCGTTGTGACGCCCGCCGCGGATCACCTGATCGCGCTGGTCGGCCGGTGACCGCCCACGAGGACCCGGCCGCGTTCGCACCCGAGCTCATCCTGCTCGTCGGTGCCGTGGTCGCGCTGCTGACCGGCTCGTTCGTCCGCCAGGAGCGGCAGTGGAGCGCGCAGCTGGTAGCCGCCGTCGCGCTGGCCGGGTCGCTGGTGGCCGGCGCCACGGCGGGCGCTTCGGGGCAGACGCTGTATGCCGGCAGTTACGCGATCGACGCCGCCACGTTCGCCGCCCGGCTCATCGTGCCCGCCGCGGCGCTGCTCGTGTTGGGCCTGTCTGCCGGGCGGGTGCGCGGCAGCGCCCGGGAGAGCGAGTTCGCAGTCCTGGTGCTGCTGGCCAGTCTCGGTACCATCCTGCTGGCCGGCAGCACCGACCTGCTGTTGCTCGCGGTGGCCTATCTGCTGGCGTCCATCCCGCTCTACGCCCTCGCCGGCTGGGCCCGTGACCCCGCTGGCGCCGAAGGGGCGCTGAAGACCTACCTGTTCGGTGTACTGCTGGGCATCGTCATGTTCCTCGGGATCGCGGTGCTGTTCGGGCTGGCCGGATCCACCTCGTATGCCGACCTGGCCCAGCGCCTGCCCGGCGCCCCACCCGCGGCCCTCGCCCTGGGAGCGGTGGCCGTGTTTGCCGGACTGCTCTTCAAAGCCGGCGCGGTCCCGGTGCACTTCTGGGTGCCGGACGCCGTACAAGGTGCCACCACCGGTGCCGGGGCCTTCCTGACCACTGTCCCCAAAATCGGGGCGCTGCTCGCCCTGTACCGGTTCGTGCTCGTCCTACCCGACGACGCCATCAACTGGCGACTGCTGCTGGCACTGCTGGCCGCGGCCAGCATGACCCTGGGTAACCTCGCCGCCTTCCGGCAGGACGATCCGGCCCGACTGCTGGCCTACTCCACCATCAGCCAGGTCGGCTACCTGCTCATGGTCGTCGTGGTCGCCGATCCGGTCGCCGGCTCCGCACCGCTGGCCGCGCTAATCCTTTATCTGGCGGCATACGCAGCAGCCAACCTCGGCGCGTTCGCCGTCATCGCCGCACGCCCCGGGCCCTCCACACTGACGGACTACCGCGGGCTCGCTCGCCAGAGCCCAGCCCTGGCCGGCGTCCTCGTGGTCAGCCTGTTGGCCCTGGTCGGTACCCCACCCACTGGCGTGTTCACCGGTAAGCTCACCGTCTTCGCCGCCACCTGGGACGGCGGCTGGGCATGGCTCGTGGTCATCGCCGCCGTCAACACTGTCGCGAGCCTCTACTACTACCTGCGTTGGATCGCTCCCGCGTTCGCCCGCTCCGACCCAGCCACCGGACCGGCCGCCGGCCCGTCGGTGCCGGGTAGTCCGCGGGAGGCGCTGGCCTGGCCCGCGCGGTGCGTGATCGCCGCGGCGGTCACCACCGGATGCCTGGCCCTGCTGATCGGCATCGTGGCCGACGGCGTGCTGGACATCGGATCGGCCGCTATCAAGTGGTGAGGACCCAGGCTCGCCGGCAATCCGGCGCATCTGCGCTCTCGGCGGGCTACTTCACGTAGCTGACCACGGCCATCATGCCGCGGTTCGCGCCGCTGGCCGGCCGGGGCCAATGAGAGGCGCACACGAACCCCGCCGCCTGACGGCTGGACCGCGGCCGCTGCCAGGAAAGGGCGGCGGCCGCGTGGGTCTCGGCTTTGGCTCTCGGTGTCGGTGTCTTGGCCATCGACCAGACGCCCAGCATCGATCTCGTCGATGTGCAGATCGCGGCGCCCTTGCCCGTGTATTTGGTCGGCGCTAGGTCGTCGGCTCGGCGAATCAGCGTGTATTGGAAGTTGCCGTAGCCGGCGGTGTTGCCGTTGAACTGGAACGAAGTCAGCCGGAGCCGTTCCCCGGCCTCGTGGCGGCCAGCGAAATATCGCTCGAGTCCGGCCCTGTCCTGAGCGACGGAGCCGATCCGTTGTCCCGGACCGTCGGTGCTGTACCAGTCGAAGCCGTTTCCCTGCCGCGCCCAGATCCGCTGCAAGGTCGGTTGGTCACCGGCGTTGAATGCCCGCACGAACCCGATTACCAGCTTTCGAACTGTCGTGTCCGTGCATGCACCGTTCGACTCGGATCGGGAGGGGTCGTGCGCCGAGGGCGTGTCGGCCGAGCCGCTGGCTGTACAGGCGGCGAGCAGGAGTGCAACAACGGTCGCGGTGGCGATCGTGGGGCCGCGGCATATCGGCTGCACGAGTTCCAGTATGACCGCCCCTCGACCGGGCTACTTCACGTAACTGAGCACCGCCATCATCCCGCGGTTCGCGTGGTACGCGTTGTGGCAGTGGGTCAGCCACTGACCGGGGTTGTCCGCGTCGAAGAACACCGACACCGTCTGCATCGGCTTGACGATGACCGTGTCCTTGCGCGGACCCGTCGCCCCGACCTGGAAGGTGTGCCCGTGCAGGTGCATCGGATGCCACATCATCGTGTGGTTCGCGTAGTCGATCCGCACCCGTTGCCCCGCTCGGATGTCGTAGGCGGTGGCAAACGGGTTGGCCTCATCGAATTGCCGGCCGTTGATGCCCCAGCCGTACTTGGCCATCCCGCCGGTCAACGCGAGCGTGTGGACCTGGTCGACCGGGCGGTCGGCAAGCTGCACGGACGGGTCAGCAGTCGCCGAGCCGGACTGGATGACCTTGCCGGTCAACGTCTTCGGCACGCTCGACATTGTCGGGCGAGCCCCGTTCCCGGACGCGAGCACCGCGAAGGTGCGGCCAGCCTTGCCTTCGGCCAGCGCCACGAACGGTACCGGGTGGTCGGGCACCGTGATCAGCGCGTCGACCCGTTCGCCCATCCCCAGCACGATCGCATCCACGCGCTGATGCTTGACCGGGAAACCGTCGGTGTGCGTCAGTGTCATCGGCACCCCGGGCAGGCCGACCCGGTAGGCGGTGTCGCCGCCGGCGTTGATCACCCGCAACCGGATGCGCTGCCCGGGCTTGGCCTTCAACGTGTCCGGGCGCATCGGGTCGCGCCCGTTGATCAGATGCACCGGGTAGGTGACGTCGCCGGCGTCGCCGCCGAGGAAGGGACTGGTCGTGCCGTCACCACCGCCCATCCCGGACATACCCGACATGCTGGGCATCGGCATCCCGGACATGCCTGACATGTCGTGGCCCATGGGCATTCCCTTGGCCAGCTGCGCGGCCTGCTTGGCCGGGGTGCGTCCCTTGATGCCGTCCAGCCAGTCATCCACGACCAGGATCCACTCCTGGTCGTAGGACAGCGGCTCGTGGGGGTCGTCGATGATCAGTGCGCCGTACAGGCCCCGATCTCGCTGCAGTTCCACATGCGAGTGATACCAGTACGTGCCCGGGTGCGCGGTCTTGAAGGTGGCTGTGAATGATCCGCCCGGCTTGATCGCCGGCTGGGTCAGCCCGGGTACGCCGTCTGCGTTATTGCGCAGCGCGAGTCCGTGAAAGTGCGTCGTCGTGGCTTGGTCCAACCGGTTGCGCTGGGCGACCGCGAGGGTGTCTCCGACGCGGGACCGCAGCACCGGGCCGGGCAACCGGTCACCGTAACCCCAGGTGCTGACCTGCTGCCCGCCGATGCTCGCACGCATCGGGGCCGAGGTCAGCGAGGCTCGCACGGTGCGGCCGCCTCCAGGCCGGGCGTCCTCGGCGCGCTGCACGGCCCCGTCGGTGGGTGAGACCCGCACGCCCGACGAGGTCGAGGCAGTCGGGCCGCGTCTGGCATCCCGCGACCCGGAGGAGGTGCATCCGGCCAGAACGCTGGCGCCGGCCGCCACGCTGACGCCGAACAGGCCGCGGCGGGACAACCGGGAAGATTTCGATAAGGCGCTCATAACCCGATCCTACATATACCCATGGGGGGTATTGGCATGGGGTTGCCAGCGCTCCGCAGGGCCGTTCTGGTGGCAGTAGCTGCGAGACCCATTCGTGGGGCAGCCCGGGTGCCGTGACCTGCCTGTTGTGGTTCGTGACGCGGCTGGTTCTGCGCTCACTTGGCCGGCTTCATCTCGTCCTCGACGACCCACTTGTGGTTCTTCATGGTCATGCCGCCGGCGGTGTAGTCCACGACGTAAACGGTCTGATCGGTGGAGCTGGCGATGGTTCCGTGCGCGCCCTTCATCCCGGACATGTGGTCGGTGGTGAGGACCACCTTCGTACCGTTGGCGAGACGTTTGCTGCCGGCGTCCTGGAGTTCTTGCTGGACCACCCACTTGTGGTCTTTGACCATCGCCCCGCCGGTGGTCGGGGTGTAGTTCACTGCGTAGGTGAAGGTGGCGTAGGCGCCAACGACGGACGCGCGCGCACCGTCCATGCCTTCCATGTGGTCAGCGGTCAGGATCACTTTGCTACCGACCGGGTACTTGGGGTCGGACGCCGGCTTCATCCCCGCCGGGACGGGACCGCCGTCACCGTGGTCCATCGCCATCGAGGACGCGCTGGTCGGCATGGAGGATGAGCCCATCGGCATCCCGTCCATCGCGGTACTGGAAGCGTGATGACCCCCAGAGGCAGCGGGGGACGACGAGTTCGAGGAGCAGCCAGCCACCACCGTCAGACTGGCGGCAGCGGCAAGGGTCAGCAGGACACGAGCACGGCGGGTAGGGAACAACGAATTTCTCCTTCAAGGAATCTCTTCTTGCTTGTGTTAACCAGGTGGAACCGACTGGCACAGCGGCCGTTTCGGTCGAGGGGGCGTCTGGCATTTTGCTCATGAGGGGACACGCGAACGACTCTCATTCCGGTCTTTCCGTGGGAGATGGTGGTTCAGCGGATGATCCAGTCTCCGGGTGCTTGGCGTACTCCTGTGTCGCACTGTCGCCCGCCGCTGTCCTGCGCCGATCCAGCAGACGCCGGGTCGTGCCGCGGGGACCGTGCGTGCCTCGTACGAGGAGAGCGGCTGCGGAGGCCACCAACGCCCAGAGCGTCAGAACGCAGACCAGCAGTAACGCCCACGTCCAGCCGGACATGCCGGTGTTGCGCAACCCCATCATGTCGTCCAGGGTGCGCCTGCGATGTTGTGATCAGACCGGCTGAACCCTGAAGAAACGATCAAGAAGCCGCCAGCAGCTGACGTCCGGCGGCAGCGTGTGCGGTGTCTGCGGTGATGATGGAGGCATGGTCGATGCTGCTCGAACGGTGTTGGTGGTCGAGGACGAAAAGGACTTGGCGACCATGGTCGGTTCCTACCTGGAACGCGCCGGGTACGTCGCACCGTTGGTGCACACCGGCCCCGATGCGATCGACACCGCTCATGCCGTGCAGCCGGACGTCATCGTGCTGGACCTGGGGTTGCCCGGTCTGGACGGCGTCGAGGTGTGCCGGCGGCTGCGAACCTTCACCGACTGCTACATCCTGATGCTCACCGCCCGCGCCGAAGAAGTCGACACGATCGTCGGACTGTCCGTCGGCGCCGATGACTACCTCACCAAACCGTTCCGCCCCCGAGAACTGGTCGCACGCGTTCAAACCCTCCTACGCCGGCCCCGGGACCAGGCCCCGTCAATTGCGCAGCCGCGAACCTTCGGATCCTTGACCGTCGATGCGGTCGGCCGACGCGTCACCCTGGCCGGCCAGCCCGTCGGGCTGACCCGCACCGAGTTCGACATCCTGGCGCTACTGACCGCCTCACCTGCGGTGGCGTTCGCCCGTCGCCGGATCATCGACGAGGTGTGGGACCCCGCCTGGGTTGGCGACGAGCACGTGGTCGATGTCCACATCGCGCACCTGCGCAACAAGCTGGCCGACGATCCCGCCGAGCCCCGGTACATCGACACTGTGCGCGGTGTCGGATATCGGATGGTCACCTCATGAAGCGGCCAGCTACGCGCGGTAGTGGTCCGGGCATCGCGACTCGGCTCCTGCTCGCACAGGGCCTGGTCGTCACCTGCGGCGCGATCACCGCCGCCGGTGTCGCCGCGATCGTGGGGCCACCGTTGTTCCATCATCATCTGCTGATGGCGGGGGAGAAGCCGAACACCCCCGAGTTGAGGCATATCGAGCGCGCTTACACCAGCGCCAATACGATTGCGCTCGGCATGGCCGTCCTGATCGCGCTGATCGCCGCTATCGCCGTCACCTGGTATCTGTCCCGTCGGCTGACTCGCCCGGTGGTGCAACTGGCCGCCGTGGCCGAACGCATTTCCGACGGGGACTACACCGCCCGAGCGACGCCGGCGACCGCGGGTCCGGAGCTGGCATCCCTGACAGGGGCGTTCAACCAGGTCGCCGAGCGCCTGCAACACACCGAGGCCACCAGGTACCGACTCCTGGCCGATCTCGCCCACGAGTTGCGCACCCCGATCGCGACGCTGGAGGCCTACCTCGACGGTCTCGACGACGGCGTCACCGGGTGGGGCCCGGAGCCGGCACGGGTCTTTCGAGACCAGATCACCCGGCTGCACCGACTTGCCGAAGATCTCAACGACGTATCCCGTGCCGAAGAAGGAGAACTCGGTCTGGTCCTCAAGCGCACGCCCGTTCAGGTGGTCGTCCAGGCGGCAGTCGAAAGCCTGCGCCCTCGGTACGCCGGCAAGGGCGTGCAGTTGCACAGCGCCATCAGTGACCGCCCTGACGCCGAGGTTCTCGTCGACTTCCAGCGGTTCGCCCAGGCACTGACCAATGTGCTGATCAACGCCTTGCGCCATACTCCACCCGGTGGCGACGTGACCCTCCAGACCACCATCGACACGGTGTCAATACGAATTGCCGTGATCGACACCGGCGACGGCATCCCCGCTGACCAGTTGCCGCACATCTTCGAACGCTTCTACCGCGGGAGCCTCGCGCGGGACCGTGACAGCACCGGCAGCGGCATCGGACTCACCATCTCTCGCGCCATTGCCCGAGCCCACCATGGAACGCTCACCGCCGACAGCGACGGTCCCGGCACGGGCGCACGTTTCACCTTCACCATGCCTCGTCTGCTCCGCCATTGATCTCGTCCCTCACGTACACGCGTCCGCCTGATCGCAGGTGACTGGGGTTGCCCGAGGTCACCTCATCGCGTCGCCGCAGCGACCCATACAGGCAGGCCCATCGAGAACCGGTCCTGCGCAGCTCGCTGCTGTTGATCGCGAATGAAGTTCTGCGCTTCGCTGGCCGTTACAGCTCCCGTCGATGCGGCGGCTTGGGCGAAACCGATGGCTATGTCGACCATTGAGGGGTGGATCAATGCGCCGAGGAAGCCCTGGATAGCCACCTCATCGAAACCGCCATCAAGCAACAGACTCCGGTATTGGCGGGCCGCGCGAGGGCTCGGAATGGAGTCCGCTCGCGCCTGGACGACCGCTCGTGACAGGCCGGCATCGGCCGCATCGATCATGACGCCATCCCAGTCCTGACCGACCAATACGATTCTGCCTCCAGGAGCAAGGACGCGATGCGCCTCGGCCACCGCTCGTCCAGGGTCGGCCAGCATGTGGAAAACCTTGTCGGCGCGGTACGCCGTCACCGAGCCCTCGGATAACGGTAGATGCTCCGCTACTCCTCGCCGTACGTCCAACTCCGGCCATCGCGATGAAGCGGTCTGCACCATCAAGTTGTCGGGGTCCAGCGCAATGGTTTGGGAAGCTGTGCGGGACATCTCGGCCGCCGCCAGGCCGATGCCGCAGCCCACGTCGATGGCTCGGGTGCGGTGATCGAGGGCTAGGAGTTCGTAGGTGAGGTGTCGGATGCGGATGGCTTCGGGCATCTCGTCCGCAAGGTCGAGCATGCGGATCATCGACGTTGTCTCGTGTCGCTCGGCTGCTGCCGTTGGTGATGGTCTCGTTGACATGACGATCAGGATCGTTCTGAATGTCGACATGAAGTCAACGGCTGCCGGTTGGACCCTAGGCGAGCTGGCGGCCCGGTCCGGTGTCGCTACGCATGTTCTACGTCATTGGGAGTCCGAGGATCTGCTGTCGCCACAGCAGTCCACCGCTGGCCACCGCCGCTATCGGCCCGATGATGTGTATCGCGTGGCAACGATATTGCTGGCCAAGGAGGCCGGGCTGGGGCTCAGGGAGATCCTAGCGATGACTACCGGATCGGCACAGCAGCGGACCGCCGTCCTCCAAGAGCATCGTACTGAACTGCGAAACCGCATCGCGGCAGCCCAAACCTGCCTCGCCCTGATCGAGTGCGCGCTGGATTGCGACCACGAGGACATCGGGACGTGTCCGCACTTTCGTGCCGCTGTCGCGCACCGAGTCACGGCCCTGCAACGCTGACCATGTCTGTGGTCACCACCGGATGCGTCCACCGGTGACCGTGGTTCGTCCCCGCGCGGACTCATCGAGCGGGACTGTGCGCCGGGTCAGCTCCTTGCTAGAAGATGCCGCGCGTACGCAGCCAGGGCAACGGATCAATCGCCCCGCCGCCGATGTGGATCTCCAGATGAAGGTGCGGTCCGGTGGAGTTCCCAGTGTTGCCCGAGTAGGCAACGATTTGGCCTGCGGACACCCGGGCACCGGGCGCGACCAGTTGCCGGGACAAGTGTGCGTAGATGGCACTAGTGCCGTTACCCACATCGATCGCCACCCGCAGGCCCTCCCCGCCGTTCCATCCGGCGGCAGCCACCACGCCGTCGTGGAGTGCTCGCACCGGCGTACCGATGGGTGCGGCGAAGTCGTCACCTTGGTGATACGTCGAACCGATACCACCGGGTGAGACCCGGGAGCCGAACCCGGAGGTGAATGTTCCGCCGCATCCGGCGATCGCGCACACCCATTCGGGGTGAGGGCGGCCGGTGCTGCGGCTTGTCGTGGGGTGTTCTGCGGGTTGCTTGGTTGCGGTCTCAGGAGCGGGCGTTGGCCTGGCGGCGGAAGGACGCGGCGCGTTCGTGCTGCTGGGCGTGGTCCGAGTCTGGTCCCGGGACGCGGCCCGGTCTCGTGCCGCCGCTGTCATCGGGGCCGTCGTCGACGCGCGCCGATCAGCTGCCGACATGCCCTCTCGCGTTGCTGCGGAATCGACCGACTGTCGTTGAGTCGCGACTGCTGCCGGGCGACCCCCGCTCTGACCAATCAGGCCCAGCGGCGCCGCGCTGGCCGCGACCCCGGCGGCGACCGCGGACGCGGTGGCCGCGGCAACCACCGGTATGGCGACCTTGTGACGAGCGAGCGTGGTGCGTGCGCGGTGACGACCCACCGGGGAGTGCGCGCGGTGTCGCCCTGCGTAGCTTTTCAACGATTTCTACCTCAGCTGATGGACGTGGGCTGCGTAGCCGCATGGGACAGGGTACCGAGCATTGACTGGCCGCACTGCAGCGCCTTGGCGCTCAACCGGATGCGAGAGTCGGCGTGTGTGACCGCGTCGGCCCAGCCATTCTTGACGACATCGGGACAGTTCTACGGGCTATCACGGCTGCTGCCACGTGATCGTGATGATCGGTAGCATCGGCTACGAAGAAACCGAGTCGGATGCTTGACCGTTGGGAGGCGTGGTGCTCAAATCTGTTGCTCCTGAGGGGGTGCCCGCCGTCTCGATGAGGATCGACCGGTCCGACCAGATGCTGTTACTCAGCATCACGGGCGTCGCTGGCCTGGTCGTCGCAATGACGATGGCCATCTTCGGCCTGCCGCCGGTCGACATTCACAGTCCGTTCCACTACGCGGGCATTATGGATCCGCTGTGCGGCGGGACCCGGGCAGCGCGATTGACAGCTCAAGGTCATCTGCAGGCGGCGTGGCGGTATAACCCGCTAGGGATCCTGGCCACGGTAACGGCGGCGTTGGCTCTGGCGCGGTTCCTGGTCGGTCTGGCGACACACCGCTGGATCGCAGTTCGTTGCGCCTGGACCCCGAGACGTCGACGTGTCGCCTACGCCGCCGCGATCGCCGCGATGGTCGTCCTGGAGTTCCGGCAGCAGGGGCGCGCGAGTCTACTGATGCAGCGGCACTGACCCGCCAGGGTGCGGCGTACGACAGGTTGATCAATTTCGAGGCCAGGTGTGTTCGGTAGGTCATTGGGCTTTTCGTTACATGCCGGAGTAGTTGTGCATACCGGCGAAGGTGGACGACAGATTTACCAGGGTGAAGTTGGCCACGACGGCCAGGTATCCAGCTAGAGCGATGTAGGTGGCGCGCCTGGATTGCCAGCCGGCGGTGGCGCGGCCGTGCAGGTGTGCGGCGAACACGATCCAGACGATGAAGGTCCAGACCTCTTTGGGGTCCCACTGCCAGTAGGCGCCCCAGGCTTCCTGCGCCCAGATGGCTCCGGTGATGAGGGTGAAGGTCCACAGGATGAAGCCAACGATGTTCATGCCGTAGGCGGCGCGCTCCAGAGTCTCAGCGTCCGGTACGACGGCGAGCAGCCGGTGTCCGGCCATGGTGGGGTGGGTTTGGCGGCGGCGCTGGGCCAGTTGTAGCAGGCTGAGCGGGAACGCGATGGTGAAGAATCCGACGGCGCAGATGGCGATGGTGACGTGAATGCCGAGCCAGTAGCTTTGCAGCGCCGGCAAGAGTTGGGCGGCGCCGGTGTAGAACAGCAGCACGGCGGCCATCAGGGCGGCCAGGATCAATCCGGTGACGAATGCCCCGAGCCATTCCCAGTGTCGGCGTCTGGCCAGGGCGGCGTAGACGGTGGCGGCTGCCGCGCTGGCGGCGATGGTGAATTCGTACATGTTGCCGTTGGGCGGTCGCATCACGGTGATGCCGCGGAGCACGACCGCTGCCAGGAGGCAGGCGGCGCCCAGGTACGTGAGGTTGACCGCGACGGCCGCGATTTGCCGGGCGTGCCTGGAGTCGCGGGGGTCGCATGCTGCGGCTGCCGGCGGCGACTGCTCGGGGGTCTCAACGTGACTGTCGGCGGCAGCCAGGTGATGGCTTCCGGACACACTGACCGGCGTGCGGGCCTCAGCCACGATCGCGGCTCCCAGGGGCCGGGTGCGGGCGGCCAGGTAGAGCGCGAAGCAGATCAGGGTGACGGTGAACAGGCCCATGGCGGTGTAGACGGCCAGGTTGGCGTACGGGGCAAGCGCGGGATGGATCATCGGGGTCTCCTGTCGGGGGGCGCCTGACTGGTCAGGCGTGCGATGTGGTCGGCGAGCTCGTGCACCACGGCGGTGAGGGTGGGGTCGGTGCCTTTGGCCAATGCCCCGATGGTCACCACGGCGCCTGGCTTGTCCCCGGCGCTCGGGTCGGGTGTGACGCGGATGAAGACGCGGCGCCGCTTGACCAGCAGGGAGGTGATCAGTCCGGCGGCCGCGGCCAGTGCGGCCAGCAGCGTGAGGGTCTTGCCGGGGGTGTGCCGCACCGACAGGCCGGCCCAGCGAACCGTCCGGTCGAAGCTGATCGAGCCGCGCCCGTCGGGCAGCTGGACGGTCTGCCCGGGTGCCAGGCGAATCAGCAGTGGAGCCCCACCAGGTTTGGTCAGCCGTTTCATCTGGCTGGTGTCCAGCGTGTACACGGACTGTGGTGCGTTGCCGGGGAACAGGTTCCCGGTCCACACCGATGCCACCAGGACCGGGTTGCGCAACCCGGGGAACAGGGAGGTGGGTCCACGAGTGAAGTTCTGGTCGGCGGTGGGCAGGAACAACCCGTCCAGCCCCAGCTCCTGGGGTGCGGCGGTGGTGACTTTGACGACGCCGGTGGACAGGTAGTTACCGTCCTGCGGCAGGAACGGGGTGGCGTCCTGGTAGACGACCGCGCCCTTGGCGTCGCGGACGGTCAGGACCGGTGCGTACCCATTGCCCAACAGGAACACTTCCGCGTCGCCGATCCGCAATGGGCTGTTGACCGCGATCTGCGCCGGGTGTGGTCGGCCGGTGCCGGTGTCCACGGTGGTGTCGGCCAGAAACTTGCGCGGCTTGCCGAATTGGCTGCCGCCGACCTTGTCTTCGAAGGTGACGTTCATCTTGGTGACGTTCAGGTTGAACGAGGGCAGGTCCGCCGGGTTGACCAGTGGCCCGGCGCTGAACGTGTCCAGGGAGCCCAGTGCGGTGGAGAAGCCGCTGCCTTCGGGAACGATGACATCGGCGCGCCAGCTCCACAGGTGACCGATGGCCACCCCGACGATGACCAGGCACAGGCCGATGTGGAACGCCAGATTGCCGGTCTCGCGCAGGTAGCCGCTCTCGGCGGACAGTGTTGCCGGGTCGTGGCCGTGAACGCGGAACCTGCCGCGGCTCTTCCCGAGTCGGCCGGGCCGGCCGCGCAACGCCTGGCGGGCCGCCCCCAACGCCTGCTCTGCTGACACGGCGGTGACGATGTGGGTGTGTGCGGGAAGGCGGTCCAGTCGGCGCGGTGGCTTCGGTGGCCGGGACGTCAGCGCGCGCAGGTGGACTCGGGTGCGGGGCAGGATGCAGCCGATCAGTGAGATGAACAGCAGCAGGTAGATCGCGGAGAACCACGGGGAGGCGTACACGTCGAAGAAGCCGAGCCGGTCCATCCATGGCCCGCTGCCTCGGTGCGCGGCCAGGTACCGGGTGACTTTCCCGGCGTCGATGTTGCGCTGTGGAAACACCGATCCGGGGACCGCTGCGACGGCCAGCAGCAGCAGGAGGAACAGCGCGGTGCGCATGCTGGTGAGGTTGCGCCATACCCACCTGCCCCACCCGAGCGGTCCGAGTCGGGGCTGGCGTACGTCACCGGCGCGTGGCTTCGCGCGGGCGGGTGCGGTGGACATGATCTACAGCACCGTCTGGAATTGGGACACCAGGCGGGACTGGAGCCAGGTGATCGCGACTTCCCAGACGCCGGTCACCATCAGGGTCCCGACCAGGGCCAGGGCCAGGCCGCCGGTGACCTGGATCGGCCGATGGTGCACGCGTAGCCAGCCGCTCACGCGTCCGGCGCGCTGGTAGGCGCCGGCCATCACGATGAAGGGGACCCCGAGGCCGGCGCAGTACGCGGCGGCAAGGGCGGCGCCGCGGGTCACGGTGTGGGCCTGCGCCGATAGCGGCGCGGCCATCGCGAGGATCGCGGCCAGCGCCGGTCCCTGGCACGGGCTCCAGCCGAGTCCGAAGACCGCCCCCAGTAGTGGTGCCCCGGCCAGCCCGGCGGCCGGTCGCCAGGACGGTGCCCGGGCGAACCGGTTACCGACCCCCAGGAACAGGACGGCCATCAGCAGGACCAGTGCGCCGCCGATCCGCAGCAGCAGCGGCTGGTGGGCCTGCAGTCGCAGGCTTAGCGCGGAGATCGCCACAGCGGTCAACAAGTACACCGCGGAGAAGCCGGCCACGAACAACACCGCGCCCAGGAGCATCGGGGATCGGCGGCGGTGTTCCAGCGCGACGTCGGACAGCCCGGTGATGTAGCCGAGGAACCCGGGCACAAGTGGCAGCACGCACGGGGAGGCGAACGAGACCAGCCCGGCCAGCACCGCCACCGCCAGCGCCAGCAGGAATGGTCCCGCGGCCAGCTGCTGGATCACCGGGTACCTGCGGCCGGTGTGCTGGGGATGACGTCCTGCACGAGCCCGACCAAGGTCGTCGCGTCAACCGGGCCCAGCACCCGGGCGGCGATCCGCCCTTGCTGGTCCAGCACCAGGGTGGTCGGGGTCGCCGGGGCCATCCCGTGCAATGCCAGCAGTGACTTGCCGCCCTCGTAGGCAAGTGACGGGTAGGGGATACGGTTCTTCACGACGAAGGACTGCGCCGACGCCGCCGATTCCTTGATATCCACGCCGACGAACGCGACTCCCGGTCGGGCGGCCCGCAGACGGGTGTAGGCCTTCTTCAAGTCCGGCGTCTCCTGGATGCACGGTGGGCACCAGGAGCCCCACACGTTGACCACGACGCCTCCGGTGCGGCCGGCCAGCGACCAGGTGGCCCCGTCGATGGTCGCCCCGGACAGCTGGAGCGGCTTGCCTCGGTCAGCCTGTGCGATCTGGGCGACGGTTCCGTCGCCGGCGACGTACCCCTTCTGGTCGCCGCCCTGCGCTTGCGCGGCGACCGAGTCCGGGTTGGTGGTGCCGCAGCCGGCCAGCGCACCGGTTCCGGCAAGGCCCAGCACGGCCAGCAGCATGTGGCGCCGGCGCACAGCGGGCCGATTCACGTCAGGCGCCGGGGTGCGCAGCGCAACGACCGGTCCCGGGTGTACAGCCAGCCGATGCAGGCCACGCCGGCCAACGCGAGCACGAACGCGGCCAGTTGCGTGCCGGTCATACCCCACAGTGGCCGCTCGTCGACGGCGCGGGTGGCGTCGGTCATGAGCCGTTGGGTGGCGTACCCGATGACGAACAGGGCGAACACGGCGCCTTCCGGGTGCGGGCGCCGCACCAACAGCCACCAGAGGAAGGCGGCGAGGATCAGGGCACCGACAAGGTCATATGCCGGTGTCAGGTGGTAGCTGCACCCGGCGAAAAACCGTCCGACGTCGGCGCAGGATTCCCCAACGCCTGGGGGGCGCGCGGGGCTGGGGCCGAACCCGGGTGCCAGGTCGGCGCCGAACGGCACCCGGTATGCCAGCGCGAACGCCGAGGTGGTTGGTTTGCCCAGGTGATCGGTGAGCAGCAGGTCGCCAACGCGACCGATGCCGATGGCCAGCGCGATTGCCGGGGCGGCAAGATCCAGCACGAGACGTAGCGGCAGGTGGTTGTGGTGCAGCACCAAGAGGGCCACCGTGATCGCGACGATCAGCCCGCCAAACAGGGCCAAGCCGCCGTTCCAGATCTGTAGCACGCTGCCGACGGAGTCGAACTGGCCGGGGTGAGACAGCACGAAGTCGGCCCGGGCTCCCACGATTCCCGCGGGTATCGCCCACAGGATCGCCCGCTCGAGAACAGCCCACGGCAGGTCGTTCCGGCGCGTCAGCCGCCGCAGGACCCAGTACCCGACGAAGATGCCCACCGCCGCGAGAAGTCCGTGCGGGGAGATCCCCAAAACTCCCGGCACGGGCCGGTAGCCGATGCCCAGCGCCGGGTTGAGGGATGGCGCGCTCATCGGTTCATGCCTTCGGCTCCGCCCGGCCGGCCAGGATGGCCCCTGCGAACGCAACGACGGCGGCGGTGGGGTAGCCGACGGTCAGGTCGGTCCAACCGGAGGGGTTGCCGCCCATGTGCATCACCGCATGCACCGCCGCGATGACCAGGCCGATGAGCATCAGCGCCTGGCCGATCCGCACGAGCCGTCGGTGCCGTCGCCAGCGGGCAGGCATGGACGGCGGGGCAGGTGGGGTGTCGGGCATTCCGGGATCGCTCCAGTCTGGGTGTGTGTGTGCTGATATCACCGAGGGCACCGGGCGCGCGGAAGCCGGGGCGCGCTGTGGATCCACGTGTTTGCTCGGCTCGGGCTGCGGACCAGGTTGTTGGAGGGCGTCTATCGCTTGTCCAGCAGGACACCGTCTCCATGCGGTGGGTAACCGCCGAATTGGGATTGCTGTAACCGGCTGACCTCGGCGCGCAGCTGTTCGATCTCCTTGCCTGACACTGGGTCGGCACTGGGGCTCTGGGACCGCCCCGGGCGCATCATCAGCCACATCATCAGCCCCATCCCAACGGGACATGCCAGGACTGGTAGGGCGTACAACCAATTCATCGCCTGAGCCTCTCCACGAGTCGTTTACGCAAACACCATACACGAATCAACTAAGGAGATTAGTAGCAGTTTCGACGCAACGCCCCCAGTCAACGGCGCGACGCCCTCAGTCGGCCGAGCTGGGCACCGAGGCGGCAGCTGCGGGAGCGGCAGTTGGGCAGTAGTCCATCCGGGTCGCCGACGCTGCCGGACCTACCGCCACCGCTACCGGTAACAGCAGCATTCCGATGGCCGCCGATGCGACCAGAGCCGCGCCGACGCGGCCTAGCGGTCTGCGCGGGTTGATGAGGCGACGGACCCTCGCCCCGGCGGTCGAGCCGCCCGCAGCCAGTGCCGCCACTGGCGCGGATGCGCTGCTCAGTGTCAGCAGGGCGTCAGCGAGGGCGAGACGGTTCCCGTCCTGACCGATGGCCACGTCGTCGGCCAGCAGTTCAACCAGCCGCGCGCTCTCGGCACGGGCGGTCGCAAACAGTGGCACCCGGGGGAACGCCTTTGCGGTTGTCTGTGACCAAGCGAGAACCAAATCGTGCCGCTGCCGGGCGTGGGCTTGCTCATGGCGAAGCACCAGCGTGAGTTGTTCCTCGGTCAGGAGCTGCAACGCGCCCGAGGTGACGACGATCCGCCGATGGCGCCCGGGCAGGCAGTACACCGCTGGCCGGTCGGCGCTCAGCACAACGGCACCCAGGCCGGGAACCGTCGTGCCGACCAGGTCCAGGGCGGTTCGATGACGGGACCTGCGGCGGCGCGCATCCGCCAGCACGACGGTGAGGCACCAAGCTAGCCGTCCCAGGAAGGTCGTCATCAGGATCGCCCCCGTGGCGGCAGCTGCCGCTCCGCCGGGCGACGAGTACTGGGCGCTCAACGCCATCGCGCATGCGCGCAGTAATTCTGCGAGGCCTCCGCTGACACTGGCGGTGGGGATCAGCAGGGCGACGCCAGCGAGGGCGACCGCTGCCACGACGGACACTGTCAGGCATTGCCACGCAACAATTGCCAGTCGCGGCGCCCGGTCGCTCCAGCCGCCGGCCAAGAGCATCCAAGGGCCTACCAGCGCGACCATGGCGGCGTAACTCAACAGAACTACTGCCGTGGTCACTGTGCGCCCTCGGAATCGGGATCTGAGCGGTCGGAGCGGGCGGCCTCGAGCAGCGTGCGAAGTTCAGCGGACTCGGCGGGGTCCATTTCTTCCACCAGCCGCACCAGTACGGCCGAGCGGTCCTTGGCCTCAGCGAGGGCCTCACCCATCAGCTGTGCGACATAGTCCTCCCTGCTGGCTGCGGCGGCGTACAGGTTGACCCGCCCGCGCTTGCGTCGGGTCAACCATCCCTTGCGAAAAAGGATGTCCATCACCGTCTGCACCGTCGTGTATGCCGGCACCGGGCTGCGCTGGAGTTCCTCCAGCACATCCCGGACTCGGACCGGGTCGCCAAGCGCCCACACCTGGTCCATGATCGCGGCCTCCAGGTCGCCAAAGCGCGGCATCTGCAGGACTCCTTCTCCAGTCGTAGACTTGCGTGCGCACATCCTAAGCGGCTTAGGGAAGAGTGCCGACCCGCCGAGAACTTCCTAAGCAAACTAGTAGAGTGTGCGCGTGCCTCATCTCAAGCGAACTATCCCGACGACCTACGCGGCCACGACCGGCGGCCGGACCCGCAGCTGGATGTGGCTGGCGATCGGTGTAGTACTCGTGATTGTCACCGGCGTGGCAGCCCTGACTTTCGCAGCGCCGAGGTCTCGGTCGGCGACTGACAGCCAGGCGGGCGCACAGATCGGCGGAGACCTGCACACGGTCTTCTTCAACGCCGGCACGCTGTACGTGGGAGGTCATGACGCCGTGGTCACCTCCACCGACAGTGGCCAGCACCTGCGACCGATTACGTCGCTGACCGGCGCTGATGCGATGGGCTGGGCCGCCTCAGGGAGCAGCCTGCTCGTCGGGGGCCACCCGGGTCTGTTCCGCTCGGTGGATCAAGGAACCACGTTCACCAAGGTCACGGCGCCAGTCTCCGACGTGCACGCCCTCGGCGGCGCCGGAACAATGCTCTACCTGGGGTCCCCACAAGCCGGCCTGCTCGCCTCCGAAGACGGCGGCCGCACCTGGGATCTGCGCACGGCACGCCAAGGGCAGGACTTCATGGGCACCATCCTGGTCGACCCGAAGAACCCCTCCCGCGCCCTCGCCCCCGACATGGCAACCGGGCTGATGCGCACCGTCGACGGCGGCCGCACCTGGTATCCCGCTGGCGGCCCTGTCGGCGCGCTGGCGGCCGCCTGGAACCCCGCTGACACCCGCCAACTCGTCGTCGTCGGCATGACAGGTGCCGCTGCCAGCCGCAACGGCGGCGCCACCTGGCAACCGCTCAGCGTTCCAGCGGGAACCTCCGCCGTCACCTTCGGCCCCGGCGGCACGGTGCTTGCTGGAGTCCTGCGGGACCAGCGCGCGGTGATCTACGCCAGCAAGGATCAGGGGAAGTCGTGGTCGGGAACGGCCAAGTCGGCGTCCCACACTGGTGGCTGACTGCGAACCAAGCGCCACGAACCCGCAGTTGTGATCGGCTCCGCACCCAACTGCCGCCCACCGCACCAACCGACCACACGAGAGACCCGACGCGATGACACCACGGAAATCAAAACCGGACCTGAGTGCCCGACAGGTTCGCCTGGACCAGCTGCGGCGGCAACAGAGCAGCCAGTCCCGCCGACGCACAATGATGTGGGTAGGAGCGGTCGTCGCCGCGCTCGTCGTCGTGGGCGGCGGGGCTTCGTGGGCCGTGCTCGCCAACAGGCCCGCGCAGGTATCACTGGGGGCAGTCAAGACCTACCCGGTGTCCCGACCCGGCCATGTCACCACCACAGTGCGGTACCCGCAGACGCCCCCGGTCGGAGGCGACCACGACCCCACTTGGTTGAACTGCGGCATCTACTCTGCGCCGGTGCGAAACGAGAACGCCGTCCACGATCTTGAGCACGGAGCCGTTTGGATCACTTATCAACCGTCGCTGCCCGCCGCCCAGGTCAAGGCGTTGCGGGAACTGGTCGGTGGGCAGACGTACCTGACACTTTCGCCGTACCCAGGCCTACCCGCACCAGTGGTCGCGTCTGCGTGGGGTGTTCAGCTGCGGCTGCCGAACGCGACCGATAAGCGGCTGCAGGCGTTCGTGTCCAAATACAAGCAGGGCCCTCAGACCCCCGAGCCTGGCGCTCCCTGCACCGGCGGCACCGGGTCGCCGGTGAAGTGACCCCTCGGACCGGTTGGGCACGAGGACGGCTCGCGCATTGACTTGCGGCCCGTCGCGCTGGCCTGGCAGTGTCCCTCAGTCGAGCACTGGCCTCGTCACAGCGTCGCGCGCAGACGGGACATCTGAGCAATCTCGGCCCGTTGCGACGTCTCGATCGCGGCAGCGAGAGAGTCTACGGCGGCGTTATGGGTAAGGGGCTGAATGGCCTCGGTCATCGTGACTCCGCCACGGTGGTGGGCGATCATGAGTGTCAGGAAGCGTCGGTCCGCGGGCGCGCCGACGAAAGACCGCAACTGGCTGACTGCGACTCCGACGCCATCCCCGGCATCCTTGCACCCAGATGTGTCGTTGTCTGACGGACGTGAGTCGTCGGCATCCAGGACATCGGTGGCTGTGTTGCCGCCTGAGGTAACCGCCATAGCTCGAGCCATCCGAACATTTGGCCGGCCTGTTGTTGCTGGGTGCTGATGATGTCGTAGGCGATCGTCCTGATCGTTGGATTCTTGCTCTTGTCCCGGATGATGAAGGCCATCTGGGCGGCCTGGGAGTGATGGACCTGCATGTCGCGGGCAAAGCCTGCCTCGGCGCTGTTGTCGTCGGGCACGGCGTGGCCGAGGCGATAACCTATGACGCCTGCCAACAGAGCTGACAGAACAGCTGCCGTGACGCATCCCAGAAGCAGCGCCCGCCAACGAACCGAGGTCGTGCCTGACTGCGTCTCCGCGCCCGTTCGCGCGGGCACCGGGTGCAGCGGTGTGCCTATCGAGCTGCCGGGGTCGTCAATGATCATGCTTTCCGTTCGTGCTGTTGTTTGATCAGTGGAGGCCGTGCTCGTGCGTGGCATGGGTGGCCGGTTCGAGCTGGAAGGTGGAGTGCTCAAGGTCGAAGTGGCCACCGAGGCAGGCTTGGACCTGGTCCAGTAGTTGCGGGGTGTGTCCGTCGGTGAAGCAGGAGTCCTCGGCAAGCAGGTGCGCGGACAGGGCGGGCAGGTCGGTGGTGACGGTCCACACGTGCAGGTCGTGCACGTCGACGACGTGTTCGACTCCGAGCAGGTGGGTGCGGATGTCGTCCAGGTCGATCCCTTCCGGGGCGGCTTCCAGCAGCACCCTCCCCGAGTCGCGCAGCAGCCCCCAGGCGGCGTGCAACATCAGCGCGACTACGATCAGCGACGCGACGGCGTCGGCGCGGGTCCATCCGGTGACCAGGATGACGATCCCGGCGATCACGGTGCCGATGAACCCGTACAGGTCGGTCAGGATGTGCTGGTAGGCGCCCTCGACGTTCAGGCTGGTCCGGTTCGCCCGGGCCAGTAACCACGCGGCGCCGATGTTGACCGCGACACCGACCAGGGCGACGACCAGGACCGGTCCACCCTGCACAGTGGGCGGGTTGATCAGGCGGCGGATCGCCTCGATGCCGACCACACCGGAGACCACCAGCAAGGTGATCCCGTTGCCGGCCGCGGACAGGATCTCGGCGCGTTTCCACCCGAACGTCCACGCCCCGCGTGCGGGGCGGGCGGCCAGTCGCATCGCCCACAGCGCGGCGGCGATGGCACCGACGTCGGACAGCATGTGCCCGGCATCGGACAACAGCGCCAGCGACCCGGACGCGAATGCGACGATGACCTCGCCGACCATGAACAGGGCCAGCAGGATGAGCGCGCCACGCAGGTACCGACGGTCAGCGTTCGCGGCGACCCCGTGTGCGTGACCGTCACCGTGCCCCCCGTCGTGGCCGTGTCCGGGCGGTCCGGTGACCGCTGATGCGGCGTGCCCAGCCGTGTCGTCGGACGGGACGCCGGCGCACCTTCCTTTGTCCGCAGGTGGTGTACTCACGCGGTCCGTCTCCCGACAGACACGTCCGTGACAGCAATCTTGGGCTGGCAGCACGAATCGGCGCACCCGGGCGCGCACTCGCACGCGGTAGCGTCGGCGTTGTCAGTCTGCTCGGTTGGCGCCACACAACCGCAGGACTCGCCGCGCCAGGCCTGCACGCCCTCGCGGACGGCGGCGGCGGCGATGATCAACCCCACGACAGGGTCGGCCCACCACCAGCCCAGCCCGGCGTTCAGCAGCAGCCCCGCCAGCAGCACCGTCGACAGGTAGGTGCACAGCAAGGTTTGCTTGGAATCCGCGACTACCGACCCTGAGCCCAGTGCCCGCCCGGTCCTTCGCTGCGCCCAGGACAGGAACGGCATCACGATCAGGGAGAGGGCAGCCAGGACCACACCGACCGTGGAGGTGTGCGGGGCACCGGATCCGGCGAGTGTGCGGACTGCGTCGACGGTGACGTAGGCCGCCAGGGCGAAGAACGCGAAGGCCATCAGTCGCAGCGCTTGCGCTTCCCGGGACTCGGGGAGGTGGTGGCGGAACTGCCACAAGATGATCAGCCCTGAGGACACCTCGACCACCGAGTCCAGTCCGAACCCGACCAGGGCCGACGATCCGGCGACCCGGCCTGCGGACACAGCCACCACCGCTTCGACCAGGTTGTATCCGACGGTGGCCGCCGCCAGCTGTTGAGCCCGCCGACCGAGCCGCGCCCGGTCTGACTCGGGAGCCACCGCGGCTGACACCGTCACCGCGGCTCCGCTGCGGCCGCGCCGAAGGTCGGGCACAGCGTCACCGCGTCCCGGGTCACTCCCAGCAGCACCTCGGCCTGTCGGAGCAGGTCCAGTAACTCAGGATGTTTCAAGGAGAACATCGAGGCTCGGCCCACGGGCCGGGACGCGACGAGATCACAGTCCTTCAGGCAGGCAAGGTGCGCCGAGACCGTCGACTGCGCCAACCCCAGGTGCGCGGTCATATCCACCACTCGGTGCTCTCCAAGTGCCAAGTGCTGCACGATCGCCAATCGAGTCGGGTCACCCAAGCTTTTGAACATGCACGCCGCGGCTGTCAATGCCTCGACCTCGTCACCAGCTGCGGGGGTGGCCGCGGATGCCTTCGTAATCATCGCCATTGCCCGATGATAGCGCCTGTTGCGGTTTGGTTCAGTTCACCGTTGCGTGTGCTCGCAGCGGGCTGGCGTGGATCAGCGCGGTGGTGAGCCGGGGGATCTGGGTGGTGAGCCGTCGTTCGGTGCGGTGCGCGGTGTCGTGTGCGGTTTCGACGAAGATGTCGTCGGCGATGGTGACGTCAGCTTCGGCGTGCAGGGTGTGACCGATCCACCGCAACCGGATTGCCCGGACGCCGAGAACGCCCGGGGTGTCGAGGATGACGGTGCGGGCTTGGGCGACCAGGTCGGGGTCGACGGCGTCCATCAGGCGGGCGCCGACCTGCTTGACGGCCGACCGCAGGACGCCGAGGATCGCGATCGCGATGAGCAGTCCGATGACCGGGTCGGCCCAGGGCAGCCCGGCCGCGACGCCGACCGCGCCGACGACGACTGCCAGGGAGGTGAACCCGTCGGTGCGAGCGTGCAGCCCGTCGGCGACCAGGGCCGCGGATCCGATCTGGCGGCCGACGCGGATGCGGTACCGGGCGACCAATTCATTGCCTGCGAAGCCGATGACACCGGCGGCCGCGACGGCCCACAGGTGGGACACGTCGTGCGGATTCAGCAGCCGGCTGATGGCTTCCCAGCCGGCCAGCACACTAGACAGGGTGATCATCGCGACGACGAACAGCCCGGCGAGGTCTTCGGCGCGCCCGTACCCGTAGGTGTAGCGGTCGTTCGCGGGGCGTTTGGCCAACCAGAACGCGATCAGCAGCGGGATCGCGGTCGCGGCGTCGGCCACGTTGTGCAGGGTGTCGCCGAGCAAGGCGATGGATCCGGTGAAGACCACCACGACGGCTTGCAGGATGGCGGTGGCCGCCAACGCGACCAGGCTGATCCACAATGCCCGTCGGCCGCGGGCGTCGGCTTCCAGGGCCTCGTCGACCTGGTCGGCGGTGTCGTGTGAGTGCCCGCCGGTCAGGTCGGAGACAGTATGCCGGAAGCGAGCCCACCGGCCACCCGAGTGGCTGTGGTCGTGCCCATCATCGTGGGCATGGTCATGGTGGCGTTCGTGGTCGTGGGGGTGGGTCATGACGCGCCGCCGCCGATGCGGTGGTGGGCCGGGATGTCGTCCAGCAGGTGCTCGACGTGACCGATGGTGTCGATCACCAGCTGCCGGACGTGCCCGTTCTCCACCCGGTACAGCACCGAGGTGCCCTGCTTGCGAGTGGTGACCAATCGGGCCATCCGCATCTTCGCCAGGTGCTGAGAAACCGCCGGACCGGGCTTGCCGAGCGTGGCGGCCAGGTCGGAGACGGATTCCTCGTCATCGAGCAGGAGCCCGGCCAGCTGCAAACGGGTCGGATCGGCCAAGACCCGCAGAACCTCGACCGCGAGGTTCACCACGTCGTCAGCCCACACTGGTGGATGCGTATCTGCGTGCATACGCACATACTAAAGCTTTAGGATCGAAGTCGCCAGTTCGACATGCTGGGTGCCCCGGTGGCGGGCCTGGCAGGACTCACCCGGCGGGACCTGTGGGCGCAATGTCGTGCGGGTCAGTTGATCGCCCCTGATTTGGGGACGCACCCGAACCCGACTACCGGGGACGTGCGCCCACGGCGTTCAGTGGGTCGAGTCCTTCGGCGATGGGCCAGTAGTAGACCCAGGTGCCGCGGCGTTCGCAGTCGATGAGTCCGGCCTCGCGCAGTTTGCGCAGGTGGTGGGACACGGTGGGTTGGGAGACGCCGACGTCCTGGATGTCGCACACGCATGTCTCGCCCGCGCAGGACGCGATCCGGGTGTACAGCCGGAGCCGGACCGGGTCTGAGAGGGCTTTGAAGACGGCCGCGGCGCGCTCGGCGGTTACGGCGTCGAGGCCGTCCCCTGGCACGCATGCGGTGTCGCACGCCGGCGTCGCGGCGGATGGTGTGCGGGTCGTCTTGGTTGCGGTCACCACACCATATTGACAACCATCGATGCAATGCGCAACGCTGACCATATCGACATTCATCTAATCAGTCGTCTAGTCAGAAGGTGTGGTCGCTGATGGTTTCCGTTGTCCCCCAAGAGCTTCCGGTCGCTGTGATCGGTGCCGGACCGATCGGTCTGGCCGCCGCTGCGGAGTTGGTCGGCCGCGACCAGGAGGTCGTGGTGTTCGAGCAAGGCGACGAACCGGCGGCCGGGGTGCGGTCCTGGGGGCATGTGCGGTTGTTCTCCCCGTGGTCCGAACTGACCTCTCCTGCTGCGGAAAGGCTGCTGGCACCGACTGGGTGGGCGGCACCGAACGGGAAGCGGTACCCGACCGGCACCGCGTGGATCACGGACTACCTGGCCCCGTTGGCGGCAGTGTTGGGCGACCGGGTCCGCGTCGGTGCCACCGTGGTCGGTGTGTCGCGACTGGATCGGGACCTGCTGGTGGAGTCCGGCCGCGACGAGCAACCGTTCGTGCTGCACGTGCAGTCCTCTGATGGGTCGATCGAGCGGGTGTTCGTTCGGGCCGTGATCGACGCGACCGGCACGTTGAGTGTGCCGAATCCGCTGGGTTCGGAGGGATACCCGGTCTCCGGTGAGACCGCGCACGCCGACCGGATTCTGTACGGCATGCCGGACGCCACAGCGGATGGCAACCCGTGCGCGGGTAAGGCTGTCGCGGTCGTCGGCTCCGGCGCGTCAGCGCTGACGTCGCTGATCGCGCTCACCAGCGACGAGGTCCACACCCCCGGGTCACGGGTCGTGTGGGTGCTGCGCCGCGGGACGGTCGGTAACTCCTACGGCGGCGGCGACGCCGACGAACTCCCCGCCCGTGGTGCCCTGGGCGCCCGGGTCCGTGAAGCCGTCACCGATGGCCGGATAGAGGTCGTCACCGGGTTCCGCGCCATCGCCGTCGAAGACGCCGACACCACCCACTACAACAACAACGGCAGCGACAGTGACAGTGACAGTGACAGTGACAACGATGCTGATGGCCGGGTTGTCTTGGTCTCCTCTGATGGTCGCCGCATGGAGGGCTTGGATCAGGTGGTGTGCGTGACCGGGTTCCGTCCCGACCTGTCGTTCCTGTCCGAGGTGCGCCTGGACTTGGATCAGCGGTTGCAGGCACCGGCCAAGCTCGCCCCGGAAATCGACCCGAACTGGCACTCCTGCGGGTCGGTGCAACCCCACGGGTATGACGTCCTGGCCCAGCCCGAAGAGGGTTTGTTCCTGGCCGGGATGAAGTCCTACGGGCGTGCGCCGTCGTTCCTGGCGATGACCGGGTACGAGCAGGTCCGTTCCATCGCCGCTGCGTTGGCCGGTGACCTGGACGCCGCCAACGAGGTGGAACTCACGCTGCCCGACACAGGGGTGTGTGGCGGGGCGGGTCTGTTCGACTCCGAGGAAGGCTCCGGCGGCGGTTGCTGCGGCCCGGTCGGTCCGCAACCGGTCAGCCTCGGCGGCCTGTCCACCGCGGGTGGTCTGGGTGGTCTGTCCTGATGACCACAACCCAACAGGCTCCGGCCCATGATGCGGTGGTGGGAAATCTGTCCACCCTGGACCGGTTCCTGCCGGTCTGGATCGGCGCCGCCATGGTCGCCGGGATACTGCTCGGGCGCGCCATCCCCGGCCTGGACAACGCGCTGAGCGCCGTTGACATTCAAGGCGTTTCATTGCCGATCGCGCTCGGGCTGCTGATCATGATGTACCCGGTCCTGGCCAAGGTCCGATACGACAAATTGGACTCCGTCACCGGCGACCGGCGGCTGCTGGTCACCTCGCTGGTGCTGAACTGGGTGATCGGGCCGCTGCTGATGTTCACCCTCGCCTGGGTGTTCCTGCCCGACCTGCCTACCTACCGCACCGGGCTGATCATCGTCGGCCTCGCCCGGTGCATCGCCATGGTGATCATCTGGAACGACCTGGCCTGCGGCGACCGCGAAGCCGCCGCCGTGCTGGTCGCGATCAACTCCGTCTTCCAAGTCATCATGTTCGCCGTCCTGGGCTGGTTCTACCTGTCGGTGCTGCCCGGCTGGCTCGGCCTGCACCAAGAACATCTCAACGTGTCCGCGTGGAAGATCGCCGGGTCCGTCCTGGTGTTCCTCGGCATCCCGTTGCTGGCCGGGTACCTGTCCCGCCGCCTCGGGGAGAAGGCCAAGGGTCGCGCTTGGTACGAGGAGAAGTTCCTGCCCCGGATCGGACCCTGGGCCCTGTACGGCCTGTTGTTCACCATCGTCATCCTCTTCGCGTTGCAGGGCCACCAGATCACCGGCCACCCGCTCGATGTGATCCGGATCGCGGTGCCGTTGCTGGTGTACTTCGCCCTCATGTGGGGCGGCGGGTACGCCCTCGGGCGGGCTGTAGGCCTCGGCTACGAACGCACCACCACGTTGGCGTTCACCGCCGCAGGCAACAACTTCGAATTGGCCATCGCTGTCGCGATCGCCACCTTCGGAGTCACCTCCGGACAAGCCCTCGCCGGTGTCGTCGGCCCCCTCATCGAGGTCCCCGTCCTGGTCGGGCTGGTCTACGTCTCCCTCGCCCTACGCAACAGATTCACCCACACACCGCCGGAGACAATCCATGCCTGAAAAGCCCCGCCCCGCAGTGCTGTTGGTGTGCGTCAAGAACGCCGGGAAGTCACAGATGGCCGCCGCCATCACCCGCCACCTGGCACCTGAGGTCGCGGTGTTCTCTGCGGGCACCCGACCAGGAACCGCAGTGAACGAGGCATCTCGGGCAAGCGTCGAACGCATCGGCGCCACCATGAACGGCGAACACCCAAAACCTGTTGATCCGGCCTTGCTCGGCACCGTAGACCGGGTCGTCCTAATCGGCGCCGAGGCCACACTCGACCAGCCACCGAAGGCACCAATGGAACGTTGGGACACGATCGAGCCCTCCCATGACGGGATCGAGGGAGACGAACGGATGGACCTGATCCGCGACGACATCACCAACCGAGTCCGTGGCCTCCTCACTCGACTCCGCACCGACGACAGCAAGTCCTGACGCGACTCGATCGCCGGGGAGTTATGAACGCCATCGACCGCAAGCCACCGATCCTCGTCATCACCGTCCGGGGCAGTACCGAGCCCGCCAGCGGGTCACGCCTGCTGACACCCATTGCCCGCGCGATCAGCCACCGGTACGCCGGGGAGGTGCAAATCCACAGCCTGCCTTACCCGGCGACGTTCGAAAGCTTCACCGCGACCTACCCGGCACGCATCGACCTCGGACAGAGCCCGACGATCGGCGTGCGCAACCTGGTGTCGCTGCTCAACGACGAAGCGACCTCCCGATCGCAGCGACGCATCGTGCTGCTCGGCTGGTCCCAAGGCGCCCAAGTGATCACCGACGCACTCGTGCCGCATGCGGCGCGGTACGCCGGGACCGACGCACCCGACCTCGACCCCACAGCCGTCGACCAGATCGCCGCAATTGCGTTGTTCGGCAACCCGACCTTCACGGCAGGCGAACCCCACAACGCAGGCAATCCCACCCCCGGCGTCAGTGGAGTCATCCCCCGCCAACCCGGCATGCTTGCAGGACACGCGGACACAATCCGTGACTACTGCGCCCGAGGAGACATCTCGGCGCAAAACGCGCCGGGGTCAGATGTCGAGGGACACGTGGCGTACTTCCACAACGGCATGCCGGACCGGGCAGCCGAATTCGTCCTCAGCCGCCTCTTGAGAACGACGATCATGGGTGGCGCTTGACCGCCCACCGGCGGGCCGGACGTGCACATGGACGCTCGGGCTGCCCGGATACATTGCCACGAGGACCGATCAGGAAGGATCGCTAACGTGACCGTGCAGATCGAGCTGCTCGTCGTGCCGGATTGCCCGAACGAGGCCGCCGCCACGGAACTGATCCAGGCCGCGGTGAGGAGCACGGGCGTGTCAGCGAACATCGCCCGCACAATCATCACCAACGACGAGGAAGCGAACGAGCGCGGTTTCACCGGTTCGCCGACCATCCTGCTCAACGGTGCTGATCCTTTCGCCGAGGCCGACGCGCGCATCGCGCTGGCTTGTCGGCTCTACAGCACCCCCACCGGGCTACGAACAGCGCCTGACCTCACCGAACTATGCCGAGCGCTCCAACGAGCAGCCCATTCCTGAACGGCCGCCACGCAACCCTTGTGCGGACGTCTACACGACCCCGGCACGGCAGCCTTTCTCGTCGCTTGTATCCAGTACCTGAGTACAGGTTTATCGTCGGAGAATGAACGCAGCAGGACAGTTACCGGTGGACCCGGTGTGGGCACCTGCCGATGCGTGCACGTTGCCGACCGCGCAGCGACCACTGCGGGTCGCGGAGTTTGACGACCTGTTCGCGAGATCGCTGCGCGACGTCGAGCAGCTCCGCCCAACGCTGGCCCGGCTCTTCCTGGAAGGCGACCGGGACCTACCCGCGCAGATGCGGGACCTGATCGCCCGCGAGGCGTCCTGCTGCGCGTTCTTCAACTTCACCGCCACGTCGACAACGCCCCTGGCGCGCACATGACACGTGTCGTGCTCGACGTTGAGGTGCCTGCGGAACGGGCCGATGTGCTTTCCGGGTTGGTCGATCGTGCCCGCGCCCGAGCCACCCCAGGACGGGCTTAGGCCTGGCCGGGGCAGGCGCCCACCTTCGCGCCGGGCAGGTTGCACGCCAGGCGGGCGTCAACAGGGAGACGCTGCGGTATTACGAGCGCCGTGGTCTGCTCGCCGGGCCCGACCGTAGCCCCGGCGGACACCGCGTATACACCGACGAGGCCGTCACGACCCTGCGCATCATCAAGGCAGCGCAACGGCTCGGGTTCCGCTTGGAGGAGATCGCCGACCTGATCGACGTAAGCCGTCACCGGCACGGTCACCGACCAGACCCCGGTCTACAGGCCAGGGCGACGGCCAAACTCACCGAGATCGCTGCCCGCATCAACGACCTTCAGGCGATCCGGGCCAACCTCACCGGCGCGGTCAGCGCCGGATGCGACGACCTAACAACGTGCGCACGCACTGACTACTGTCCGATCCCTTTCGTGGACATCACCGCGCCCGCACCAGCCGATGGCGCGCGATAGCCCGACCCTGCGAAACCGTCACCTGCTCGGCGCCGGAGCCGCCGCGACGGTGGCCTCGGTCACCTTCGCCGGCATCGTGTTCGCACTGGTCGTCGGCATCACGGTCGCGTCTCTGCTCATCACCTACAGGCAACGCGCTGGTGCCAGCACGCCATGCGCGTCGGTCTCCCGCATGCAGTCCGTGGAGGTCGAATGCTCGACTGGGCGGACAGGCGCATCCTGACCTCGGTTGAGAAGATGCCCCTATGACCGTCGTTCGTTCCCTGGCCCTGTTCGTGCTGGCCGCCATCGCCGAGATCGGCGGAGCGTGGCTGGTCTGGCAAGGAGTACGTGAGCACCGCGGCTGGATCTGGATCGGCGCTGGCATCGCAGCCCTCGGTGCCTACGGCTTTGTTGCCACCCTCCAACCCGATTCCAACTTCGGACGCATCCTCGCCGCATACGGCGGCATCTTCGTCGCGGGATCACTGGCCTGGGGAATAATCGCCGACGGCTACCGACCCGATCGGTGGAACGTTACAGGTGCTCTCGTCTGCCTCATCGGCGTAGCGCTCATCATGTCCGCCCCGCGAGGCAACTGACACCTCGACTAATCTGGCACAAAACCACCGCGAAGCAACTCCCTCCGCACATCGATCGATGGAACCCGGGGAAGTCGTACGACCCCCTCGCCACTGAAGACCCTGGTGTCCTGCGCTACATCCCCGTGAGGAGCGCGGCGCTTCCAAGGAACATCACTGCCGATGACGAGCCGCCATCTGAAGGAAAACGGCAAGAACTGGCATCTGATGGGATGAAACGGGGTCGCGAACATGTTGAGCTGGCTCCCATCTCATGGTCCACGTGGACGGCCTTGGTGCCTTGAGAGATTGGCCTGCGCGTGGGTGCGAGTTGCGCTATAGATCCTGACCGGCCCATGGCTTCCACCGATCCGGCCACTGCGAGATCACCACACGGAGCCGTCCAGTGCGGCCAATTTGTCGGCCAAGAGCTTCTGACGTCCCTCTGCGGACCGCACGTACCGCAATGCTGCCTGCGCTGTGGAGTCGCCAAGGAACAACTGGACATCTGCCACGGTCCCGCCTTGCTGTGCCAGCAATGTGGCGCCTGTTGCCCGCAGATCATGGAAGCGCAGGGTTGGGCACCCCGCGGCCGACCTAGCTGCATACCAGCCGTTCCGCGCTCGCTGCTTGGCGGCTTGCTCGGGTGTCTCGGCGGGCTTTGGGGGAACGTTGCCGTAGAACGTTACCGGGGCAAGGTGTCCTCCGTTCTTCCCTGGAAATAGGAGTCCGTTCTGCCCGGTGACGGATGCTCTCATGTGCTTTTTGAGCGCCGGCAGAACGTTCGGCGGGATGATCTGGTCGCGGATACCCGCGTCGGACTTGGGAGATTTGACGCCGACGCCCTCGACCTTGCTGCGCGTCACCGAGCGACTGACCTGAATCACCTCCGCGACGAGGTTGATGTCGCCGCGCCGTAACTCCGTTATCTCGCTGTAGCGAAGGCCGGCCCAGCAACCAAGCAGCAGAATCAGCTCCCACTCGGGGCGAATAGTCATCAGCATCACTTTGAATTGCGCGCTGGTGGCCACTTGGGTTCGCTTCCGCACTGGTGAGGTGCCGCCTCCACGCACGGCGAATGGATTGACTCTCCCGACCAATGGGCCATGAGCCGATGTAGCGGTGTTCAGCACAGCACGCGCCAGAGAGTACGCGTGCGCTTTCGTGGTCTCTCCGGTAACTCCATTGAGCTTCTTACGCAGAGGGGTGAAGGCGTCATACCAAATGTTCACTTGTGCCGGGGTGATCTCGTCCAGCAGGAGGTAACCGAACGTAGGCTCCAGGTAGTCGGCCAGCAACTGGTGGTAGTGGTCTCGGGTCCGAGGTGCCAACGACTTGCCCGACTTGTTCTTTCGCGAGTCAATCCATGCGGACGCGTACTCCCCGAAGGTAGGGGAGTGGTTCAAATCTGCTGCCATCTCCTCCTGTCTTCGCTGCGCCGGGCTGGTCCAGGTGCTGGTGCTGATCAGTCTGCGTTCTGCTGCTAGCCAGGCCTCGGCGTCGAGGGTTGTCTCGAAGGTGTGATTGGCACGGTGCCGGACTGGCGTGACCGTGCCGGAGGCAGAAATCTTTGTACGGCCATCAGGGTCGTTGTACCACGCGGTGTAGCGGCCGGAACGCTCCTGGTTGATACGGCCGAACGCGCGCTTGCGAGCCTTCCTGGCAGTCCGTGGCATGGTCCCTCCTGAGTGGATTTTGCACTACTTGTGCACTACTTCGGTGGACAACAGAGGCAACATTCGTCACCACCTGTCCACGTCAGAGTTCTGCATCGCCGCAGGTCAGAAGCATTTTACCCGGTAATTGCACGTGCAGCAGAAATCCGAAGTTGAGTGGTTCGATCCCAGTATCGTCCACCAGCCGAAAACGGCCCCTGATCTGCGGAAACGCAGGCCAGGGGCTTTGCCGTGTGCCCAGCACGGAACCTGTGTGCTACTTCGTCGGCCGGCTTCCTGACGTCTTGATGGGACCCGGCAGCGCGATAACGCTCCGGGTCCTGACGACAGCCGAAGGGGCTGACCCAACTTGCGGAGTACGGCATCAGGACCGCCTGGTGTAGCAGCAACTTCGCAGCGAGGTGTTGTTCGCCGCCCATTCACTGGTCCCGCTCGACTGCGACATCCCACCGGACGAGTCCTTTGAGCGACGCTTGTTGTCGCGGTCGTTCGCTGATGGGGGTCGAACGATTCTGTTGTTTGCGTTGACCGCATGGTGCGACGGGAGCTGGCATGCTCCCCAAGGGGCCTCACTACTTCAGCGAACGGCCCTTCAACTCACGCGCCGGCGCAGGTTCGTTGCCCATCGCGCGCGGTTGTGGTTGTGACGTCGGCACTCTGCACTCGGACTGTGTGGCGCCGGTCTGCGTTCGCGGGGTCCCATATCCACAGGTTGTCGTCTGAAGAGGGGAGAATCAGTACCGGGTGCGAGGTGGGGAGCGGGCCGTTCTGGACAGCTGGTGCCTCGGTGATCGGTGTGACGCAAACTCGGTTCAATTCAAGCCCTAGATACCACTCGGGTTTCGTGTTATGGATCGCGGCTCGCTGAGCGTCTTTTCGGGCCGAATCAACTTCGGTGAGCGATGTCTGCAACACCGTGATTCCGTACACAACGACAACCAATAGCATCATACTCGCGGACAAGGCGACACCGCCAGAGCCGAGGCGGAAATAGTAGGTCCACCCCGTGACTCCGGTGGCAATTGCCAGGATAAGCAGGAGGATACCGAGGGGTTTGGCAATTATGAACATTTTCATCAGTCCGGTCGTCGCCAGGGCACCATCGGGTAGCCCGAACCCATCGGCGTACGCAGACCAGAGGAGGTAGGGCATCCAGGAGACGATAAACACGCTGGGTGCGGCGATCGTGAGGATGCGGCCGAGCCCGCCCCAAAGCCATGGAATCGCTTGGAGGTGCACCGCACCCCAGCAGATCCCCAGCGTTGCAGCCATGACCACGATGTAGCGCAGTTGGCTGCCACCGTTGGGCGGTGGGTTGCTCATCCATTCGAAGCCGAACGCCATCGCGCCGAGGCTTATCGCAAGCCTGCCGACGATGCCCTTACGCCAGCGGTCTCGGCGAACACTGTCAGTCAGTGGGCTGAGAAAGAGCACGCTTGTCGGTAGCGAGGCGATGAGCAGCGAGAGCCTCCAACTCAGGAAGTCGCCGGCGATGAATACACCAGATCCAAAGGCGATGCTGAGGCCGACTATGAGGCTAACCGCGATGGCAACGTCGCGGGCGGTTGGCAGGGGGGCTCGAGCTACGTGGGGCGTCGGGGCAGGGCCTAGCGCGCGGCGGAGGTGTTGGGCATGGTGGTCCCAGTTCACTTGTCCGGCGACAACGGATCCGGCGAGGACATCGCGCGCCCTCTGTTCGAACACCTCCGCATCACGCGCGGCTGGGCCTTCGAGTTCTTCAACACGTATGGTGCGTGCGGGTACGGCAACGCTGTGCCCGGTGGAGAAAAGGCCGATCGATGTCATTGATCGCCAAAGCCACGCTGGGTGGAACCATTGTGGTTTGTTCCAGTCGATGAAGTACTGCGCCCCACGGTGATACGGCGTGTCGACTCGTGCTGCTTCAACAGCCGATGCGCTCACCGCCCCTGCCAGCGCTGATTCGACCATTTGTACGGCGGTCGAACGGGCGACATTCTTCGCGACTGAGACGAGCTCTATATCGACGATGTGGTGATCCGACCTCGCGTCGCTAGCAAGCAGCCAACCATGTCGGTCGGCGATGTGCTTGAAGTGGCTCAAGTCACGCTCTGGGGCCCAAAGTCGGACGACCACCAGGACGCGTCGTGCGCTCATGATGTAAGCAACTTGGCACTGGCGTCGGCCGCGCACGAAGAGCGCACGGTCAGACAATCGTGCCGTGGTGGTCGGCGTATGCGAGGTTCTTGAAGAAGATGCCGATCTTGCGAATCGCGTTCGTGAGAGTGTCCTTGACCATTTTTCAAGCATCCTCGGGGCTACCCGCCCTGGTACGGAACCTGGACGATGCTGGACGAGCTCCACTTGCTGACTGTCGTGCGTCGTGACAGGCTGGTGACTCCTATGGCGGATGTGAAGCACTTCGATGTCGACGGAGTGCTGGCGAAGGCGGAGCTGACGTTCTGGTCAAGAGGCTGGGCGTCTACCGGGGTAGCTGAGCTCGTGAAGCAAACAGGATTGTCAAAGTCCAGCCTGTACTCGACGTTCGGCGGCAAAGGTTCGCTGTACGAGGCTGCGCTCGGCCGTTACGTGGCGCGGCGCTCGAGGTCCAGCTTCGCTCGCCTGCATGAGCCATCAGCGGACCTTGAGTCTGTTGCAGTATTCTTCGACACACTGGTCCGCTCGCGTTGTGAAGGTGACTTCGCACGCTGGGGATGTTTCGTGACAAACGCTCAAGTGGAACCAGGCGTCCCGGCAGGTACATCGGACCTCATCGTCCGGCACAACCGCATGTTGCGCGAAGGTCTACGACACGCACTCCTTCGGGCCCATGCACAAGGGCAACTTCGGGAGGATGCCGCAGTCGATCAGTATGTCGACATGTTTGCACTATTGGCGTACGCAGTGAATGTGCGTTCTCGTGCGGGCGAGTCCAGCAATGCACTGGGGGCCGCCGTAGCGGGGGCGCTTCACGCTGTCGGGTCGTAACGCTCTGAGAGGTGACTGTGACGGAGGGCTGTCGGCGGTTCTCCCACCTTCACCAGTTCCGCCGTATGGGCGCGGACAATAGGGACGAGTTGACCCGTGGCTCCGTTGAAATCGATCAGATGGGCAGCGGCGAGCGCTTCGAGCGACTGGAGGGTCTGTTTGCTGCTCAGGCATGCCGAGAGCGCCAGTCGGCGGGCAGTAATTGGATGGCTTTGACACCACATCATTCGTAGAACGTGCCGGTCTTGACAGCGCAGGTCGGCTATCGCGTCGTCGAGCCGGGAGCGCATGCTGCGTAAGGCAATTGTGCCTGCGCTGATGAGGTAGTCGGCAGCAGACCAAGCCGGGTGAGTCGCCGCATGCGAATTGAGCGCCTGCAACGGTACGGCGAGACCACCCAAGCGTTCAGCGATCGTGGCGGCATCTGTCGCTGACACTTCGATCTTGTTGCAGCGCAGGATGCGTGCGACGTCGACACCGGTGATGGTCGGCGGTGTCAGGGTCACGGCGTGCGAGGAGAGGCGAGTGGTGCTTGTTGTGATGAGCACGCCACCCTTCTGGAGCGCCATGAGTGCGTCGAGCTGCATCTGGTCGGTCAGGCCGTCAACGAGAACAATGGGTGAGGATGACTCCGTGAGGTGCGCCCATCGGGTCGCGGGATCAGTCTGGTTTCCTCCCGGTTCGGCGTCAGCAAGCAGTTTTGCGAGGATGCCTGCGGCGGGCTCGTGCGGCTCTGGCGTCAGAGCCAGGTGCGGCTGGCGAGAGCCCGCTTCGCGAGCAACCGCGTTTGCGAAGGTGGTCAATCCGGAGCCGGGTAGGCCATGGATCAGAATGCTGCGGTTCCCACTGCGTCCTGCTCGTTCGAGGACGCCCCGCGCACCAACCACGGGTGTCACGTGCGTGTGGGTTTCGGCCAGGCGCGCCACCGGCGAGCTGCCGCGCAGGGGGCGCCGCTCACGCCCGAATACCGCTTCCCACTCGCGCAGTTCAGCAGGCCGGTCATCGAGGAGCACCTCGATGAGGAACCACACCACTTCTAGGTTGGGCCGTCGTCGGCTGGGATCGAACAGCGCGGCGACAGTTGAGCGTGCGGGGATCTCTGAGTCCGGGATGCCGGCTGTCCGCATGCGCTGGCGCAACCTCTGGGTGAGCTTGGTGAACGAGGGGGAGCCGCACGCCGCGCGAAGGCGGCAGAGTTCGCCGATGAACTGGCTGACGTCGTCTTGTGCTGCGACTCCCCGCCGCTCTGAAACGTCTTGCATGTCCCACCCCGCATCCAGGACCGATCGGTACAAGTTGACTTCAGTCTGAACCGACAGGCAAGGGCGAGTAGGAAAAGGGCGGTGTGATATAGGCCACAGACGGCGATTCGGGTGTCGGCTACCGCGATACGGACGGCGAATCCGAGATTGTCCAGCGTCGTCCCGGAATGCCACGACGTCCCGATCCGTCTGCTGACCATCAGTCACACGAGATCAACGTGGAGAGGCATCAAGATGGGTATGGATATCGAGGTCGCGGTCGCAACCGTCGGGGAGACATCGGCGATGGCGACGGCCCGGCAGCACACGGTGCGGATCGACAGACCGACAGCAAAGGGTGGCTCCGACAGCGGCGCGATGGGCGGCGAGCTTCTGCTCGCCGCCCTCGGGGGATGCTTCATGAGCAATCTACAAGCGGCGCTCGGGCAAGAGGGCTTCGCGACAGGGCCGGATGACGTCCAGTTGGGCGTGATCGGCACGCTCGCGTCGGCGCCAGCCCGGTTCGAGACGATCAGAGTCGAGGTGCGAGTCCGGCCGGGAATGGACCTCCCGCCCGAGACGCTGGCTAAATGCATCACGAAGGCACGGCGTGGGTGCATCGTGCACAACACACTGGGGTCCGGCGCACGGGTGACTGTCACCGACGCTTCGGAACTCGCTGAATCGAGTTCGCAGTGACTGCGCAAGCGGCCGTCGTGATCGTCGGTGGCGGTTTCTCCGGAACGGTGACAGCGATGCGACTCGCCCGTCATACGACGATTCCGCTGCGCATCACGGTCCTGGAGAAGGAGCCTGGCACGATGTTCGGCGGGCTCGCTTATGGGTGGGACGTCACCACCTGGGATCACATGCTCAACATTCAAGCCGGCCGCATCACCCTCTTTCGGGAGCGGGCCGAAGACTTCCTGATATGGGCGAACGGCGAAGCCGACCGAGCGCACTGGCCAGACCGATGGAGGTATCGCCGATTCGAGATCTCAACAGTCGTCCCGCGGCGGATCTTCAAACAGTATCTGCAGGAACGTCTTGATACTGCCGTTCAAGAAAGCGGCGGCCTGGTTGAGCTCGAGATCCGTTACGGACGTGTCACGGCCCTTGCCGGCCAGCGAGGTCAGCACGTTCTCAACTACATCGACCACGCGAACGGATCGGTGAACACGATCCACGCAGGCAGCGTCGTGTTGGCCACCGGTCACCTCCCACCGCAGACGCCGCCCTTCCTCGAGGTCGCGAATGGGCACCCGGGCTACCTCGCAGACCAGTACGTCCCATCAGCGCAGCAATGGTTCGCCGAGCTGAACCAAGACGCCGAGGTGATCGTGTGGGGAAGTGCGCTATCCGCGTTCGATGCTGTGGTTTCCCTTGTGCACCACGGTTATCGGGGACGCATCACCATCTGCTCCCGGGGCGGAAATATGCACGACACCTACCCGGCCGACCACCAGCACGACATCTGGCAGGTGCGGCGGCCACCGTTCTTGGACAAGCAGGTTCTGACAGCCCAGGACGTAGTGGTCGGTGTCGAGCGTGAATTCCAGCACCTGAAGGACACCATCCCGGGTGCGAGGCGCCTCACCCAAGCCGTATTCGCCGAGCGAGTGATGAAGGCGTGGGAGCCGTATGTCGTTGAACTGGCTGCGCGGCTCGACCCGGCCCAGGTGACGTGGCTACTGGACAGGTACAAGAGCTTGATCGTGACCAACCGGACGAGCACGGTCCCTGAGATCGGCGACGTGGTCCGTGAACGCATGGTCGACTATCCGGGTGCCCCGGCGATGATTCGCCAAGTCGCGACGCCGGTCGACGGTGTCGGGGTCAAGGACGGCCGGTTCGTCGTAACCTTCGGCGACGGCAAGGTGCTATGCGCCGATTACATGGTGAATGCGATGGGCAATCGCGCCGACTATCGCGTTTCACACAACGAACTGTGGTCAAAGCTTGTGGGACACGGTGACGGTCGCCTCGTAGCCGCCCATCCGGTTACGGGGCGAGGAATTGAAGTCACCGAGGATGGCCGGCCCGTCGCGCCGTGCGGCACGCCTGCATCTGGTGTTTTCTGTGTTGGCCCCATGAGGCAGGGAGACGAAATCACCCGGCGCGGTCGGCTGGGCGCCTTCGTGTTCAGTATCGGAACGCTCCGGAATCAGTGCTTCGAGGTCGCCGCGGCTGTCCTTCATCACCTGATGACCGAAGACGGGGCCGGGGTTGAGCAGCTGGAGCCGCGGCACGCACAGCTGTACGCGAAGGCGCAGGCGTGGGTTCAAGAAGATCTCGACGAGACCGTCCGGGACTATCTGACGGGGTCTGACCCGGCCGGTCGCCGGGCAAGCTGGCACGACGCCGAAAGGCGTGTATCTGCCGCCGTCGTGAGCATGTCGATCGAAGCGGATGTCTCAGAACAGACTGTGCGCGCACTGTTCCGGGCAGCGTGGCGTCAGCTCGAGATTGATGTGATCCACGGAATCTGCGACATCCGTAAGCTGTCAACGTGGCAGGGCGAGACTTTCCAGTCGATGGCTCTACGTCAGGGTGACACCGCCGGGGGGGATGCCACGACCCGCCACGCCTCCGGGACGCCCGAGATGCAAGACGACTCGCTGGCGACTCACACCGTGGACATGGCGGCAGCCCAGTGACCACCGTCCTGACCGACGAGCAACTGTCGCGGCTCTACCTAGTCCGCCACGGTGAGTCGACGTGTAACACGGTTCATCGGATTGCAGGCATGAAAGATGCGCCACTCACGCGACTTGGACGTGCTCAGGCTGCGATGGCTGCTCGGAGTTTACGAGGGGTACACATCGATCTCGTTGTGAGTTCACCGCTTTCACGAGCGAGTTCCACGGCTGACGCGGTGTTCGACTCGACAAGAGAGAATGTTGTGCCTCGAAGGGTCCAAGATCCGCGGCTGATGGAACGGGACTTTGGTGCCTGGACCCTTCACAGCAAGGCAATCCTTCAACGGGAATACGGCGTTGCCGCGTACGAGAGCGCGATGAACGGAGACAGCGCGTTGCTTGGTGCCGCCGAGACCTTCGGCGGGTTCACGAAGCGCGTGCTGGACAGCTTCGCCGACATCGTCGTGCCTGCCTTGCAGCAGGGGCAGGCGGTGTGCGTTGTTGCGCACAAGTACGTCATCGAGCTCCTGGCGCGCGAGGTACTCCAACAGGACCACGGCACCGCCTACGATCTTCGGCTACCCAATTCGCAGGCAATACCTGGCGGGAAGGTCGCGAAGTACGTCGCCCGAGAGAGTCGTCGAGCCAACATCGCCCGTGATTGGGTTGTGGTGCAGCACGCGGCGTTGATCGCGGGATCCCTAATCGCCGGTGTTCTGTGCGGAGCCATCACAGGAAACCTTCAGCCGCCATGGTGGGCAATGCTGATAATGCTGGTCGTCGCGACTGTCATCACGATAACCCGGGTCGAAGTCGAAGATGCCGCCAAATACTCGTTTTCGGTCTCAAGCGCGCGTCGACTCGCATTGCGGTTCATCGGATTACCGATCGTGGTGCTCACCGCCCTGGCGATTGCCGGCGCACCCCCCACCGCCCTTGTTGCGGCTTTGGTGAGCTCGATCGCGCCCTGCTCGGTGGTTAGCGCCACCGTCAGTCGCTGCCAAGGAGGGATGGTCACCCCGACGTACGCCGACATCGTTGCTTCGTCCGTGCTAGTCGTTGTGACACTTCCCCTTGGAATCTGGCTGGTGACCGGCACCCCGCAGTGGGGCGCGACAGCAGTGGGCGTCGCAGCGACAACAGGCAGCGTGCTTCTAGCCGATCTGGTCGTCCGTGCGTTACGTAGCCGGAGACCGATTCAGACGGGGCGCTTCTCCGAGCGTCACGGGTACCTGGCAGTGGTCCTACTCGCCGCATTCGCGTTTCTCGCGGGCACCTCGCTTCACCTGGCCGACAGCCTGAGGTTCGGTTTGCTCTCTGTAGGGATTGTCCTGTGTTACCGGATCGTTTCCCGCGGGCTGACAAGGAGTGGGGGAGTGGAGGCTGTGGACGACTACCTGGCGTTCGCCTACCCCAACCTCTTTTTTATGATCCTCGTCTTCCAGCAGCTCGGCTTCGGCTCCGATGCGCAGGTTGCGTCGTGGGCGATTGTTCCGATGTTCCTTGCCGCGCTGTTCGATGCCCGGTACGTGCCGCGTCTGGAACTCTCACCAGAAGATCCTAGATGGTTGTCCGCGCTCGGCATCGTCCAGAACCAAGTGGAGTCGCCGGTCAGCGCGGCCGCAGGAGGTGGACGATGCATAACCCACAAATGACGCTCCTGCTGCAAGTGACGGCTTCCCTCGCTCTCATCGTCGGCGCAGCACAGGTCTGTGGGCGGCTCGCTCCGCGCATCGGTCAGCCGGCGGTTGTCGGCGAAATGGTCGCCGGCGTCTTGCTCGGACCAAGCCTGCTCACTCGCTTTGTTCCGGGCGTGCCGGAGCATGTGTTTACCCCCAGCTGCCGAAGCGCCCTGTACGTCATTGCGATGATCGGTCTTAGCCTGTACATGTTCCTGGTCGGGGCCGAACACGAACCGGCACCCATGAACCGGCGCACGACGCTTCTTCCGCCAGCACTGGCAGCGGGCGGACTGGTAGCTCCCATAGTGCTCGGGGGTGCGGTCGCCTTGACACTGCTCAACGACGAACGGCCCTCGGACGTCTCGCCGCTACTGTTTGCCGTCTTCGTCGGCGGAGCCTTGAGCGTGACCGCCTTCCCAATGCTCGCCAGAGTCTTGCAGGAGCGCCGTATGGTGCATACAACCTTCGGATTGCTGGCAAGCCGCACTGCAGCCATCGACGATGCTGCAGCATGGTGCGTGCTGGCCCTGCTAGGTGCGTTGCGCCTGCGGGGAGGCGCCGAGGTGGCGATCCTGCAAACGATTCTTCCGGCAGCACTTCTGGTCGTCGCCTGCAAGTTCGGACTCCCCAAACTGTTCCGTTCGGCGATGCAGAGGGCTGTTGACAATGCTGATCTCAGTGACGGACTCCTCGCGTCACTTTTGTGTCTTGTCCTGATCGTGGGTTTCGTGACCGACTACATCGGCATCTACTCAGTGTTCGGTGGATTCATTTGCGGGGTGTTCCTGCCTCACGTGGCAGGATTCCAGCGACTACTGCACGCCCGGATTGCCCAGCTGGTGAGAGTCCTACTGTTACCCGTTTTCTTCGCCTACTCCGGTCTCAACACTGACGTTTCGAACGCGCTCGAGCCGACGTACCTCATCATCTTTGGTGTACTGCTCGTCGTGGCGATCATCGCCAAAGGTGCTCCCGGGTTGTTGATCATGCGGGCTTTCGGGTACAGCTGGGGTGAGTCGAAGGCAATGGCGGGCCTGATGAACGCTCGGGGCTTGATGATCCTGATCTTCATCAACCTCGGGTTTTCGATGGGTTTGGTGGACAAGGCGCTCTTCGCAACCCTCGTTCTCATCGCGATCGCCACCACAGCACTTGCGCTTCCCATCTACCGTTCACACTACTCAGCAGAAGCGGAAGAAGAAGCACGCCGCGACTGGGGCGCGCCGACGCACGGGCCTGAATTGGTCAAGTCGACGCCATTTCCAGCAGAGAGTGTTCGCTGATTGAAGGCTCGGCACACGTGGCGGAGGAGAAGGAAGCCAGGCAGGAATCTCGTTCTGGCTCCTGCGAGCTTCCGATGTGCACGTGCGACGAGCGACCTCGATGTGCCTCCGTAGCACCGTGCGGGTGCGGAAACGGAAACAGGCGACGCCGGTCGGATCTGTGCTGCGCACATTCGTGTGCCGCTCGGTGAACCTGTGGTTCGAGGACGGGCGCGGCGCGCACCTCGACGCTGCAGCCGATTGGACCCTCGACTGGTCGGTGACCCGCCGCCCGGCGAGCAGTGGCCGCGGCCAGATCGCTACGAATGCCAGGGGCGTTGGGTGCCACGGGAGGTGAGCCGTCAGAGCCCGTTCGGCGAAGTCGTGGGCCGGCGGCTCAGCGCGGCAACTCGTCGGTGTCGCTCTTTGAGGGGCGGCTGCTGTCTCTGCGGGTGCACGCCGGCGAGGTCGAAACCGCGCCGTGAGCGCACTGCCCTATCGTCTGCGTCGTTCCCCGCACCCAAAAGGAAGTAGACCCACCGTGCCCAAGGCGCAAGAGTGGCTGTCCGAACGTCGTCGGGCCGGATCCGCGCTCACTGCCGCACTCGTCGTCGGAGCCCTGCTGTATGTCGTCAACGAGCAACACGAGCTCATGGCACGAGGGGACGTCGCCGTGTTCGCGCTGTTCGCCTACCTGCTGGTCTACCTCGGCGTCACGGCGTGGGCGTTCGCCAGTGCGACGAACGGGCAGATCCACGCCTGGGCGCACCGGGACAGTCGCGGCACCCTCCTGCAGCGATACCTGCTCGGCACCGCGCCAGGCCCGGGAGCGTCACTCTTCATCGCCACCGTCGCGTTGATCGTCGCCGTCCTCTGGCTGCCCGAGCACGAGCCGCCCGCCCTGCAGGGCCAGACCCGGGTGCTGCTCGCAGTGGCGCTCGTCGCGGTCGCGTGGTTCTGCGTGCTGGTGTCCTTCGCGGTCACCTTCCACGCCGACAACATCGTCGAGGAGTCCAGGGCCCTGGACTTCCCCGACGAGACGCACAAGACCTGGTCGGACTACATGTACTTCGCGATCTCGGTGATGACCACCTTCGGCACCACCGACGTCAACGTGCAGTCGGCGGACATGCGCAAGACCGTGTCGTTCAACGCGATCATCGCGTTCGTCTTCAACACCGTCACCGTCGCCACCCTCGTGTCGGCGATCACCTGACGACGCCGGTCTGATACAAAACTGCTCTACCGTCCCGAACGACGAAAAGCGAGGCGTACCAATGGATATCACCGACATCATCCTGGCGCAGCACGACGAGCAGCGGCGCAGCTTCGCGGCCCTGGAGGAGTGGCCGCGTGACGACGTCGAAGGTCTCGAGGCCGTATGGCGCAGGCTCGCGATCCTGCTGGAGAACCACGCCGAGGCAGAGGAGCGCTACTTCTTCCCCGAGTTGCTCAAGCTGGGCACGGGGGCCGCCGACGCGCCCGACGCCGAGGAGGAGACCGACGACGCGATCGGCGACCACAACAACATCCGCAAGGCGATCCGCGCCGCCGACGACGCCACGGTCGGGTCGGACGAGTGGTGGCAGGCGGTCACCGACTGCAACGTCTACAACAGCCGCCACATGGGCGAGGAGGAGCGCCAGGACCTCGCCGACTTCCGACAGCAGGCGAGCCTGCAGCTGCGCCACGACATCGCCGTGCAGTTCCTGCGGTTCGAGGCGCTGCACGCGTCGGGCGGGATCACCCCGAAGGACAAGGACCCGGAGGAGTACGTCGAGAAGCACGCGAGCGACGGTCCGGTCGACCCGAGCAAGACCTCAGGCGGCACGCAGCGCGACTCGGTGCAGTCAGGCGACGACGTCTGACCTGCGGTCGGCCGTCGCCAGCGCGAAGTCGGCCCAGTCGACCCTGCGTGTACGCCGCCAGTAGTCGACCGTCATACCCGGCCAGTTGTTGGTGTGCCGGCCGCTCGCGGTGCGATACCAACTGGTGCACCCCCGGTCCCACACCGTATGACGGGACCACCGCTGCATCTGCTCCGACGATGCGCGCAGCGCCTCCGCCCGGACGTCGAACGCACGCGCCCCGTCGCGTCGCATGCCCTCGAGAAGGGCCAGCGCGTAACGGAATTGGGCCTCGAGCATGAAGACGATCGAGCTGTGCCCGAGGTTGGTGTTCGGTCCGTAGAGCAGGCAGAGATTGGGGAAGCCTGCGACGGTGATGCCCAGGTGCGCTTCGGCGCCGTCGGCCCACGCGTCGTCCAGGCTGCGACCGCCGGCGCCGGTCACCGCCATCGGGGTCAGGAAGTCGGTCGCGCGGAAACCGGTGGCGAGCACCACCACGTCGGCCGGGTGGTGCTCGCCGTCCGCGGTGATGATGCCGCGCGGCGTCAGCCGTTCGATCGGCGCGGTGACCAGGTCGACGTTGGGTCGGGTGAGCGCCGGGTAGAAGTCGTTCGAGATCAGGATGCGTTGAAGGGCAGCGCCCGCGACTCCAGCTGCAGATAGGTCAACCACCGAGATGCCTTGAGCAGAGCCGGAATTCGCTCGAAGACCCGCTTCGCCGCCTCCGGATAGGCATAGTCGGGCTTGCGTATGACGTGAGCCGCTTCCCGCTGGAACAACCGCAGCCGGCCGACCCGCTCCGCGATCGACGGCACGATCTGGATCGCCGACGCACCCGTGCCGATCACCGCGACGTGCTTGCCCTCGAGTGCGATGTCGTCCGGCCAGTGCGCCGAGTGGAACAACTCACCGGCGAAGTCGTCGAGCCCGGCGATCTCCGGCACCGACGGGGCGCTCAACTGGCCGCAGGCCGGGATCAGCACGTCGGCGCGGTGGGTGCTGCCGTCGGACAACTGCAGCTCCCACTGCGCGGCGCCCTCGTCGTAGGCCGCCGAGAGGACCTCCGTCCGCAGCCGGATCTGTCGACGCACGTCGTACTTGTCGGCGCAGTGCCGCAGGTAGTCGTGGATCTGCTCCTGCTCGGCAAATCGGCGCGACCACCGCGGATTCGGTTCGAACAAAAAGGAATACAGATGTGACGGGACGTCGCACGCGGCACCCGGGTAGCTGTTCTCGCGCCATACGCCGCCGACGTCGCCGCCCTTCTCGAAGACCCGGACATCGTCGCAGCCGGCCTGCTTCAGCCGGATCGCCATGCCGACGCCGCTCCGTGGTGCCGCCGTCGCCGATCGCTTGCCGTTATCGTCTGGCCATGGCGACAGTCGAGCAGTCGGAGCGCGCCGCCTCCGGCAAGAAGGCAAGGGTGCGCAGGCCTTACGCGGCGCGGATGCCGATCGACGAGCGCCGCACCCAGTTGCTCGACGTGACCCTGCAGATCATCGCCGAGCGCGGCATCGGCGGCGTGACGATCGACGCGGTGTCCAAGGCGGCCGACATCTCCCGCAGTGTCATCTACCGCATCTTCGACGACGCCGACGACATCCTCTGGGAGCTGCTCGACCGCGAGGAGGTCTACGCCCGCGGGCGGATCGCGCAGGTCGTGCCGCTCGACTCCACCGATCCGCAGGAATGGCTGGACGCCACCCAGCGGCTCTACGAGGAGATGGCCGCCGAGCCGATCCGCTGGAAGGCATTCCTGCTGCCGCCGGGCGGGAACCCGGGCCCGGCCGAGGAGCGGCTCGAGGCGTGGAACGGCGAGATGGCCGACACGCTGAGCGCCGTTCTGCGCAAAGGACTTCCGGGTAAGGACGTCGACCACGCGCTCATCGCGCAGGCCCTGGTCTCCCTGATGCTCGACAGCGCGCGACGTGTGCTGCGCGACCCGCAGACCTATCCGCCGAAGCGTGTGGTCGACGCCATGCGGCAAGTGCTCACGCGACTCGGCGGTTGAGCCCACGCGTAAAGTGGTGCGGTGCTCGAAACCGCCCGATTCGCCGAGCTGTCCGCGCACGGCGTGCTCGAGATCCGACATGACGCCGGGTGCCTGGACGAGCCGGGAGTCTGGGTCGTGGTCATGCCGTTCACCGGCCGCCCGACGTTCGTGCGGATGGAGCACGTGCGGCCGGCGACCCCGGCGGCCGGTCCCACCGCGGACGGCGCCGTCGTGCCGTCAGCCGTCGCAACGACCCGTAGCGTCGACGGGTCCGCCTGGCGCAGCTCACTCGACGCCGAGGCCTACCAGGCCGGCGTGACCGCGATCAGGGCGCGGATCGCCGCCGGCGAGGTCTATCAGGTCAACCTCTGCCGCGTGCTCTCTCGCCCGATCGGCGACGACGTCTCGCTGGATCGCCTCGACGACCTGCTGCGCCGCAGACACAGCACGCGGTTCTCCGCCCGCATCGACCTGCCGAGCGCGGGTCTGGACATCGTGTGCGCCTCGCCGGAGCTCTACCTGGAGCAGGCCGGCGACGTCATACGGTCCGGGCCGATCAAGGGCACGGCGACGTCGCTGGAGGCGATGCTGCCGAAGGATTTCACCGAAAACGTCATGATCACCGATCTCGTGCGCAACGACCTGTCGACCGTATGCCGGCCCGGCACGGTCGCCGTCGAGCAGCTCTGCCACCCCGAGCGCTACCCGGGCTCGGTGCACCTGGTCTCCACCGTCGTCGGACGGCTGCTGCCGGGCACCCGCTGGCCCCAGATCCTCGAGGTGGGATTCCCGCCCGGGTCGGTCTCCGGTGCACCGAAATCTACTGCGCTGCAAGCGATTAGGGATCTCGAGCCGGTCGGTCGTGGACCCTACTGCGGTGCCATCGGGTATGTCGACGCCGACGCCCGCACGGCACGTCTGGCGGTCGGCATCCGCACCTTCTGGGCGGACGGTGCGGCGGGGGAGCGGCGTCTGCACTTCGGCACCGGGGCCGGCATCACCTGGGCGTCCGACCCTGCGGGGGAGTGGGCCGAGACGCAGCTGAAGGCGCAGCGGCTGTTGCGGCTCGCCGAGCAGGCCGTCGGCGAGCCGGCGGTGGGAATGACAGGATGAAGGTTCCGGCCGAGCAGCAAGCGTGGAGGGTGACATGGGTGACACGGACGTCCGGGTGTGGGTGGACGGCGAGCGCGTCGACGCCAAGCCGAGCGTGAGCGCGCTCGATCACGGGGTGACCGTCGGCGACGGTGTCTTCGAGACCTGCAAGGTCGTCGACGGACAGGTCTTCGCGCTGGGCCGGCATCACGACCGGCTCGACCGTTCGCTGCACGGCCTGGGTCTGCCGTCGGCCGACCGTGACCGGCTGGCCGAGGGCATCGAGGCGGTGCTGGCCGAGCCGCTCGACTTCGGCCGGCTGCGCTACACCGTCACCGGCGGCATCGGCCCGCTCGGCTCGGACCGCAACGACGTGCCGATGACGTATGTCGTCTCGGCGATGCCCGTCCCGCGCGCCGCGGCGACCACCAAGGTCGTCGTCGTGCCGTGGACCCGTAACGAACGCAGCGCGGTCGCGGGGCTGAAGACGACGTCATACGCCGAAAACGTCGTGGCCCTGGCGAAGGCGAAGTCCGAGGGCGGCACCGAGGCGATCTTCGGCAACAACCGCGACGAGCTCTGTGAGGGCACCGGCTCCAACATCTTCGTCGTCGTCGATGGCGAGATCCTCACGCCCCCACTCGAATCCGGCGCGCTGGCCGGCATCACCCGCGCCCTCGTGCTGGAGTGGTGCGCCGACGCGGGCCTGCCGATCCGGGAGCAGACGCTGCCGCTGTCGGTGCTCGACACCGCCGACGAGGTCTTCATCACCTCCTCCACCCGCGACGTGCAGGCCGTGCACGCGGTGGGCGATCGAACTCTCGACGCGCCCGGTCCGTTGACCCTCCGAGCGGCGGAGGCCTTCGCACAGGCGTCCGCGGAGGGACGCGACTGACGCGTACGGGAACGGAAGGGCTTCGAACGCAGTGCCAGAGCACGTCGAGCAGAAGGAAGAAACGGTCGTCGAGGACCGGTTTGCGTGGCGCGCCCGCATCCGGTCCAATCCGACCATCCATCTCATCTACCGCATCGGGGTGGCGGTGCTCGGGCTGGTCATCGTGGTCGTCGGCATCGTGCTCCTGCCGCTGCCCGGCCCCGGCTGGGTGATCATCTTCATCGGCATCGGGGTGTGGGCGACCGAGTTTGACTGGGCGAGCTCGCTGCTGCGCTTCGCCAAGGAGAAGGTGCAGCTGTGGACGCAGTGGATGGGCCGGCAGAACTGGTTCGTCCGTGCCCTCGTCGGCCTCGGCATCGTCCTGCTGGTGGCGGCCTGTTTCTGGCTGGTCTTCCTGGTCAGCGGCGTCCCCGGCTTCCTGCCACAGCAGGTGAAAGACCTGCTCGCGCAGCTGCCCGGACTCGATTAGGTGACCGTCCCCGCGGTCGGCTAAGGTTGGCTCCCGCAGCACGGATGTGTAGCTCAGTTGGTTAGAGCGTTCGCTTCACACGCGAGAGGCCAGGGGTTCGAGTCCCTTCACATCCACCACAGCACGACGAAGGGCCGCACCGACCGAGGTGCGGCCCTTCGTCGTACCTCTGCGTCAGCAACGAAGCTGTCACGGGACGCCTCCTCGGCGATGTCGCCGACGTCTACGTCGACCTCAGCGCTCAGAGCGTCGGCGGCGAGGTGTAGATCGCTGACATCCAGATGTCGACGAGCACGTCGAGCACCGCCTCGCGGGGCAGTGACGGTTGCGACCCGGTGAGCGTGCCGTAGATCGCGCGCTCGTTCATCGCGTTGAGCGCGATCGCGATGTCACGAGCCGGCCGGCCGGTGGGAGCGGCGCCGCGCGCGCGTTCGGCCTCGATGCCGGCGGTGGTGTTGTCCACCCAGAGCGTCGCGGCGCGGTCCCAGCCCTCGCGCACCCGGTCGTTGCGAAAGCGGGCGTCCGCGCACGCCAGCGCGACCCCGCGCTGCGCGGCGAACGTGTCGAGATAGACGCCGAGTGCGTCCCGCCAGCCCTGCCGCACCTGCTCTTCCGACGGCGTCAGGCCGGCGATCGCCTCCTCGCTGCGCTGCACCAGGCGGTCCAGCAGCGAGAGCAGCACGTCGTCCTTGGACCCGAAGTAGAAGTAGAACGTCGGGCGGGAGATGCCCGCACCGCTCGCCAGGTCGTCGATCGAGATATCAGCGAACGGCACTGACTCCAGGAGCTTTTCGGCCGTCGCAAGGATCGCCGCCTCCCGGTCGTCGCCACTCACCCGGGGAGCACGTCGGCCGCGCCCGGCGGCGGCGGTCGGGCCGGAGGAACGTTTCGCCATACCACGAAGATAGCAGTTGTCGACACACCGTTGACTCAATCAACACGGTGTCGATAACGTGTCGGTATGACGAACCCGGAGCACTTCGACGTCGTGATCGTCGGTGCCGGCCTGTCCGGCATCGGGGCGGCGAGCACCCTGCGGCGCGACCACCCCGACAAGTCCCTGCTGATCCTGGAACGCCGCGAGCGGATGGGCGGCACGTGGGATCTGTTCCGTTACCCGGGCGTGCGCTCCGACTCGGACATGTACACCCTCGGTTACCGCTTCCGGCCGTGGACCGACACCAAGTCGCTGGCCGACGGCCCGTCGATCCGGCAGTACATCGTCGACACCGCGCGCGAGTACGGCGTCGACCAGCTGATCCGTTATCAGCAGCAACTCCTCTCCGCGGACTGGTCGTCCCGCGACCAGCAGTGGACCCTGCGGCTGAGCACACCGGAGGGCGAGCGCGTGGTGACCTGCGTGTTCCTCTACATGTGCAGCGGCTACTACAACTACGACGAGGGCTACACCCCGACGTTCGCCGGCAGGGACGACTTCGCCGGCCGCATTGTGCACCCGCAGCACTGGCCGGAGGACCTCGACGTCACCGGCAAGAAGGTCGTGGTGATCGGCAGCGGAGCGACAGCCGTCACCCTCGTGCCCCAGCTGGCGCGCGATGCCGAGCGGGTCACCATGCTCCAGCGGTCGCCGACGTATGTCGCGGCGGTGCCGTCGGTCGACGCGATCGGTGACCGGTTGCAGCGGCGCAAGGTGCCGACCCGCATCGCCTACCCGATCCTGCGCTGGAAGAACGTCGCGCGCGGCGTGGGCATCTACGAGTTCAGCCGCCGCCAGCCGCAACGCATGCGTGCGCTGCTCGACCAGGGCGTCGCCCGCTTCTTCAAGGGCAGCGACTTCGACTACCGCACCCACTTCCGGCCGAGCTACGACCCGTGGGACCAGCGGCTGTGCGCGGTGCCCGGCGGCGACCTTTTCAAGGCGATCAAGCGCGGCACCGCCGACGTGGTCACCGACACCATCGACCGCTTCGACGAGACCGGCATCCTGCTGGGGTCGGGCAAGCACCTCGACGCCGACGTGATCGTCACGGCCACCGGGCTCAACCTGCAACTGCTCGGCGGTGCCGGGCTGTCGGTCGACGGAGCCGAGGTCGAGGCGCCGCAGCACTACGTCTACAAAGGCATGGCCCTCAGCGGCGTCCCCAACTTCGTGATGACGATCGGCTACACCAACGCATCCTGGACGCTCAAGGCCGACCTGGTCGCCGAATACGTCAGCCGGCTGCTTCGCCACCTCGACAAATCCGGTTACGCGGCGTTCGTGCCCGAGGTGCCGGCCGAGTCGGCGCGGTGGAAGTCCGAGCCGCTCATCGACCTGCAGTCCGGCTACGTCACGCGCAGCGTGCACCTGCTCCCGCTGCAGGGTGAGGGCTGGCCGTGGAAACTGCGGCAGAACTACCCCTACGACCTGATGAAGCTGCGGCACGGTTCGCTCACCGACGGTGTCCGTTTCATCACCCGCTCGACCGCGAAAAACCCCGAACGAGAGTTGGTTTCGGCATGAAGTCGTTGAAGGACAAGGTCGTCGTCATCACCGGGGCCGGCTCCGGCATCGGTCGCGCACTCGCGCTGCAGGCGGCCCGCGAGGGTGCCCGTCTGGCGATCAGCGACGTCGACGGCGAAGGACTCGCCGAGACCGCGCGCCTCGCGGAGGCCGCCGGCGCCCGGGAGGTGCTGACCGACAAGGTCGACGTCGCCGACCGCGCGGCGATGGCCGGTTACGCACAGCAGGTCGCCGAACACTTCGGCACGGTGAACGTCGTGGTCAACAACGCCGGCGTCTCCCTCACCGGCACCTTCGACAAGCTGCCCTACGAGGACCTCGACTGGATCATGGGCATCAACTTCTGGGGCGTGGTGCACGGCAGCAAGGAGTTCCTGCCGCACCTGATCGCCTCGGGGGACGGCCACCTGATCAACATCTCCAGCCTCTTCGGTTTGCTGAGTATGCCGGGCCAATCGGCATACAACGCAGCGAAATACGCCGTCCGCGGCTTCAGCGAGTCACTGCGCGAGGAGTTGCTGATCGCCAAGGCGCCGGTCGGTGTCACGGTCGTGCACCCGGGCGGCATCAAGACCGCGATCGCGCGCAACGCCCGCTACGCCGAGGGCGAGGACGGCGAGCGGACCGCGCGGATGTTCGACAAGAAGCTGGCCCGCACCACCCCCGAGAAGGCCGCCGAGGTGATCTTCGACGGCATGCGCTCGGGCAAGGCCCGGGTGCTGGTCGGTGCCGACGCCCACCTGCTGCACACGGTGGCCAAGGTGCTCGGCGCGCGCTACCAGGACCTGGTGGCCCGGCAGTACAAGAAGCTCGGTTCGCGGCGCTGACGCGGGCGTCAGCCGCGCCCGAGCTCCTGGCGGGCGCGGCGGTAGAACGCGTAGGTCGCCTCCATCGCGTCGGCGAACGTCACCGACGGTGAGTGGCTGCGCGTCGAGGTCTTCAGCTGGTCCAGGCCCTCCCGGTCGACCAGCACCTTGGCGAGGGTGTCGACCATGTCGTCCTGGTCCTCGACCAGCAGTCCCTCGACACCGCTGCGGATGAAGTCGGCGAGGCCGGTGAAGCGGTAGCCGAGCACCGGCACGCCGGCGCTGCGGGCCTCCAGGGCCGCGATGCCGAACGCTTCCTTGCGGGAGGGCGCGATGAAGAGGTCGGCCTCGTGCAGCAGGTCGCGGATCTGCTCGGGCGTGCGGTGACCGAGCAGCGTGATCCAGTCGCCGAGATCGAGCTCCTCGATCTGCTTGTTGAGCTCGTCACGCCGCGGCCCGGCGCCGACGATCGACACCGAAACCGGCGTGCCCGCAGCGACTTTCGCCTTCACCCGCGACATGATCTCGATGAACTCGTCGATCTGCTTGCGCTTCTTCAGCCGGCCGACGAGCACGATGCGAAACTCCGGCACGCCGGTCTGGTGCTGCGGCGGCTCGGTCGGCTTCCACCAGTCCGTGTCGACCAGATTGGGCACCACCGACACGGTCTTCTCCCGCGGGTAGGTGCGCTTGATGTGCCCGGCGATCATGCTGCTGACGCCCGAGTAGACCGGACGCAGGGGAGCAGGGCCGAAGAAGACCCAGGTGACGAAGCGGTGCGCGACCGCGACCTTCCACCACACCGAGTGCACGGTGACCGCCACGGGGATGCCGCGCTTGTGCGCGGCCCGGGCGACATACACCGCGATCGGTGAGGCGACGGTGAAGTGCGCGTGCACCACGTCGACCGGCTCGCGGTCGAGCACCTGGGCGACCATCCGCGCGTTGAGGCTCGGAAAGGCGATCGTCAGCCAGCGGACCCGCAGCCCGCGGTGCACGTCGAGGCCACCGGCGTCCCCGTTGGGCGGCTTGTTGACCGCGGTGATCACCGAGACGTCGTGCCCGTCGGCGCGCTGGGCGCCGGCGAGCATCTCGACCTGACGCTCGATGCCCCCGACGTCGGGAGGGAAGGAGTCGGCGACGTGGACGATCCTCATCGGGTGGCTTCGTCCGGGTGCAGGCGCACCGGCAGGGACTCGACGCCGTAGACGATCGACAGGTCACGGAACTGCAGGTCCTCGGGCCGCGCCGCGAGCTGCAGGTGCGGGAAGCGGCCCACCAGCCCGAGGAAGGCGGCGCGCAGCTCCATGCGCGCCAGCTCGGCGCCGACGCACCGGTGGAAGCCGTGCCCGAAGCCGAGGTGGGACGGCCGCTCGACGCTCGGGTCGAGGCGGTCGGCGTGGGCGCCGAGCGCCGGGTCCCGGTTGGCGCCGGACAGCGACACGATCACCACGTCGCCCTTGGCGATCTTCTTGCCGTAGAGCTCGAGGTCGGCCTTGGCGAAGCGGGGGAAGGAGATCTGCACGACCGCCAGGTAGCGCAGCAACTCCGCGACGACGTCGTCGACCCGGTCCGGCCGTCCGGCCTCGGCGTAGCAGTCGGGGTCGCGCAGCAGGGCCAGCGTGCCGAGGGAGAGCATGCTCGCCGAGGTCTCGTAGCCGCCGGTGAAGACGCCGTCGGCGAGCCCGCCGAGCTCCTCGTCGCTGACCTCGTCACCGAGGTCGCGGATGATCTGGCCGATCAGCCCGTCGCCGGGCTCGGCGCGCTGACGGCGCACCGCCTCCTCCAGGAACGTGCGCGACTCCGACATGGCGCCGAACACGCCGGCGCCGCCCTCGGCGATGTCGAAGCGGGCGTGGCCGAGGGCGCGGAAGCGCTCGCGGTCCTCGACCGGCAGTCCCAGCAGCTCGCAGATCACGAGGAAGGGGATCGGGAAGGCGAACTCCTGCACCAGGTCCACGACCGGGCCGGCGGCCTCCATCGCGTCGAGGCGTTCCTGCACGATGCGGTCGATCACCGGCTGCAGGTGCTGCAGTCGCCGCACGGTGAACTCCGGGGTGAGGATCTTGCGCAACCGGGTGTGCTCGGGCGGGTCGGTGAAGCCGAGGCCGCCGATGGTGACGTCGGCGCCCATGCCGAGCATCGGGCGGATGTCGGTGGAGTAGCTGGAGGTGTCGGCGAGCACCGACTTGGCCTCCTCGTAGCCGCTCACCACCCACACGTTGATGCCGAGCACCCGGCGCATCCGGTGCACCGGCTCCTTGGCACGCATGGTCGCGAGTGCGGGCAGCGGGTCGAGGCCGTCGCGGCGCAGCGGCATGGTGAGCTTCTTGGGCAACACGCCCAGGCCGGAAATGCCTGACGATCGTCCAGTGGCGGTGGACAGTAGCCGCTGACCGACCCACTTGCGGATCGTGGCGGTGGCAGTCATGGAAGGCTCTCCTGGCTCAACGAGGCGGCGCAGTCTGCGGGGTCGAAGGCCCGTGAGATGGTCGGGCGGCGGCGTAGCTCGCCACCGGTGTGCCGTTCGCGGCCCCGATCCCACGAACACGGTTCACCCTTAAAGGTAACGGACGCCGAGCGGTAGGTCGTGCACGGCACGCGCGGGCCGCACGGCGTGGCAGTTAATCTTTGCGTCGTGTTCAAGCAGCAGTTGCGTTGGCGTGGCGGTGCGGCCCGGTGAGTCCTGGTGATGCCGAGCCGCGCATGGGTGCTCGATTCGGGCACTACACGCTGCGTGAGGTGATCGGCCGCGGCGGCATGGGGCAGGTCGCCCGGGCGACCGACACCCGGCTCGGGCGGGACGTGGCCCTCAAGGTGATGAACCTCGACGTCGCCACCCACGCCGACTACCGCGCCCGCTTCCAGCGCGAGGCCGAGATCGTCGCGCGGCTCACCGACCCGCACGTGATCCCGATCCACGGGTATGGCGAGATCGACGGCCGGCTCTACCTCGACATGCGCCTGGTCGAGGGCCGCAACCTGGCGCAGCTGCTCGCGATGGGGCAACTCGAGGTGTCCCGCGTGCTCGACATCCTCGGTCAGATCGCCGATGCGCTCGAGTCCGCCCATCGTGCGGGTCTGGTGCACCGCGACGTGAAACCCTCCAACATCCTGGTCGACCCGCGCGGGTTCACCTACCTGGTCGACTTCGGCATCGCGGCGACGCCGGGGGAGGGCGACGTCACCGGCGAGGGGGAGGTCGTCGGCAGTGCCGCCTACATGGCGCCCGAGCGCTTCGGGCAGTCGCCGCGGGCCGACGCGCGCAGCGACGTCTACTCACTCGCCTGCGTGCTCTACCAGGCGCTCACCGGCAGCAAGCCGTTCCCGGGGCCGGACACCGCCGCAGTCATCGCGGCGCACCTGCGCACCCCGCCGCCGCCGCTGCGGCGGCGCCGTCCCGACCTGCCGGTGGCGCTCGACCGCGTCGTCGCGCGGGGGATGGCCAAGCGACCGGCCGACCGGCCGGCGACCGCGGGGGAGCTGATGCGGGCGGCGAAGGCCGCGATGGCGGCACCTGCTCCTGCTCCTGCTCCTGTTACTGGTCCGCCCGCCCCGGGCGTCCCACCGGCTCGGCCGGTGCCGCGATCGGCTGCACCGCGACCGTCCGCACGGCCTGCTACTCCGGCCGCACGACCGCATCCGCCGCAGGCGGTGCGGATGCCGCAACCTGCCGGGCCGGCGCCGACCGCCGCATCGCCGGCAGCGTCGTCCGCCGCGTCCTCGGCGGCCCACTCACCGACGTCGACGCGTTGGTTGCTGCTCGGCGCGATCGCCGTCGTCGTCTTCATCGTGCTGCTCATCGCCCTGGTGCTCGGCTGACGCCTGCGGCAGCAGACTCTGCCGCCATACATAGAGGCAGAGGCCCACGGTGACGGCCAGGAGCATGACGTTGCGCACGACGAGCAGCCACACCGACAACGCGGCCGGCGGCGTCGCGATCATCGCGTTGTAGTGCACCGGGTAGAGCTGCTGGGTGGTGAGCGCGATGAGCAGCAGAGCCCCCATCAGCACGCGCGGGGCGAGCACCCGGGGCCAGGTGGCCAGCACGAGCGCCGCCGGCGGGGCGATCCACAGCAGATATTGCGGGCTGAACGTCTTGTCGGTGACCACGATCAGGCAGATCACCGCCAGGCAGAGCCAGGCGGTCAGCTCGGGGCGCTCGTGCCGGACCCGGAAGCAACGCCACCAGAGGAAGGCGATGACGAGGATCGCGACCCCGATCAGGGCGGTCGCGGTGTGCTGCGCGGCGGCGGTCCACGGGCCGTTGATCTCCCACGCGTTGTGCGCGTATTCCACCCGCCAGCGGTCCGGATGCCGCAGCCGGTCGAACATCAGCGGCGTGGCGACCAACGACTCGACCTGCAGGCCACGGTCGCGCTGCCACGTCAGCGGCGAGAGCGTGCGCTCGACACCTGCGAACACCATCGAGACGTCGACCAGCACCACGACCGTCAGCGCTGCCGCGGCGGCCGAGCGACGGAGCTGCTGCCCGCGGGTGGCGAGCATGGGCACCAGCACGATCGGCCACAGTTTGAAGGCGAACCCCAGCGCGGCGGAGATGCCGGCCCGGATCGGGGCACGGGCCGACAGGCCGATGGCGACGGCCGCGAAAACGCCTGGCAACAGATCGAAACGGAAGATCAGCAGCGGACCGAGGCACAGCCCGAAACCGATCCAGGCGAAGGCGCCGAGGTAGTCACGCGAGCGCCGGCCGAGGTGCACCAAGTAGGCGGTGAAGAGCAGGTCGACGAGCAGCATGGTGGCGACGAACAGCTGGCGGAAACGGTCGCCGTCGGTGCCGGCGATCAGGTGCATCGGCCACATCAGGGCGACGACCGGAGTGGGGTACTCGGTGAGCATCCGGGTGATGTCGTGCTGCTGCAGGACGTCGCTGAAATAGCCGATGTCGCCGTCGATGTCGGTCTCCCGGCGATGGATCAGCAGCAACGCGCCGCGGCTCGCCAGCCAGAGCACGGCGATCAGCCCCGCCATCCGCAGCTGCCCGGTGTCGCGCGATCGTTCCCCCATGCCGGGCAACCCTAATCGTCACCCACCGACTAGCCTGAGCCCGCTGCAATTCCCGCCCGCATCAGCTCCCCGAAGGAGAACACCCTTGTCCGCCGAGCAAGACTCGACCACCGCCGCTGGACAGCGGGTCGACACGCCGACGACCGGTACCGAGCTGTTCGGTGGCGACCGTCGCATCGTGGCGATGAGGGTCGACGGTGAGCTGCAGGATCTCTTCCGTGAGGTGCCCGCCGGTGCCAGCGTCGAGCCGGTGCCGGTCGACTCCCCGGACGGCGTCAATGTGTTGCGCCACTCGACCGCACACGTGCTCGCGCAGGCCGTGCAGCAGGTCAACCCGGACGCCAAGCTCGGGATCGGCCCGCCGATCACCGACGGTTTCTACTACGACTTCGACGTCGAGACGCCGTTCACCCCCGAGGACCTCAAGGCCCTCGAGAAGGCGATGCAGAAGATCATCAACGAGGGGCAGACCTTCCACCGGCGTGAGATCTCCGACGCCGACGCCCGGACCGAACTCGCCTCGGAACCCTACAAACTCGAGCTTATCGGGCTGAAGTCGAAGGCCGGCGAAGCCGCGGAGGGCGCCGACGCGGAGGTCGGCGAGGGCGGCCTCACCATCTACGACAACGTGCGCCGCGACGGCACCGTCGCCTGGGGCGACCTGTGCCGCGGGCCGCACCTGCCGTCGACCAAGCTGATCGGCAACGCGTTCAAGGTGATGCGGTCGGCCGCGGCATACTGGCGCGGCTCGGAGAAGAACCCGCAGCTGCAGCGGATCTACGGCACCGCGTGGCCGAGCAAGGAGGAGCTGAAGGCCTACCTCGACCGCCTGGCCGAGGCCGAGAAGCGCGACCACCGCAAGCTGGGTGCCGAGCTCGACCTGTTCAGCTTCCCCGAGGAGCTCGGGTCGGGGCTGCCGGTCTTCCACCCCAAGGGCGGGGTCATCAAGCGGGAGATGGAGGACTACGTCCGCCGCCGGCACATCGAGGAGGGCTTCCAGTATGTCGGCACCCCGCACATCTCCAAGGACGGCCTCTTCCACACCAGTGGACACCTGCCCTACTACGCCGAGACGATGTTCCCGGGCATGGAGCTGGAGGGCGCGCAATATCGCCTCAAGGCGATGAACTGCCCGATGCACAACCTCATCTATTCCTCGCGCGGCCGCTCCTACCGCGAACTGCCTTTGCGTTTCTTCGAATTCGGCTCGGTCTACCGCTACGAGAAGTCGGGCGTGGTGCACGGCCTCACCCGCGTGCGCGGTATGACGCAGGACGACTCGCACTCCTACGTCACCGCCGAGCAGGCACCCGGCGAGATCCGGCACCTGCTGGGCTTCGTGCTGTCGCTGCTGCGCGACTTCGGTCTCGACGACTTCTACCTGGAGCTGTCGACCCGCGACACCGAGGGCGACAAGAAGGACAAGTTCATCGGCACCGACGAGCAGTGGGAGACCGCGACCGCGATCCTGGAGCAGGTCGCCACCGAGTCCGGCCTGGAGCTGGTGCCCGACCCGGGCGGTGCGGCGTTCTACGGCCCGAAGATCTCGGTGCAGGCGCGCGACGCGATCGGGCGCACCTGGCAGATGTCGACCATCCAGTACGACTTCAACCAGCCGCACCGCTTCGGGCTGGAGTTCCAGGCCTCGGACGGCAGCCGGCAGGAGCCGGTGATGATCCACTCGGCGAAGTTCGGGTCCATCGAGCGCTTCCTCGGGGTGCTCGTCGAGCACTACGCGGGCGCCTTCCCGCCCTGGCTGTCGCCGGTGCAGGTCCTCGGGGTGCCGGTCGCGGAGGAGTTTGCGCCATACCTGCAGGACGTGTTGGACACCTTGCAGGAGAAGGGGATTCGCGTCGAGCTGGACGACTCCGACGACCGCTTCCCGAAGAAGATCCGCAACGCCAGCAAGTCCAAGGTGCCGTTCGTGCTGATCGCCGGCGACGAGGACCGCACGGCAGGCGCGGTGTCCTTCCGCTACCGCGACGGCTCGCAGCGCAACGGTGTGCCGGTCGCCGAGGCGGTCGAGGAGATCCAGGCCGCGATCGCCGACAAGCGACAGGTCTGACCCGGAACTCGCCCGCCGTGCCGTGAGTTGGAGCAGGTGCAGCCCCCACCGGACTCGAGGCCCTTGGGGGCTGCACCAGGTCTGCGCGAACTGCACCAACACGCAACAGTCCGGCATCTTCGGGCCCGTCGTCGCCCGGATCTCGGCGAGCCTCAGGGAGTCGTCGGCCTCGATTGCGATGCGTGCGACACCCAGCCTGGTGAGCGCGTCGTCAACCTGAGCGGACGCGAGGATCAGCCGCCGCTGGTGTAGTAGGTGATGTCCCAGTGGCTGCCCTCGTCGCAGTAGAGGTTGCCGGAGGCGGCCTTCCACTGCGGATAGCCGTCACCGCGCAGGCCGATGTAGGTGAACGAGTTCTTGATGTAGCTGTTGATGCAGGTGTTCTTGGAGATGTCGGCCTTGTAGCCGTTGTAGTGGCTGTAGGTGCCCGAGGCGTGACCGACCTCGGTGCCGCCGGTGACGTTGATCGCGCAGCCGCTCGCCCGCTTCAGGGTGATCAGGCCGCTCACCGTCGTCTGGTTGATCTGCTCGAACGAGGTGCAGCTGGAGTTGCTGCGGGTCGTGCAGCCACCGCTGGAGGACCAGGTGATGCCGGCCGATCGCAGCTGCGAGGCCGCGGACGACTGACTGAGTTTGGTGACGGCGGAGGCCGGTCCGGCCGAGATCGCAAGGGTCGCGGCGGCAAGGCCGGCGACCGCCGTCGCGTGCAGAATCGTGGGTGTGCGCATGCCCGGATTGAAGCAGTGCGTTGGTAAACGCCGGGTCGAGTGCAGTACAGGATTCGGCAAAGGTATGGCGCGTGCTCCCGATCAGCGCGGGCCGCTGATGTTCATCAGCCAGTTGACGCCGAACTTGTCGATCAGCATCCCGAACTCGTCGCCCCACGCCTGCTTCGACAGCGGCATCAGCACCTGGGCGTGGTCGGTGAGCTTCTCCCAGTAGCCGCGCAAGTCGTCGGCGCTGTCGCCGGACAGGCTGATGCCGCCGTTGGGCATCGGCTGCATCGCCTGCGGCACGTCGGAGGCCATCAGCGTGAAGCCGGCCGGTGTCTCCAGCTGCGAGTGCATGATCTTGTTCGCGTCGACCGGGTCGATCTTCTCGTCGTTCGGGTTGACCTGCTCGAAGGTCATCGCGGACACCTCGCCGCCGAAGACCGACTTGTAGAAGTCCATCGCCTCCCGGGCCTGGCCGGTGAAGTTGAGGTAGGGATTGAGGACTGCGCTCACGGATCTGCTCCTTCGCGGGATGGTCGTATGGCGAGGGTCTATCGCCATACGACCCACCGAACCATGGAAAACTCCCGCACGTGAGCCAAGTGGACCGGATCCGGATCGAACGTGCGCGCCCGAGGCGGGACGACGCGTTCGCGCTCGCCGCGATGACGTTGCGCTGGGACCTGGCGGGCGGCGCCCCGAACAGGCCGGGCTTCCTCGACGAGTTCGCCGATGCCTGGCTGGACGCCGCGGCGAGCAGGCCGGCGTGGATCGCCCGGCGACCGGACGGCAACCCGGTCGGCTTCGCGATCGGCGCGCTCGTCACCAGCCTGCCGAGCCTGCGCCGGCCGGCCGGCGGGTGGCTGCACCTCAGTGGCTTCTACGTCGACCCGGACCTGCGCGGTCAGGGCCTCGGGCAGCGGCTGATGGACCAGGTCGTCGCCTTCGCCCGGGAGCGTGGCCTCTCCCGGGTGCAGCTGAACGCGACCGACGAGGCGCGGGCGTTCTACCGCCGGGCGGGCTTCGGCGGCCCGCAGGACACGCTGATGCAGCTCGTCCTGTCAGGCCGCCTGCCGGCTACTTGACCGGCTCGATCACGAACACCGGAATCTGCCGGTCGGTCTTGGTCTGGTACTCCGCGTAGGGCGGGTATGCCGCGACTGCACGCTCCCACCACTCGTCCCGCTCGGCGCCGGTGATCTCGCGCGCCACCCCGTCGTGCTTGCTCGTGCCGTCCTGCACCTCAACCTCAGGGTGAGCCACGATGTTGTAGAACCAGGCCGGGTTCTCCGGCGCCCCGCCCTTGGAGGCGACCGCGGCATACGTCCCGTCGTGCTCGACCCGCATCAGCGGCACCCGGCGCAGCTTTCCGCTCTTGGCGCCGCGCATGGTGTAGACGACCACCGGCATACCCATCACGTCGACCGACTCGGTGGTGCCGGTCTCGTCGATCTTCGCCAGTTGGTCGGCGACCCAGCCGGTCTTCTCTTCTGCGTACTCGCCCTGCAACGGCATGTCGACTCCTTGTCGTCGGTTGGGGTAACTGTCGGTCGGGGCACCAGCCTACGATCGGGTCCATGTCGTCAGCGATCGAGCCGGAGACCGAATTCGCGCGCGTGCCCGACGGGTTCGAGCGCCTGTGGACTCCCCACCGGATGGCCTACATCCGCACCGAGAAGCCCGACGAGGACGACGACGTGGCCTGCCCGTTCTGCGCGGCGCAGACCAAGAGCGACGAGGACGCGCTCATCGTGCACCGGGGGGCGACCTGCTTCGTCATCCTCAACCTCTTCCCCTACAACCCCGGCCACCTGCTGGTCTGTCCCGACCGGCACGTGCCGGGATATCTCGACCTCACCGACGAGGAGACCGCCGAGTTCACCTTGCTCACCAAGCAGGCGATGCGGGCGGTCACCGCTGCGGCCGCGCCGCACGGCTTCAACCTCGGCATGAACCAGGGCGAGGTCGCCGGCGCGGGAGTCGCGGCGCACCTGCACCAGCACGTGGTGCCGCGGTGGGGCGGCGACGCCAACTTCCTGCCGATCGTGGCGCAGACCAAGGCGCTGCCCGAGCTGCTCGCCGACACCCGCGCGCGGCTCGCCGACGCCTGGCCGCAGGACTGACCCACGACGCCCAGTAATCTGAGCGCCGATGCTCAACCGATATGCGCGGGCCGCGATGGCCAAGATCATGACCCCGGTGGCGCGCCTGTTCCTGCGCCTCGGGATCAGCCCCGACGTCGTCACCATCGTCGGCACCCTCGGCGTCTGCGCGGGGGCGCTCGCGTTCTACCCGCGCGGTGAGTTCTTCTGGGGCACGGTTGTCATCACCTGCTTCATCTTCTCCGACACCCTCGACGGCAACATGGCCCGGATGTCCGGCCGCTCGAGCGTGTGGGGCGCCTACCTCGACTCGACCCTGGACCGCGTCGCCGACGCGGCGATCTTCGGGGCGCTCGTGCTCTGGTATGCCGGTGACGGGCAGAACCTCACGATGGCCGGGCTGGCGCTCGCCTGCCTGATCCTCGGCATGGTCGTGTCCTACTCCAAGGCGCGCGCCGAGGGCCTCGGTATGACGGCCAACGTCGGCATCGCCGAGCGCTCCGAACGTCTCGTCGCGGTGCTCGTCACGACCGGGCTCGTCGGCATCCCGTGGCTGCACCTGCCCACCGCGGTGCTCGGCGTGGTGCTCGCGCTGCTCGCGATCTTCAGTTTCATCACCGTGCTGCAGCGGATGCTCACCGTCCGGCGTCAGGCGCTGGACGCCGCGAAGTGAGCCCGCGCGACCGCGCGGAGACCCTCGCCTACCGCGCCGGCTGGTCGCTGGTGCAGCGGCTGCCCGCGCGGGCGGCATACGGAGTGTTCGACAAGGTCGCCGAGCGGATGCACCGGCGCGGCGGCAGGTCGGTCGAGCAGCTGCGCAGCAATTACGCGCGGGTGCGGCCCGAGCTGTCCGCGAGCGAGCTCGACGCGCTGGTCCTCGCCGGCCTGAAGTCCTACCTGCGCTACTGGTGCGACGCCTTCCGGCTGCCGCGCCAGACCCCGCAGACCCTCGATCGCGGCATCCGCCTGACCGGGTATGACGCGGAGGCGCGCGCGATCGTCGAGTGCGGCGAGCCACTGGTGCTCTTCCTCGGCCACCTCGGCAATTGGGACCACTGCGGCGCCTGGGCGACCCACTTCTTCGCGCCGGTGACCACGGTCGCGGAGCGGCTGAAGCCCGAGGCGGTCTTCGACGCATTCGTCGCGTTCCGCGAGTCGCTGGGCATGCGCATCCTGCCGCTGACCGGCGGACCGGACGTCTATCCGCAACTGCGAGAAGCGATTTCGCGTGGCGGCTTCGTGCCGCTGCTCTCCGACCGCGACCTGACGTCGCGCGGAGTCGCGGTCACGCTCTGCGGACACCCTGCGCGTGCCGCGGTCGGTCCGGCCCGGCTGGCGCTGGAGACCGGCGCGGCGCTCTTCCCGCTCGCGGTCACCTACGAGCGCGTGCCCGGCAGCGTCGAGCACCGGGTGGTCGCCCGGTTCGGCGCGCGCGTCGTGCCGCCGGTCGACGGCAGCGCCGCCGAGAAGGTCCGCCGGATGACCCAGCAGTGCGTCGACGACCTGGGGGAGACGATCCGCGAGCACACCGAGGACTGGCACATGATGCAGCGGGTCTTCACCGGGGACGCCGCGCGATGAGGATCGGCATCGTCAACCCCTACGCGCTCGACGTGCCGGGCGGGGTGCAACTGCACGTGCGCGACCTGGCCGAGCACTTCATCGCACAGGGGCACCACGTGCGGGTGCTCGCACCGGCCGACGAGGACGCCGCGCTGCCGGACTACGTCGACCCGGCCGGCCGGGCGATGCCGGTGCCCTACAACGGGTCGGTCGCCCGCCTGCTCTTCGGGCCGGTCACCGCCGCGCGGGTGGGGCGCTGGATCGACCGTGGCGCGTTCGACGTGCTGCACGTGCACGAACCCTTCTCGCCGAGCGTGTCGATGCTCGCGATGATGGCCGCCGAGGGGCCGGTCGTCGGCACCTTCCACTCCAGCACGCTGCGGTCGCGGGTGCTGCTCACCTTCATGCCGCTGCTCGAGCCGCACCTGGAGAAGCTGAGCGGCCGGATCGCGGTCTCCCGCGAGGCCCTCGGCACCATCCACCGGCACGAGGGCGCGGCCGACGCCGTGATCGTGCCCAACGGCGTCAACGTCGACCGCTTCGCGCAGGCGCCGGTCGCCGCGCAGTGGCAGGGCAGTGACGAGCGGCCGACGATCGCCTTCCTCGGCCGGCTGGAGGAGCCGCGCAAGGGGCTGGCCGTCCTGCTCGACGCGATGCCGTGGCTGCTCGCGGCCCGGCCCGGGCTGCGGCTGATCGTCGCCGGACCCGGCGACCCGGCCGAGGCGCTGCGTCATACCTCTGCGGAGGTGGTGGCCGCCTGCGAGTTCCTCGGCATGGTGAGCGATGTCGACAAGGCGCGGCTGCTGCGGTCGGTCGATGCGTATGTCGCGCCGAACGTCGGCGGGGAGAGCTTCGGGATCATCCTCGTGGAGGCCATGAGCGCGGGCGCGCCGGTGATCGCGAGCGACCTGCCGTCCTTCCGCGACGTCCTCGACGGTGGGCCGGCCGGCGTCACCTTCCGCACCGGCGATCCCGCCGACCTCGCGGCGACGGTGCTGGCGGTGCTCGGCGACCGCAGTCGCCGCGACGAGCTGAGCGCGCTGGGCGCGGTGCGCGCTCGCGACTTCGACTGGTCGCGGGTGGCGGCCGACGTGATGGACGTCTACGAGACGTGCCGCGCGGCGCACCCGGAGCCGGTGCACACCGCGTCGGCCAACCGGTCCCGACGGATGCTGCGAGGCCGCGGCTGATGCGGCTGTTCGCGTGGACGGCGTTCGTCGTCGCGGTGCTCGCGCTGCTGGCGTGGTATTTGTCCTACACCGCGGCGCGGCTGGATCGGCTGCACGCCCGGGTGGAGGGTTCGGTCGCCTCGCTGGACGCGCAGCTGGTGCGGCGGGCCGAGGTGGTGCGCGAACTCGCCGGCGCCGGCGTGCTCGACCCGGCGAGCGCGCTGCTGCTGGCCGACGCCGCCGGTGCGTCGCTCGATGCCTCGGACGCGGTGGACCTCAAGGAGGAGGTGCGCGAGGACGGCATCGGGGCCGCGCGAACCGCCACCGAGTCGGCGCTCACCCAGACGCTGCGGGCGACCCTGACCCCTGACGTCGTCGCGCAGTTGCGCGACGAGGAGGACGGGCTGCCCGAACTGCTCGACCTCCTGCGCTCGGCGGGGCAGCGGGTGGAGATCGCCCGGCGCTTCCACAACGAGGCCGTGCGCGAGGTGCGGCGGCTGCGCGCCCGTCCGCAGGTGCGCTTCCTCGGGCTCGCCGGCCACACCCTCCTGCCGACGCCGGTGGAGTTCGACGACCGGCTGCCGGACGGGGTCTGAGGCGGGCGGGGTCTGAGGTGGCCCGGGCGCACACCGCGACCGCACCCCTCGGCCAGAGTTGGCCATGGCCGGATGATGCCAGAACGCGCATCGTGGCAGGTTGCTGCCGTCATACGGGCTTAGGCTGGGGTGCGCAGTAGGACCGAACGAGATGGAGTGCACCGTGACCGAGCTCGCCCAGCAAGCCGCCCAGACCGGCACCGCCCGCGTGAAGCGCGGGATGGCCGAGATGTTGAAGGGCGGCGTGATCATGGACGTCGTCACGCCCGAGCAGGCGAAGATCGCCGAGGACGCCGGTGCGGTCGCGGTCATGGCCCTGGAGCGGGTGCCGGCCGACATCCGCGCGCAGGGCGGCGTCTCCCGGATGAGCGACCCCGACATGATCGACGGCATCATCGAGGCCGTCTCGATCCCGGTGATGGCCAAGGCGCGCATCGGCCACTTCGTCGAGGCGCAGGTGCTGCAGAGCCTCGGCGTCGACTACATCGACGAGTCGGAGGTGCTGACCCCTGCCGACTACGCCAACCACATCGACAAGTGGGAGTTCACCGTGCCCTTCGTGTGCGGTGCGACCAACCTGGGCGAGGCGTTGCGCCGGATCACCGAGGGCGCGGCGATGATCCGCTCCAAGGGCGAGGCCGGCACCGGCGACGTCTCCAACGCCACGACCCACATGCGCCAGATCCGGCAGGAGCTGCGCCGACTGCAGAGCCTGCCCGAGGACGAGCTGTATGTCGCGGCCAAGGAGTTGCAGGCGCCCTACGAACTCGTGCGCGAGGTCGCCGAGGCGGGCAAGCTGCCGGTCGTGCTCTTCACCGCCGGCGGCATCGCGACCCCGGCCGACGCCGCGATGATGATGCAGCTGGGCGCCGAGGGGGTCTTCGTCGGGTCGGGCATCTTCAAGTCGGGCAACCCGGAGCAGCGCGCCGAGGCGATCGTGAAGGCCACGACCTTCTACGACGACCCCGACGTGATCGCCAAGGTGTCCCGCGGGCTCGGCGAGGCGATGGTCGGCATCAACGTCGACGAGCCGGCTCGGTCGATCCAGTTCGCCGAGCGCGGCTGGTGAGGGCGCTCCGCCCTACCTGATCAGCGGCGCCAGCGTCTCGCCGAGCAACTGCACGCGGCCCGGGATGTGGCCGTTCGCAGGGGCGTTCACGGTGACGCCGTCGATGCCGGTGGCCAGCAGCTTCTCGTATGCCGCGGCCACCTCGTCCGGCGAGCCGACGATCGCCGAGCCGGGCCGGCTCGCCGCGCGCGGGTTGCGGGCGACGTAGTCGTCGAGCTCGCGCTGTGCCTCCTCGTGGGTCGGCGCGATGCACGCGGTGGTCTGGTAGCTCACCGTGATCTGCGACCGGTCCCGGCCGAGCGCGTCGCAGTGGCCGGCCAGTGCCTCGAGCTTGCGCGGTATGTCGTCGACCGCGCAGATGAGGTTGGACTCGTCGGCATACTGGGCCACCATCCGCAGCGTCTTGCGTTCGCCGGCGCCGCCGATCATCACCGGGATCGGCCGCAGCGGCGCGGGGGAGTTGAGCGCCTCCTTGACCTGGTAGTGCTTGCCGTCGAGCGTCGGCCGCTCGCCGCGCAGCATCGGCAGGATGATCTGCAGTGCCTCCTCGAGCTTCTCGAACCGGTCGGTGAAGGTGCCGAATTCGTAGCCGAGAGAGTCGTGCTCGAGTTCGAACCAGCCCGCGCCGATGCCGAGCTGAGCGCGGCCGCCGGAGACCACGTCGAGCGCCGTGACCTCCTTGGCGAGCAGCGTGGGATTGCGGTAGGTGTTGCCGGTGACCAGCGCCGACAGCCGCACCTGCTCGGTGTGCTGGGCGAGCGCCGACAGGAGCACGTAGCACTCGATCATCGGCTCGCCGGGCTCGCCGAGCATCGGCAGTTGGTAGAAGTGGTCCATCACCAGGACGGTGTCGAAGCCGCTGGAGTCGGCCTCCTTCGCCTGCTGCACGACCGTCGGGAACAGGCGGTCGGCGGGAATGTCGGGATAGCTGAAATTCGGGATCTGGTAACCGAGCTTCGTCATACCCGCGGACGCTACTCCCCGAAGCTGCGCGGCAAGATCATCAGGTGGATGGGCAGGTCCAGGTCGAGCTCGGGGTGCCAGGGCGCCTGCGTCGTCCCGATGATCTGCCAGCCGCGCTTCAGATAGAGGTTGACCGGGGTGTCGTGCGCGGCGACGACGTCCAGCACCGGGTAGCCGCCGGCCGCGGCATACTCCGTCGCGGTCGCCAGCAGGCGTGACCCGATGCCGCTCCCGGCGAGCGTCAGGTCGGCGAACAACGCTGAGATGCAACGGAGTTGGGAGATCTCGGCGTGATGCGCCGCCGCCCACGAGCGGCTGATCGGATCGTCCGACACGGTGGTCACCGACGCGTGCCCGACGGGTCGCCCGTCGACTTCGGCGGTCCACGACTGCACCTCGGTGCTGCGGCGCAGGAACGCGTCGGAGCCGCCCGGGAACGGCCAGACGAACGGGTAGCGGGTGGTCGGCTGGTCACGCTCGAGAAGAGCGCCGAGCGCCGGCAGGTCGGCGTCCTCGCGCCGCCGGATGATGATGTCCACGGGCGCGAGAGTATCCGTGGTCACGCCGACGGCAGCTCGCCGACCTGACAGACAGTCACCGAGGCTGCTCGGGTTCATCCAATGCGGTCGCATTCACTGCGTCTTCGGTGGCATCGAGGGCAGCCTGTTGCGCTCCACGAGCCGGTGCGATGTCCGTGGGTCCGGGTCCTTGCAGGCAGGCTGCGATGTCATCGCTCAGCAAGGCCGCGAGCAGGTCGGGTGCCTTGCCGTAGACGCCCTCTGCCCACAGGCCGGTCGAACTTGCGTTCGCGATCGGCACACCAACGCGCACGCAGATGCGGATGAGCAGGCTCTCAAGGTCAGCTGTTCGCCAGCCCGCGCCCACGGCGGCTGGGTCCTCGATGTAGTTGCCCGGCCTGGCCTTCCAACCGTTCTGCTCCATCAAGGTGGTGACCTGTGCGGCGTCGAACCCGACGGAGTCCGGATCACCGTTATCTGCTGGTTTCACTTGGTAATAGCGCGGTGTGGCGTTGTTGCGCTGCACCATGTAGACGAAGCCGGAGACCAGCTCATCGCTTGTGTGGACCGGTCCTCCGTTGACCCACGTGGCCTCGTTCGAGTGACGGGTGAGGCTGTCGGCCTTGCCGATATAGACGACGTTGTCCGTGGGGTCGGTGTAGACGTAGATGCGTGCGGCGTTCGGGTCGCCGGTCTCGGTCAGCGTGAAACCGACGCGTTGAGCCAACGCGACCAGGTCGCGGGCCGAAAGGGTTGCGGGCATGGACGCCTCCGCGACGACTCGATGATCCGGGAACCCGACCATACTCGCGGCGCGCCGGCCGAGGAGGCAGTCGGCGCCGACTCGTGCTCAGCCGGTGAGGGGTCGTGCCTTGCGGCCGGTCAGCGGCGTGACCGGCCGGCGGCCTGCCCGCGCGCGGTGGATGCGCCGGCCCGGGCCGTCGCGCAACAGCTCCCGCAGCCTCTCCTGGTCGTATGACGAGGGCTCCGTCGAAGCGATGAATCGCCTTACCAGACGCACGAATTCACCGGGATGGTCGCGATGCGGGAAGTGGCCGCTGTCCGGGATGACGGTCACGTCGGCGCCGGGGGCGAGGGCGGCGACGTTATGCGCGTGCTGGGCCGGGATCACCTGGTCGTCGGCGCCCCAGATGACCGCGAGCGGCATCTCCTCGGTGAGGTAGGCGCGGTCGGTCATCGTGACGATCTGGCCGTGCCAGTCGACGACCGCTCGCAGCACGTGGCGCACCGCGGCCCGCTGGTGGCTGTCTTTGAAGGAGTCGTAGATCGAGGCGATCTCGTCGATGTCGCGGGTGCCCGGCAACCGGCAGGCGTGCGCGAGCCGCAGCGCGGCGGTGTTGACGTGCCGGATGCCGGGGAGAGTCAGCGCGCCCATCACGTGGTGGAAACCGGGCGTCGTCACCGACCGGATGACCGGGCTCACCTCGGGGCCGAGGCCGCCGGGGGCAACCAGCACGAGGCGCTCGGTCGACTCCGGGTATTGGTAGGCGAACTGCATCGCCACCCCGCCGCCGAAGCTGTGGCCCACCACCGTGACTCGGTCGATCTCCAGCACCGACAGCAGGTCGCGCATGCCGTTGGCGAAACCGCCCAGGCTGTAGTCGGCCCGTGGCTTGGCCGACTGACCGTGGCCGAGCAGGTCGGGTGCGATCACCGTGTAGTCGCGGGCGAGTTGCCGGATGACCGGGTCCCAGGTGTGGTGGTCGCAGGCGACGCCGTGCAGCAACAGCAACACCGGCCCCGACCCGATCTTCACGTAGGCACGGCGATGTCCGTGCACGTCCGCGAAGCGGACCCGAGGCGAAACGGTCATAGTCGGGCATTCAATCACCTCGACGGGCCTCCAGCTACCGATTGGTAAGTCGCGTCGTCGTGGTGCGTCGGGCCGCCGGTGCGAGGTCAGTACGCTCGCCGGGTGCCGTCCGACAAGCCAGCCCCGCCGCGACTGACCCGGGAGGCGATCCTCGACGTCGCCGGGCGACTCGTCACCGTCGGCGGCGCGGACGCCCTCAGCATGCGCAAGCTCGCAGGGGAACTCGGGGTGTCGCCGATGGCGCTCTACCGTCATGTGCAGGACCGGGACGAGCTGCTCGTGGCCCTGCTCGACCGTGAGTTCGAGGCGGTGGTGTGGCCGCCTCTGCCGGATCCAGGTGCCGAGCGTGCCGTCCAGGTCATGCTCATGCTGCACCGCGAATTGGCTTCTCGGCCATGGGTTCTGGACGCGCTGACCCGCGGGGACCTGATGGCCCCGAGTGCAGCTCGCGCGACCGACGACGTGCTGGGCTCCCTGCGGGCCGCTGGGTGCTCGCCCCAGACCGCCGCGATCCGGTATGCCGCAGCGTGGCGACTGACGCTGGGCGCGCTGCTGGTGGACGCCCGGACCGCCTCGGCGGTCGCGGGGCTGACCCGCCCGACCGTGCAGGAGCAGGTGCGCCGCGACGCCGACCCGGAGACCTTTCCGGCCCTTGTCGAGTGCGGTGATGCGCTGCGGCAGCAGCGGCAGGATTTCGACGTCGAGCACGCATTGCGGTTGATCCTGGCGGCGCCACCGGAGTAGGTTTACGCGTACACAACGTGGGCGGAGGGGCGGAGATGGGCGATCCGTCGATCTACGAGGCAGCCGGTGGCCGGGACGTGATGCTCCGGATCGCCGCAGCGTGGCACGACCGCGCGATCGAGTGTTTCGCGGGCGCGTTGCACGACGCCGGCGTCGCCGCCAACCTCGAGATCTACGACGCGATGCTGTCCTACTGGGGCTGGGCGACCTGGTATCCGATGTATGCCTATCACGAGTCGCCGGCCGAAGTGCCGGCGAAGTTGCCCATGCCGCAATGGGATTGGGCTCAGACCGTCACCTTCCGGGAGTCGCAATGATCACGCCCTATCTCACCGTCAAGGACGCCCGCGCGGCGATCGACTGGTATCGGCAGGCCTTCGGGGCGCGAGTGTCGTTCGCGCCGATCGTCATGGATGACGGGCGCATCGGGCACGTGGAACTCACGATCGGTCAGGACGGTCGCTTCATGATGTCGGAGGAGTTCGCCTCGGCCGGCGTGGCTGCGCCGGACCCGGGGCGCGACAACGCTGTGTCGATGCACGTCGACACGACTGCCGTCGACGTGGTGGTGCGGCAGGCGGAATCCGTTGGGGCACAGATCGATCGGCGTCCGGAGGACACTCCGAACGGGCGGATCGCGGTGCTGCACGACCCGTTCGGTCATCGCTGGCTGTTCAACCAGGCGCCGGCGGACGCCGACCGGCCGGCGGCGCCCGCTCTGGCGCGCGACATCACCGTGAACCTGCCGGTGAGCTCACTCGACGGCGTCGACGAGTTCTACGGCGACTTCCTCGGCCTGACCGACGAGGGCTTCAATCTCGGCTGGGTGGTGCATCGCAGTGCTCCGCAGTCGGGTGCGCACGTGCAGCTGGTCACCAAGGACGCGACGGCCCCGGTGGACTCCGCGATCTCGGTGCACGTGAGCGACGTCGAGGCCGCGTATGCCGACGCGCAGCGCCGCGGCTATCGCATCGTGCATCCGCTCACCCACGAGGAGTGGGGCGTGCGCCGCTTCTTCGTGCAGGCGCCCGACGGCACCATCGTCAACGTGGTCGCCCACGCAGACTGAGGACGGCTCCTACAGCCGCTCGCGCAACCAGGTGAAGTCGGCCTCGTGCTCCGCGGCGCCGCCGGGGGTCTCGCACACCACCGGCGCGCCGGCGTCGCGCACCACGGCGACCAGTTCGTCCGGATCGACTTGACCCGCACCGAAATTCGCGTGCCGGTCGGCGCCGGAGTCGAACGCATCGCGGCTGTCGTTGGCGTGCACCAGGTCGATGCGGCCGGTGATCTCGTGCACCCGCTCGACCGCCTCCTTGAGCGGGATCCCGCCGGCCCAGGCGTGGCAGGTGTCGAGGCAGAAACCGACCTGCTCGAAGCCGTCGGCCTCGCGGATCGCTCGCCATACGCCCTCGATGCGATCCAGATGGCGGGCCATCGCGTTGTCGCCGCCGGCGGTGTTCTCGATGAGCAGCGGGATCTTGAGGTCGGTGGCCTCGATCGCCTTGCGCCAGTTGTCGAAGCCCTTCTCCGGGTCGTCCGACTTGTTCACATGCCCGCCGTGCACGATCAGCCCCTTCGCGCCGATCTGTGCCGCGGCGTCCATGTGCTGCTGTAGCAGCTTGCGGCTCGGGATGCGGATCCGGTTGTTCAGCGTCGCGACGTTGATGATGTAGGGCGCGTGCACGTAGAGGTCGACGCCCGCGGCCTCGGCGTCGGCGCGCAACCCGTCGGCGCCCCGGGCATAGGCGATTTCCGGGCCCTTGTAGCCCTGCGGGTCGCCGAGGAAGAACTGCACGACCGTCGTATGGCGGGCCGCCGCCTCCGCCAGCGGATCGGTCTGGTCGACGTGCGCACCGATGGAGATCGTCATGCGAACCAGGGTAGGCAGCCGGTCGGACAGCGTTACCGTGAGCACATGCCGACCGACCGGCCGACCCACGGTTTCGCCCCGCGCGATGTCGCGGAGGAGGCCCGCGCCGCCTTCCTCGAACACGGCGACCCCGCCGCGGTGCGGCCGGTGGTCTTCGAGTCGTGGGTGCGGTCGATGACCGACGGCCTCGACCCGGAGGCCGAGCTCGAGCAGGTGCCGTTGGCCGGCGACGACCTGAGCGCGCTGCGCGAGCGCCACCCGCTGGCGGAGTTGATGCCGCTGATCCGCTCCCTCCTCACCGAGAGCGCCGCCGAGGCCGGGCTGCTGGTGGCGGTGAGCGACGCCGCGGGGCGCCTGCTCTGGGTCGAGGGCGACGAGGCGTTGCGCGCGCGGGCCGAGGGCATGCTCTTCCTGCCGGGCGCCGACTGGGCCGAACGCGTCGTCGGCACCAACGCGCCCGGCACCGCACTGGCCACCGGCCGCCCCGTGCGCATCCGGGGTGCCGAGCACCTGGCCCGGCAGGTCACTCCGTGGAGTTGCTCGGCGGCGCCGATCCACGATCCCGACACCGGCGCGATGCTGGGCGCGCTGGACCTGACCGGCGGCGACGTCGCGGCCGGCCCGCAAAGCCTCGCGCTGGTCAGCGCGACCGTCGCGGCGGTGGAGGCGCAGCTGCGGCTGCAACGACTGAGCAGTGGACTCGCCGTCCCGCAGGACCTACAGCGACCGGCGCCGCACCGGCTCGACGTGCTCGGCGCCGGCCACGCCACGCTGGCCAGCGGCGACAGCGTCCGGCGCTTCGGGCTGCGGCACAGTGAGCTGCTGCTCCTGCTCGCCGAGACGCCCGGCGGCCTGACCGCCGATCAGCTGGCGATCGGGCTGAGCGACGACGACCGGCCCTCGGTGACCCTTCGTGCCGAGATCTCCCGGTTGCGCGGGCTGCTGCCGCCCGGTCTGCTCGCGTCGCGGCCCTACCGCTTCGCCGGTCAGCTGCGCACCGACGTGCAGGAGGTGCGCGACTGTCTCGATCGGGGTGACGTGGCCGCCGCGGTGAGCCGATATCGCGGTGCGGTGCTGCCCGACTCGGAGGCGCCCGGCGTCATACAACTGCGAGACCAGCTGCACGCCAGGATGCGCAATTCGGTGCTGGCACACGGGGATTCGGACCTCCTGCTGCGCTTCGCCGACACCGCGTTCGGGCGTGACGACCTGCAGTTGTGGGAGGCGGCAGAGCTGCTGATGGCTCCCGGATCACCCCGCCAGGAGTCGGTGAGCGAGCGGGTGCGCGGGCTGCGCGGAGTGTGATCCACGCAACGTTCGTGCAACGTGCCTGGACCTAGCGTCGAAGGATGCCGGCTGGCGATGCCGGCGGAGACGACCTTCATGGAGGACTTCGACATGGCCGTTTACGCACGCCCGGGCGAGCAGGGCAGCCCGACCGTCTACAAGCCGCGATATGACAACTGGATCGGCGGCGAGTGGGTGCCGCCGGTGTCCGGCAAATACTTCGAGAACCCGTCGCCGGTGACCGGTCAGGTCTTCACCGAGATCGCGCAGTCCACCGCCGAGGACGTCGAGAGGGCCCTCGACGCCGCCGAAGCCGCCGCACCCGCGTGGGGCAAGACGTCGGTCACCGAGCGCTCCAACATCCTGCTGCAGATCGCCGACCGCATCGAGCAGAACCTCGAGATGCTGGCCGTCGGCGAGACATGGGACAACGGCAAGCCGGTGCGCGAGACGCTCGCCGCGGACCTGCCGCTCGCGGTCGACCACTTCCGCTACTTCGCCGGCGCGATCCGCGCCCAGGAAGGGCACATCAGCCAGATCGACGAGGACACCGTCGCCTATCACTTCCACGAGCCGCTCGGCGTCGTCGGGCAGATCATCCCGTGGAACTTCCCGCTGCTGATGGCCACCTGGAAGCTCGCCCCGGCGCTGGCCGCCGGCAACGCGGTCGTGCTCAAGCCGGCCGAGCAGACGCCGGCCTCGATCATGCTGCTGGTCGAGCTCATCGCCGACCTGCTGCCGCCCGGCGTGCTCAACGTCGTCAACGGCTTCGGTGCCGAGGCCGGCAAGCCGCTCGCCTCGTCCCCGCGCATCCGCAAGATCGCCTTCACCGGAGAGACCACGACCGGCCGGCTGATCATGCAGTACGCCAGCGAGAACCTCATCCCGGTCACGCTCGAACTCGGCGGCAAGAGCCCCAACATCTTCTTCGACGACGTTGCGCTGGAACAGGATTCGTTCTACGACAAGGCGCTCGAAGGCTTCGCGATGTTCGCTCTCAATCAGGGCGAGGTCTGCACCTGCCCGAGCCGGGCGCTGATCCAGAAGGACATCTTCGAGCCGTTCCTCGCCGCCGGCACCGACCGGGTGAAGGCGATCGTGCAGGGCAACCCGCTCGACACCGAGACCATGGTCGGCGCGCAGGCCAGCAACGACCAGCTGGAGAAGATCCTGTCCTACATCGACATCGGCACCAAGGAGGGCGCACGCATCATCACCGGCGGTGAGCGGGTCGACCTCGGCGGCGACCTGTCGGGTGGTTACTACGTCGCGCCGACGATCTTCCAGGGCAACAACAAGATGCGCATCTTCCAGGAGGAGATCTTCGGCCCGGTCGTGTCGGTGACCGAGTTCGACGACTTCGACGACGCGCTGTCGATCGCCAACGACACGCTCTACGGGCTCGGTGCGGGAGTTTGGTCCCGGGACATCAACACCGCCTACCGGGCCGGCCGCGGCATACAGGCCGGCCGGGTGTGGACCAACTGCTACCACCAGTACCCGGCGCACGCCGCGTTCGGCGGCTACAAGTCGTCGGGCATCGGCCGCGAGAACCACGCGATGATGCTCGACCACTACCAGCAGACCAAGAACCTGCTGGTGTCCTACTCGCAGAACAAGCTCGGCTTCTTCTGATGGATGACGCCCCCACGACGGCCGCCGGCGACAGCGATGTCGCCGGCGGCGTCGCCATGACCGACGACGCCGCGGCGATGCTGCGCCGGCTGATCGGGGAGCACGGGCCGCTGATGTTCCACCAGTCCGGTGGGTGCTGCGACGGCTCCGCGCCGATGTGTTACCCGCAGGGCGACTTCAAGGTCGGCAGCCGCGACGTGCACCTGGGCGACCTCGACCCCGGTGACGGTGCCGCGGTCGTGCCGGTCTACATCTCCGGAGAGCAATACGAGGTATGGCGCCACACCCGCCTCACGATCGACCTGGTGCCGGGCCGCGGCTCCGGCTTCTCGGTGGAGGCGCCGACCGGCTACCGGTTCCTCACCCGTTCGGATGTCTGCGCGCCCTGACGTGACCGCCCCGATCCGGACTTGCCCTCCGGTTCTTGCATCGCAGGCGTAGCGTTGTAGACGTGAGCGTTTCGAACCCTTCGACACCTGCACCCACGATCACCACCCTCGGCGAATTGCGCGCCTCCGGCCATCGCCAGCGCGGCGTCCGCGCCGAGATCCGGGAGAACCTGCTCTCCGCACTCGCCGCCGGGCGGGACCCCTGGCCCGGCATCCAGGGCTTCGAGAGCACGGTGCTGCCGCAACTCGAACGCGCCCTGCTGGCCGGCCACGACGTCGTGCTGCTCGGCGAACGCGGCCAGGGCAAGACCCGCCTGCTGCGCACCATCGTCGGCCTGCTCGACGAGTGGACCCCGGTCATCGCCGGGTCCGAACTCGGCGAACACCCCTACGAACCCATCACTCCCGCGTCGCAGCGACGGGCGGCCGCACTCGGCGACGACCTGCCGATCGCGTGGCGGCACCGCGACGAGCGGTATGCCGAGAAGCTCGCCACCCCCGACACCTCGGTCGGCGACCTGGTCGGCGACGTCGACCCGATGAAGGTCGCAGAGGGCCGCAGCCTCGGCGACCCCGAGACGATCCACTTCGGGCTGATCCCGCGGGCCCACCGCGGCATCGTGGCCATCAACGAGCTGCCCGACCTCGCCGAGCGCATCCAGGTCGCGATGCTCAACGTGATGGAGGAGCGCGACATCCAGGTGCGCGGCTACACGCTGCGGCTGCCGCTGGACGTGCTCGTGCTGGCCAGCGCCAACCCGGAGGACTACACCAACCGCGGGCGGATCATCACCCCGCTGAAGGACCGCTTCGGGGCGCAGGTGCGCACCCACTACCCGCTGGAGGTGGAGGGCGAGGTCGCCGTCGTCGAGCAGGAGGCATCGCTGGAGGCGAAGGTGCCGTCATACCTGCTGGAGATCCTGGCGCGCTTCACCCGCGGGCTGCGCGAGTCCAACGCGGTCGACCAACGTTCAGGTGTGTCAGCGCGATTCGCGATCGCGGCCGCTGAGACGGTCGCCGCCGCGGCGCTGCACCGGGCGACCGTGCAGGGCGAGGACGAGGCGGTCGCGCGCATCATCGACCTCGAGACGGCCGTCGATGTGCTCGCCGGCAAGGTGGAGTTCGAGTCCGGTCACGAGGGACGCGAGCAGCCGATCCTGGAGCACCTGCTGCGCACCGCCACCGCGGAGACCGCGCGCCACCGTCTGCAGGGCATCGACCTGGGCCTGCTCGTGCAGGCCCTCGAGAGCGGTGCCCAGGTGACCACCGGTGAGCAGGTCACCGCGGGCGAACTGCTGCACGAGCTCCCGGTGCTCGGCGAGTCCGAGCTGTATGACGACATCGCCGACCGGCTGGAGGCGTCAACGCCGGGGGAGCGCGCGGCGGCGGTCGAACTCGCCCTCGAAGGTCTCTATCTAGCGCGCAAGGTCAGCAAGGAAACCGACGACGAGGGCAACGCGACGTACGGAGAGAGCTGAGGCGAAAAGCCGTGGCACGTAAGCAAACCCACCGTTCCCGTTATGGGCGGTATGCCGGGGGCCCCGACCCGCTGGCGCCTCCGGTCGACCTCGCCGAGGCACTCGACGCCATCGGCGAGGACGTGATGGCCGGCTACAGCCCGGAGCACGCGATGCAGGAGTTCCTGCGACGCGGTGGCCGGCAGCAGCAGGGGCTGGACGACCTGGCCCGGCAGGTTGCCGATAAGCGGCGTGAGCTGCTCGCCACGCACAACCTGGACGGCACCTTCGCCGACATCCGCAAGCTGCTGGACGAAGCCGTGCTCGCCGAACGCAAGCAGCTGGCAAGGGATCTCGACGACGACGCCCGGTTTGCGGAGATGCGGATCGAGAACCTCCCGCCCTCGACCGCGGCCGCGGTGAACGAACTGTCCGACTACCCGTTCCGCAGCAGTGAGGCCCGGGAGAAGTACGAGCAGATCAAGGACCTGCTCGGTCGGGAGATGCTCGACCAGCGGTTTGCCGGGATGAAGCAGGCGCTGGAGGGCGCGACCGACGAGGACCGGGCGCGCATCGGCGAGATGCTGAGCGACCTCAACGAGCTGCTGGAGTCGCACGCGCGGGGCGAGGACACCGACGAGCAGTTCGCCGACTTCATGGACAAGCACGGGGACTTCTTCCCCGAAAACCCTTCCAACATCGACGAATTGCTCGACTCCCTCGCCGAGCGGGCGGCGGCCGCGCAGCGGATGCTCAACTCGATGACGCCCGAGCAGCGGCAGGAGCTGATGGAGCTGTCGCAGCAGGCGTTCGGCTCACCCGAGTTGATGCAGCAGCTGGCTCAGCTCGACGCCAACCTGCAGGGCTTGCGTCCGGGTGAGGACTGGTCGGGCTCCGAGGAGTTCGGCGGCGAGCAGGGGATGGGCCTCGGCGACGGGACCGGCGTCATACAGGACCTCGCGCAGCTGGACCAGCTCTCCGAGCAACTCTCGCAGCAGTACACCGGTGCCCGGATGGACGACCTCGACCTCGACGCGCTGGCCCGGCAGCTCGGCGACGACGCCGCGGCGTCGGCGCGCACGCTCGCCGATCTGGAGCGGGCACTGCGCGATCGCGGTTACCTGACCAAGGACGCCGAGGGCGAGCTGAAGCTCTCGCCGCGGGCGATGCGCGAGCTCGGCAAGACGCTATTGCGTGACGTGGCAACGCGATTGAGCGGCCGGGCCGGTGCGCGCGACGCCCGGAAGGCCGGTGCGGCGGGGGAGCCGACCGGGTCGAGCCGGGAGTGGCAGTTCGGTGACACCGAGCCGTGGGACGTGACCCGCACGCTGACCAATGCCGCGATCCGTCGGGCCGGCGGGGACGACCGGCTCATCGCGATCGAGGACGTCGAAGTGCAGGAGACCGAGGCGCGCACGCAGGCCGCGGTCGCGCTGCTGGTCGACACGTCGTTCTCGATGGCGATGGACGGTCGCTGGGTGCCGATGAAGCGCACCGTGCTGGCGCTGCATCACTTGATACAGACGCGTTTTCGCGGGGACAGCCTCGAACTCATCGCCTTCGGGCGGCACGCGCAGACGATGGACATCGACACCCTCACGGCGCTCTCGGCCGAGTGGGACAAGGGCACCAACCTGCACCACGCGCTGCAGCTGGCCAACCGGCATTTCCGGCGGCACCCCAACGCGCAGCCGGTGCTGCTGATCGTCACCGACGGTGAGCCCACCTCGCACCTGGAGCCGGACGGCGAGGTGTGGTTCTCCTACCCGCCGCATCCGCTGACGATCGCCTACAGCGTCAAGGAGCTCGACAAGTCGACCCGCCTCGGCGCGCAGACGACGATCTTCCGGCTCGGCGAGGACCCCGGCCTCGCGCGGTTCGTCGATCAGCTCGCGCACCGCGCCGGCGGCCGGGTGATCGCGCCCGAGCTGGACGGGCTCGGAGCCGCGGTCGTCGACGGCTACCTCGGTAGCCGGGGCGGCTCGTCATACGGCGGTCTCGAGTGGGGCTGGCGCGGCGGCTGGGTCGGCTGACGTATGCCGCAGGTGACCGCCGACGCGTGGGTGCCGGTGACCCCGGACGTCGCCTTCGCGGTGAGTCAGACCACCGGCGAGGTGCGGCTGCGCTGGGACCCGTTCATCCGCAGCCAGCGGCTCTTCGACGCGGGGCGTCCCGGCGTCGGCGTGCACACGCTGACCAAGCCCGTGTCGGGCCGTCGATGATCAGCCGTTATGTCTCCTTCCGCCCGCCGACCAGCGTCGGCATGGCCATGGAGAAGGGACCGTGGTTCTTCGAATCCTTCGGTGGCGGTTGGCGATTCACGCCGCAGGAGCGTGACGGTCAGCAGGGCACGCTCGCCCGGTGGAAGTACACCTACGCGGTCCGCCCGGCCTGGTTGCGCCCGCTTGCGGAGCCGATCGGGCAGTGGCTGCTCGGCCGGGAGATCCGGCGCCGCATCGCTGCCTTTGCGCGCGCGTGTGCGGACCCGGTCGTGCTGGCGGCAGCTCGCGAGGGCGCCGACCGCTAGACACTTCGTGCGCTATGCCGCACGTTGTGTCCTGCCGAACGCGCAACTAGGCGGTTGCGTATTTGGGCGGACATGTGCAACCGTGGAGTTGCATCAATCGCCATACGCAACCTCTGGGAGCAGTCATGCAGGACGCGATCGAGGACCGGATCGACATCGACGCGACGCCCGCGGCGGTGTGGAAGCTGGTGAGTGAGCCGGGGTGGTGGATCAACGACGGCACCTATCGCGAGCACCTCATCGAGGAGCGGGACGGCATGGTGATCGTCACCGACCCGGGGCACGGCGTCTTCCCGCTGGTGATCGCCGACTCCGACGAGCCGCGCTACATCGCCTTCCGCTGGCTGGAGCGCGACGGTGCGGTGAGGGCGGACGGTCCCGGCACGCTCACCGAGTTCTGGCTCGACGAGCGCCCCGGCGGGGTCACGCTGCGGGTGCGCGAGAGCGGCTTCGCCTCGCTGGACAAGCCGGAGGCGGACCTGCTGGCCCACCTCGCCGACAACACCTCCGGCTGGCGGCAGGAGCTCGACGTCGCACGCCGTCACGTCGAGGCGAACGCGTGAGCGCCGCGCCGGTGTTCGCCGCGCTGGGCGACCAGCGGCGGCTGGAGCTGCTCGAGCGGCTGACCGAGGAGCCGGCCACCGCGACCCTGCTCGCCGCACCGCTCGCGATCTCGCGCCAGGCGGTGGTCAAACACCTGCAGGTCCTGCAGGACGCGGGCCTGGTGCGCTCGAGCAGGCACGGCCGCGACGTCGTGTATGACGTGGACGCCGCCGGCCTGCAGCAACCGCAGGACTGGCTGGCCGCGCACCGCGCAGCCTGGAACCGCCGGTTGCGCGACCTCAAGGCACGCGCCGAGCAGTAGCTGGCACGCAGTGCCATTTTCTGCGATGCAGAACACACGCGAGATCGGAACGACTCCCGCGGCGTCGGCCGTTGCGTGGACTGAACCGTCAACAACACACCGAAGGACGCCTCCGATGCGCTTGCTGAGTTCATATCCCCGACCCGTCCGCGACGTCGCCCTCCTCGTGGGGCGCGTGCTGCTCGGCGTCATCTTCGTCGCCCACGGGTGGCAGAAGCTCAACACCAACGGCATGGACGCAACCGCGAAAGGCTTTGCGGACATGGGGATTCCGGCGCCCACCGCCTCCGCCTGGTTTGCCGCGCTCGTCGAACTCGGCGGCGGTGCGCTGCTGATCCTCGGCGCGTTCACCGCCGTGGCCGGCACGCTCCTCGCGGTCAACATGGCGGGCGCGGCGTGGTTCGCGCACGTCGACAACGGGCTCTTCCTGCCGTCCGGCTGGGAGTTCGTCGCCGCGCTCGGGGCGGGCGCGCTCGCCTTCGCCGCGCGTGGCGCCGGCCGGCTCAGTGTCGACCAGCTGCTGGGCGGATCGGCGAGCCGGACCGACCGGCAGCCCCGCCGCAGCAGGGCCGCGGCGGAGCTATGACGCCGACGGCCGGGGCGCCGATGCCGTGACGCCGGCGGCCGGGACCCCGGCCGCCGGCCCCAGCCGGTCAGACGTGCCGGTTGTAGACCTGCTGGGCGTAGGTGACCCGCTTGTCCGTCATACAGGTGCCGCAGCCCTCGAACCGGTCCTGGAAGGCGACGACCGCGCCCCGCAGAGTCGTGCTGTTCTTCAGCTGCGCGAGACCGTAGTAGCTGTAGGTCGTCAGTTCGTACCAGGTGAACTTCAACTGCGCGTTGAGGTTCCAGCGCGAGACGCCGCCGGCCTTGTTGGCGGCGTACCAGACCATGTTGTCGCGCGAGTAGCGGTCCCACCGGCCGCCGACCGACCACTGGGCGATGCCGCGGCCCGCGCCACCGGCCTGCTGGGCGGTCGGGTTGACGCCCGACTCCTGGGTCAGGTTGCCGACGATGCCGGCCGCCTGCCGCTTGGTCAGCCCCTTGGCGACGAAGAAGTTGAAGGCGATGTCCTGGTTGGCGGTCGAGATCGCGAGCGCCGCCACGGACGCGTTCGGGCTCATGCCCACCGAGTTGACGTGCGTGTCGGCAGCGAGTGCCGGCGTCGCCGCGGTCGCCGCCGCGACGAGGGTCGCGCAGCCGATCGTGAGTCGTCGGGTCAGGTGCATGTCGTGCGCTCCTTCTTCGGGGGAAGTTCCGGGGAAATTTTCGGGGAAATGACGTTCGGGGTTCGGGGACGGGCCATGAGCTCCGGGGAGCTCCGGGTATGACGGGACCACACCCTGCCGGTCGGCGCTGCGAATCGGCTACCCCAATCGGCGAATTCGTCGCAGCGGACTCGCAGCGGGCCGGCCGCCGGCGGTGTGCCACCCTTGCCCGCGTGGAACCGTTGATCGGAGTGCTCGCTGTCCAGGGCGACGTGCGCGAGCACGTGCGCGCGCTGGAGGCGGCCGGGGCGCGGACCCGCACCGTGCGCCGCCCCGGCGAGCTCGACGCGCTGGACGGCATCGTGCTGCCCGGCGGGGAGTCGACCACGATGGACAAGCTGCTGCGGGCGTTCGAGCTGCGCGACCCGCTGCGGGCCGCCATCGGGGCGGGGCTGCCGGCATACGGCTCCTGTGCGGGGATGATCCTGCTCGCCGACCGGGTGCTCGACGCGACGTCCGGCCAGCAGACGCTCGGCGGCCTCGACGTGACGGTGCGGCGCAACGCCTTCGGCCGGCAGGTCGACTCGTTCGAGGAGGACCTCGACATGCCCGCGGTGACCGGCGACGGCGCCCCGGTGCGCGCGGTCTTCATCCGGGCCCCGTGGGTCGAGGCGGTCGGGCAGGGCGTCGACGTGCTCGGCACGGTTGCCACCGGGCCGGCGGCCGGACGCATCGTCGCGGTGCGGCAGGGAAGTCTGCTCGCGACGTCGTTCCATCCCGAAGTCACCGGCGACGGGCGGGTGCACGAATACTTCGCCCGGATGGTGCGTTCCAGCAGCAGCTAGGATCGCAGGTCGGACGAGCCGACGTGCGGCCTGCGGACCGAGCTGAAGCAGCAAGTACGGCACTAGAAGAGGGATGTATGAGCGGTCACTCCAAGTGGGCGACAACCAAGCACAAGAAGGCAGCGATCGACGCGAAGCGTGGCAAGCTCTTCGCCAAGCTGATCAAGAACATCGAGGTCGCGGCCCGCTCCGGCGGCGGCGACCCGGCGGGCAACCCGACGCTGTTCGACGCCATCCAGAAGGCCAAGAAGTCGAGTGTCCCCAACGACAACATCGACCGCGCGGTCAAGCGTGGCTCCGGCGCGGAGTCCGGTGGCGCCGACTACCAGGCGCTGACCTACGAGGGCTACGCGCCCGGCGGGGTCGCGCTGCTCATCGAGTGCCTCACCGACAACAAGAACCGCGCCGTCGCCGAGGTGCGCACCGCGCTGTCCAAGAACGGCGGGTCGATGGGCGAATCCGGCTCCGTCGCCTTCATGTTCAACCGCAAGGGCGTCGTCATCGTGCCCAAGAAGCAGCCGAGCGGCGAGGCGACCGAGGACGGCCTGCTCGAGATCGTGCTCGACTCCGGCGCCGAGGAGGTCAACGACCTCGGCGAGTCCTTCGAGGTGGTCTCGGAGGCGACCGACCTGGTCGCGGTGCGTGAATCGCTGCAGGCGGCCGGCGTCGACTACGACTCCGCCGACTCCTCCTGGCTGCCGAGCGTCGAGGTGCCGCTGGACAAGGACGGCGCCAAGAAGATGTTCCGCATCATCGAGGCGCTCGAGGACAGCGACGACGTGCAGAACGTCTACGCCAACGGCGACGTCTCCGACGCGGTCCTCGCCGAGCTCGACAACGAGGACTGATCGGCGGGCGGCGTCCGGCCCTCGCCGCGCCTGCGCGAGCTGTGCCGACCCACGCGGCCGGCATTTCTCGACCCTCGGCGTACCAACACGCCGTGCGAGCCGCGATATTCGGCGCGTCGGTATGCCGAGGGTCGACTTTTGCGGGGGCCGCGGGCCGGGGCGACCGGAGCTGGGGCCGCGCGCGACGCGCCGCCCCCGCCTTCGTGGGTATGACGCAGGCTCCGCCTAAGCTGGACGCGCCGAACATATGTCGGACCCCGCCGTCCCGAAGGAGATCGCCCCGCCCATGCGCGTGCTCGGAGTCGACCCCGGCCTGACCCGGTGCGGGTTGGGCGTTGTCGAAGGCGGGATCGGCAAGCCGCTGCGCATGATCGCGGTCGGTGTCGTGCGCACGCCGGTCACCGACGACCCGGCCGAGCGGCTGCTCAGCCTGCAGACCGAGATCGACGAGTGGATGGAGCGGCACGAGCCCGAGTCCGTCGCGGTCGAGCGGGTCTTCGCCAAGGCCAACATCAAGGGGATCATGGGCACCGCGCAGGCCTCCGCCATACCCATGCTCGCGGCTGCGCGGCGCGGGCTGCCGCTCGCGCTGCACACACCGAGTGAGGTCAAGGCATCGGTGACCGGCAACGGTCGCGCCGACAAGGCCCAGGTCACCGCGATGGTCACCCGCATCCTGCGACTGCAGACCGCGCCCAAACCGGCCGACGCGGCCGACGCGCTCGCGATCGCCATCTGCCAGGTATGGCGCGGCGGCGCGCAGGACCGGATCGCCGCCGCCGTGGCCCGGCAGCAGACGGCACTCCAGGCGGCCCGCCGATGATCGCCAACCTGCGCGGCCCGGTGCTGCACGTCGGCCTCGACCAGGTCGTCGTCGACGTCGGGGGAGTGGGCTACCTGGTGCACACCACGCCCGCCACCGCGGCCGCCCTGCGCACCGGCCAGGAGGCGGACCTGTCGACCAGCCTGGTGGTGCGCGAGGACGCGCTGACGCTCTACGGCTTCGGCGGCACCGACGAGCGTGACCTCTTCGAGCTGGTGCAGACCGTCAGCGGCGTCGGCCCGCGAATTGCCTTGGCAATGCTCGCTGTTGCCGCCCCCGACGAGATCAGGTCGGCGATCGCCGAGGGCGACATCCCGCGGCTGGTCAAGACGCCTGGCGTCGGCAAGAAGGGCGCCGAGCGCATCGTGCTCGAACTCAAGGACAAGGTCGGGCCCGTCGTCGCCTCGAGCGCGCCCGAGGCACCGGCCGCGCCGGCCTCGACCCAGCACGGACAGGTCAGCGAGGCGCTCGTCGGTCTCGGCTGGTCGGCCAAACAGGCCGACGACGCGGTCGCCAAGGTCGCCGCCGCCGACCCGGAGCTCACCGAGGTGTCCGCGCTGCTCAAGGCCGCGCTGCGCGAGCTGGGGCGCTGACCCGTGACCGACGGCTACGACGACGAGTCCTACGATGCGACCGCGCGCATCGTCGACCCCGGCGGGGACGAGGAGGAGCGCCGCATCGAGGCCGCGCTGCGGCCCAAGAAGCTGGCCGACTTCCCTGGGCAGCCACGGGTGCGCGACCAGCTCGGGCTGGTGCTCGAGGCCGCCCGGCGCCGCCAGAAGCCGCCGGACCACGTGCTGCTCTCCGGGCCGCCCGGTCTCGGCAAGACCTCGCTGGCGATGATCATCGCCGCCGAGCTGGAGCAGCCGATCCGCATCACCAGCGGTCCCGCCATCCAGCACGCCGGCGACCTGGCCGCGATCCTGTCGTCGCTCGCCGAGGGCGAGGTGCTCTTCCTCGACGAGATCCACCGGATGGCGCGGCCCGCGGAGGAGATGCTCTACCTGGCGATGGAGGACTTCCGCGTCGACGTGATCGTCGGCAAGGGACCGGGGGCCACCGCCATACCTCTCGAACTGCCACCGTTCACCGTGGTCGGCGCGACCACCCGGGCCGGTCTGCTGCCGGCGCCGCTGCGCGACCGGTTCGGCTTCACCGGGCACCTGGACTTCTACGACCCGGCCGACCTCGCGCAGATCGTCACCCGCAATGCCGGGCTGCTCGGCATCGAGACCACTCCGCAGGGGGTGGACGAGATCGCCGGTCGTTCGCGCGGCACGCCCCGCATCGCCAACCGGCTGCTGCGCCGGGTGCGCGACTACGCCCAGGTGCACGGGGCGGGCGTGCTCGATCGGGGCGCCGCACGAGCCGCGCTCGATCTCTTCGACGTCGACGAGCAGGGGCTGGACCGGCTCGACCGGGCCGTGCTGGAGGCGCTGTGCCGTCGGTTTGGCGGCGGGCCGGTGGGCCTGTCGACGCTCGCGGTCGCGGTCGGCGAGGAGCCGGACACCGTCGAAACCGTCTCCGAGCCCTACCTGGTGCGCGAGGGCTACCTTGTGCGCACCCCGCGCGGCCGCGCCGCGTCGGCCGCCGCCTGGGCACACCTCGGACTCACCCCGCCACCCGACACAACGGGTATGCCGCAGCTTCCGATCGACGAGGGCGGTGGTCGCTTCGGCGACTGACGAGCGCCCCGCCCTGCGGAACCTCCGGGCGGCTGGCCCTCGTTGGACTCACGTGCGTCACCGGCGAGGCACGTCATACCCAGGGCGGACCTCGCATTAGACTCACCGGTCGGCTGTCATCGCGGGCAGTCACCGCACACCTCGACCACCAAGGACTGACACCTCGATGGGCACCCTGCTCTTCCTCATACCTCTCGTGCTGCTCGCGTGGCTCTTCTGGCAGCAACGCCGCCGGCAGCAGCAGATGGCGAAGGCCCAGTCCGAGATCACGATCGGCAGCGAGGTGAGCACCACCTCCGGCCTGCTCGGCACCCTCGTGGCGATGGACGACGAGATCGGCACGATCGAGGTGTCCCCGGGCGTGCAGCTGCGCTTCGACCGCCGCGCGATCGTGCCCCGCACCCAGTTGCGGCCCGGTGCCACCGGCGCCGCTGTCACGACGGAGCCGGTGGAGGACCAGCCGGCGGCAGGTCAGGGCACGACCGACCTGAGCAAGACCAACCCGAGCAAGCCCGACCCGAGCAAGCCCGACCTGAGCAAGCCGGAGGCGTCGCCGAGCGAGCCGGACCGGCGCGACGACAACCCCGAGACGAAGGCGTAACTAGGTGGCAACCCGAGCACGTCGTTCCCCGGGCGGGTCACCGCGCCGGATCCTGGTCATCCTGCTGTTGCTGGTGATCGCGCTGTTCGCCGGGATAGCCGGCACCACCGCCTGGGCCTCACCGAAGGGCAAGTGGACCCCGCTGCTCGGCCTCGACCTCGAGGGCGGCCGGCAGATCACCCTGCAGCCGATCGTCGGCAAGGATCAGCAGGTCAACAAGGGTCAGGTCAACCAGGCCGTCGACATCATCCGCAACCGGGTCAACGGCAACGGCGTCTCCGAGGCGCAGGTCAGCACCCTCGGCAGCAACCTGATCGTCGTCTCGCTGCCGGGCAACCCGAGCGAAGAGACACTCAACTCCCTCGCGCAGTCCTCGCAGCTGGCGTTCCGCGCGGTCATCACCTCCGAGCCCGTGCAGCAGCCGGCGCCGGCCCCGAGCCCGTCCGGGAGCGCCACGCCCTCGGGCAGCGCGACCCCGTCCGGCAGTGCCACGCCGTCCGGCAGCGCGACCCGCTCCGGCAGCCAGAGCGCCGCGCCCTCGGGCTCGGCGTCCTCCGGCGCCAACGACGTGCTCCCGCAGGCTTTCAAGGCCGAGACCAACTCGCCGTCGCCGAGCGCGACGCCGAGCGGCTCGGCGTCGGCCAAGCCGTCTGCCTCGCCCAGTGGTTCGGCCACCCCGACGCCGCCGGTGCAGCGCCAGCTGCCCGGGGCCGGTCAGCAGCCGACGTCGGCCAGCGACACCGCCTGGGCCAGCAAGACCGTTGACGACGTCTGGGTCACCAACAACCTGGTGCCGTCCGGCACGACCTACCAGCAGCTCTACGAGAAGTTCCCGTGCACGGCGGCGGCCGCCAAGGGTGGCCCGAGCCTGGAGCAGTGGCGCGAGGTCGCGGCCCGGGCTCCACTGGACCAGCCGGATGTCATGTGCTCCCAGGACGGTGCCCAGAAGTACCTGATGGGTCCGTCGGAGGTGTCCGGTCGGGAGCTGACCAACGCGACCTACGGCCAGACCACCAACCAGCAGGGTCAGCAGACCGGCCAGGTCGCGGTCAACCTGAGCTTCAACGACAAGGGCAAGAGCACCTTCGCCGACGTCACCAAGCGGCTGATGACCTTCCAGCAGAACACGCCGCAGAACACCTTCGCGATCACCGTCGACGGTCAGGTCATCTCCAGCCCGAGCGTGAACTCGCCGATCACCGACGGCAACGCGCAGATCACCGGCAGCTTCACCAACGCCACCGCCAAGACACTCGCCAACCAGCTGAAGTTCGGCGCCCTGCCGTTCTCGTTCAAGGAGCTGACCTCCAGCCAGGTCAGCCCCGAGGTCGGCAGTGACCAGTTGCAGAAGGCGCTCATCGCCGGGCTCATCGGTCTCGCGCTCGTGGTGGTCTACTCACTGCTGCAATACCGCGCACTCGGCTTCGTCACGGTGCTGTCGCTGATTGTCGCGGGCGTGCTCAGTTACGGCCTGGTCACCCTGCTCGGCACGACCAGCGGCTTCCGGCTCACGATGGCCGGCGTCACCGGCCTGATCGTGTCGATCGGCATCACCGCCGACAGCTTCATCGTCTACTTCGAACGCGTCCGCGACGAGGTCAGATCCGGCAGACCGCTGCGCGCCGCGGTCGAGACCGGTTGGAACCGCGCCCGGCGCACGATCATCATCTCGGACGCGGTCAACTTCCTCGCCTCCGCCGTGCTCTACGTGCTCAGCGAGGACAACGTGAAGGCGTTCGCCTTCACCCTCGGCCTGTCGACAATCGTCGACCTCGTGGTCGTCATGATGTTCACCCACCCGGTGCTCACCCTGCTGGCCCGCACCACGTTCTTCGGCGGCGGCCACAAGTGGTCCGGCTTCGACCCGGATCGCCTCGGCGCCCGTGGTGTGACGTATGCCGGGCGCGGCCGCGTCACCATCGCCGACCGGAAGGCGGCGGCCGGCACGGCCGCCGCTCAGGGAGGAAACGCCTGATGCCCAGCTTCGCCCAGTTCGGTAACGACCTCTACACCGGTCGCCGGCAGATCGACTTCATCGGCCGGCGCCGCACCTGGTACCTCATCACCGCCGTGCTGCTGGTCATCGCCGCCGTCGGGCTCTTCGGCCGCGGGCTCAACTTCAGCCTGGAGTTCGAGGGCGGCTCGCAGGTGCAGGTCGCCAAGGTGAGCAACACCAGCAACTTCGACGCGCGTGCGCACGACGCCATACGCAGCGCCGTCGGCAACGCCGACAACCTGCAGGTGACCAAGGCCGGCCCGAGCACGATCAAGGTCGAGACCAAGAAGCTCGGCAACGGCTCGTCGGCCGACACCGACAAGGTGGCGACCGCGCTCGCCAAGGAGTTCAACACCAAGGACTCCGACGTCACCACGCAGTTCATCGGGCCGTCGTGGGGTGACACCGTCACCAAGAAGGCCATCCAGGCGCTGATCGTCTTCCTGCTGCTGCTCGCGCTGTTGCTCGCGATCTACTTCCGCACCTGGACGATGGCGGCGGCCGCGCTGGTCGCGCTGGTGCACGACCTGTTCTTCACCGTCGGCATCTACGCGCTCACCGGCATCGAGATCTCGCCGGCGACGATGATCGGCTTCCTCACCATCCTCGGCTACTCGATCTACGACACCGTCGTGGTGTTCGACAAGGTCCGCGAGAACACCGACGAGGCGATCAAGACCGGCAACCGCACCTACGCCCAGGCGGCCAACTACGCGGTCAACCAGACGCTGGTGCGGTCGATCAACACCTCGGTGGTGGCGCTGCTGCCGATCACCGCGATCCTGGTCGTCGGCATCTTCCTGCTCGGCCCGGGGACGCTGCTCGACCTGGCGCTGGCGCTGTTCTTCGGCATCGCGGTCGGCACCTACTCCTCGATCTTCATCGCGACCCCGCTGCTGGTGTCGCTGCGGCACCGTGAGTCGTCGATCAAGGAGCTGGACAAGCGGGCGCACGCCTTCCAGTCCAGCCAGGCGAGCGTGCTGGAGAAGTCCGGCACGACCGAGCACACCCCCGGCGAATCCGCTTCCGGCGTGGTCGAACCCGAGCGTGCGAAGGCCGCGGCCGCCGCGCTGGCGACCAAGACCCGGCGCCGGGAGATCCACCCGCTCGCCAAACGCGACGAGGACTGAGGCAGCACGTGGCCACAGCCGCCGAGGTGCTTGGCACCCACACCCGCGAGGTGCCCGACTTCCCGACGCCGGGAGTCGTCTTCAAGGACCTGAGCCCGCTCTTTCGCGACCCGGAGGCGTTCGCCACGGTGCTGGCCGACATCGGCGACCGGTGGCGCGGCAAGGTCGACGTCGTCGCCGGCATCGAGGCGCGCGGCTTCATCATCGGCGCACCGCTGGCGCAGGCGATGGGCGTCGGGTTCGTGCCGATCCGCAAGGCCGGCAAGCTGCCGGGGGAGACGCACACCCGCTCCTACGACCTGGAGTACGGCGAGGCGACCATCGAGGTCGCGGCCGATGCGTTCGTGCCCGGCTGCACGGTGCTGCTCGTCGACGACGTGCTGGCGACCGGCGGAACCGCCGCCGCAGCAGCGGAACTCATCGAGCGGGCCGGTGCGCGGGTGACCGCGCTGGAGGTGCTGCTGGAGCTGTCGTTCCTGCACGGCCGGGAGAGGTTGCCCGGGCGTGAGCTGCACGCCATACAGGTCGACTGACGGGGTGCCACGGCGGCCCGGCCGCCGCGACTAGACTCGGTGCATGAGTCAGGACGAACGCGTCGGCGGGGCAAGCTCTTCGGCCTCCCGGGTGCGGGCCAGACTCGTCCGGTTCGGGGCGCCGCGCCCGGCCACCAACCGTGAGCTGGAGCCGCTGCTCGCCACCGTGCGGGCCACCCACCCGAAGGCCGATCTCGGCATCATCGACCGCGCCTACACGGTCGCCGAGGAGGCGCATCGCGGGCAGTTGCGCAAGAGCGGCGACCCCTACATCACCCACCCGCTCGCGGTGGCGACCATCCTCGCCGAGCTCGGCATGACGCCGCCGACGCTCGCCGCGGCCCTGCTGCACGACACCGTGGAGGACACGTCATACGGCCTGGCGCAGTTGCGGCAGGAGTTCGGCGACGAGATCGCGATGCTGGTCGACGGCGTCACCAAGCTCGACAAGGTGACCTACGGCGACGCCGCCCAGGCCGAGACCGTCCGCAAGATGGTCATCGCGATGGCCCGCGACATCCGGGTGCTGGTGATCAAGCTCGCCGACCGGCTGCACAACGCCCGCACCTGGCGCTACGTGTCGGCCGAGTCCGCGCAGCGCAAGGCCACCGAGACGCTCGAGATCTACGCGCCGCTCGCGCACCGGCTCGGCATGAACACCATCAAGTGGGAGCTGGAGGACCTGTCCTTCGCGACCCTCTATCCCAAGGTGTATGACGAGATCGCCCGCCTGGTCGCCGACCGTGCGCCGGCCCGCGAGGAGTATCTGCGGCAGGTGCGCGAGCAGGTCACCGCCGACCTGCGCGCGGCGAAGATCAAGGCGACGGTCACCGGCCGGCCGAAGCACTACTACTCCGTCTACCAGAAGATGATCGTCCGCGGCCGCGACTTCGAGGACATCTACGACCTGGTGGCGGTGCGGGTGCTGGTGGAGTCGGTGCGCGACTGCTACGCGGTGCTCGGCACCCTGCACACGCGATGGAGCCCGCTGCCCGGGCGGTTCAAGGACTACATCGCGATGCCGAAGTTCAACATGTACCAGTCGCTGCACACGACGGTCATCGGTCCCGGCGGCAAGCCGGTGGAGATCCAGATCCGCACCTTCGCGATGCACCGCCGCGCCGAATACGGTGTCGCGGCGCACTGGAAGTACAAGGAGGACGCCAAGAAGGTCGCCGGCGACACCGGCAGCGACGCCGGGCCGGTCAACGACATGTCCTGGCTGCGGCAGCTGCTGGACTGGCAGCGCGAGACCGCCGACCCGGGGGAGTTCCTGGAGTCCCTGCGCTTCGACGTCGGCTCGCGCGAGGTCTACGTCTTCACCCCCAAGGGCTCGGTCATCGGTCTGCCGGCGGGGTCGACGCCGGTCGACTTCGCCTACGCGGTGCACACCGAGGTCGGGCACCACACGATCGGCGGCCGGGTCAACGGCCGCCTGGTGCCGCTGGAGTCGCCGCTGGAGAACGGCGACGTCGTCGAGATCCTCACCTCGAAGGCCGACGGCGCCGGGCCGAGCCGCGATTGGCTGACCTTCGTCAAGAGCCCGCGCGCCCGCAACAAGATCCGCCAGTGGTTCTCCAAGGAGCGCCGCGAGGAGGCGATCGAGAACGGCAAGGACGCCCTCGCCCGCACGATCCGCAAGAAGGGCATGGGCATCCAGCGGCTGATGTCGCACGAGACCCTGACGTCGGTCGCCGAGCAGCTGAAGTATCGCGACATCGACGCCTTGTATGCCGCCGTCGGCGACGGCCACGTGTCGCCGGAACACGTTGTCAAACAACTGGTTTCGATGCTCGGCGGCGAGGACGGCACGACCGAGGACCTCGCCGAGGCGACCAACCCGATGGGCCGCAACCGGCGCGCGTCGGCGAGCGATCCCGGCGTCACCGTGGTCGGCACCGACGACGTGTGGGTCAAGCTCGCGCGGTGCTGCACCCCGGTGCCCGGCGACGACATCATCGGCTTCGTGACGACCGGCAACGGCGTGTCGGTGCACCGCCGTGACTGCACCAACGCCGAGCAGCTGCTGGCCCAGCCCGAGCGGCTGCTCAACGTCGCGTGGGCGCCGTCGGCGGCATCGGTCTTCCTGGTGCAGCTGCAAGTCGAGGCGCTGGACCGCAACGCGCTGCTCTCCGATGTGACCCGGGTGCTGTCCGAGCAGCACGTCAACATCCTCTCGGCGTCGGTGCAGACCACCCGCAACCGGGTGGCTATCTCGAAGTTCACCTTCGAGATGGGCGACCCCAGCCACCTCGACCACGTGATCAAGGCGGTCCGCAAGATCGACGGCGTCTTCGACGTCTACCGGATCACCGGCTCCGGTCACCGCCGCGACGAGCCGCAGCGCGCCGCCGCCGACAACTGAGCAGGCCCGCGCGTGGTCGCGGGTGTGTGTGGGCGCGTGCAGCCGCGCGTGCAGAAGTCGCGACGGTTGCGCCGTACGCACGCGAATCCGGCTGGGGGCGTGCAGAAGTCGCGACGGTCGCGCCGTACGCACGCGCAACCGGCGGGCAGCCGCTGGTCTCGTAAGCGACCGTGATGTCAGCCGCACTCCCGCTTACGAGATGCGCTCCGGCGGGCAGAAGTCGCGACGGTTGCGCCGTACGCACGCCTGTGGACAACTTCTGCGGGCGTATGACGCGCCGGTGCATCCTCTGGAGGCATGACAACTTCGTTCAAGGGCAAGCCGATTCGCACGGACGCCGACCTGCTGGCCAGGTGGCAGGAGCTGATGGGGGAGGGCGGTTTCGGCCGGCGCAGTCTCTGGCTGATCTTCCTCAACGCGCGCGGTAGACAGGCCGATCTGGTGATGCCGGTCGACGAGGTCCCGATACGACCCGACCCGCAGGAGGTCGCGGGGATCGCCCGGTTCATCGGGATGATGCGCGACGAGGTGGGTGTCGCCGAGGTGCCGTTGCTGCTGTCGCGGCCGGGCCCGTCGAAGATCACCGAGAGCGACCGCCGGTGGGCGATCGCCCTCACGGATGCGATGCGCGACCTGCGCCCGCGCTGGCCGATCCACCTCGCGACCAAGGACCGCGTGCAGGTCTTCGCGCCGGACGACCTCGTCGCGCTCGACCCGGGCGCGTGACCCCGAACCGGTCAGGCGGGGGCGAGGAACGCGGTGAGCGCGTCGGCGTACATCCGCTGGTCGTCGGTGCCGACGAGTTCACGCACCGAGTGCATCGACAGCGTCGGCGCGCCGAAGTCCACCGTGGTGACGCCGGTGAGCGCCGAGGTGATCGGGCCGACCGTCGACCCGGACGGCAGGTCCGAGCGCACCACGAAACTCTGCATCGGCACCCCCGCCTGCTCGCAGGCCAGTGAAAACGCTGCAGCACCAACCGAATCCGTGGCGTAGCGCAGATTGTTGTTCACCTTGAGCACCGGGCCGCCGTTCATCGCGATGCGGTGCTGCGGCTCGTGCCGGTCGGCATAGTTGGGGTGGGTCGCGTGCGCCATGTCGCCCGACGCCACCACGCTCCCGGCCAGCGCGCGATGCAGGTCCTCGCGGTCGCCGCCGAGCTGGCGGGTGATCCGCTCCAGCACCGTCATCAGGAACGCCGACTGTGCGCCGCGCTCGGACACCGAGCCGATCTCCTCGTGGTCGAAGAGCGCGAGCACCTGGGTGGCCGGGTCGCCCGGGCCGTCGTCGGTGGCCCGGATCAGCGCGCGAGTGCCGGCATACGACGTGGCGAGATTGTCCATCCGCGCCCCGGCGATGAGTTCTCCGTCGCGGCCGAACAACGCGGCCGGCTGCAGATCGAAGGTCATGGCGTCCCAGGCGACGACGTCCTGCGCCGGGACGTCGAGCAGGCCGGCGACGAAGGCCCGGAAGTCGCCAGGAGCGTCGCCGATGCCCCAGTGCGGCACCAGGTGCTGCTGGGGGTTGAACTGCTCCCCGTCGCGCGCCGACCGGTCCAGATGTATGGCGAGCCGGGAGATCCGCAGGATCGGGTCATCGGCCACGAAGAGACGTTCCTCGGTCCCCGACGCGCCGCGCACCGCGGCGCGGCCGGCCACGCCCAGGTCACGGTCCAGCCAGCTCGGCGCGATGAGCCCGCCGTAGGGCTCCACGCCGAGCAGCTGCCAGCCGGCGCGGGTCAGGTCCGGCTGCGGCTTGATCCGGAAGTTGGGGGAGTCGGTGTGCGCGCCGACCACCCGCAGGCGCGTGGCCGGGCCGTCGGCGTGCTCGGTCGACCAGGCGATCAGCGAACCTGCGCGCACCACGAACCAGCGCCCGGGCTCTGCCGGCCACTCGTCGCGTTCGGCGAGTGCGGTGAAGCCGGCCGCCGTCAGTTGCCTGGCGGTCTCGGCGCAGGCGTGGAAGGGCGTCGGGCTGGCGCCGAGGTAGTCGACCAGTCCTGCGGCGACCGACGTGGCAGCGTCCTGGTCGGTGTGGGCGGCGTCCGGAGCGGGCACCATCAACGGCCGGAGTCCTGCAGGCCGCCGCGGGCCTGCTCCAGCCAGGCCTGGCGGGCCTTGAGCGACTCCTGCAACTCCTTGACCGCCTTGTCGTTGCCCTTCTCCCGGGCTTGCGCGAGCTCGGTCTCCAGGTCGGCCACCGCCTTCTCCAACTGGTCGACCATCGACTGCGCGCGAGCGGCGAGCTCGGGGTCGGTCTTCTTCCACTTGGAGTCGTCGGCCTCGCGGACGGCGGTCTCGACCCGGCGCATCGCCTTCTCGATGCGGTCCATGTCCTTGCGCGGCACCTTGCCGGCGGCGTCCCACTTGTCCTGGATCTTGTGGAGCGCGGCCTTGGTCGCGCCGACGTTCTTGACCGGCAGCAGCGCCTGGGCCTCCTTGAGCAGCTCCTCCTTGACGGCCAGGTTGGCCTCGAACTCCTTGTTCTCGACGGCGGCGACCTCGTCCTTGGCGTTGAAGAACGCGTCCTGGGCGGCCTTGAAGCGCGCCCACAGCTTGTCGTCGTCCGCGCGGGAGGCGCGCCCGGCCTGCTTCCACTCGCCCATCAGCCGCTTGAAGGCCGAAGCGGTCGAGCCCCACTCCTTGGAGGTGGACAGCCGCTCGGCCTCCGCGATCAGCCGCTCCTTGCGCTGCTTGACCGCGGCGTGCTCCTCGTCGAGGCGGGCGAAGTGCGACCGCCGCGTCTTGTCGAAGCCGTTGCGGGCGGCGCTGAACCGCTGCCACAGGGCATTCTCGGTCGGCTTGTCGAGCTTGGCGCCGGAGCGCTGCAGGTTCTTCCACTCATCGAGCAGGGCCCGCATCCGCGCGGTGCTCTGCTTCCACTGCACCTTCTCCACCGGCTGCGCGGCGATCTGCTCGGCCTCGGCCACGACCGCCTCGCGCTGCTCCGCGGCGGCAGCCCGCGCGGTGGCGCGAGCCTCACCCTCAACTTGAGCCTTCGCCTTCAGGGCGGTGGCGATCTGCTCGACGGTTGCGTCCAGCTGGGCCAGGTCGCCGACGACATGTGCGGAGCCGATCTGCTCGCGCAGCGCCCGCAGCCCCTCGTGGCCGTCGTGGACCGACAGGTCGGTCTGCACCACCCGCTGCAACAGCAGGTTGGCCGACGCGGCCAGCTCGTCGTACTTGCGGGCGAAGTAGGCGAGCGCCTCCTCGTGCGTGGCGTCGGGGTAGGAGCCGACCTCACGCTCGCCATCCGGGGTGCGCACGAAGACCGTGCCGTCCTCGGCGACGCGGCCGAAGGACGCGGAGTTGGTCGCCGCCGTGGGTGCGGCCGGCGCGGCAGGCACCGCCGGTGCGGCCGGCGGGTGCGGCTTGATGGACGCCGGCGACGGCGGGGCCGGGCGCGGGGCCGCCGGTGCGGCGGGCTGGTCGGTCGCAGGAGTCGCCGGCTCGGACGCTGCGGCCGGCGTCACCTCGGGCTCGGCGGCAGGCTGCTCGGGCTGCTCGGGCGCAGGAATCGCCTGCTCCGGCGCGTCGGGGGTGGGCTCGGTGGAGTTCTCGGGAGTCGAGTTCTCGGGTGACATGGTGTTCATGCCTTCTTCTCGGTGACGGTGACCTTGATGATGCTGACCGGCTGCTTCGGCGGACCGTCGCCTGACGGGTTCTCGGTGCCGGCCTTCGCCACAGCTTGCACGATGTCGAGGCCGCCGGTCACCTTGCCGAAGATCGAATAGCCGCCGCCCTCGGTCGGCAGCTGGGTGTCGGCGTACACGATGAAGAACTGTCCGCCGTTGGAGTTCGGGTCCTGCGTGCGCGCCATCGCCACGCTCCCGGCCGGGTAGAGGCCCGTCGCCGGGGCGTTCTCGATGCCGAAGCCGTAACCGGGGGTCCCGTTGCCGGTCCCGGTCGGGTCGCCGCACTGCAGCACGAAGATGCCGGAGGTCGTGACCCGGTGGCAGGGGCTGTCGTTCCAGTACCTGCCCGCCAGCTGCACGAACGACGCGACCGTCTGCGGGGCCTTGGAACCGTCGAGCTCGAAGGTGATCACCCCGCAGTTGGTCACCACCTTCGCCACGAACGTCTTTCCGGCGGCGGTGGCCTTGTCCGGCAGTGAGTACGTCGGCGGGTCGCTCTGCGGCGTCGGCGGCGTGGTGCAGGTGATGCCGCTCACGGCCTCCGCGGATGCCAGGCCGAGGGACGCGCTCTGCCGGTTGGGGTTGGGGCTGCTGGAGCCGCAGGCCGTCAGCGTGGTGACGGCAACCAGGCAGCAGGCGCCGAGGACCGAGCGGGTCCGGGTCAGACGCACAGGTGGTTCTCCTTGTCGCGGGCGTATGGCGCAGGGCGCGCCATACGCAAACGCGCTCAGTCTAGTGAGGCCGCAAACCGATACGCTCGCCTGCGTGCTGACCGTGTCGTTCCCCGCCGAAGCGTTCGCGACCAACTGCTACGTGCTCGCCCCCGGCCCCGGCGAGGAATGCGTCGTGGTCGACCCCGGCATCGGTGTGCTCGACACCCTCGGAGAGGTGCTGCGCGAGCACCGGCTGAAGCCGGCGGCGGTGCTGCTCACCCACGGGCACATCGACCACGTCTACTCGGTGACCCCTGTCTGCGGTGGTCAGCTCGGCGCCTACATCCACGCCGACGACCGCTACCGGTTGCGCGACCCGCTGACCTCGCTCGGCCCGGAGCTGATCTCGATGTTCGAGCAGCAGTTCGGCCGGGCCGCGACCTGGACCGAGCCGTCCGACATCATCGAGGTGCACGACCGCGAGCAGCTCGATCTGGCGGGGCTGCGGTTCGGCATACGACATGCGCCCGGGCATACCGAGGGGTCGGTGATGTTCGACCTCGACCAGGTGCCCGACGGGTTGCCCGACGAGGCGGCGGTGTCCCGCACGACCCTGTCCGGGGACGTGCTCTTCGCCGGGTCGATCGGCCGCACCGACCTGCCCGGAGGTGACCACGCGGCGATGCTCAGGTCGCTGAAGGACGTCGTCCTGCCCCTGCCCGACGACACCCTGGTGCTGCCCGGCCACGGCCCCGGCACCACGATGGCGCGCGAACGCGCCACCAATCCCTACCTGCAGAACCTTTAAGGACGATTTCTTCACACCATGGCAAGCAAAGTGACCCCCATCAGCGGGTTCCAGGAGTGGCTGCCCACCGAACGCATCGCCGAGCTGATCGTGCTCGACACGATCCGCGAGGTCTTCGAGCTGCACGGCTTCGCGTCGATCAACACCCGCGCGATGGAGCCGGTCGACCGGCTGACCGGACAGGGGGAGGACGCCGACAAGGAGATCTACGGCGTACGCCGGCTCGCCGCCGGTCCCGACGACACCGGCGACGTCTCGCTCGGTCTGCACTTCGACATGACCGTGCCGTTCGCGCGCTACGTGCTGGAAAACGCCGGCAAGCTGACCTTCCCCTTCCGGCGCTACCAGATCCAGCCCGCCTGGCGCGGGGAGCGGCCCCAGCGCGGCCGCTACCGGGAGTTCATCCAGGCCGACGTCGACATCATCGACGAGGGCCGGCTGCCCGACCACTTCGAGGGCGAGCTGCTGCTCGTCGTCGCGGACGTCTTCTCCCGGCTGCCGATCGGGGACTACCAGATCCACGTCAACGACCGGAAGATCTGCGAGGGCTTCTACCTCGGCCTCGGCATCGAGGACGTGACCGGCACACTGCGCATCGTCGACAAGCTCGACAAGATCGGCGCCGACGGTGTGCAGAAGCTGCTCCTCGACGCCGGATGTACGCCGAAGCAGACCGACCAATGCCTGGCGCTCGCCGAAATCCGTTCCGAGGACACCGGATTCGTCGAGCAGGTGCGAGCGCTCGGGGTGCAGCACGAGCTGCTCGACGAGGGCTTGGCCAAGCTCGCGGCGGTCATCGAGGTCGCCAACGAGCACGCCCCGGGCGTGGTCGTCGCCGACCTGCGCATCGCCCGTGGTCTCGACTACTACACCGGCACCGTCTACGAGACGATGCTCACCCGCGACCCGGGTTACGGCTCCATCTGCTCCGGCGGCCGCTATGACGCCCTCGCCACCGACGGCAAGCGCACCTTCCCCGGTGTGGGCATCTCGATCGGCGTCTCCCGGTTGCTCGGCAAGCTGATCACCGAGGAGGGCCTCACCGCGTCGCGAGAGACGCCGGTCGCCGTGCTGGTCGCGGTGACCGACGAGGACTCGCGGCCGGAGTCGATGCGGGTCGCGACCGCACTGCGCTCCCGCGGCATCCCGACCCTGGTCGCGCCGAAGGCGACGAAGTTCGGCAAGCAGATCCAGTTTGCCGACCGCCGGGGCATCCCGTTCGTGTGGTTCCCGGGCGAGGACGGCGACGAGGTGAAGGACATCCGCAGCGGCGATCAGGTGCCCGCGGACCGCGCGACCTGGGACCCGCCGGCCGGGGACTTGCGCCCGTCGCTGGTCGTGCCCGACGTGTCGTCGTCGGGCCGTAAACCCAACGACCGCAAGTAGTTTCGGACGAGCGCGTCGGTGACCTCCGGGTTACCGGCGCGCCGGCCGGCCGCCAGGTCCGGGCCGATCGCGGCGAGCGCGCCGGACGGCAGCCGGCCGAGTGCGTCCAGCGCGACCACATCGCGTCCGCCGGGCAGCCGCAGCAGCGCGATCGACCGTCCTGCACGCCGCGCGTAGCCGACCCGCACCACCGCCCAGCCGACGATCGCGACCAGCACTGGCACGAGCGCGATCTCGACACCGATGGCGGCGCCCACTCGGCCGAGATTGTCGGCGAGCTGCTGCCCGGCGTGCTGCAACTGGGTGCCGGCGTCGGCGGCCTGGTCGACCGGACGCCGCACCCGCCCGCCGACGACCGGCGCCTTGGCGAGGATCCCCGCCGCCTCGTGCAGGTGGGTCGAGATCTGCCGCCCGCCGCCCTCCACCTTGCGTGCACCGGACGCCGACGCGCCGATCTGCCGGTGGGCGAGCGCGCCGAGCCAGACCCACGTGGCCACCCAGCCGATCGTCAGCAGGTCGAAGCCGAGCTGCCGGCACCGGCGGAGGCCGGCGTCGGCATACCACTTCATGTCGTTTCCCCCGAGTCCACGCAGCAGGGACGCGACCGGCGAGAATGGCGTTCCGTGAGCACCACTCCGCTGCACCGTGCGATGCGTGGCTGGCTCGACCACCTGCGGGTCGAGCGCGGCGCGTCGCAGCACACGCTGCGGGCCTACGAGCGCGACCTGCGGCGGTATGCCGAGCACCTCGTCGCCCAGGGCGTCACGTCGCCGGAGCAGGTGCGCGAGTCACAGGTCAGCGACTTCCTGGCGACGCTGCGCGAGGGCGACGCCGATCACCCGCCGCTCGCCGCGTCGTCCGCCGCCCGAACCCTGGTGGCAGTGCGCGGGTTTCACAAGTTCCTCACGATGGAGGGCGACACCCCGCAGGACGTGGCGTCGGCGGTCGCGCCCCCGAAGCCACCCCGCCGGCTGCCGAAGGCGATCCCGCTCGACCAGGTGGAACGACTGCTCGAGGCGGCAAGCGTCGGCGACACCCCGGCGTCGTTGCGCGACCGCGCGCTGCTCGAACTCCTCTACGGCATCGGCGCCCGGGTCAGCGAGGCCGTCGGCCTCGACGTCGACGACCTCGACTTCGACCACCACAGCGTGCGAGTGCTCGGCAAGGGCAACAAGGAGCGGGTGCTGCCGCTCGGGCGCTATGCGGAGGAGTCGCTCTCGTCATACCTGACCAGGGCGCGGCCGGCGCTCGCCGTCCGCGGCACCGGCACCCCGGCGCTCTTCCTCAATCTGCGGGGCGGCCGGCTCTCCCGGCAGTCGGCGTGGAGCATCATCCAGGCGGCGGCCAAGCGGGCCGACCTCAGCGGGCACCTCAGCCCCCACACCCTGCGGCACTCCTTCGCCACCCACCTGCTCGACCGTGGCGCCGACGTGCGCGTGGTGCAGGAGCTGCTCGGGCACGCGTCGGTCACGACCACCCAGATCTACACGATGGTCTCGGTGCAGCAGCTGCGTGAGGTGTTCGCCAGCTCACACCCGCGAGCACACTGAAAGCTCCACCGGCACCTGCCACCGGACCGTGCACCGGACGTCGCACCGGCCTGCCGTCGGCCCTCGACTGCGCCTCGCCGCCCAAGCCCGGGCTCGATGTAATAAGTTGGGCCGCGATCGCCGAGAGGCCGAACGACGTCATACCGGGAGTGCAACTTTGAGTCCGAAGGAGCAGATCGGCCCCACCGGCCGTCCGCTGCCGACCTTTCCCGCACCCAAGGAGCTCCGCAGCCACGGGCCTGCGCGCATCATCGCGATGTGCAACCAGAAGGGCGGCGTCGGCAAGACCACCAGCACCATCAACCTGGGCGCCGCGCTCGCCGAGTACGGCCGCAAGGTGCTGCTGGTCGACTTCGACCCGCAGGGCGCCCTGTCGGTCGGTCTCGGCATCCGCGCCCACGAGCTCGACACCACGATCTACAACCTGCTCGTCTCGCGCGGCACCGACATCCACGACGTCATCCAGCACACCGCGACCCCCGACCTCGACGTGCTGCCGGCCAACATCGACCTGTCCGCGGCCGAGGTGCAACTCGTCGGCGAGGTCGCGCGCGAGATGGTGCTCGCGCGCGTGCTGCGCCCGGTCGCCGACGAGTACGACGTCATCCTCATCGACTGCCAGCCCTCGCTCGGCCTGCTCACGGTCAACGCGCTGACCGCGTCGCACGGCGTGATCATCCCGCTGGAGTGCGAGTTCTTCGCCATGCGCGGCGTCGCGCTGCTCGTCGAGACGATCGACAAGGTGACCGACCGGCTCAACCCGCGCCTGGAGATCGACGGCATCCTCGCCACCATGTATGACGGCCGCACCCTGCACAGCCGGGACGTGGTGCGGTCGGTCGTCGACCACTTCGGCGACAAGGTCTTCCACACCACGATCAGCCGCACGGTGAAGTTCCCCGACGCCACGCTCGCCGCGGAGCCGATCACCACCTACGCCTCCCACCACGGCGCGGCCGAGGCCTACCGACAGCTCGCGCGAGAGCTGATCGCGCGCGGCGACGCGGCCTGAGATGGACACCACCGAGCGGGCCGAGCCCGAGGTGGTGCCGGCGGAGGCGGACGCCCCGGACTCGTCCGGGTCCGAGCCGGTCGTCCCCGGCGGCGTCCTCACCCGGCGTGCCGCATCCGCCCCCTTCGAGGTGCACCTGGACATCTTCTCCGGGCCGTTCGAGCTGCTGCTGGGGCTGATCTCCAAGCACAAGCTCGACGTCACCGAGATCGCCCTCGCCAAGGTGACCGACGAGTTCATCGCCCACATCCGCAAGGCGCAGGAGACCTCCACCGACTGGGACCTGGGCCAGGCCTCGGAGTTCGTGCTGATCGCGGCCACCCTGCTGGACATCAAGGCGGCCCGCCTGCTGCCCGACATGCGGGCCGACGACGAGGACGACCTGGCGCTGATCGAGGCCCGCGACCTGCTCTTCGCGCGGCTGCTGCAATACCGCGCCTTCAAGGAGGTGTCGGCGTCGCTCGCCCAGCAGATGGAGACCGCCGGGCGCATGACGGCGCGGCAGGCCGGGCTGGAGGAACGCTTCGCCAAGCTGCTGCCGGAGCTGATCATCAACGTGACGCCCGAACAGCTCGCACGCATCGCCGCGCAGGCGATGACACCGCGACCCGAGCCGTCGGTCGGGCTCACCCACCTGCACGCCCCGGCGGTGAGTGTGCGCGAGCAGGCCGCGATTGTCATCGCCGAGCTGCGTGACCGCGGGCAGGCCAGCTTCCGGTCGCTGGTCGCCGATGCCGAGTCGACGCTGGTGATCGTCGCGCGCTTCCTGGCGCTGCTCGAGCTCTACAAGGAAGCGGCGGTCAGCATGGAGCAGGAAGAAGCGCTGGGGGAGTTGACCGTTCGCTGGACGGGCGACGACGCGCAGGACGTGCAGGTGAGCGACGAGTTCGACGAGCAGGACCGGCCGGAGGCCGAGCGCAACGATGCCGCCTCCGCCGCGACGGGAGATGAGGACGATGACTGACGACACACCCGAAGACGGTGTCCGGCAGGACGACAGTGCGCAGCCGGACGCGCCCGGGCCCGAAGCGCCGGACGACCTCGAGCCGGACGCTCCCGACGCACCCGACTCACCCGAGGCGGCCGAGGAGCCGGTCTTCGACATCCACGAGCTGCCCGGCGGCGCGCGCAGCGCGATCGAGGCGGTGCTGATGGTCGTCGATCAGCCGGTGACCGCCGACGAGCTCGCCACCGCGCTGGAGCTGCCGGTGGACGAGGTCACCGCGATCATCGAGGGGCTGGAAGACGAATACGCCCAGCAGGAGCGCGGATTCACGCTGCGCTGCATCAACGAGGCGTGGCGGGTCTACAGCCGCCCGGCCTATGCGCCGGCGGTGGAGAAGTTCCTGCTCGACGGCCGCCAGGCCAAGCTCACCCAGGCATCCCTGGAGACGCTCGCCGTGATCGCCTACCGGCAGCCGATCTCGCGGGCCCGGGTGAGCGCGGTCCGCGGCGTCAACGTCGACGGCGTGATCCGCACGCTGGTGACCCGCGGCCTGATCGCCGAGATCGGCGCCGAGGGCGAACAAGGGGCGATGCTCTACGGCACCACGCCCTATTTCCTGCAGCGGCTCGGCCTCAGCTCGCTGGACGAGCTGCCGCCGCTGGCGCCATACCTGCCTGATGCGGATGTGGTGGACGAACTGATCGAGCAGGGGCACGGATGAGCGGCAGCAATCGAGGCAAGAGCAACGGCGGTCCGCGCGGCGGTGGTCGCGGACGACCCGGCGGCGCACGCCGTGGATCGGGGACCCGGGCGCAGCGCCCGAACCGCGTTGCGCCGCAGGCGAGTTCGGCCAAACCCGACATCGATGTGCACGACCCCGACGGCGTCCGGTTGCAGAAGCTGCTCGCGGCGGCGGGTGTAGGCAGCCGGCGGGTCTGCGAGGACCTGATCTCCCAGGGCCGGGTCGAGGTCGACGGTCAGGTGGTGCGTGAGCTCGGCGTGCGCATCGACCCGCTCCGGCAGAGCGTGCACGTCGACGGCGAACGGGTGCAGCTGGACGAGTCGCGTGTCTACCTGGCCTTCAACAAGCCGCTCGGCATCGTCTCGACGATGCACGACGAGCTCGGGCGTCCGTCGGTCGGCGACTACCTCGAGCAGCGCAAGGACCGGCTGTTCCATGTCGGCCGGCTCGACCAGGACACCGAGGGCTTGCTGCTGCTCACCAACGACGGAGAGCTCGCCAACCGGTTGCAGCACCCGTCATACGGGGTGCCTAAGACGTATGTCGCGATGATCCCCGGCCCGGTGCCGCGGGCGCTCGGCAAGCAGCTGCGCGACGGCGTCGAGCTGGAGGACGGCAAGGCCGCCGTCGACTCGTTCAAGGTCGTCGACTCCACGCCGGGCTGGGCACTGGTCGAGGTCGTGCTGCACGAGGGGCGCAAGCACATCGTCCGGCGCATGCTCGAGGCGGTCGGTCACCCGGTGGAGTCGCTCACCCGCACCGACGTCGGGCCGGTGCGGCTCGGTGACCTGCGGCCGGGCAAGATGCGGCCGCTCACCAAGCAGGAGGTCGCCGGACTCTACAAGGCGGCCGGGCTGTGAGCGCCGACCGAGGCGAGGACACGAGCGAGGAACGAGGCGCGTCAAAGGGCGTCACGACCGTTCGGGTCGTCGGCACGGGGTTGATCGGTTCGTCGATCGGCCTTGCCTTGTCCGGTAAGGGGATTCGGGTGCTGCTCAGTGACCCGTCGCCCACCGCGCAGGCGCTGGCACGTGACCTCGGTGCGGGTGCGATCGACGACGGTGAGGAGCCCGATGTCGTCTTCGTCGCCGCGCCGCCGGACGTCGCCGCCCCGGTGGTCGCCGATGAACTCGGGCGCTGGCCGCGCGCGGTCGTCGCCGACGTCGCCTCGGTCAAACAGCGGATCGCCGACGACGTGCGCGAGCTCGTCGGGTCCGAGCACCTGCGCCGTTATGTCGGCAGCCACCCCATGGCCGGCCGCGAACGATCCGGCGCGGTCGCCGCGCAGGTCGACCTCTTCGAGGGCCGCACCTGGGTGGTCTGCCCGCAACCGGAGAGCGAGGCCGGGGCGGTGGCCGTCATACAGGATCTCGCCGCGCGCACCGGCGCCGCGGTGGTGACGATGCCGGCCGACGAGCACGACGCCGCGGTGGCGGTCGTGTCGCATCTGCCGCAGGTGGCCGCGTCGCTCGTGGCAGCGCAGCTGCGAGAGGTGCCGGACGACGCAATCGCATTGGCAGGACCGGGGATTCGGGACGTGACTCGCATCGCCGCCAGTGACCCGATGCTGTGGACCCAGATCCTCGCCGGCAATGCCGCGGCGGTCGCTCCGGTGCTGCGCCGGGTCGCCGACCAGCTCGTGGCGGTCGTGGAGTCGATCGACGCGCTGGCCGTCGCGGACCCGCCCGCGGGCGGCAGCCGCGGAGCGGTGGCGCACCTCATCGCCGACGGACAGCTCGGACACGCGCGCATCCCCGGCAAACACGGTGCGGCGCCTGCGACCTACGCCACAGTGATCGTGCCGATCCCGGACGAGCCGGGTGCATTCGCCAGACTGTTCAACGACGTCGGGGATGCGGGGATCAACCTCGAGGACCTGCGCATGGAGCACGGCGTCGGCGCACCGGTCGGCCTGGTTGAGCTGTCGGTGCTGCCCGGTGTGGTGGACCGGTTGCGAGATGTGTTGGAGCACAAGGGATGGAGCGTTCATGAGTAAGCCCCTCGTCGTTGCGATCGACGGGCCGTCCGGCACCGGGAAGTCGAGCGTGTCCAAGGCGGTCGCCAAGCAACTGGGACTGGCCTACCTCGACACGGGTGCGATGTACCGCGCGCTGGCGTGGTCCTGCCTCGACGTCGCCATCGACTTCGACGACGGCTCCGCGGTCGCCGAGCACAGCCGGACCTTCGACCTGCGGATGGGCATGGACCCGGCGGCTCCGACGGTCGCGGTCGGCACCCGGCGCATCGACCGGGAGATCCGCGAAGACGCTGTCACGTCAGTGGTTTCGCGTGTTGCGACCAACCTCGACGTGCGCGCCGACATGCTCACCCGGCAGCGCGCGCTCATCGCCGAGGGCGTGCAGCACAGCGGGGGAGTCGTCGCCGAGGGTCGTGACATCACCACGGTCGTCGCGCCCGACGCCGACGTGCGCATCCTGATGACCGCCAGCGAAGAAGCCCGTATGGCGCGCCGGTCGCGGCAGCTGCGGGTGTCGGCGGAGTCCACCCGCTCCCAGATCATCGACCGCGACCGCACCGACTCGACCGTCTCGCAGTTCACCACCGCGGCCGACGGGGTGGTGACGGTCGACACCTCCCACATCGACTTCCGGCAGTCGGTCGCCGCCGTGCTCCACGTGGTCAAGGAGGCAGTCGGTGGCGACGTCGACCTATCGACCCCGGCTGGTTGACGCGGCCCGCCGGTTCGGTTGGTTGCTCGCCCACGGGCTCTACCGCGTGCGGGTGCTGCATGCCGACCGGATGCCGCGGTCGGGTGCCGTGGTCGCGGTGTCCAATCACGTCGGATTTGTCGACGGCCCACTGGTTTTCATCTTCGCGCCTCGTCCGCTGCGCTTCCTGGTGAAGCGCTCCTACTTCTCCTCGGCCTGGGGCCTTTTGCTGCGCGCCACCGGGCAGATCCCGATCCACCAGAACAGTGCCGACCGGGCCGCCCTCGCCACCGCCCGCGAGGTGCTCGCGGGCGGTGGCGGGGTCGGCATCTTCCCCGAGGGCACGCGTGGCGCCGGTGCGGTCGAGACCGCGCAGCAGGGTGCGGCGTGGCTGGCGCAGCAGACCGGCGCGCTGCTCGTGCCGGTCGCGGTCCTGGGCACTGCCGGCACGGGGGAGAAGGACTCCTGGCCCAAGCTGCGGTCGCAGGTGCGACTGGTGATCGGCGAGGCGTTCGCACTGAGCGAAAGCCCCGGCATACCCGGTCGGGAGCGGTTGCGGCTGGCGACCGAGGAGCTGCGGAAGCGCCTCGCCGCGCATGTGGCCGCCGCGCAGGAGGAGACCGGCCTGCTGCTGCCGGATCAGTCGCCGCGCAGCTGACGCAGCAATCTGTGCCCCTCCGGAAGGTTCCCTCGCAGCGTCGGACTTGACGACAAACGAGCGCCTCCGGATCTTGCGCCTCAACGACGCGTCCGCGTGACCCCGCGATGGGTCCATAGGCCGCGCGGGGCCCGGATGCTGAGGGTGCACAGTCGCCCGATTGTTCGATCCGGGCGTGGGTCCGGGATGATGGTGTAATGACCGATCCCACCCACCCCGATGCGGACGCATCCGACGCCACCGTTGAGCGCGCACTGCGCGTCGGACTCGACGACTTCGAGCTCAGCGACGAGGACCGCGCGCTGCTCGACGCCGACGGCGCCGACTCCGACGAGGAAGGTGAGGCAGGCGGCCGTCCGGTCGTCGCGATCATCGGCCGTCCCAACGTCGGCAAGTCGACCCTGGTCAACCGTGTGATCGGCCGCCGCGAGGCCGTCGTCGAGGACGTGCCCGGTGTGACCCGTGACCGCGTCGCCTACGACGCGGAGTGGTCCGGGCGCGACTTCACCCTCGTCGACACCGGCGGCTGGGAGGTGGACGCCAGCGGCATCCACCTGCGGGTGGCCGAACAAGCAGAGGTGGCAATCGAACTCGCCGACGCGGTGCTCTTCGTGGTCGACGCCACGGTCGGTGCCACCGACACCGACGAGGCCGTGGTCAAACTGCTCCGCCGTTCGAAGAAGCCGGTGGTGCTGGTCGCCAACAAGGTGGACGACCAGCGCATCGAGGCCGAGGCCGCAGCGCTGTGGTCGTTCGGGCTCGGGCAGCCGTGGCCGGTGTCGGCACTGCACGGCCGGGGCACCGGCGACGCGCTCGACGCACTGCTCGAGGTGCTGCCCGAGAAGTCGGCGGTGGCGGCATACCAGCGTGGCGGGCCACGTCGGGTCGCCCTGGTGGGGCGCCCCAACGTCGGCAAGTCGTCACTGCTGAACAAGCTCGCCGGCGAGGACCGCGTCGTCGTCGACAACGTGGCGGGGACCACCCGTGACCCGGTCGACGAGCTCATCGAGCTCGGTGGCCAGACGTGGCGATTCGTCGACACCGCAGGCATCCGGCGGCGCGTCCACATGACGCGAGGAGCGGACTTCTACGCCTCGCTGCGCACTCAGGCGGCGATCGAAAAGGCAGAGGTGGCAGTCGTGCTCATCGATGCCGAGGACAACATCGCCGAGCAGGACATCCGTGTCGTGCAGCAGGTGATCGACGCCGGGCGGGCACTGGTCCTGGCGTTCAACAAGTGGGACCTGCTCGACGAGGAGCGCCGGCACTACCTGGAGCGGGAGATCGAGCGTGACCTCGCGATGGTCAGCTGGGCGCCGCGGGTCAACGTGTCCGCGCGCACCGGCCGCCACCTGGAGCGGTTGGTGCCGGCACTGGAGGTGGCGCTCGACTCGTGGGACCAGCGCATCCCGACCGGCAAGCTCAACTCCTTCCTCGGTGAGGTGGTGGCCGCGCATCCGCACCCGGTCCGCAGCGGCAAGCAGCCACGCATCCTCTTCGCCACGCAGGTCTCGACCCGCCCGCCGCGCTTCGTGATCTTCGCCTCCGGCTTCATCGAGGCGGGTTACCGGCGCTTCCTGGAGCGCCGGCTGCGCGAACAGTTCGGCTTCGAGGGCACCCCGATCGAGTTGTCGGTGCGGGTGCGCGAGAAGCGCCGCCGGTAGCCGGCCCGCGCCGGGCGTCGGGCACCCGGCCGGCCGATTGGGTGAGGAGGGTGCCCGTGCGATATCGTTTCCGTCGCCCTCCGGGGCATCGGGCTGTGGCGCAGTTTGGTAGCGCACCTGACTGGGGGTCAAGGGGTTTACCCCGCTCTGGTCGGCCCGAACAACTGAAAATCCATGCCACGGGCTGTGGCGCAGCTTGGTAGCGCACCTGACTGGGGGTCAGGGGGTCGCAGGTTCAAATCCTGTCAGCCCGACGTAAAAGCCCAGGTGAGAGTAGGTTTCTCGCCTGGGCTTCATCATGTCCGGGGGTCGTTTTCCGTGGTCCCCCTCTGGTCCCCCCGGCACGGTTGGAGATGACCGCCTGTGTGCGAGCGGCCCGCCTCGGCCCGCTTTCCTGTGGATAAGGGGACCAAAAGGGGACCAGAACGCCTCCGACAGCACTCCCGCGGCGTCGAAACGCATCACAGGCTCCTGGTCGCCGGTCCGCTGCGCCGGGCGTGCTTGCGTTGCCCGGCGGCGGAGAGGAAGGCGTTGGCCTGCTCGGCGGCGGAGGCGAGATGCCGGTCGTCGGGGTGGAGGTAGCCGCGGGTGGTTTCCATTGAGGCGTGCCCGAGTATGTCTTGCAGAACGTGCAGCGGGATGCCGGCGTCGGCCATCCAGGTCGCCCCGGTGTGGCGCAGGCCGTGCCGGGTGAGGTCGGGCAGTCCGAGCTTCGCGACGATGCCGTCCCAGTTGGTGGCGTCGCGGACGGTCGCGGTGGTGAGGTAGCCGCCCTTCGGGCCGACCAGCAACGAGTCCTCGGGCTGCTTGCCGTTGGTAAGGCGTTCCAGCACGGGCCGCAGCGGTTCCAGGATCGGCACGCGGCGTTCTTTGCGGCTCTTGGTCGGCTTGGTGACCAGGCCGCCTTTGCCGGGGAAGACCTGCCGGCGGATCACGACGAGGTTCTTGTCGAAGTCGACGTCCCCGACCTGTAGCCCGGACACCTCCGAGGACCGTGCGGCGAGCAGCGCGGCGAGCATCACGAAGTCGCTGTAGGACTGGTGCACCTTGCCGCAGGCCCTGGCGAGCCGGTTGAGGGTCTTCATGTCCGGGATCGCGTGCGCCCGCGGAGAGGCCTGCTCAGCGGACTGGCCGCGGAAGGCGTTGCGGTTCAGGCTCCGCTTGGCGCGATTCTTCGCCGGGTTGATCGTCAGCAACCCGTCGCGCACCGCCTCATCGAGCACTCTCACGAGCGGGGCGATGGTGTTCTTGATCGTGGACGCCCCGTGGCGTTGTTCCCATTCGTCGATGGTGCGGTCGATGATCCCGGCGGTGATCTGAGTGACGGGCAGGTGTCCGAGCGCGGGCAGCACTCGCAGCTTCAACCCGTAGCCGTAGGTCTCGCCGGTGGAGGTCGGGTCCAGGCCGCGCGCCCACCTGTCCCCGATGGAGGTGACGAACTCCAGCAACGTCATGGACACGTCCATGCCCTTGGTCGATGAGTTGCGGAGCTGGTCGAAGAAGGCGTGTGCGGCTGCTTCGTCCCGCACTATCTCCGAGCGGATGACACGCCGCTTGGTGGTCGGGTCGGTCCACCGGGCGCGGGCACGGATGCCGTAGGAGCGCCGCTCCATGTCCGTGGAGACCTTCACCCCGATCGGCGGGACCGGCTTGGGGACGGCGGTCGGCTGGGGCTCAGCTCTCCTGGGCATGGTCGTGTTCCAGCTCGGCCAGCCAGCGGTCCATCGCATCGAGCCGGTACCGGGCGATTCCGCCAAGCCGCAGGAACGGCGGCCCGGTGCCGGCGGAGCGCCACCGCGACAGGGTGGACTCCGAGACCTTCAAGTACGCGGCGACCTCCCGGCTGTCCAGCAACGGCGAGACGACCAGTGCCTCGGTCTTGTCGCTCACGAGACTTCTCCGGTGTCGGGGTCGAGGTCGCGGTAGAAGGCTTCCTCGGCCTCGCGGCGGGCCTGGACGTCGGACGTGACGAACTCCACGAACTCGGCGTCGCGGTCGGTGATCGGGATGTCCTCGATCGGGTCGCCGGGTTCTTCGCCGGGCCAGATGGTCTGCCGGGTGGGGCGGTCGTGGTCGAGTCGGGTGCCGCAGGCGGCGACCCATTCGCGGAGCCGCTGGCGGGCGTCGGCGAAGTCGCGGTGCCAGCCGAGCGGTGCGCTGCCGTTCTGGTCGGGGTCGTAGGCGCAGAGCCAGTGCAGGTGCAGCGCGCTCAGTTCCCACAGCAGCTCGGGGTGCATGTGCCAGGCCGGCGGGATCACGGAGGCGGGAAGCCCGTAGGTGTGGCGCAGCCAGTCCACCCAGCGGTTGAGCTCCAACCACTCGGCTTCGGCGTCGTCGGCGCTCAGCAGGTTCCAGTTGATCGGGTGCGGCGGCTCGGCGATCAGCGGCTCGTCGTAGCCGTCGTCGTCCATCTGGTCCATATCCGAGTCGGGAACGTCGTTCGTCGTGGCGTCGTCGCGGGATTCGTCGGACATGCTGTGCTCCTGTCTGCTCTCCGGCGCCGGTTCGTGCCGGGCCGTTGTGGCGGGCAGGTACTCCTTGCCGCGACCGACGCTCAGGTGTCGGAGCGGCGCAGCAGGGCTTCGATCTCGGCACGGTCGGCGGCGAGCTGGCCGGCGTCGGGACGCTTGGGCCAGGGGTGCAGGTCGGTGACGATCGGGGGCGCGGAGCGCAGCAGCACGATCCCGGTCCCGAACGGGAGCCGGCGGATACGGTCGGGCGGGAAGATCGGCACCCGCCGCACGGACCTCTGGTTGGAGCGGCTGCCGTGGTCACCCAGCGTCACGGAGTCGGTGTACTCGTCGCGTTCGCCGACCAGGGCGCTCAGGTCTTGCAGGTCGCGGCTGTTGGAAGCCCCGCCGAGGATGACCTTGACGATCGAGGCGTCCCAGATCGCGTTCGCCTGGTGCTCGTTCCACTTGTCCCGCGCCTGCGCGAGCGATTGGAGCACCGGCATCGTCGTGATCCCTGAGCCGCCGCCCTCGGCCATCAGCGTCGGCAGGGAGGGCAACGGCGAGAGGTTGGCTATCTCGTCCAGCGCCAGCAGCATCGGCGGATCAAGACGCGCGCCCGCCGACCGTGCGGCCAGGCGGCGGGCGGTCTCGATGAGGTCTTCTACGAGCGCGGCGACCAGCGCGGCGCTGGCTCCCGCACCGGACCCGGTTGCCAGCAGGAACAACGTGCCGCGGTCGCGGATGAACGCTTCGGGGTCGAAGCCCTCACCGGGGCCGGGCGATACGGCGTCGAGCACGCGCGGGTCCGCGAGGGAGCCGAGGGCGAGGGAGACGCCCTGCCAGATGGAGTCGCGGGTGCGGGGGTCGGAGTCGATCATCGCTTCCAAGGACTCGGCCCACCCGGTCGCCGCCTGGGTGGAGCCGGTCAGGATCGCCACCGCGTCAGCGGCCGCTGTTGGGTCGAGAGTCCATCGGAACAGCTCGGCGGGCGGCCGGTTGTCGATCGCTGCCGCGTGCAGCAGGGCTTGGAGCGCCGCCCGTGTCTTGCCCTCCCAGAAGCCTCCGCCGTCTACGCCGCCTGCCGACAGGCCGGTGCCGGCGGCGAGCCCGGTGGCGCGGATCATCGCCGTCTGCGGTGACTCGCAGCCCCGGATCGGTGACCAGCGCAGACCGGCGGGTAGCCCCTCGGCCAAGTGTTGCGGGTCGAAGATCGCGACGGGGCCGATCCTGCGACGGGCGCGCATGGTCGCGGTGAGGTTGTCCGGCCTGGTCGACGTGACGACGACGGCACCGGGCGCGTCGAGGATCGCCGGGATCACCAGATGCAGGCCCTTCCCGGAGCGGGGCGGGCCGATGACCATGATCGAGTCCTCGACCGAGGCCCACACGCCGGTGCCCTTGGAAGTGCCGAGCCGGTAGCCCACGTCGTGCGGCCGTGGGTCGCTCAGACCGGGGCGCAGGTTTCCCGCGCGGCGCAGCAGCGCCTTCTCAGACGCAGCGGCAGCGACCTCGTGGCGGGTGGCGATCCCGGCCATGCGGCGCGGGTCGGCTTCGATCCAGTGGGTGTGGCGGCGCAGCCGCAGCCACACCCATAGCCCGCCGGTCACGAGACCGGCGAGCAGCAGCCCGGCGACGATCCAGTAGACGACCGGGTTCAGGCCGTCCGCGTCGAGCGCCGCGGCAGGGTCGCCTGGGCGGAACAGCACTCCGACCCCGGAGGCGGGATCGCCGGCCGGCTGGGAGGTGCCGGTCAGGAACGCGGCCACCGATCCAGCGGCGCGCAGGATCAGCGCGACGCCGAACAGGACGACCAGCCCGATCATCGCGGCGTTGGTCAGCTCGTCCCCGAACGAGCCGGTCTGCCGGCCCTGCTCGTTCACGGCACTCGTCGGATGATCGTGGTGCCGGAGACGCGGCCGAACAGGATGACCTCGATGACCCCGCCGGCCTGGTCAACACTGACTCCGGCCGGGTCGATGAGTGCGCGCGCGGTGCCGGTGCGGGCGGCGTCGGTGTGCCCGGTGACAACGGCGACCGCCACGTCCTCGCCGGGAACGAACCCCTCGCCCTCGACTGTGTGGAACACCGGCCCGGCCGGCGCCTCCGGTTCCGGTTCGGGCTCGGGGCGGGAACGCCGGCTGCGGGCGGCGATGATGTCGGTGAAGGTCGTGCCGTCCGCTTCGCGGACCTCGACCCTGGCCGGTGTCGTCCGGTCGTTCGTGGCCCGGACGATGATCTGCCCGAACGAGGAACGCCGCCACGGCGGCGCGAAAGGGTCGGGGTCCAACCGTTTCCCGTCGACGGTGACGGTCACGGTGCCGTCCTCGCGCACATCGAGCACGACGAGCGGAATGGAGACCGGGACAGGCTCAGGTTGCGGCTCGGGTTTCCTCATGCCGCCAGGTGAGCCGGAGCCCGACTACGCGCATGGGCCGTGCGGTTCTGGTCAGGATTCGTGAACTTGCGGGTTTCCGCCGGTCATGCGGGCGGTGGTGTCGAACGCGGCCAGCTCGGCGGGGTGGAGTTGGTGCTGCACGACGAAGGCGCGATCCTTGATCCGCCAGAGCCCTTGCCCGGTGCCAAGTCCTGGCAGCAGGCGGCGTTCGGTGCCGGTCAGCCCGAGCGCGACGGCGGTGGGGCCGAGCTGATCGGTCTCCTGCCGGTAGACGATCCGGGTCTCCGCGTTCGCCAGCAGGCTGTTCGCCAGCGCCCGGTTCGCCGACCCTGCATCGCCGACGTTCTCCAAGTCGGTGAGCTTGTGGAACACCAGCAGATTTGCCAGCCCGTAGTGCCTCGCCAGCCGCCAGTGCGCGTCCATTCTGCGCAGGAGCGCCGGATGGGACATGAGCCTCCATGCCTCGTCGTAGACGACCCATCTGCGGCCCCCGTTGGGGTCGAGCAGGGTGGCTTCCATCCACGCCGACGAGCAGGTCATCAGCACCGAAATCAGCGTGCTGTTCTCGGTGACGCGCGAGAGGTCGAGACTGACCATCGGCAGCGACGGGTCGAACCTGACGGTGCTCGGCCCGTCGAACAGGCCGGCCAGGTCCCCGGCCACCAGGCGGCGCAGCGCGTGGCCGACCTGGCGGCCGTCCTCGGTGAGCCGGCCGTCCGGGTCATCGGCAGGGTCGGGGCGCAGCAGCCGGTCGACCACCATCGGCAGGATCGGCACGTCCGCGTCCCGGACCGCGCCGACCAGGGCGGTGTCGATCGCGGTGTGCTCCAACGGCGCCAACCGCCGATCCAGCACCGTCTCCGTCAAGGCTCCGAGCAGATCGCGGCGCCGCGCGGCGAGGGTGGTGGCCCACTCCTGGTCGGACAGGCCACCGGGCCGGTAGCCCTCATCCAAGGGGTTGAGCCTGTTGCCCATCCCGTGCCCGAGGATGATCGCTTTCCCGCCGACAGCTTCCGCGACGCCGGAGTGCTCGCCTTTGGGGTCGCCGGGCACATAGACGCGGTACCCGAAGGGCAGACTGCGGGAGTAGAGGCTCTTGGCGAGCGAGGATTTCCCGGAGCCGACGATCCCGGCCAAGATCAGGTTCGGCGCGGTGATGATGCCCCGCCGGTACAACTCCCACGGGTCGTACACGAACGACGAGCCGCTGTAGAGGTCTTGGCCGATGAAGATTCCCGCGGCTCCGAGCCCGGCTTCGGCCAGGAACGGGTACTGCCCGGCAAGCACGGCGCTGGTGTCCTGATGCCGGGGCACCCGGAAGCGGCCCGGTGTCCTCAGCGCCGCTGGACCGGGCTCGCCGGCGGCGGGCAGGTAGACCGTGGCACGGCGTTCGGCCCGTTCGGCGGCGGCCTTAGCCTGGGCCGCTTCCTTCTCGACGTGACGCTGCTCGGCGACGACTCGGGCGGCGGCTTGCCGCCGCTGCTTGCGCAGCCGGCGCCGCTCCGAGGCGGGAGCGACGAGGACAGCGGTATGCAGCTTCTCGCCCCGGCTCACAACGACCGCCCCCGCGTCCCGGAGACACAACCGCCGGCGGGACGGTCGAACCATGACGAGTCCGGCGCCGGGCGAGGTTGCCGTGGCATGTCCGGCTTGGGCTGCGGCGGGTCCTCAATGCCGAGCAGGGCCAGCGCGTCCGCGTTCTGGCGAGCGGCCTCAGCGACCCATCCGGGAAACAGGCCCTCGTGCTCGGGTCTGCTGCCGGGGTTGTCGATGGCGTACTGGCGGGCGTCGCCGGCCGCGGTCAGGTAGGCGGCGAGGTCGCGCATCGCGCGGTCCGGGGCGACCGGGGCGCCGGCGCCGGTGAACAGGTCCCGGCCGTCGATCGTCTGCCCGGTCGCGGTGTCCTCGATGCGGTAGGCGTATCGCTGGTGCTCGCCCAGCGGCGAGTCCGGCCAGACGGTCAAGGTGAGCGTCCCGACTTGCCGGGACATCGGAGCGGCGGGGTCTGCGCTGTTCATGGCGGGCAGGTGCGCGCCGACGCGTCTCGGTGGTGGCTACGTCAGAGCGACAGCCCGCGGGCCTGCTTGACCGCGGCAACGCCGGGATGCTCGAACCAGCCGCCGTCACGGACGGCGCTACGCCGCCCGGCCGTCTCTCGCTCACGGCCTGTCGTCGGGCGGCGGGCCGGGACGTGCGCCCCTGCTTCTTTGTCGATGGCGTCCTCGGCGCGGATCAGGTGCCGCCGGTACAGGGCGACGTGCCCGGCCATCGGGTTGTAGGTCATCGCGTAGTCGCCGGTCTCGGCCTGCCGGTCACCGGGATAGACCGGGGCGGTGTCGTGAACGTCGCCGTTCTCCAAGGCGGCGTTCGTGGTCTCCTCGCCGTAGTCCCACGCCGACAGATGCTCGATCCCCGCCTCGACCCCGTGGGCGTCGATGAGGTCGATCACCCGGTCGGCTTCCTCACCTTGGAGGAACACGACGCCGACCCACCGCTCCACTATCCGGTCCTGCGGGTTCCACACGATCCGGCCCGAGTGGGTCATGGCCGCGCTGAGGCGGTCGTCGGCCTGGTCGATGAGCGTGCCGGCCTGATGCAGCTCATCCGCTGCGGCCAGCGCCTCGGCCGCACCGCCGCTGTACTCGCGGGACTCGTCGGTGACGTGATGCTGCCGGCTCAGATGGGCGGCGGCGAGCTGGTCGAGCACCTGCCGCAGCGATCGCAGCCCGCCCAACAGCTCACCGATCACGACGTAGGTCTCGGACGGGTCCTCGAAGCTACGGCTGGCGTGAGCCAGACCGCGCAACGCCTCGTAGGCATCGCTGGCATCGCTGGTCGGGTTCGTGTATGTCGGCATCACGGGCCTCCTTCAACGGGGGTGGGATGCCTGCCAGGTGAGCGCGCCGGTCACACCGTGCGGCACAGCGGCAGCGCGGCCGCCGTGAACGCGACCGCTTGCTGGCCGACGAGCCTTCGGGTCTCGCAGGAGGCTTGGATCGAGGCTTGTTCGATCGCGGCGACCGCGGCTTCCAGCTCGTCGACGCTGGGGGCGGAGACGGAGATGAGGCCGGAGACCCGCAGAATCCCGTGGCCGGCGGTCAGGTCGGCTTCCTGTTGCAGCACGTCCTGGTACTCGGCGGTCTGGGCCGCGTCCTCGATCTGCCCGATCCGGGCGCGCTGGGCCGCATCCGAGATGTGCTCGACCTTCTTCTTGCGGATGTCGCGGGCCGCCTGGTCCGAGCGCATAGGCGTGTAGATCAGCGACACCGACCGTTGGATGCCGGTCGACAGCAGCACCGGCGCGAGGAACCCCGGATAGACGAGGCTGCGAGGCCATTCGGAGACCCACAGCACGGTGTGCCACGCGGAATCGGTGCGCAGGTTGCCCCAAGTCTCGGTGACCGCGACCGGGCCGGCTGCGGCAAGCTCCTGCCCGAGCCGCCCGTGCCGCTCCAAGGTGGCGGCCACGGCCGGGTCATACGCCGAGCGCAAGATCACCGCGACCTGACCGGGACCGAGCCACCCCGAAGGGGTCAAGTCCGCAGACCGCAGCGCGGCGACCAGAGTCGCCATCTCCTGCCGGAGCACCGCGGCGGCACCGCGGATACCGCCGCCGGCGGTCCTGATCTGCCGACCCGCGACCTTCATGTCCAGCGAGAGGCTGACGGTCGTGGCGTGCCGTTCCCCGGCGGGGCCGGCCCGCTCGATCAGCTCACGGTAGGTGGTCGCGGCCCAGGAGCCGTCGTCGGTGCCGTGCTCGGCCCACCATTCGGCCAGCCCACTACCTGAGTCCGGCAGGGTCCGTTCGAGCACTTGCAGGGTCGCGATCCTCCCGGAGCGGCAGACCGTGGCGAGCACCCGTCCCCAGGAGGTGACGCGGCGCTCCTGTTCTCCGGGGTCCAGCAAGATGAATGCCGGATGGGTCACTTCCGTCACGACCGTCAAGGTCGCCTGGCGGGGGTCGTGGATCATGCACGCCCCGGTCTCGCGGTCCAGGTGCTCCCGCAGCCGGGCCATGTCGCCTGGCAACGCGAGACTCCCGGCCGGTCGAGGCTTGACGATCCGACGCCGGTAGAGCAGTTGCCCGCCGGTCGAGCGCCACAGCCACCAGCAGGCGACCGGGAGCCACTCGACCATCGGCCGCCCGGCGATGGACACCCAGGTCAGCACCACGGCGAGCAGCCAGATCGGGGCGGTGTAGGCCAGCAGCATCCCGGCGCCGCCGTAGAACGCGGCTAGCAGCGCCAGTCCACCGATGCCGAGGGTGATGAGTTGAGAGACGGAGAGGCCGAGCAGTACCCCGCGGCGGGTGAGCCGGCTGAACTTCATCGGCGTCAGCTCGCTACCGGGCGTCTTTCGTTCCGTCGCCGTGGGCATGGCCGATCACTCCTTCCCGGTCCACGGCGGCCCGGACTTGGGCGGCGCCGGAGTTCGCGGCTGCGGCGTCGAGGGCGGCGGCGTCTGGGGCGGCGGCGTGCCGCCACCGCGCTCGTCGGCCGCTCCCGCTGCGGTCTCGGCCTGACCCGCGACCGCCTTGCCCGCCTTCGGGCCGGCTTCGGCGGTGCCCTTGACGACCTGCGCTCCGACAACGACCGCCGCCGCCGGTCCCGCGGCCGCAGCACCGGCCCCCGCTCCCGCGCCAGCTCCTGCGCCTGCTCCACCCCCGGTCGCCGCTCCGGCTCCGGCCGTGCCCGCACCACCGCCACCCGCGGCAGGTGCGCGAGTCGTGGGCGGTGGCGTGCCGCCCGAGCCACCGCCAGACCCGCCGCCGTTGGGGTCTTCGAGAACCTTCTTGGGCTCGCCGCCGCCTTGGGTCTTGGACGGGATCGGGACGGGACGGTTGAGGGCGTTCTTGGCTTCCTGCTCGGTGCCCATCTGCTGGTACAGGTCGAAGCCGACGAAGGAGACGAAGCGGTAGACCATGTAGGGCGCGAAGGCCGCGATGCCCATGAGCACGATGCCGGTGATCGGTTCGGTGACAGCGGCGATGTCCAGCTCGATCGGGGTGGCGATCTGCGTGATCGCCAGCAAGAAGATGATGACGAGCACGAGCTTGCTGATGATGAGGGCGATCACGAACGCCGCCCATTTCCCGATCCACCCTTTGGTGGCGTCCCAGGACGCGCCGGCGAACGCGATCGGTGCCAGTACCACGCCGACCAGCAGCAGCGCCTTGCGGATAAGCAGGCTGAACCAGACGATCGCGACGGCGGCGATCATCAGCCCAGCCAGGAAGATCGTCACGATCGCGCCGACGCCGGGCGCGGCGATGTTGATGCCGGTCAGCCCGGCGGCGAGCAGGATGATCTTGTCGCCCATCGTCCCGGTGGTCTCCCCGGATGCCTGGATGATGCCGATGCAGAGCTGGTCCACGATTTCCAGCGCGAGCGCGGTCAGCGTGACGACCACGAACGTGCCCAGCACCGATTTCGCCGCGCCGAGCGCGGCGCGGGACAGCGCGGTCGGGTCTCGGCGTATCAGCCCGGTGATGAGTTGCAGGCAGAAGAAGATCAGGACGAGGAAGACCCCGATGCCGAAGATCAGGTTGTAGACGCTGGTGAACCCGTCCGTTTGGACATCGACCAGCGTGGTCGTGTCGAACACGGCCCACATCGCCTCGATCAGCCAGCCGGCCGCGCCGCCCATCGCCTGGGCGAGCCAGTCGAACGGGGCGGCCACGACCGTCGCGGCGGCCTCGCCGGCCACGTCGCAGACGGTCGAAATCACGGGAACGTCGCAGACACCCATCACGAACCTCCTGCTGTGACCGGCGGCCCTATACGGCCTGGCCGACGTTCCAGAAGAAGTTCACGAGCGTTACCGCCGCGCCGCATATCACCGCGGCGCCGCAGGAGATGAGGACGCCCAGCTTGCCCCTGCCCGCCAGGTGCGGGTTCGAGCTGTTGGAGCCGTAGGCCCACACGATCGCGCTCACGATCAGCGCCAGGACGCTGAGGATCAGGCCGACCGTCATCACGGCGCCGACGATGGTGCGGAGCTGTTCGATGCCGGGCAGGCCGTTGCTGTTGGGGTCGATGTCGATCACGGCGGTTACTCCCTCGCGTGGGCGGATGGCTTGTGGCGGCGAGGTAGGCCGGAGAGCGACTGGACACCCAGCCAGCGCGTGAGGGCATGATGAAGGCCCCGTCCACGTGCGGGCCTTTACTCGGTGCGGGTCAGAGCTGGTTGCCGAGGGCGATGAGCCAGTTCACCCACGCGACCCCGGCGCCGGCGAGCGCGGCGGCTCCGACGCCGACGAGCACCCCGACCCTGCCTTTGGAGGCGAGGGCGGGGTTGCCGTGCGAGGCGCCGAACGCCCAGCAGATCGCGGAGACGATGACCATGAGCACTGCGACGATCAGTACGATCGTCAGCAGGGCGCCGATGACCTGTTTCAGATCACCGATGCCGCCCAGCCCGTCGAAGTCGGGGAACACGTCCATTACGCACCGCCGGCTTGGACGGTGATGTGCAGGTGGTCGAAGTGCCCGCCGGTCACGTTGCCGGGGTCGTGCATCCCGCCGCCGTTGTAGGGGCGCCAGCCTTCGGCGGCGCGTGCGAGGGACCATATCTGGCCTTGCCAGATCAGGTACTCCACGCCCAGGACCTCGGCGTGGTCTTTGATCCAGTTCGTGAGCGCCCATCCGGCTTCGAGTTGCGCGGGCGTCGGGTACTGGCCGATGGCGTTGCCGAATGTCACGTCACAGGCGCGGCCCAGCGGGTGTTCGGAGACGGTGCCGGGACGGGGCGAGTAGCACGCCCACGAGGTGTCGGGGAAGGCGGCGCGGGCCTGGGCCATGACATGCGCCATGCGCGCGGTGATCTGCCCGCTGCTGGTGGGGTCATCGACCATCTGGTCGGGGTCGCCGTCCAATGGGGCCGGCGCGCCCGCGGTGCCGCCGCTGGTGTCGCAGTCGGCGGGGCTGCCGACCGTGGCTTCAGGCAGGTCGGCCGCGTTGTGATCGTTGAGCCACGCTGCGGCGTCGACGGCCTCGCCGGTCGTGCCGCCGGGCCGGACCTCGAAATGCAGATGCGGTCCCGTGCTGTTCCCGGAGCTGCCGACATCGCCGATGTGCTGACCCGCGGTCACCCGGTCACCGGCCGCGACGTGGATGCCGGACTGCCACATATGCGCGTACGCGGTCGCCACGGTCTGCCCGTCAATCTGGTGCTCGATGACGATGAGCCCGCCGTAGCCGCCGGAGAACTCGGCCACGGTCACGGTGCCGTCCGCGGCGGCGAGGATCGGCGTGCCGTCCGGTGCGGCGAAGTCGGTGCCGGTGTGGAACGACGGTTCCCCGGTGATCGGATGGATGCGCGGCCCGAACTCGCTGGTGAGCACCCAGGTTCCCTCGGGGAGCGGGAACACAACCCGCGAGGACTCCGCAACCGGACCCGCCGCCAACGGGGCGGCGGCCGGGCCAGCCGCACCCGCCGCGCCGGTGAGGGCGTCGAGGATGCGCTCGGCGACCGGCTCGTAGTTGCGATAGCGGTCAGGGTAGGCACTGACCTCGACGGCCTGCGCAGCCTCGCCGGGGTCCATCTGCGCCCAGCCGGGAATGTCCAGCAGGCCCCGCGGCGAGGGATAGTTCGGGCCATCGGGTCCGCCGTAGAACGCTCGGGCCTGATAGGTCGTGTCCATCAGCTCCGCGACGGTTCCCCAACCCGATTGCGGGCGCATCTGAAACAAGCCGAGGGAGTCGTGGTCACCGCCGTTGCCATCGTTGGGGTAGTTCGCGGACTCGGGGTAAGCGCCCGTGTTGGCGAGCTGGCGGAGGGTGCTCTCGGTGAGCGCGGCCATCAGCGCGATCGTGATGCCGGGCCGCCCTACACCCTCGATGCCGCCTCCGACCGTGATGATCGTCGCCGCGTGCGTGAGCTGCTGCCGGTTCAGCGTGAACGTGGTGCCGTCCTGCGTGGTGACGGTCAACGATTCGGGGACGTTGCCCACGGTGACGCTGCCGCCGGGGACGGCGCAGTTCGCGGCGGCGGGATTCATCAGCACGCCGATCGACAGCAGGACACAGGCAGGGCCGAACAGGACGAAGGCGAGTCCGAGGATGAGGAGCTTCTTGACCACGACGCGCCCTCTGTCATCGCAGCGGGTTGTCGAGCTGCGACAGGCGCAGCACATGACACAGGCCGGTACGGAACTCCGGTGCCGGGGGTGGGCAGGCCAGGAACACGGTGAAGGCCACGGGGTGCTCACTGGTGACCGTCTCACCGTTCCAGACGCCCTCGCGGTGCCGGGTTCCTTCGATCGTGACCGCCGTCGCACCAGCGGGGAGCTGGCCGGGCTGGGCCTGCTCGACCGCGGTGTCCCATGCCTCGGGCACGAAGGAGGACTCGATGGTGAGGTGCTGGGTGGTGGCGTACTTGCGCAGCTCGATCCACGCCTCACGCGACGGCAGATACGAGGCGATGTCGGCGGCGAGGCCGGCCTGCTCGGTTCCGGACGGATCGCCCACCGCGAGGATCACGCTGGTGTAGTCCAAGGGCATCAGCCCCGAGCCGGTATCCCACGCGAACAGGGCCTCGGCGACGTTGCGGGCGAACTCGTCGGGATCACTGGACAGCATGACCTGCGGCAGCCGCGGCGTGTCCGGCCCAGTCTCGCCCGGCGCGGGGACCGTGGGGTCCGGTCCGGGATCGGGAGCGGTCGGTCGTTGCGGGCCGGCGATCAGCCCGTAGACGCCGATGCCGACCAGGATCAGCAGGACGAGGCCGGCGGCGATCACGGCGATCAGGCGGCCACGGGACCAGGAGGCGGGATTCGTCTTCATATCGCCAGGTGCTCGCCGCCCCGAACGAGAAGAGCGACGGCGGCGGCGCGGATCAGAGGGCGCGCAGCAGCGGCCGGCCCGCCGACTCAGAGGCGGCGGTGGTGCGGGCGGTACGGAGCTGGTCGGCGAACTCTGTGGTGCCCTCGACGGCGGCGAAGAACGCCTCGGCCTGCTCATCGGTGAGCTCGACGGCCAGCTCGTCCACGTCGTAGTGGGTCCACCACCCTTCCAGGTCGGCCCAGGTCAGCACGAACGCCCGCACCGGGTACCGCGCCGGCCCCTCGTCCTCGGCGGCTGGTCGACGCTTCGGCGTGGCCGGCTTCGTGGCCTTGCTGGTCTTGGCCGCGTGAACGCGGGCCAGGGCTTCGTCGGCCAGCTCGTGCAACCGCCGGTCCCGCTCGCTGTCAGCCTCGGCTTGGGTGTCGCGCAGGCGCTGGAAGATCGGGTTGACCGCCGCGCCGCCCTCGATCTGCACCAGCCCATCGCGTGCCTGGACGCGGATCGTCTCCCGGATGTCCGGGTCATCGGCCAGGTGTTGCAGGTAGCCGATCTGTTCCAGCCGGCTGTAGGACGCCGAGCCGGTCACCATCCGCGCCGCCTGCGTGCGAGCGTCCCCGAGCTGGTGCGAGTCCGATGGTCCTGCCGAATCGGCGGGACCATGCTGTCCCGGTTCGTGGCCCTCGTGGAACTGGGTCTTGGCCTTGCGGCGGGCGGCGTCCTCGGCCATGAGTTCCTTGATTTCCCTGTATAGGGCGGCGGCCTCGATCGGGGTGAGCGGCTTGTGGAGCTGGTTGTCGTCCTGCTCGGCTAGCAGATGCCCCAGCCGGTCCGAGATACCGCTACGGACCCACACGCTGACGCGGCGCCAGCCGAGCTTCTTGATCGCCGCCATCCGGCGCGCCCCGCACACCAGCACCCCGTCCGGGGTGATCGTCGGCGGCTGCAATAGACCGTCCCGGTCGATCGAGGCCGCGAGCGCGTCGATGTCGCCCAGGTCCGTGCGGTGCCGGTTGCCGATCGTGATGGAGTCCACCGCCCGCTCCAGCTCGATGTGCCCGGCCGGTGCGCTCATCCCGCACCCCGCGCCTTCCTCGCGCTCCGCTTGCTGATGCCCGGTGCAGCCAGGGAGAGGGTGAGCACGAGGTCGTCATCGCGCAGCAGCACCGGCAGCGTCTCGCCGATCAGCAGCCGCAACAGCACGCCGCGTCCTGCGACGGTCGCCGCGAGTGCCGGGTCCGGGCAGCCGAGCAGGGCGCGCAGCAGCACCGCCCAGGAGCGTCCCGGAAGGTCGATCAGGGCTCTGGCGTGCTTGTCGCGTCGCAGCGTCTCGTAGGCGGTGTGCCGGTTCCCGACGCGGGTCAGCGCCACGCAGACGTGCTCCACCGCCGAGCGTGCCGTGCCCTCGGGCCAGTCCAGCAGCATCAGCAGCGTGATCGCGTCCTCGACCGCCGACGCCGCGGTGGTCGCCGCCGGCTCGGCGGGTGCCTGCTCCGGGGTGTCGTCGCGGTCGTGGGCGTCTTTGATCTGGAACGCGGGATGGTAGTCGCTCAGGATGTTCTCGCGGTCGGAGAGCCGTTCGGGGTCGTGGAAGATCGAGTAGCGGGGCCGGCGTGCCTGGTGGGTCGAGCACAGCAGCCCTTGGCCGCGTTCCTCGGCGATGCAGGTGATCCGCACCGCGTGCGTGATGACCGCCCACGGGTCATCGGCGGTGCGGGCGGCCTTTGTACGCATCACGTCGAACGCCGCCGACGCGGCCTCCCACGGATCGAGCCGGTGCTTGTGCGCCAGCGCCGCGTACTTCTCGGCCGCGAACGCCATCAGCTCCGCCGCTACCGGGTCATGCTCCCAAGCGCGCTGGCCGGCGGCATGCAGCCGTTTCAGCAGGGCACGCAGGCCCTCGCTGGTGCGGTAGTCCTCAGCCGGCCGGCCGCTGATCTCGCTCATGGTGCTGGTGTCGTTGGTCATGGTCTGGGCACCTCCCGACGGCGAGGTGCACCCGCAGACGACTGCGGGTCTCGCCTTTGTGGAGAGGGCGCCCATGACTCATCACCACCCGGCTACCTCATCCCGACCCCGGAGCGGCGCGGTCCCTGCTCGGCGCCGCCGCGACGGCCGAACGCGCTCAGGGGCGGCAGCCGCTTGGCTCGCTCGGCGACCCAGCGCGCGCCCTTCTCGATCGGGGCGCGGACGTGCCGGTTCGTCTCAGCGGTCCGGTCGATGCCCCGGCGGGACAGCGCGCCGCCGCCTTGGGCGATCAAGTCGGTCGGGCGCACCCAATCCACGCCCCGGCCCCGTACCCGCGCCAGCTTCTCCCTCGCGACCTTGCGGGACTCGGCGGCCTTGACCGCATCCGGCGTCCCCGCGGCTTCGGTCGCCTCGGCCGGGTCCGGGTCGTTCCGCGCGGGCGGCCGCTCGGGCTCGGGGTGCTGGTGATGTTGCTCCCGCATCCGGTCCTCGTCGTTCATGGCAGGGCCCCTTCCATCTCGGGCTGCGACCCAGAGGGGTCCGCCTCATCGGACTGGTGAGCACGAGGCAGCCAGCGGCCCACCGTCGAGGGATGCACGCCCAGGTGCCGGGCGATGGCCTTGTTCGACCAGTCCTGCTCGCGCAGCTCTGCCGCGAGCGACCGGCGATCCGGCCCGCCGTCCGAGTCCGCAGCGGTGACGCCTGCCGCAGTAGATGGCGGGTCGATAGATACTGCCTCGCTCGGTGGCTGGGCGGTGATCGGCTCGACCGCCGGCGGCAACTCGAGCGCAGTAACGGGGCGTGCGGTGGCGCGGGTCAGCACGACGGTCAAATGCGTGATCGCCAGCAACACGACCGGCGGCACAGCAGCGACCGCGGCCGCGAGCGGTCCGGGCACGTCGGCGTCGGCCGCGACCACCGCGTGCAAGCTGTTCGCCGTCACCGACACCGCGGCCCCACCGACCAGCAGCACCCACGGATACCACGCCGCCCGCTCACCGGCGAGGCCCACCACGGCGACCGTGGAGACCACGATCACGCCATCGACGATCAGCGGCCACGCCCACGCCTGCCCGGCCCCGATCCCGGAGCGGCGGGCAAGGTCGGCCAGGGACGTGAACGACAACCAGAACGCGCCGGCGGCGATGAACACCGTCCCGGCGACCGAGGTGATGACCGCCCACCGGCGGCCGCGCAGCTCCTTCATGGCAGCCCCCGCGTGGCGGGCGCCCGCGGCTGCACGGTCCCGCGAGCGAACTCGCCCGAAGGCGACGTGGCGGGACGGTCCCGCCGGGCTCCGACGCCGACGCTGCGATAGGCGCTGTAGACGGTGCGAGTGATTTCCCGCTCCCCGAAATCCGACTGCGCGGCCGTCGCCATCGCGTCCAAGGCATCCGTGAGCGGCACCCCGCCCTCGGCCAATCGGCAGGAGGCCCAGAAGAGTTTGAGATTGCGGTCGGTGGCCTGCCGGCCCAGCCACGTCGCCAGGCGCTCCGCGTCCTCCCGGCGCACTGGCCCGCCGACGCGCGGCCGGGGCGCGGGCCGAGGATCGAGGAAGTCCCGCAGCCGGCCCGCATCTATCGGCCGGGCCGCACCGGCCGCGACCTGCTCGATCCGGTACGGGGTGCGCACGCCGTCCAGCCGCAGCAACGAGGGCGGCGCGATGATGTAGCCGCCGTCGCCGCGGCAGTCGATGCCGACCTTCCCGGCCTGCCAGGACCGTTGCCCCTGGTGCGAGTCGGCCGGGAAGTAGGCGTGCTGTCCGCCGGTGGGCGTGCGCACGACCGCCAACGGCTCCGGGACCAGCCCGGCCCGCGCCGCACGCGCATAGGCGGCATACCCGTTGACCCCGTGCACATCCACGTCGATCACGACCAGCCCCGAGGCGGTGCCGGTCGGGATGCCGATGTTCGCGGTCGGCCGCGACCGCCACCACCCCTCAACCTGGTCCAGGTCGATGCTGGCCTCGTGGAACCCGCGCTCCGGGATCGGCCGCTTCCCGCCCGGCGCGCAGGGGAACACCGGCACCCCGGCTCGCGCCAGCTCGCGCGCCGCGACCGGCAGCGGCGCCCCGTCGAGCTGACCGAACACGGCGGCAGCAGTCGCGGCGGCGACCATCACAGGCCCCGTCCCGAGCCGACCGGAGCCGCCGGCGTCTCCCGTTCAGGCAGCGGCTCGACCCGGCGCGGCGCCTGCTCTGGCGTCTCCTGAGCCTGCGGCGTGCGCTCCGGGCCGTCCACCCGCAGGGACAGCGGGTTGCCGTTCCCGAGCTGTGCGGTGTCGAGCTTGTCGAGGATGTCGAATGCGGTGCTGCGCACCTGCTCGCCCGTGGCCCGCACGACCGCCACCGGGTCTTTCCCATCCACGTTAGCCGCCCATCCGGCGACATACGGGATCGTGTAATCGCTGGTGTCCATGCCATGCGCGGCGGCGACCATCAGCGCCACCGACTCGGCCCGTACCTCGCTGATCCCGCGATGCTGGCGGGCGTCGTCCTGCTGGTTCGGGCCATCCAGCCGGACGTGCGCCAACTCGTGCGCGAGGGTCTTGACCTGCGCGGCCGAGTCCATGTCCGCGCAGACCATCACCTGACGGGTCTCGAAATCGGTGCAGCCGTTCGCGCCCCGCTCCATGCGGTCGCGCGGCATCCGCAGCACCTCGAACCCCAGCGCCTCCGCCTGCTCGGCCAAGCCCTCCCACAGCCCGGCCGGGGCTTCGCCTTCCAGCAGCCTCGGACGCGGCAGCTCAGGGAGCGGGTCTCCGTGCGTCCTCGACACGTCCCACACATAGGCCGGGACGACGTTGACGATCCGGCGACGCACGACCTCGCTGGGCCGCGGCTTCTCCCACTTGCCCAGCCGCCGCCACGACGCCGGGTCGCGCGGGGTCGCTGAGGCGAACCTCGCCTTGACCGGACCGCGAATCCGATAGCCGCCGTCCTTCTCCGGCCAGCGACCCATCTTCCGCCAGTCGTTGTACCCGGCAACCCACGTCGGCGTAGGCGTCGGCACCCGCCCCTGTTCGTAGGCTTCCAAATGCTGCACCCAGATCAACAGCGTGTTGTTGAACGAGCGCGTGCGGAACCTCGCCGCGAACTCCATCGCCCGCCGCCAGTCATCGCCCGACACCACCTCCTCGACCGAGCGCACGATGCGCTCTTCCAGCACGTCGAGCGTCGCCTGCTTGTCCTCGTTCGCAGCCACCGTCTGGCCTCCCTCCGCCTGGGTCACCCCAAGAGGGAGCGACCGTGCGACCGCAAGGTGCGCCAGGTAGATCAATGAGACGAGACGGACGAGGAAGATGACGACCGTCAGGCTCCGTGATGAAACCCGACGTATTGGTCCTCTCTAGCCCCTTGCGCCTCCTGCGCCTAGAGCCGCGCGATGAAGTCGAGTCTTGCGGCGCATGTTGCGCGACAAGTTACGCATCCGCCGCCTCGCGACCGTGCTTGCGTAGCCGACGGCTTGCCAGATCATCGGTATGGCTGGCGTGTGGGTGTGATCGAAAATGTGTAGGAGAAACACCGAATCGTCGCCGGAACCAGGACGCAGCCACACGAGGGTCCCCCCAGCCCACCTGACGAGCAGCAACGTAGATGGGAAGGTCGGTCTCCTCGACAAGGCGCGTAAACTCCGTAAGGCGACTCTCCGTTAGGAAGCGGAAAGGTGACAGCCCGACTTGCTGGCTGAACGTTCGGCTGAGCTGGCTTCGCGACATTGCCACTTCCTGCGCCAAGAGACTGATGGTCCAGGGGTCCGACATTCTCGTTCGCAGGAGGATCACGGCACGATCAACCGAGGGGTGACGGCTTCGCTGCGTCAGCCGACCCTTGATCGGCAGCGGCGACAGCGTTCCCAAAGGATGATCCGGTGTAAGGACCGTGGGCAGCGCGATTTCGATCAACTGCGCGAGCAACGATATGAGACTCGTCACCGCGAACTCGGGGTTGTCATGAGAACTGACGAGGCTGATCTGTCGCCATAGTGGCTCCATCCGCTTCAAGGCATCTTGGCCCACGACGTGGACGAAAGCCGACCCATCCCAGTCGTCAACATGGGAAATCGACTCCCGAAGCCGAGTCGAATCCGTAAACACCCATCGAAGCTGGCTGCGAAGGAAGACCTCATCCATGTAGACAGTCCACGTCCGAACACGTGGCGTCGGCTGGATGGAGCACCACCTGCCTGCACCCAGAAACAGCACCGAGCCACTGCGGAGCTCGTGGATACCGGTCGCCGTGTGGATTCGCGCCGCGCCGGCCATGACATGCACCGCCTTTGCATGGCGAAAGGTCACCCGACGCATAGGGGCTGTGCGTACGCTCTCGACCGCCGTCATGGGAAGCCCGTTCGAGCGCACGGACCCCGCCGCGCTTGGATCAGCGCGGCTCAAACCCTGCCGACCCGTCGTCCCCTCATTGATGCAGTTAACGACCCCGCACAGGCGCCTGCGCCAGTCCTAACGGGATGCATACGGCGTAGGCGCCGATCCTAACGGTTTCGACACGTCCAGCGCTGAGAGAACGGCTCCCGGTTCGAGCCGCTGGGGCAGTGCAGGCTCGTGCTTAGCTTGCCTCGGGGACGTGAAGACGGTAGCCCATTCCGGCCTCGGTGATGATGTACTTGGGTGCGGCGGGGTACGGCTCCAGCTTCTTGCGCAGTTGGGCGATGTACAGGCGCAGGTATCCGGTATCGGTTACGTGTTCGGAACCCCATATCTCCGTTAGCAGGGTCTGGCGTGTGACGAGCTTTCCTGGATTTCGGATGAGTTGTTCGAGCACCTGCCATTCGGTCGGCGTCAGTCTCACCGTTTGTGGTCCACTCTTGGTGCGTCGGGTCACCTGGTGTGCCGATAGGTCAACTGTGACGTTGCCGAAGGAGACGATCGGATCAGCGTCATCGCGCACAACCCTGCGAGTGAGCGCGCGGATTCGGGCGAGCAGTTCGTCGATGGAGAACGGCTTGGTGACGTAATCGTCGGCGCCAGCGTCAAGGGCTTCTACCTTGTCGGCAGCTCCGCTGCGACCGGAGATGACAAGGATGGGTGCCGCGGACCATCCTCGGATGCCATTGATGACCTCGATGCCGTTGAGCTTGGGCATGCCCAGGTCGATCATGAAGATGTCCGGGTGGTGCTGGACAGCGCTGTTGATGGCCTCGGCACCATCGGCTGCGGTGATGATCTCATATCCTTCCGCTCCGAGCGTGATGCGAAGCGCGCGGAGTATCTGTGGGTCATCGTCAGCGATCAGGATTCTCATGACCTTCATCGCCTTTCTGATTCGTGCTGGGTGGTTCGGCACCGACAGCGGGAAGGGCCACAACCATCGTGACCCCGCCGCCTGGCGTGTCTTCGGGTGTGAGAGTTCCACCCATTCCCTCGATAAATCCGCGAGACAGCGCAAGGCCGAGGCCAAGGCCGGTGGTGTTGTCAGTGTCGCCCAGGCGCTGGAAAGGCACGAACACGTCGTCGCGTCGCTCAGGTGGGATGCCGGGTCCGTTGTCGATCACGCGGATCTCCACCGATCCGGCGAACGCGCTGGTAGTCACTCGGACTCGCGAGCCCGGTGGTGAGTATCGTGCAGCGTTTGACAACAGATTGACCACGACTCGTTGAAGAAGCACCGGATCGGCCGAGACTTGCGGCACGTCGGCGTCCAAGTCCAACCCGGCGGTGTCGGGTCCAAGATGGAGTTCGTCGACGGCGGCGAGGATCACGTCGGCGGGATCGACGGGAGTGCGGGCGATGCTCAGCACTCCGGCTTGGAGCTTGCTGACATCGAGGAGGTCGGTGACGAGGGTCGCGAGGGTCGCCAGACTCTCGTCGGCAGTCGCGAGCAGTTCTGATCTGTCGGCTTCACTGAGTGAGTGGCGCGTGGAACGTAGTCCGCTGACGGCCGCGATGGCCGCCGCGAGAGGACGGCGCAAGTCATGGCTGACAGCCGACAAGAGGGCGCTGCGTACTCGGTCGGAGGCTGCCAGCGGCCCGATCTCGCCCACTGTCTCGGTCAGATCGGAGTGCTCCAGCGCGGCGTCAAGTTGTGCGGCAACAACGTTGAGGAGGCGTTGTTCGGAGGCTTCTAGGTCATGTCCGTGTAGTTCGAGAGTCGCCCGATTGCCGATGGGAACTCGAACGCACTGATTGTCGGGAAGGGGTTCGCCGCTGGTCGCGAGCACAGTGTCTCCTTGGAGCAGGCGAACCCCAGCCATGCCAAATGCTTCCCTGGTGCGCTCGACGAGCGCTTGCACGGCGCCCTGCCCACGCAGCACGCTACCGGCGACGGTGGCCAGCAACTCCGACTCTGCCGCGGCGCGACGAGCGACCCGGGACTCTCGGGCGGCACGGTCAACCACGTAGCTGACGAGGACCGCGATGACGACATAGAGGCTCAGCACGAGCAGATGGAAGGGTTCGTTGACCGTCACGGTGTACAACGGCTCGACGAAGAAGAAGTCCAAGGTGAGCCCGGACATGACCGCGGCAAACAGTGCGGGCCAGATGCCGCCGGTGAGCGCCACGATCACGACGAGGAGTTGATAGCTCAGGACGTCGCTGGTGATCGAGTCCTCACTCCGAAGCGACGCGAGCAGCCACGTGAGCAAGGGGCCACCGACAAGCGCGACCGCGAAGCCAGCGACTCGGCGTTTCAGCGTCAACGCACCGCCGATGCGCGGAAGGGCGAACCGGCCGCCGGCTGCCGCATGGTTGACGATATGGACATCGATGTTGCCGGCCTCGCGGATGACCGTGGCGCCGATGCCTGGTCCTGTGAGTGCGGCGGCGATCCTGCCGCGCCGGCTCACTCCGATGACGAGCTGGGTGGCGTTCACGGACTTGGCGAACTCGACCAGGGCTTGGGGAATGTCGCTACCGACGACCTGGTGGTAGGTGCCGCCGAGCTTCTCGACCAATGCCCGCTGCTGGGCGAGAGCGGCCGGGTTGGCGGTGCGAAGCCCGTCTTGGCTGGATACATGGACCGCCAGCAACTCGCCACCACCGGAACGGGCGGCGATGCGCGCCCCACGGCGCAGCAGCGTCTCGCCCTCAGGCCCGCCGGTGAGGGTCACGACGACCCGCTCGCGTGCCTCCCAGGTGCTGTCGATGCCGTGCTCGGCCCGGTAGCTCTGCAAGGCTTGGTCGACCTCATCAGCCAGCCACAGCAGCGCGAGCTCGCGCAGGGCGGTGAGGTTACCGAGCCGGAAGTAGTTGGACAGGGCAGCGTCGACGCGCTCGGCAGGGTAGATCAGGCCGCCGGCGAGCCGATCGCGCAGTGCTTGCGGGTCGAGGTCGATGACTTCCATCGAGTCGGCGGCGCGCAGGATGTCATCGGGAATGGTCTCGCGCTGCGGGACGCCAGTGATCTGCTCGACGACATCATTCAGCGACTCGATGTGCTGGATATTGAGGGTAGAGATGACGTCGATGCCAGCGTCAAGAATCTGTTGCACATCTTCCCACCGCTTTTCATGCCGTGAACCGGGGGCGTTGGTGTGCGCAAGCTCGTCCACCAATGCGATGTCGGGCCTGGTGGCGATCACCGCATCGACGTCTAGCTCGGTCAAGGTAACGCCGCGGTGACTAACCATGCGACGTGGGATGAGCGAAAGTCCTTCGGCCATACTGGCTGTGGCGGCGCGTCCGTGTGTCTCCACAATGGCGACCACGACGTTCTTGCCTTCATCGACCAGACGCCGACCCTCCTCCAGCATGGCGTAGGTCTTGCCCACGCCAGGTGCTGCTCCGAGCAGCACCCGAAGCCGCCCCCGCGCAGTCATGGCTCAGCCCTCCACTTCTTCTACAGCCAGATTAAGCTCTAGGACGTTGATGCGGGGCTGGCCGAGGTAGCCCAGGTCGCGGTCTTGGGTGTGCGAGGCGACCAGGGCGCGAACAGTCTCCACGGGCAGGCCGCGTGCTTCCGCGACCCGCTGTACCTGGATCGCCGCGTAGGCGGGACTGATATGCGGGTCCAGCCCAGAGCCGGAGGCGGTCACCGCATCGGCGGGCACCTCTGAGGGCTGGACGCCGTTGAACGCGGCGATCTGGGCTCGCCGTTCGGCGATCGCTGCGATCAGGTCGGGGTTCTCCGGTCCGAGGTTTGACCCGGAGGAGGCGCCGGCGTCGTAACCGTCACCGGCGGCGGAGGGGCGGGGCTGGAAGTACTCGGGCAGCGGATTGCCGGCGGCGTCGGTGAAGGACTGACCGATCAATGCCGAACCGACCGGTTCGCCATCGCTGGTGGTCACGATCGACCCGTTCGACTGCCACGGGAACACGAGCTGCCCTATCCCCGTGATCGCCAGCGGATAGACCACGCCCAGAACAACCGTCAACACCAGCATGATGCGCACCGCAGTCCACACCGTGCGGGCGGAACTGCGGGCAGAACCGTTCACGAGAAAGGCGTCCTTTCAATAACCGGGGAGGAGTCCGACGATCATGTCGATGAGCTTGATCCCGATGACGGGTACCAGCAGGCCGCCGACCCCATAGAACAGCAGGTTGCGGTTCAACGCGCGTGCGAGATTTGCCATCCGGTACGGCACGCCGATGAGCGCCAGCGGGATCAAGATCGCGATCACCACGACCCCGAAGATGACCGTGGACAAGATGGCAGAGGCAGGTGAGTGCAGGCCCAGGATGTTCAACGTGGCAAGGCCGGGGAACACACCGACGAACAGAGCCGGGAAGAGCGCCACGTAGCGCACTAGATCGTTGGCGATGTTGAAGGTCGTCAGCGCGCCGCGCGTCGCCATCTGCCGTCTACCGATGTCGATGATCTCCACCAGCTTGGTGGGGTCGTCGTCGAGGACGATCATGTTCGCCGCCTCTTTGGCAGCCGAAGTCGCGGTGTTCATCGCGACCCCGACATCCGCCTGGGCCAGCGCTGGGGCGTCATTGGTGCCATCGCCGCTCATCGCTACGAAGTGGCCTGCCGCCTGCTCCTGCTTGATGAGATTGAGCTTGTCCTCGGGGGTCGCGTCACCGAGATAATCATCGACGCCGACCTCTTTCGCGATCGCCGCAGCGGTCAACGGATTATCGCCGGTGACCATCAGGGTTCTGATTCCCAAGGCACGCAGTTGGCTGAGCCGGGCGGGAACGCCTTCCTTGACAACATCCTTGAGCTCAATGACCCCGAGAACCTGCCCTGGTCCACCTGCCCGCTTGACCGCGACCACCAACGGTGTTCCCCCGGCATGCGCGATCGCAGCGGTCTGTGAACGCAGTTCGTCCACCACATGACGTGTCTGCTGTGTGCCAACGTGCTTGAGCCAGCCCAGGATCGCCGACTCGGCGCCCTTCCGGACGCTGTTCCCATCGGGCAGGTCACGACCGGACATCCGAGTCTGGGCGCTGAACGGCACTCCCCTTCCCGCGTCCGGCGGGTCGTTGGCCGCGGTGAACCCGTGTCGATGCGCCAACTCCACCGTGGAAGTTCCCTCCGGGGTGGGGTCATCCCGCGATGACAGCTCTGCAGCCCACATCAGCTCGTCCATCGTGGCACCGGCGACCGGGGTGAAACGAGTAGCGCGGCGATCGCCTTGCGTGATCGTGCCGGTCTTGTCGAGTAGGACTGTCGTGATGTCCCCGGCGGTCTCGAGTGCATGGCCGGAGTCCACGAGCACATTGCGCTGCAGCAGCCGATACATACCGGCAATACCGGTGACCGACAGCAAGGCTGCGATTTCGGTCGGGATCAGACAGGTCACCAACGCGACCAAGACCGGGATGGACACGGGGCTCGCGACCGGTGAGACGACCGCGTTGAGAGTCAGCGCGATCAGGACGAAGGATACCGAGAACGAGGCCAGCAGCGCACTCAACGCGAGTTCATTCGGTGCTTTCTGCCGGCGAGCACCCTCGGCGAGCTCGATCATCCGGTCGACCTCGGTGTCCCCCAGGGGTGTCGTGACGCGCACCATGACCCGATCCGACAGCACCCGGGTGCCGCCGGTGACGGCAGAGCGGTCGCCGCCGGACTCGCGGATGACCGGCGCGGACTCCCCGGTGATTGCCGACTCGTCCACGGACGCGATGCCCCAGATAACCTCACCGTCTGCGGGAATCACGTCCCCGGTGGTCAAGACCACGATGTCGCCGGGCTGTAGCTCCGCGGAGTTCACGTCGCGGATGCTCGATCTGTGACCGCCCGCGTCGTTCTCCGAATCATAGTGATGCACACGATGTGCAGTGGTGCTCTCCCGGATGAGCCGGAGCGAACTCGTCCGCGCTCGCCCGCGCCCCTCGGCCAGCGACTCGGCGAGGTTCGCGGCAAGAAGGGTCAGCCACAGCCAGACGGCGATCGTCCAGGTGAAACCTGCGGGTAGCACGGTTCCGCCGGATGGTGCAGGCCCGCCGACGAACGGTTCGCCGATCGCGACGATGGTCGTCAGCGCAGCCCCGCACCACACGATGAACAGCACCGGGTTGCGTGCTTGTGACCTAGGGTTGAGTTTGCGAATCGTGCTCCCCAGCAAGGGGCGAATGGCCCGCCAGAGCATCCGGATTCGAGGCCAGACACGCCTGCCGGTGAAGCGTTGCACCGTTGATGCCATCGTCATCCCAGCCCCTCCGCCAGCGGACCCACCATCAGAACGGGGATGAACGTCGGGACCGCGACGAACACGATGACACCAACGAGCAGGGCCACGAACTGTGGTCGGTGCAGCGGCAGTTCGGTGGCGGTCGACGCGGCACGGTCTTGTGCCGCGAACGAGCCCGCCAACGCCAGCACCAAGGCGATCGGGACGAACCGGCCCAGCAGGATGATGACCCCCAGGGTGGTGTTGAGCCAGGGGGTGTCCGCACTGAACCCGGCGAACGCGGAGCCATTGTTGATGGCGGCGGAAACGAATGCGTACAGAACCTCGGACATGCCGTGCGCACCGGGATTGCCCATGCCCTCGGTCACTATCTCCTCGTGCACCGCTGGGATCGCCAGACTGATCGCCATCCCGGCCAGCGCGAGAGCCGGCATCACCAGGATGAACAGGCTTGCGAGCTTCACCTCGCGCACCCCGACGCGTTTGCCGAGGAACACCGGTGCCCGACCCAGCAGCAGCCCGGTCAGGAACACAGCGATCACGGCCATCACCAAGATCGTGTAGAGGCCGGCCCCGACGCCACCCGGCGAGACCTCACCGAGCATCATGTTGAGGATCGCGACCATCCCACCCAGCGCCGTGTAGGACCCGTGCATCGAGTTCGCCGCACCTCCGGAGGTTCCCGTGGTGGCAGTGGCGAACAGGGTCGATCCGATAATCCCGAACCGTTGCTCCTTGCCCTCCATCGCGCTTCCTGCCAACTCCGGAGCGGTACCCTTGCCGGCCAGCTCGAACGCGGTCACTAGCGTGAACACCACCACGAACAGCACGGCCATCGCCGCTGCGATCGCGTACCCCATGCGATGGTCGCCCACCATCCGCCCGAAGGTGCGCGGCAGGGAGAATGGGATGACTAGCAGCAGGAACACCTGGAACAGGTTCGCCCAGGGGGACGGGTTCTCGAACGGATGAGCCGAGTTCGCGTTGAAGAACCCACCACCGTTGGTGCCTAGCATCTTGATCGCCTCTTGCGAGGCGACCGGCCCGCCGGGGATCGTCTGGGGGCTGCCGGTCAGGGTGGTCACGTCGGTGAAACCGTTGAAGTTCTGGATCACCCCGCCTGCGAGTAGGACGAGCGCAGCCAGCACCGAGAACGGCAGCAGGATGCGCAGCGTCCCGCGCACCAGGTCCACCCAGAAGTTGCCGATGCTGCCGCCCCGGCGGTAAGCCAACCCGCGCACCAGCGCGACCGCGACCGCCATTCCCACGGCAGCCGACACGAAGTTCTGAACCGACAGGCCGGCCATCTGCACGAGGTAGCCGAGGGTCTGTTCGGGCGAGTAAGCCTGCCAGTTCGTGTTCCCCACGAACGACGCTGCGGTATTGAATGCGAGGTCTTCGCGGACCGGCGGCAGACCAAGCGAGTACGGCAGCAGATGCTGTGTGCGTTGCAGGAGATAGAGTCCGACCAGTCCCGCGCCGGAAAAGACCAGGACCGCACGCAGATACGCCTGCCAGGACTGTTCGCTGTCCGGATTCACACCTACCAGCCGGTACAGTCCCCGCTCGACCTTCCAGCTCTTAGGTGTCGTGAAGACCCACGCCATGTAGTCGCCCAGAGGGCGGTACGCCACGACGAGGAGGACACCCAGCGTCAACAGGGCGCAGATGGCGATAAGCCACTCCATCAGAACCGCTCCGGCGAGACCAATGCGAACACCAGATACACGATCGCCGCGACGGCCAGCGCCGCAGCCATCACCTCCACGACGATCACAGCCTTGCTAGCGCCTTCCCGAGCACGCCGATCCCGACCAGCAGTGCCACGCTGCCAAGCAGGTAGGCCACATCCAGCACTGAAGACTCCGTTCCTCGACTGCATCCCTCACGGGAACTCTGAGTCCCGATACAACACCGAGACGCAGCTCGCGAGGAGCACTCCTAACGGAACGCATACGGGGATTGCGGCAACCCTCGCGCTATCCAAACGGTCTCGCTGTCGCGCGAGTCCGATTGGGAGTTCTTGTTGCCGTGCTGAATGAAAGGACGAGGCCGACCCAGCGCTTCGGGTGTCGCTCGAACTACTCGCCTACCAGGCTCGGCGTTCGCGCAGCGATCCGCAGTCGACGCTGCATGGCCGTCGCGACGCGGGCGAGCACCAGCAGGTCGTTCGGCTGGGACACGGTCGCCGCCGCGATCACCGAGTCGTACGGACCGTCGACTACCCGCCGACACTTCAAGGCGAAATGACGAAACAGCGTCATCGCTCCCCTCGGCTGCGCAGCGATCTGCGCGGTCGTCGTCTGGTCGTAGCCGCGCTCCTCGAACAGCCTCAGCGCCGCATCAAGCAGTCGCCGCCTCGTCTGCTCACGCCGACCCGACCGTTCAGCCATCACCCAACGTTAGCCACTAGCAAGAACGAAGAAAGGCAGCCCTTACCGCTCAGTCATTCCACCGATCTACAGCCAGATTAAGCTCTAGGACGTTGATGCGGGGCTGGCCGAGGTAGCCCAGGTCGCGGTCTTGGGTGTGCGAGGCGACCAGGGCCCGAACAGTCTCCACGGGCAGGCCGCGTGCTTCCGCGACCCGCTGTACCTGGATCGCCGCGTAGGCGGGACTGATATGCGGGTCCAGCCCAGAGCCGGAGGCGGTCACCGCATCGGCGGGCACCTCTGAGGGCTGGACGCCGTTGAACGCGGCGATCTGGGCTCGCCGTTCGGCGATCGCTGCGATCAGGTCGGGGTTCTCCGGTCCGAGGTTTGACCCGGAGGAGGCGCCGGCGTCGTAACCGTCACCGGCGGCGGAGGGGCGGGGCTGGAAGTACTCGGGCAGCGGATTGCCGGCGGCGTCGGTGAAGGACTGACCGATCAATGCCGAACCGACCGGTTCGCCATCGCTGGTGGTCACGATCGACCCGTTCGACTGCCACGGGAACACGAGCTGCCCTATCCCCGTGATCGCCAGCGGATAGACCACGCCCAGAACAACCGTCAACACCAGCATGGCGCGTGCGGCGACGAGGATGACGCGCGTGTTCGCGCGAATGTGGGTATTCATGATGACCTTTCACTGGTGAATCAGAATCCGGGGATCAGGCTGACTACGAGGTCGATGAGTTTGATCCCAACGAATGGCGCGATGATTCCGCCGACGCCGTAGATGAGCAGGTTGCGGTTCAGTGTCTTGGACGCGCTCAGTGCGCGGTATTTCACACCGCGGAGCGCGAGCGGCACCAGCAGCACGATGATGATGGCGTTGAAGATGATCGCGGAGAGCACCGCCGATGCAGGTGAGTGCAGTCCCATGATGTTCAGCACCGCAAGACCGGGAAACACCCCCATGAACATTGCTGGGATGATTGCGAAGTATTTCGCGATGTCGTTCGCGATCGAGAACGTCGTGAGCGCCCCGCGAGTGATGAGCAACTGCTTTCCGATCCGTACGATGTCGATGAGCTTGGTCGGATCGGAGTCGAGATCGACCATGTTGCCTGCTTCTTTCGCTGCCGACGTGCCCGTGTTCATCGCGACCCCGACATCCGCCTGGGCCAGCGCGGGCGCGTCGTTGGTGCCGTCACCGGTCATCGCCACGAGATTGCCGCCGTCTTGCTCCTTACGGATGAGTACGAGCTTGTCCTCGGGGGTGGCCTCGGCGAGGTAGTCATCGACGCCGGCCTCTTTCGCGATCGCCGCAGCGGTCAGCGGGTTGTCGCCGGTGATCATGACGGTGCGGATGCCCATCGACCGCAGCTCGGCGAAGCGGTCCGCTAGTCCGTCCTTCACGATGTCTTTCAGGTGCACGATCCCGAGAATCTGCGGGGGGACGCCGGGGGCTTTGATAGCGACGACGAGCGGTGTTCCCCCGGAGCGGGAGATGTGCTCGGTGTGTTCCTCGACCTCGGCAATCACGCTGGACGGCAGGGGCCGGCCATCGGCCTCCAGCCATGACGTTATCGCCGAACCGGCCCCCTTGCGCAGTTGGGTCCCATCGGACAGGTCGAGGCCGGACATCCGGGTCTGCGCGGTGAACGGGACGACCTCACCCCCACTGGGTGTGACCTCAACGCCCTCGGCACCGGCGAGCTCCACGATGGATGCCCCTTCCGGTGTCGGGTCGGCGAGGGAGGCGAGCGCGGCAGCACGACTCAGCTCGCCCGGCTGGATGCCAGCAAGCGGGACGAACGCGCTGGCACGGCGGTTGCCATAGGTGATCGTGCCGGTCTTGTCCAGCAGCAGGGTGGTGACATCCCCGGCGGCCTCCACGGCACGACCGGACATGGCCAGCACGTTGCGCTGCACGAGCCGGTCCATGCCGGCGATCCCGATCGCCGACAGCAGTGCCCCGATGGTGGTGGGGATCAGGCACACCAGCAGCGCGATCAGCACGGTGATGCTCACCGGGCTGGCCGCGTAGGAGGCGATCGGGTTGAGCGTGAGGGCAACGGTAACGAAGATGATCGACAGCGCGGCCAGCAGTATGCTCAGCGCGATCTCGTTCGGGGTCTTCTGCCGCGCGGCCCCCTCGACCAGGGCGATCATCCGATCCACGAACGTCTCGCCGGGTCGCGAGGTGATGCGTACCACGATCCGGTCCGAGAGCACCCGGGTGCCGCCGGTGACGGCAGAGCGGTCGCCGCCGGACTCCCGGATCACCGGCGCAGACTCCCCGGTGATCGCCGACTCATCCACGGACGCGATTCCCCACACGATGTCACCGTCGCCGGGGATCAGCTCACCCGCCGAGACGACCACGACATCTCCGAGCCGCAGTTCGGCCGAGGAGACAGCTTGCAGCAACGCTCGTTCCGCCCCTGCGTCGGTCACCGCGTCGTAGTGTCCGGTAACACGGCTAGCGGTGGTAGTGCTGCGGGTCTTGCGCAGCGACTCCGCCTGCGCCTTCCCACGGCCTTCGGCCACCGCCTCGGCGAGATTGGCGAACAGCACCGTGAGCCACAGCCAAACCGCGATCGCCCAGGTGAACGACCACGGCACTGCAGTCCCACCGGAGGAAGCAGGCCCGCCGAGGAACGGTTCCGCGATCGCCAGAGCAGTGGTCAGCACGGCCCCCACCCAAACGATGAACATCACCGGGTTGCGCCACTGCTGGCGCGGGTCGAGCTTGCGGAACGCACCCGGTGCCGCCGTGACGAGCTGCACCCAGGAGAAGGTGCCGCGAGGGATGCCGCTACCGGCGGATGAGCTGCCGGCAGATGAGCTGTGGACGGATGAAGTTGTTGTGGACATGATTCAGAGCAGCCCTTCCGCCAGGGGACCCAGCGTGAGAACGGGGAAGAAGGTCAAAGCGGTAACCAGCACCGTCACGACGGTCAGCAGACCGATGAACTGAGGCCGATGCGTCGGCAGGGTCCCCGCGGTGGCAGGGACTTTGTCCTGCGCGGCAAGCGATCCGGCCAGGGCAAGCACCAGCACGATCGGGACGAATCGGCCCAGCAGGATCGCCAGCCCCAGAGTGACGTTCAGCCATGGCGTATTCGCAGTGAGCCCGGCGAACGCGGACCCATTGTTGTTGGCGGCCGAAGTGAAGGCGTACAACACCTCCGACATGCCGTGCACGCCGGGGTTCCAGATCGACACCGAGGTCACCTCGTCCCGGACGCCGGGTATCGCGAAGCTCAGCGCGGTGCCGGTCAGCACGAGGATCGGCATGACGAGGATGTACAAGCTCGCCAGCTTGATCTCCCGTGGCCCGATCTTCTTGCCCAGGTACTCCGGGGTGCGTCCGATCAGCAGACCGGCGACAAACACCGCGATCACCGCCAGAACCAGCAGCCCGTACAGGCCGGAGCCGACCCCGCCGGGTGCGACCTCGCCGAGCATCATGTTGAGCATCGGTATCATGCCGCCCAGCGCGGTGTAGGAGTCGTGCATCGCGTTCACCGCGCCGGTAGAGGTGCCGGTGGAGGTGGTCGAGAACAGGGTCGAGCCGATGATCCCGAACCGTTGCTCCTTGCCCTCCATTGCACCGCCCGCGAGCTGCGGGGCGGTGCCCATCCCTCCGCTCTCGATCGCGGTGAGGATCGCGAAGGATGCCACGAACAGCACGCCCATGACGACGAGGATCGCGTAGCCCTGCCGCTTGTCTCCGACGAGGCGGCCGAAGGTGCGCGGCAGTGAGAACGGGATGACCAGCATGAGCAGCACCTCGACGACGTTCGTCCAGGCGGTCGGGTTCTCGAAGGGGTGGGCGGAGTTGGTGTTGAAGAAGCCGCCGCCGTTGGTGCCCAGCAGCTTGATAACCTCCTGCGAGGCGACCGGCCCACCGGGGATCGACTGGGCGCCCCCGGTGAGCGTGCTCACCTCGGTGAAGCCGTTGAAGTTCTGGATCACCCCGCCGGCGAGCAGCACGATCGCACCGATCGCCGCGATCGGCAGCAGGATGCGGATGGTGCCGCGCACCAGATCGGTCCAGAAGTTGCCGATCGTGCCGCTGCGGCGGTACGTGAAGCCGCGCACGAGGGCGATCGCCACCGCCATCCCGACCGCCGCGGACACGAAGTTCTGCACGGCAAGGCCCGCGAACTGCACCGTGTAGCCGAGGGTCAGCTCACCCGAGTAGGACTGCCAGTTCGTGTTCCCCACGAACGAGGCGGCCGTGTTGAACGACAGGTGCTCCGACGGCGCAGGCAGGCCCAGCGAGTACGGCAGCCACCACTGCAGCCGCTGCAGCCCGTACACCAGCAGCAGACCCACCGCGGAGAACGCCAGCACCCCCCGCAGGTATGCCTGCCAGGTCTGCTCGCTCTTGGCGTCGACGCCGATCAGCCGGTAGATGCCCCGCTCGATCTTCCAGTGCTTGGGGGCGCTGTACACCCACGCCATGTAGTCCCCAAGCGGACGGTGCACCACCGCCAGGAACAAGGCGACCGTCGCCAGTGCGGCGATCGCAAACAGCCACCCCATCAGAACCGCTCCGGCTTGATGAGCGCGAAGACGAGATAGACGACGGCCGCGACACCGAGCACCGCAGCGGCCAGCTCGAAGATGATCACAGCTTCTCCAACGCCTTACCGAGCAGACCGATCAGCGCGAACAGACCAATCACACCGGCGATGAACACGATGTCTAGCACGAGCAAGCTCCGTTCCTCAGGTCGGTCACCAAGCGATGACCGCATGCGTATTTCGGGACGCGACTCCTGAGACAACACCCTCAAACGGCGAAGATCACGAGGACTAACAGAACGCATACGAGATTGGCCCGAACACTCGCGGCGTCCATACGGTCGGGGCCCGGCCGCACGCGGACGATCAAGATCAAGCGATGTCAAGGGCCTGTCGGCCGAGCGCGCGTACGGCGGCCACGGTGGCTCCCGTCGTCGGTCGCGGTCGGAGTCCCCACAGGACACGCTTGACGTATGTGAAGGGGCTCCTTGGCATGCCGGCTCGTCGACGAGCGAAAAGAGATTCGGACAGCGGGCGGTTCCACGCGACCAACCACGAGATGGGGCGCCGAGACAGACGAAGATCATCTGGTCTAACGGAACGCATACAGGACTTGGGTGAATCCTCGCGCTGTCCATACGGCGCGGGTTTCCGATACCCGATCCAATGGGGAGATGAGCGTAAAGGCTGCGGCGCGGGGTGGCGCTTGCGCGACCTCACCCAGCGGACCGCGAGCCGCGGTCTAGGCGGCCGGACCGTGAGCACCCACGACATGATCGACCGGCTCCAGGAAGTCAGGACCCTCACTAGGCGCTGGGGTACGGTCCGCACGCTCGGTCCCGCACACGGAACACAACTCTTCTTCCTGGAAGTGCATCCTCCTGGCACGACGAGCCGTGATCGGAGGCTGATCGCCATCGACCGGATCGCACCGGCATACGGCTCCTCAGCCGGACTCTTGATTGCCGCTCTCATCGACGGGCTGCCAAGCTGGGCGCTCCTCACAAGCGTCCTTGCAACTGCCGCCGCGTTCGGCCTCGTGACTCGACGCCTGACGCGCAGGCTTCGCGACCAGACGCGTTCACTTACGGTCGAGGTCAACTTCCGCGCCGCCCCCAGCACGACCATTGATGGCAACCCTGATCTACTTGTTTCCTGCCACAGGGCCTTGATCGCACTCGACAACGCTCGCACAAGTGAGTTCCTGACGCCGGCCGAATACGAGCGACGTTGGGCCGAGGTCTACTTCCGTATCCCCGCCATCTCACTACGACGTTGACTGGCCATGACCATCATCGAACATCCACCAACCGCGTGGCACAAAGCGCGTGCCACAACCGCACTCGCTTGCCGTGTCGCGCGCCGTTGCCAAGATCAGAAGGTCCTTATAACTGAGACGGCGCCTGCTGAGGATGAGGACGCGGATGTTCCTCCGCCATCTCTGGATTTCCGAACGACGCGCGTTGGCCATCGGGTGTCTCGACTCGGAGCAGGTCGCCCGCCCACATGGCACTAGACCCGTGCCCGGTGATCGCTGAGTCGAGACGAGGTGTCCACCCCCGCTAGATCGGCCTGCATGGCACGTGCAGCCATCGTGCCGCCGCATAAGCTCTGCAATCAGGATGCGAGGTCTATGCAGGATCAAGGTCAAGTTTCGGTGCCCGCGGCCGCCGGCTGCCAAGGGACTCCATCGCCCGCATGAGTCACGCCGCGATTGGTCCTCGCATGAACCCGACCCCCGACCCTTCCTTCACGCCTACGCAGCCTGTTCGCGCTGCACAGCCTTGACCAGAGCGGTCACCGCTTGCAGCGGGAGGACTCCGTTGCCGAGGGCAGTAATCTGCTGGTTTTGAGTGAGCCCGTACCCGGGGTCGGTGACCCAGCCGGGTTCGAGACCCATGAGCCATTCCACGAACGCGGGTGCCAGACGCGGACCTCTGCCGTCGTTTAGGAGGGCGGGAGCGGGTGCATCCTGTCCGGTGACGTGCTCCCATTGTGCGATGGCTCGGGCGTAGCGTCCCCAGCGCCGAACAGTCCGTCGATCAGGGTCCACAAGGTCTCCGACTCGTCGCATCTGCTCGGAGAGCCACCCGGCCCGTTCAAGGCGAGGTCGATGATCTGGTGCGACAAGGCGATCGTCCCATGCCGCGCCCGTACCTGATCCAGGCTCTCTCCACCGCGAGAAGAGTCCGTTGCGAGCGGGGTCCGGAACATCATGTTGGGCGACGATGAAGATGCGGAAACGATGGTGAGGAGCGCCGACAAAGGACGCCGGTAAGCCGATCCATTGCGCGTCGTACCGCAGGTCGGCCAGATCGCCGAGTACGGCGCCGGCTGCCCGGAGAGGTCGAGCTGCGAGGTCTCCCAGGCTCCACGGGTCGGGTTCCAGATGGCGAAGGGGTGCATCGCCGGGGGTTGCATGGTCGTCGAGGTTGCGTTGCGCATCGTCGTTTCCTTCCGAGGGCGGTCGAATGGCGGGTGCGGAGAGCAAGCCGCGGACATTCTCGATGACGACGAGCTGGGGTTGCAGCGCGTCGATCGCGTCGGCCATGTGCGACCACAGCCCGGAGCGGGTGCCCGGCGCGAGGCCGGCGCGCTTTCCCACGGTCGAGACGTCCTGGCACGGAAAGCCGCCGCAGAGCACGTCGACATACTCGGCGGCGCGCCAGTCGATGGTGGTGATGTCGCCCAGGTTGGGGGCGTCGGGCCAGTGATGGGCGAAGACGCGCGCGATGGGTGGGTTGTTCTCGGAGAACCAGATCGTCTCGGCATCGAGGGCGTATTCGACGGCGAGGTCGAGTCCGCCGTACCCGGAGAACAGCGATCCGACCTTGAGCGGGCGAGTTCGGTCGTGAGGGTCGTGCATGAGGGCTCCGGCTGACGGGTGATCCCCGGTCGGACTTCACGCACGAGGTCACCGCCGGGCTGGTCAGCGACCAGGTGCACGACCCCCCGAACCACTGCCGCCATACCTCGTCGGCGGTGCCATGCCCGCACTCGGCACACCACCCCGCGTGCTTCGGAGTCCGTGACTCAGGCGGAGCCGCCGATCCTCCGCCACCGACTCCCCGAGCCATCACACGTCTTTCAGACGAGGCGCGAGCCGTCCCGAGTCGCATCGGATGCGACCGGACTCGCGGGCTCACCTGCCCCCCGAACGGCGGCGGAAGGAGCAGCCCAGGTGACGGTTTCGATGCGCGTGATGAGCGCGGGCGATGGATACAAGTACCTGTTGAAGTCCATCGCCGCGGGCGATGGCGACCGCTCGCTGTCCACGCCGCTGACTCGCTACTACGCGGAGGCGGGGACGCCGCCGGGCTTCTGGATGGGCTCGGGGCTGGGTCGTCTCGGGCATGGTGAGCTGGTCGAGGGAGCGCAGGTCTCAGAAGCTCAGCTCGCGCTGTTGGTCGGGATGGGCCATGACCCGATCACGGGTGAGCCGCTGGGTCGCGCCTACCAGCAGTTCGCGTCGATCACTGAGCGGATCAGGCAGCGCGTGGACGCTCTCGACCCCGAGTTGGGGCCGGTGACTCGAGCGCAGGAAGTGGCCGCGATCGAGGCGGAGGAAGCCGAGCGCGGTACCCGCCGCGCGGTAGCCGGTTACGACTTCACGTTCAGCGTGCCGAAGTCGGTCTCCACGATCTGGGCGGTCACGGACGCGGGCACGCAAGCCTTGATCGCGGATGCTCATCATGCGGCGGTTGCAGAGCTGGTTGCGTTCCTCGAACGCGAGGTTGCAGCAACACGGGTCGGTGCAACCGGCCCGGACGGCGCGGTTGCGCACGTCGATGTCGCCGGGGTTGTGGCCGCGGCGTTCGATCATTACGACAGCCGCGCCGGCGACCCGCAGTTGCACACGCACGTCGTCATCAGCAACAAGGTCCTGACCGTGCAGGACGGGCGTTGGCGGACCCTCGCGGGCCGGCCGATGCACGCGGTGGTCGTGGCGGTCTCGGAGCTCTACAACGCCGCTCTGGCCGATCAGCTCACCCGCGTCATCGGCGTGGAGTGGGAGGCGCGGGAACGTGGCAGGGACCGGAACCCGGCCTGGGAAATCGAGGGGGTGCCCGACGAGCTGGTGGCCGAGTTCTCCACCCGCTCCCGGCACATCGAGGCCGAGAAAGACCGCCTCATCGCCGAGTACGTCGCCAAGCACGGCAGGCAGCCATCGGCGCGAACGGTGCTGAAACTCCGGGCGCAGGCGACGCTCGCCACGAGGCCGGAGAAGCAGGTCCGATCGCTGGCCGACCTCACCCGCGAGTGGCGCCAGCGCGCCAGCCGGGTGCTGCGACGCGACGCGAACGGCTGGGCGCGCACGCTCACCACGGCCACCGCGCAGGCGCCGCGGCGGGTGCTGCGCGCTGACGACGTGCCGCTGGATGTGGTGCGCGAGGTCGGGCAGACCGTGATGGAGACGGTGGGCGAGAAGCGTTCTACCTGGACCCGCTGGAACCTGCACGCCGAAGCATCCCGGCAGTTGATGGGGTGGCGGTTCGCCAGCATCCAGGACCGGGAGGCGATCACCGGGCTCGTGGTCGATGCCGCCGAGCACGCTTCGTTGCGGCTGACGCCGCCGGAGCTGGCGTCGAGCCCGTTGCAGTTCCGCCGCGTGGACGGCACCTCCCGGTTCCGGCCGCACGCCTCGACCCTGTTCTCATCCGAAGTCCTGCTGGCCGCAGAAGACCGACTCCTGGCGCGCGCCGCCACAACGACCGGGCCGGTGGTGCCGTTAGAGACGGTCGAGAGGATCGCCCGCAAGCCCGACGCACGCGGCCGGGTGCTCGGCGAGGATCAGGCCGCGGCCCTTGCCGCGATCGCGGTCTCCGGACGCGTCGTGGACGTGCTGGTCGGTCCGGCTGGGGCCGGGAAGACGACGGCGATGAACGGGCTTCGGCGGGCGTGGGAGAAGGGGCACGGCACCGGCTCGGTGATCGGGCTGGCCCCCTCGGCGGTCGCCGCGCAGGTCCTCGCCGATGACCTCGGAATCGCCACCGAGAACACGGCGAAGTGGTGGCAGAACCACATCATGTATGAGACTACGTTCACTGCCGGGCAGCTCGTCATCATCGACGAGGCGAGCCTGGCCGGCACGATGTCGTTGGATCGGCTCACCCACGAGGCTGAGAAGGCCGGCGCGAAAGTCCTCCTGGTCGGCGACTGGGGCCAGCTCCAATCACCCGGCGCCGGCGGCAGTTTCGCCATGCTCGTGCACGATCGCGACGACGCCCCCGAGCTGACCGATCTGCACCGCTTCACCAACGAGTGGGAGAAGACCACCTCGCTCCAGCTCCGCCACGGCCGCGCCGAGGCGATCGACACCCTGATCGAGCACGGACGGATCACCGGCGGCGACGAGGAAGCGATGATCGACGCCGCCTACACCGCATGGCGACGTGATCTTGCCGCCGGGCACGCGTCGATCCTGGTCACCGAGACCCACGCGACCGTCACCGAGCTGAACACCAGAGCGCGGGCGGATCGGATCATCGACGGCACCGTGAATCCCACCCGCGAACTCGCCCTGCACGACGGCACCGCGGTCTCGGAGGGCGATCTGGTCATCACCCGCGAGAACGACCGGCGGCTCCGCAACGGCCGAACGTGGGTCCGCAACGGCTCCCGCTGGATCGTCACCGGAGTTCGCGAGGATGGATCGGTCAGCATCCGACCGGCCGGACGCAGGTTCGGCGGCGGGATCGTTCTGCCGGCCGACTATTTGGCCGAGCACCTGGACCTCGGCTACGCGATCACCGCGCACCGCGCCCAGGGCGTCACCACCGACACCGCGCACGCGGTCGTCACCGCCACCACGACGCGGGAGAACTTCTACGTCTCCATGACCCGCGGCGCCCACAGCAACCACGCCTACGTCGCCGTCGACCGGGAAGACGCCGAACACGCGGTGCCGCATCCCGACGACAACCCGCACGTCACCGCCCGCTCGATCCTCTATGGCGTCCTGCAGCACATCGGCGCCGAGCTGTCCGCGCACGAGACGATCACCGCCGAACAAGACCGCTGGGGCTCGATCGCCCAACTCGCGGCCGAGTACGACACCATCGCGCAAGCCGCCCAGCACGACCGCTGGGCGACCTTGCTCGCCGCGTCCGGGCTCACCGTCGAACAGATCGAAGACGTGCTCGGCTCCGATGCCTACGGCGCGCTGTCCGCCGAGCTGCGTCACGCCGAGGCCAACCACCATGACCTCGACGCGCTGCTCCCGCGGCTGGTCGCCGCGCGGAGCCTGGACGATGCCGATGACATCACCTCCGTCCTCCACGCCCGCGTCGCGCGCGCCACCGCCCGGCCCGCTGGGTCAGGCCGCACCCGCAAGTCCCCGAGTCTGATCGTTGGACTGATCCCGCACGCCGGCGGGCGGATGGCCGAGGACATGCGGCAAGCCCTGGACGAGCGCCGCGAGCTGATCGAAGCCCGCGCCGACGCCGTGCTCCGTGGTTACCTCACCGATGAGGAACCGTGGACGGCCGACCTCGGCACAGCCCCGAGGGGCGAGAAGCAGAAGGCGGCGTGGTGGCGTGCCGCTCGCACCGTCGCCGCCTACCGCGACCGTTACGGCATCACCGACGACCGGACCCCGCTCGGCCCGACGCCGGAGAGCACCAACCAGAAGATCGACGCCATCCGCGCCCGCGCCGCCCTCAACCGCGCCCAGGCGATCGCTCACGAAGGCGCGACGGCTGATGCGGTGCGGCCAGCGACCACATCACGCCCCGCACCGAGCTTGTGAGCCCGTCCAGCGAGGGCGGCCGTCAGAGAGAGCGCCCCGGCGTGCCCGGCGACGGGTGCCGGTGCCCGAACTCGCGTCCGACCTCGGGCCGCGTCACAGTCCGGTCCGGGGTCCTATCGGCGTCGAGTAGGTCGATCACGTCGCTTGGCTGAGTGACGAGTGAGGCGAAGCCTTGCTTGATGAGTTCGTTCGGCCCCGCGCTCGCCACGCTGGTCACCGGGCCGGGCACCGCGCCGACGCCCCGGCCGAGTTCGCGTGCGGCGAGCACGGTAGTCATCGACCCGGACCGGGGACCGGCCTCGGGGATCACGGTCGCACCGGAGAGCGCCGCCAGCAGGCGGTTGCGGGACAGGAACCTGTGCCTGGTCGGCGCGGCTCCGGGCGGCAGCTCACTGACCAGCAGCCCGACATCTCCGATCCGGTTCAGCAACTCGCTGTGCCCGGCCGGGTAGGGGCGATCCAACCCGTTCGCCAGGACCGCGATCGTCTGACCGCTCGCGGCGAGCACGCTCTTGTGCGCGGCACCCTCGATCCCGTAGGCGTCACCGGAAACGACGACCCGTTCCTCATCGGCCAGACCCGCCGCCAGCTCGCCCGCGACCTGCTCGCCATAGGAGGTCGCGGCGCGAGCGCCCGTGATCGTGGCCCGATCGCTCAGCGCCGTCGTCAAGAACGAAGCCGCGCCCCGCGTCCACAGCAGGTACGGCGCGCGCTCGCCCAGGTCGTTCAGACCGGCGGGCCATTCCTTGTCGGCCGGGATGAGCGTGCCGAACCCGTGCCGCTCCGCCTGCGTTACCTGGTCTGGCAGGCCGGGCATGACCCGCGCCGCCAGCCGTTCGCGCCACATCAGCACGTCAGCACGTGCCAGGCCGGGCACCTCGTCGTCGGACTCGAACAGCCGCAGCGTCTCGACCCCGCCGTGACGGGTGAGGACGTACCCGGTGGTCGAGTCGTTCGGTTCGGCGATCATCGACAACGCGATCCGCGCCATCCGCTCACCCTGCACCTGCTCCGCCAACGTCGCCATGATCGGTGTCCCTTCCGCTCCAAGGTCACCGACGAGGTACACGCCCGCCTGCCGCCGGGGTTCCCTCTGTCATAGGACAGTCGTAAACTCGGTAGCGAGGCAGGTTCAGCAAACTATGCGGGTCCTTCGGGACGGCCCCTTGCGGGCACTCGGTTCATAGCCGCCTCCACGACGGAACACCGTCGCGCTATGACGAGGAAAGAGGCCCGCAATGCTCCGGACGTCCGTGGCGCTCAGCGCACGAGGCTATGGCGTACTCCGCTACGCACCCACGAACCTGCTGCTCAACGCGATCCTCACACGGCGCGGCCTGAAGTGGGGCGTCTCCGCGATGCTGCTCGCCGGGGTCTACTTCTACACCGCGGCGATCTGCACCACGATCATCAACGACGGGGGTCCCGGCTGGCTCTACCTGCTGGTACTGGTGTTCGTCTGGAACGCCTTCAAGTTCCTTTGGATCGGCCCCGTCAGTCTGATCCAGCTCATAAGTGTCCGTGCGGGGGAGCGTCGCAAACGGCAACCGGTGCCGTCCTCACGGTGACGCGCAGGCGAGCCCACCGCGCCGTAAGGCACTGACCACGACACAGCCGCATTCGACTGGCGCGTCCCTTCAGGTGTACCGCACCGATTCGGCGTGTCGATGACTCTGTGATGTCGTTACGAGTAGTATCCGTTACATGCAGGACTTCACGAGCCTGAGCGACGCGGGCCTCACTGACGTTGATCGAGCGCTGCGTCATGAGCGGCTACGTCGCCGTAAGGCGTGGCGTAACTGCGAGCGCTGCGATCAGGCGTTCCTCGGGCGAGGTGATGCGCGCTTCTGCTCGGCTCGCTGCCGAGTCGCCGCGCATCGAGCAGGGAAGGAGTCCTGATGAGTGACACGCTGCGGGTTGTCGCGTCACGTCGGTACGGAACGCTCTCGCCGCTCCGCTATCCGGGAGGAAAGGCGGCGCTCGCTGGCTTCTTTGGCGACATCATCGATGCCCTCAGGGTCGAGCGCGCACGCTATATCGAGCCATATGCCGGTGGCGTGGGAGCTGGGATTGCGTTGCTCCGCGAGGGCATTGTCGAAGAACTGGTTGTCAACGACATTGACCCTGCGGTGTACGCCTTCTGGAAATCTGCGGTCGGAGACAATGCCAGCTTCGTTGAAATGGTTGCGTCCGTCCCACTTACGATCGCTGAATGGCAGAAGCAGCGAGAGATATACAGATCGCGCGATGAGCGAGATTCACTCCGCCTCGGGTTCGCCTTCTTTTTTCTGAACAGGACCAATCGTTCAGGGATTCTGAATGCCGGAGTTATCGGCGGTCAGCGGCAGGAAGGGAGATACAAGATTGACGCCCGCTTCAATCGTGAAACGCTCATCGAACGATTGACTGCGATCGGAGACTTGGCCGATCAGATCACGGTCTCAGACCTTGACGGCAGGACAGTGATCCAGCGTTACGCTCAGGACGATCGAGCATTTATGTACATCGATCCGCCCTATGTTCAGGCAGGGTCTCAGCTCTACCTCAACGCGTTCGACGGGCGCGATCACACAGCCCTCGCGGCGATCGTCAATACGGTTGAGAAGGCGCACTGGCTCATGACGTATGACACGGCTCCACTGATTGAGAAGCTGTATCGCGAGCACTTCCAATGCCGCTTGGAACTGACCTACTCCGCGCGGTATCCGGGGCAGGCCGAAGAACTGCTCGTTGCATCGCCCGCAGTCGCCGGTGTGGTCAAGGCGTTGCAGGGGCAGACTGTAATGGCGGACGCAACAAGCGCCTGAGCAGCGGATTGACCATCTTCCACGCCTGCCGAACGTCCTCTGCGGTCACTGACGCATCTGCGCTGTGCGCGATGAGATTGAACCACTGGATAGAGCCATGTTTGTGGGCGTTTCCCGACTGTATGGCGCCGATGGTCGATTTGAGAGTCTTCTCCGAGCCATAGGTTTGCGCGACCACTTTGAAAACCGCACTCAACTCGCCTGTCGCGGGCGTTGCGGAGCCCTCGAAATGGACCTTGATGGTGGCTTCGAGAACAGAGCGCAACAGGATCGCGGACGCGATAGGCAAGTTTCCCAGGTTGATCCGTCGTAGCTCGAAGTAGCGCAGTTTGAGGTTCAGTGGTGCGTTCTCGTAGTCGAGGCCCGACAGATCGAGCGTGTCCTTTGTGTCTGGATGGTTCGGTCCACGGCTTCCTGCTCCGCTCGGAGGCTCAGGCTGGGGTGGAGTTGCTCCGCCGGTCTCGCTGCCGGGACCGCTTGGAGGCATTCCGTGGCTGCCACCTTGCGACGGTCCAGGCGGAGTCGGGGGTGCGGGCGCGGCGGGTGATGGTGTCGGCGTTGCTGTAATGGGTACACCGTTGAGACGGTCCACGAACGGCTGGTAAGCGTCATCACGCTTCTTGAGCTCCGGAGAGCGGGTGTTGAGCCTTCCAGCGCGAAACTCCCCGACTAGATACTCCAATGCACCGAGCTTCTTCTTTGGAAGTTTCGACGCGATCGTTTCGGGAGTTGAGGACCGAGGAAGCAACATGCCGTCTCTATCGAACTCCACCCCGATCGCAGCCGCGATGTCCTTGCTTCGGTACGCGTACTCAAAGGCCGACATCGCCAAGTCGTCGCTGGCGGCATACTGCCGGAGAGTGTGGTCGGAGAATGGCGCAGCGGCAAGGAAGCGTCGCATCACAGCCATCTTCATGAACCTTGCGACCTCGACATCGGGGTACTGCGCCTTGACGTCCTCCACAGTCGTCTGGTCGTCCACGAGTGAGTAGTAGAAGGTTGCTTGTTGGTCGCGGCTCCACCGCTTCTTGGAGATACCAGTGTGCAGTCGGGCAACGTGCGGGGCGGCGGTCGCGCGATCAGGCGCCACGATGACGCGGATTCGTTCGGGAAGGTTCTCTGCCTCGACTGCGTACCTCTTGAGCAGCGAGCGGACCTCGGCTTCGTGACCAGACACGATCGTCGGGTCATGGAGAGCCTTGAGTGCGCTGACGCGCCGGTTGCCTTCCAGGACGATGTACGAAGGTGGCTCGTCCTGTGACTCCGCCGCGATCACGATCGGCACCTCGTTGTCGAAGTAGCCGTCGCGAAGGATCAGCCGCGCCGCGCCGAGGACGTCCTCGGAAGCGAACAGATACTTCAAGGCTCCAGCTTCATCGTCGCGACGAGTCGGGATGCGGTAGTTCTCCAGGTCGAGCAGGAGCCGGCTCAGCTCGACCTCCACGATGGGTAGCTGCTCGTAAGCCATGTCCAGCCTCGTCTCGATGATCCGTCCGGCGATCTACGCCCTCGGTGCCGAACGGACGAGAGCTGTCGTTCAGTCCTAACCGTAGCCGCGCTGTTTCGCGATCGGGCTGAGACACGTCGACGCGCATCAACCGAAGCTCCTCTGACGCGCGTACGCACGAATCGGTTGCCATAGGTGCCCGTGACGCCGTGACAGTTCCCGACGCGGGCAGGGGGCCAGGCACGGGACCACAGCCATGCAAACCATGCAGCCTGCCGGCGGCACCGCGTGGGTCGCGTGAACTGCGGAACCAGACGGAAACGACGCCGAGCTGCCACTTCGGACGCTTGTAAGGAACCTGTCGTCGCGTGTCTCACGGGACGGCCATGGTGCGTCGCCGCCTGGTACTGCCCACAGTCCGTGGGACGATAGGCACGGGAGCCGCCGGTTCCGAGCGGGAGAAGGTCCGTTGATTCACGCTCATCGTCCCGTTGCGAGCCGAGCGCTCAACTTGCATCGGGGGGTATGCAAGGAGTAGCCAATGAGGGTCGCGCGCATCCGTATCGGACACTTCCGGGGTTATCGCCATGCAGCGCTCGTGGTGCCAGAGAACATGGTGCTTGCAGGTGAGCCGCAGGCGGGCCGCACTGACATCGTCGAGGCCCTGCGCCGGGTTCTCGACGCCCGCAGTACTCGGTCCCGCGTGAATCCTCTCGACGTCTACCGACCTGCTGACGGCGATGAAGAGTCCTTGACGGAGGTAGAGGTGACTCTCCTCGACCTCGGGGAGGACCTCGAAACTCTTCTCAGCGAGAATCTGGAAACGTTCGACCGGGCAACCGGGGAGATCGCCACGCCAAGCAACGCGGGCGACGCGGTTCTGGGCGTACGTCTGTGCTATCGCGCACGATATGACCTCGATACGGACACCGGCGAGCACTGGGTCGATTACCCGGCGCGAAGTGATCCCGCTGCCGGTGTGTTCAAGAGAGCGAGCCGGATCGAGCGTGAGTCTCTGCCTGTCCAGTTCGTTGACAGTGCGCCGGCTCTCCAACTGCGGGCAGAGGGAGTCCTGAGAGCACTCCTTGCTGATGCCGACCCTGGTGGCCTGGACAGCGCCCTCACCGATCTGGATTCGGCCGTCCATGCTGCAACCGGGTCGTTCTCTGAGACGGAGGTGGTCACCAGCGTTCTGGATAAGGTCATCGATTCCGGACCGCAGACTCTCTTCGGTATCGATGACTCCGCCGACATCAGTTTTCTGGCGGATGACGGTTCTATGGCTGCACTCCTCAGAGCGCTTCAACCAGCGATCTCGATGGGTGCGGCCGGGGCCCTTCCCGTCCGTTCCCAGGGGTCGACTCTCGAGAGTGTGCTCTCGGCCGCTGAAGCCATCGCAGCCGCGCGAGATGCACAATCAGGCGTCGTCATCATCGGCGATGACTTCGGAGATCGCCTTGACGCATCGTCATCTGAACACATGGCGCGGCTCATCCACGTAACTGCAGGGCAAGCGATCCTCACAACGCGCCGTCCTGAGGTAGTACGAGCATTCGATCCCGGTGAGCTGGTTCGGCTCACAGTCAGCCACGGCGAGAGACGACAGCACCAGCTCTCTGCAGTCACGGACAAGACGGGCCGAGTCAACCGGAGGCTCATCCTGGAGCAGCTTCTCGCGGCGCTGAGCGCGAGAACCGTTGTCCTCCTGGAGGGGCCGCTCGACGTCGAGGGGTATGGCGCGCTCGCGTCGCGGCTCTTCCGGAAGACGAACGAACCGCACCACAGCCTCCCCGCTAACGGCATCCGATTGGTCGCCCCGCCAGGGTCAGACGGAGGAGTTACCCGGCTCCCAGCCATTGCCGAGATCGCCCTTGAACTCGGATTCCACGTCCGAGGGATCGTCGACAATGACAAGCCAGGACACGAAGATCCAGCAGTCGGAGTCCTTGCAGGAATGGTCGAACAACTCGTCGTGCTTCCCACTCGCACCGCCGTGGAGGCCGCGCTCATCCGCGGCGTACCCGGAGATCAGCTCCGAGAGACGGTCGAGACCCTGGAAGACTTCGGCATGCCCACCCTGCCACCCGATCTCGGCGACGATGACATCGCGGACTACCTCATCACGACGAAAGTGATCAAGAAGCAGGGGCTAGGGGCAGCCTGGGCTCACGCACTGACACGACAGCCGCCGATCGCGCGGTCCGCGATCGAAGCAGTCTGCGGCGATACGCTCGGACGCATCGACATCCCTGATCTGCCATGACATTCGCCCCGCAGAACCCGGAGCAGCAGCGAGTCGTAGCGACGCAGGCCGAACTCACTGTCGTGCTCGGCGGAGCGGGTGTCGGAAAGACGACCAGCGCCCTCGCCGCAGCTCACGCCCATCTCGAACGAGTAGCAGAAAGCGAACCCCACGATCGGGTCCTGTTCCTCTCGTTCTCTCGTTCCTCGGTGGCGCGCATCGCCTCCCGTGCAAATGAGATTCTCGGCCGACGAGGCTCCCAGGTGGACATCATGACGTTCCACTCGCTCGCGTTCTCCGTGGTCCGGAGATTCGGGAATCTGGTCGGACACGGCGACGCCGTCCTCGTCAGCCCCGCTCGCGAGAAGCTCGGCCTGGCCCAGCACGAGATCGGATACAGCAGGCTCATCCCGCTCACACTCGAAATCGCTCAGGCCGCACCTGCTGTCGCAGAACACCTTCGCACCCGATGGGGCCTCGTAATCGTCGACGAGTTTCAGGACACCGGCGATGCGCAGCAAGACCTCCTTCAGCTGATTGCCCGCGACAGCAGGCTGATACTGCTCGGCGACCCGAACCAGTGCATCTACACGTTCCTCGCCGAAGACGGCGTCAGAGTGGAGCGCATCGATGAAGCCTGCTCGGCCGCTGGGGCAGAGAACACCATCTTGCTGCCAGAAACCTCCTTCCGAGACCCCTCCGGGATCATCCCGGCCGTCGCCAACGCCATCAGGGGACGCCTGTTCGACTCAGAGGCCATCGCGGCCGCCATCCAGGACGAAAGACTGGTCATCCAAGACGGAATACCACTCTCCGACGAGACCAGTCACGTCGCACGGGTCGTTAGCGAGCTAGCCGCGGAAGACATGGGCGTGGCAGTATTCACGCACCATAACGACATGCTCGCGGCTCTCTCGGATGCACTTGAAGCCGACGGGATCGAACATGAAGTTGCCGGTCTCAGTGACGCGCTCGCCGCCGCCCTCGACGCCCAGACTGCGATGGCGCGGTTCCACACCGGCGATGGCACCTGGGAAATTGTTCTCGAAGCGATAGCTGTGTTCCTGACAAGCGCGCAACGTGGGCAGAAGGCGCCCCCCATCGCGTACCAGGTGATGAACGGTTCAGGCCCCACGACCTTGCAAGCTCGCCTGAGCGCTCTTCGAGAGCGTCTCTCCGAGGCGGGGTCCATTCGGGAGGTAATCGAGGTAGCGGCGACGGCACACGACGCGCTCGGACTACCGCAGAAGTCGGGCGCCTGGCAGCAAGCAGCCACCCTGCTCTCGGTGATGTACGCGCGAGCGGCACGTACGAGCAGCGCCCGCGATGACCATCAGATGGTTGCAGCGATCTGTGCGGAAGCTCGTGAGGCGAGTTACGCGGCGCTCACGGACTCGGCGTTGAGCCCGCGAGAGGTTCAACTAATGAACCTGTACCAGACGAAGGGACGCGAGGCAGACGCAACCGTCGTGGTGTTGCGGGAGGGGGACTTCATGGGCTACGAATCAGAACCGTTCCCCACAACGAGTCGGCTCCTCTACGTGGTCTTCTCCAGAGCCAGACACAAGATCGTCGTGCTGCTCGTGGGCAACAGGTTCCACGCCGCCGTAGCGCCTCTCGCGGCTCTGGCCGCGAACTGAGCTTGCCCACGAGGGGGGACCAGAAGGGGACCATAATCATGCAATCCATGCATCTCGTGACGTGTTCTGCATGATCTGACGCCCGGAATCACGCAGAATCCGGTCTGGCCGGAGCAGTCTGGACGCCTGGGGGTCAGGGGGTCGCAGGTTCAAATCCTGTCAGCCCGACGTTGTTGTCTCAGGACATCGGAATGGTCCGGACCTGCATTGTGCAGGTTCAGGTCTTTTTTTGTGGATGTGGGTCCCGGTGGTCGGCCGGTGGGTTTGGTGGTCGCGGCGTGGGTCGATGTTGAGGTCCCGCATTGTCCTGCCAACGGATAGCCCATCAACTCACCACGGCGCACCCCGATCAGCATCAAACGCACAGCGCGCGTAACGCGTTTCCTCTCCCGGGCGTCGAGATAGATAATCGAACTCTAATCACGGCTCAGACTGTGTCTCGATACGTTCCGAACACACCGACAAATACGGTTGAGGTGGTCATTCCTCCGCACTGCCCTTGTTCGCTAGTCGCGAACACTAACAATCAAGGTCTTGTATCAAATTTTCGAGTGTGTTGTACTGCTCTACATGCACTTGTTCACACAAGGTGAAGGAGGCAATTAGGAAGGAAAGAATCATGAAGGAACCGAAGAAGTACATGGCCAGGCCTACCCGCCCAGATCTGCCAGCACACGAGGTCAGGAGCCGCGAGCCCGAGTATCGGCAGATACTTGAGGATGCCGGGCTGGAGCTTGTGGGCTCAACAACTGGATATGAGATACACGAACAAGGTATCGTCATCGCCTCAGGCTTTGTGAGTATCCATGAGGTCGGAGATTGGATTATTGAGCACAAGGACGAGTATCCCGACGTTGCATCCGGCGAGTGAGGGACCACCTGCACCGAAGATGAATAGGCAGCCGCGAGGCTGCCTATTCATGCTAAATGCCTCTACTCACAACGGACTAGATAGATCTTCAGGATCTTCTTCTGGCATGACTATAGTATTCATAGGTTGTGTACCTAAACTAATGAAAAAGGGTGGTGGAGAAGGCTCGTCCACAAGTAGCGCGGAAGATACGGCCCGTCCGGCTAGTTGCCGATCACTACGCCGTTGGCGTGGAACTGATTCCAGATGATGGTCCTGCTGACCCTGAGTCGTGTCGCGATGGCTCGCAGTGAGTGGCCGTCCTCGTACAGCTTGATTGCTTCGGCAATCTGACGGCGTTGCGGGCGCGACCAGCTTCGGCAATGAGCGCGGTGACCGATTGCCGCGAAACGCCTTACGTCTTCGCCAGCCTGGCAAGCGATTCTCCGGCGACATCGCGTTCGGAGCAGCACGGCTCGCTGCTCCGCCAACAAGCGCCATCGGGTGCCGCGTGGCATACCAGCAACATGTTGACTCGTCTGTTGCACGTCGCGCGTTCGGCGCGCCCACAGCCGCCAGGTGAAATCGTTGGCTTGAGGGCTGCGTGAGGACCCTGACAGCGCGAAACCGCCGACTTGTCGGCGGTTTTCGCGTTTCCTGTCGGCGGGGGAGCACCGCTACTCGCATCGCGGCGGACCGGTCCAACCCAGCTCGTGGGAGATCGCCGTGGTCGCCTCAATCAGGGTCGGCACGAGTGCGGTGAGCTGTTCGATGTCGGCCTTCTGCCGGAACGCGGTGATCGAGATCGCACCCGCCACCTGGCCGGCGTGGTTCCAGACCGGTGCAGCGACGCAGTTGGAGTAGGTCTCGAACTCGCCCTCGTCGGTAGCCCAACCCTTGCGCCGGACATCGTCCAGCCGCCGCAGCATCTCCTCGGGCGAGGTGATCGTCGCGTCGGTGTATCGGGTCCAACTCGCCGACCGCAGCACGGCGTCCCGGCGGTCCGGCGGCAGGTTGGCGAGGATCGCCTTGCTGACACCCGCGGTGTTGACCACCACGTCACCGCCGATGTGCGTGTTGAGGGTGATCGAGTTGTCCGGCTCGACCTTGTCGACGTAGATCAACCGGTCACCCTGAGGCACCGCGAACTGGATGGTGTGGCCGACGGTTTCGCTGAGCTCGACAATGTGGCCGTGCACGAGCGATCGCAGGTCGAACTGCGCGAGGGCAGCATGGGCCAGCCCCGCCAGCCGGAACCCGACACCCAGCAGCCCGGCGTCATCACGTCGCAGAAACCCCGCATCCATCAGCGAGTTGACCAGCCGCAGCGCCGTCGTGCGGTGCACATCGAGCGCCTGCGCCAATTCCAATATCGTCCGCGGACGCTGACTGCACAACTCGATGACCTCGATCGCCCGGTCCACGGTCTGCGGCATCTGGTCCTCGTCCTTCCGTTGGGCGCCTGGCCCGCGTCGTCAGCCGAAATGCTGGCCGCCGTTGACGTCGGTGACCGTCCCGGTGACGAACTCCGCCCCGTCGGACGCGAGCCACAACACTGCGGCAGCGACGTCCTGCGGGCGGCCGGCACGGCCCAGGGGGATCGTATCGACGGTCTGTTCCTTGGAGTCCGGCGTGGTGAACGTGTCGTGGAACGGCGTGTCCTCGATGAAGCCCGGGGCGACCGCGTTGACGGTGATCCGGCGGTCGGCCACCTCCTTGGCCAGGCCGCGGGTGAAGCCGAAGATCGCGGCCTTGGACGCGGCGTACGCGGTCGCACCCGGGTGGCCGCCAGTGCGGCCGGCGAGCGAGGCGATGTTGATGATGCGACCGCCGTCCGCGAGCAGCGGCAGCGCGTGGTGGGTGACCAGGAACGTGCTGTCGGCATTGAGCGCCATCACGGTGTGCCAGAGCTGCGGGCTCATGTCCGCGATGGTCGAGCGCTGCACGAGGCCACCGACGTTGTTGACCAGTATGTCGAGGCCACCCCACTCCGCTCCGAGCTTTCCCAGTGCTGCGGCGACAGCGTTGTCGTCGGTCGCATCGAGCGCGAAAGCCGTTGCGCCAGAGCCAAGTCCGGCGATCACGGTCTCGTCCGGTGCGTGTGTGCGATAACTGACCGCCACCTGCGCACCGGCGTCCGCGAGGATCGCGGCGATGGCCGCGCCGATGCCCACGCCGCCCCCGGTGACGAGGGCACGCTTACCGGTCAGATCGAACTGTTGATGCATGGTGTTCCTCCTGGAACTCGTTAGTGTGTTCGGTGGGAGCGGTGAGCCGCACCGATCCTTCGGGCCGTCGGTCGGCGTACCAGAACGTCGCGACCGCCGTCACCAGTAGCACCCCGGCCAGGAACACCAGGCTGAGGCGATCGTTGCCGGTGACCTCGTTGAGAAGCCCGACCAGGTATGGCGCGACGAACCCGCCGAGGTTGCCCACGCCGTTGACCAGGGCGAGACCGGCCGCTGCCGCTGCTCCGGTGAACGCTGCGGACGGCATGGCGAGCAGCGGCGCCGTGCCGGCATACACGCCGCAGGCCGCGACGATTAGGCACAGCAGCGCCACTGGCGCCGACCACCCGGCGGTCAGCGCGGTGCCGAGTAGGCCGGATGCCGCCAGCACCATGCTGGCGGCGGCGTGCCGGGCACGTCGCCCGGTGCGATCGGCCCGCTTGGCCCACCAGTGCATGAAACCGGCGGCGAACGCATACGGGATCATCACGATGAAGCCGAGCTGGGTGCTGCTGAAGCTGCCGAGGGCGTCCACAATGGTGGGTAGCCATAGCCTGAAACCGTAGATGCCGCAGACCATTCCGAAGTTCAGCGCCGCGTAGGCGAGAGCGCGGCGGTCACGCAGGCCGTCGGTGAACCGTTCGCGGCCGGCCGCCGGACGCGACGCCGCGTCGGCAGCCATCGTCGCGGTGAGGCAGCGCCGCTCTTGTGTGCTGAGCCAGCCTGCGTCCTCCGGCCGGTCCGTCAGCAGCCGCGGCACGAGGAAGCCGAGCAGGATCGCCGGCACCCCCTCGAGCAGGAACAGCCACTGCCAGCTGTGGATGCCGAGCAGGCCGTCCAACCCGAGCAGCAATCCCGACAGCGGTGCGCCGATCGCGTTAGAGATCGGCTGGGCGAGGACGAAGAGACCCAGCACGGTGACGCGTTCCCTGGCCGGGAACCACAGGGTCAGGTAGAAGAGGATCGCAGGGAAGAAGCCGGCCTCGGCGATCCCGAGCAGGAGCCGGACGATGCCGAACGACACCGGACCGGTGACGAAGGCCATCGCGCAGGCAGCGACACCCCAGCTGACCATGATGCGTGCGATCCAGAAGCGGGCGCCGTAGCGGTACATACCCGCGTTGCTCGGGATCTCGAAGAGTGCGTAGCCGACGAAGAACAAGCCGGCGCCGAATCCGTAGGCGACGGAGGTCAATCCGATGTCGCCTGACATCTCCAGCTTGCCGAAACTGACGTTGTTGCGATCGAGGAAGGCGATGAAGTAGAGCACCCCGATGATCGGCAGCAGTCTGCGCCGCACCTTGCGCGAAGTGGCCGACGCCAGCTCGGGCCGGAGGATCGGTGTCGGTGATATCGATTCGGTCATGACTGTCTCCAGTGCAATGGTCGCACACGATGTGCGAATACTGCACACTATGTGCACGTGGTGCACCTGGAGTCAAGAGATGGGTGGCGCGGTGGCGCGGCCGAACATGGCGAAACCGCCGACAGGTCGGCGGTTTCGTCGGGTGGTCGGGCGCGGTCAGTGACTGCGTAAGGCGTCGATGAGTTCGTCCTTGCTCATCGAGGACCGTCCGGAGATCTCGAGCTCGGCGGCACGTTCGTCGAGCTGGTCCTTGGTCCAGTCCTCGTATGCCGGGTGCTCGCCGCCCCTGCGGCCCACCTCGGAGCGCGAGGTGTCGGCGGCCGCATTGGCGATCCGCGCCGACTTCTCCTTGCTGTTGCCCTCGTCGCGCAGCTTCTCGTAGAGCTCGTCATCCTTGACCGACGGTCCGGGCTTCTTCTCGGGCATGTGCGGTTGCTCCTCTCCGACTGGCGGATGTGCACCCTCCTGCCTACCCGGTCGCGGCGACCTGACACAACCACCTGACCCGAGCGCCTGATCCGGCCGCCTGACTCGAGCACCGGGCAGGGGTCAGGCGAAAAGGCGTCGCGTCGAAGCGTCCGCCGGGAGGAACGTCTCCAGGTGCAAACCTTCCAGGGCCGCGTCCGTCGCGGTCGTGAGGCGTGCCGTCGTGCTGAAGAACCGCAGCGTGCCGTCGGCCGTCTCCAACTCCAGCGTGACGACCGGGCCGGTCACCCCGGGGCCGTCAGGCGCGTCGACGAGCGCAGCGAGCTCGTCGAGTTCATTGAGTTCATTGAGCTCGTTGACGAGACCGGCGTGCCGCGCATCCCGGGTCTGGAGCGCCCGGTGTCGCAGTTGCCGCAGCAGATGCCCGGACCACTCGGCGAGATTGGCGATGCGCGGTGCCAGCCCTTGCGGGTCGACACAGAGCCGCAGCACGTTGATCGGCGGTTCGAGCAGATGTGGCGCACAGCCCACGAGCAGCGCGTCCACCGCGGCGTTGGCGTCCACCACATCCCAGTAGTCGTCGAGCAGCAGCGCCGGGTAGGGCAGATGGGCGTCGAGCAGGTCGCGCAGGCCGGCCATGACTCCCGCGAGCGAGTCGTCGTCGAGCGAGCTGTCGCCATACCGCGGCGCGAAACCGCCGGCGAGCAACAGCCGATTACGTTCTCGCAGAGGGATATTCAGATGCTCCGACAGATGCAGGATCATCTGCGGTGTAGGTCTCGCCTTGCCCGTCTCGACCCTGCTGAGGTGGCGCGTCGACACCGTCGAGATGTCCGACAACGCCTGCTGGCTGAGCGCCCGACTCTCCCGCCATTCGCGCAGCAACTCACCCACGGCAGCAGTCATGGTGGCCAGCGTATGGCGCGGCGTCCTCGCCGCCATGACCTGCGAGGTCATGGCGCATCGTCGTCGCGGGGCAGAGGCTCGTCACGTCACCGAGAAACCAATGCAAAGGAAACCGTGATGGACACCGTTGTCAACGACTACCTGGCCACCTGGAACGCACAGGGCGAGCAGCGAACTGCCTTGCTGCAGAACACTTTCGCGCAGGATGTCACCTACACCGATCCGCTGGCGGAGACGACCGGCCGGGCCGAGCTCGATGCCGTGATCGATGCGGTGCAACGGCAGTTCGCCGGCATGACGTTCACCCCGATCGGGAAGCCGGACCGTCATCACTCGCAGGTGCGTTTCCAGTGGGGCCTGGGCCCGGCCGGAGCGGAGCCCGTCGTCGTCGGGTTCGACGTGGTCGTGCTCGACGGCGACGGCCGGGTCGCCGACGTGCGCGGCTTTCTCGACAAGGTGCCGGCCTGATCGCGCGATGCCGTTTGGTGTCCGCCGTGCCGGGTAGGCGACTGGTGCAACAGCCGCAGGCGAAGGAGGAGAACCATGACCGACGCTTCACATGCACGCGGATCCGGCGCACCGGGTGAGGACGACGAGCAGACCGATGGTGGTCGCGGCGCGCGAGCATCCGGCAGCAGCAACGACGTCGCGAGCGGCGGCAGCTCCGAGCATGCCGAGTCGGGCAGCAGCGAGGAGGAGGACGCCGGAGACACCGGAGACGCCGGAGACACTGAGGACTGAAGGGTCTTCGGCGACACCGCCCCCGTGGGCCGGGCCGCTCCCGCGGTCCGGCCCGCGGAGGCGGGCTCGCAGTCTGAGCAGTCTGACGAGTCTCACGCGTCGGCGTCGGCCGACCGCGCGGTGAGGTGTTGCTGCAGGCGCGCCAGAATGCCGGTCAGCAGGCGGGAGACCTGCATCTGGCTGGTGCCGATCCGTTCGCCGATCTCGCGCTGCGTGAGGTTGTCCACGAAGCGCAGCCGCACGATCTGGCGCTCTCTTGAGGTGAGTGCCGCAAGGGCGGGCCGGAGCTCCTCGACCATCTCGACACGCTCGAACGCCTCGGTGGAGCTGCGGTCGGGCAAAGTGTCCGCCAGCGACACCGACGTGTCGTCGCGCAACGGTGCGTCCAGCGACTCCGACCGATACTGCTGGTCGGCGGCTTGCGCCATACGCACTGCCTGTGGGGGTTCGCCGAGAGCCTGCGCCACCTCGTCGACGCTCGGTGCGCGACCGAGCTGCTGCAGCAGGTCCTGCTGGGCGGCCTGCACCTTGATCCGGTTTTCCTGCACCGCCCGTGGGGGACGGACCGCCCAGCCGTGGTCGCGGAAGTGCCGTTTGAGCTCCCCGGAGATGGTCGGCACCGCGAACGCGCGGAACGTGCGGGCGTGCTGTGGACTGAAGCGGTGCACGGCGAGCACCAGGCCGACGAAGGCAACCTGGCGCAGGTCGTCGGCGTCGATGCCGCGGCCCTCGAAACGTCGCGCCAGGTGCCGCGCCAGTGGCCGCTGCAGCAGGATCGCCTGCTCGCGGTAGCGCGCCGCCTGGGACGCCTCGGCGCAAGAATGAGCGAGCGCGAGAAGTGCGTTGGTTCGAACCTCGACCGTGTCGTCGACATGGGAGGCTTGGATGACGGAAGGCATGTCTGCCCGTTCGCAGAAGACCAACCTGACCAGCCCGTCTGCTTGAGCTGATGTCGTCGGCTCCAGCAGATCACAGAAGCCGTGCTCCTCACAAGGGGCACACGGGTCAGGACGGCGAATTCGACCGCGTGGCAGGGTGTTCCGCCGGGCTCTCCGGAGTCCGGCAGTGCACCGGCGTACGCTTTCCAGCACGTGTGTACGACGGGGCACGACGGATCGGCGACGAGCGGACGGTGCGATGAAACAGAGCGTGACCGAGCAGGCGGGCGACCTGGCGCGCCTCGCCGAGGATCTGCATGCCGCCACGGATCCGATCGCGACCGCGGACCAGGTCGTGCAGTTCGCCTGCCGGGAGCTCGGTGCTGACCACGGCGGCATCACTCTGCTGGCTCGAGGCGGCCGCCTGCAGACCGTCGCGCCGACCGACCCCCTCGTCGGCCGGCTGGACGAGTTGCAGGAGGAGGTCGGCGACGGGCCGTGCAGCGAGAGCGCCACGGAGCAGGAGACGGTCTTCTCGGCCAACCTCGCGATCGACAACCAGTGGGGCGGATGGGGACCGGCCGCGGCCCGGCTGGGCATCGAGAGTGCTCTCGCCACCCAGCTCAGCGGCCGGGACGGGCGACGACTCGGAGCGCTCAATCTCTTTTGGCGCCAGCCCCATGCGTTCGACTCCAACGACATCGCGTTCGCGGCGTTGTTCTCCCGGCACGCGGCGATCGCCCTCGAGGTCGCCCAGACGCAGGAGGGCCTGCGCACCGCGCTCGACGCTCGCAAGCTGATCGGGCAGGCGCAGGGCATCCTGATGGAGCGCTACCGGCTCGACCCCGACCGGGCCTTCGAGGTGCTGCGCCGCTTCTCGCAGGAGAAGAACCTCAAGCTGCGCGATGTCGCGGCCCATCTGGTCAGCGCGGGCAGCCTGCCGGCCTCGGACGGTGACTGAGCGATCCGGAACCACCCCGCGGCCGGGTCGTCAGGGGACGTCGCCGCGCAGGATCAGGTCGATCGCGGTCCCGAGATCGCCGGCGGTGCGCGGAGCGGCGGCGATGTCGGCGTCGGTCGTGCTCGGGTCGGGCACGAGCACGCTCCGCGCGCCCGCGCGCAGCGCGCTGGTCACGTCGGCCCCGAGATGTCCCACCACGGCCAGCGCGTTGACGGGCACGTCGAGGTCGCCGGCGGCGCGGCGTGGCATGCCGGGCTCGGGCAGCCGGCACGAACAGGCGACGTCGGGCGGGTGTGCGCACAGTTGCCAGGTGTCGAACGGGCCGAGCAGCCGGTCCACCTGCTCGTTGACGGCGCGCATCTGACTCCGGGAGACGTCCCCGGCCCCCACCGCGGTCTCGCTCGCCATCAGTCCGACCCGCACCCCCTTCCTGCGCAACCGGTCCACGGCCGCCCGGGCGCCCGGCAGCGGCTGCACCCGGTCCGGGTCGGTGTTGAGCGGGAGGTCGCGGATCAGGGTGCCGTCGCGCTCGAAGAGCACCGCGAGCACCTCCGTCGGCCAGGCCGCCGCGACACGATGCCGAAGCTCACCGCGAAGTCGTTGAGCGACCGCCACCGGCGGCACGACGACACTCGCCGCAGCTGCCCGCCACGATCGGGCACCCCCGCTCTCCGGCCGTATGACGCAGGCCGCGGCCAGCGCCGCGGTCGAGGCAACGGCAGCTCCGGCGGCCACCAGCGGCACCCGCCGGGGGATCGGCAGGCCCATTCCGCGAGCAGCTGCCGCGAGGTTGGCGGCCACGGCGGCGGCGGTCGTCCCGGCATACCACGGGAAACGACTGCGGGGCGCTCCGATGGCGCGGCGCCAGCCCCGCCCGTGCATGTGCCGCAGCAGCGCGTCGTCCGACATACACCGCTCCTGCACAATGGCGCCGGCCGGCCGATCGGGTTGCGGCACAGGGTGATCCAGCTGTCGTGCGTCCTGACGCAGCAACCAGCCCTCGCGGTGCATGCGCAGCGCGAGGTCGACTGCCGCGCGGCTGCCGCATCGGTAGCGCTCGTCGAAGCCGCCGACGTCGTTGAGTGCATCCTTGCGGGCGGCGAGGTCGGCCAGCCGCCACGGCGAGTCAGCGTCGTGTCCGGCGTGATCGGCGGACCCTTGGCCCTGGCTGAGTCCGGTGCGGGTGCCGGCAGCGGTCAGCTCACGGGTCAGCCCGGCGGCCCAATCGGGCGTGACCCGTGCGTCCGTCGGCAGGAAGACCACCCACTCGGTGTCGCACAGCCGCCAGCCGAGGTTCGCCGCCGCGGGCAGACCGCGGCCCCACGAGCGCACCACCTGCACGTCGGTCCGGGAGGTCAACTCCGGGGGAATCGCGATGTCCGGCAACGGGTTCGACCTGTCATCCACGATCACCACCTGCGCCACCCGCGCTGCCGGCTCGCCCGCGAGGCTGGTCAGCAGGGGGCGGAGCGAGGACTCGTCGGACGTTGGGATGACGACTCCCAGCGTCTGCGTCATCGGCAATCTCCTTCCACCCTGGCGTGATCCATGCTCGGGTTACCCGGAGGGAACAAGCTCAAAACCGACCGCTACTCTACGTTGTGTAGAACATCGATCGGAGAAGCCGGAGACGCGCATGCCCCTCACCTCCCGCATCGTCGCCCTGCCCACGGCGGTGCTTGCTCTGTCCGCCGTTGCGGCATGCGCAAGTGCGGGGTCGACCGGGGCCGGCGTGACCGGCTCGTCAGGGGCGACACCGAAGTCGTCCGGCGGGATGAAGGCCGGCGGGGGCGGCATGAACATGTCCGCCGCGCCGGCGTGCACGCCCGTGCCGAAGCCCGCGGCCGCGCCGCGCCGGATCGTCACCATGGACGCCGGTGCCGCCGCGTTCGTGCAGCGGCTCGGAGCCGGCGACCGCCTGGTGGGCACGGCGGCGCCCGACTTCCGCAGCGCCTTCACGGGCGAGGCGCGCGCCGCACTCGACACGGTGAGGGTGATCGATCCAGGACGTGGCAACCGGGAGGCGGTGCTCGCCGCGAAACCCGATCTGGTCACCGGCATCTCGGTCTACGAGCTGGACTCCTTCGACGGCAACCCCACCGCGGATCAGTTGCGGCAGAACGGTATTGCGGCATACGTCGCCTGCCCCTCGACGAGCCCGGTCACCGACCTGACGCCGACCTACAAATACGTCAACGACCTGGCCGCGGTCATCGGCCGGCCGAGCGCCGGCAGTCAAGTCCTCGCCCAGCTCACGCAGCAGGCCGGTCACCGCTCGGGTGACACCCCGGTGGTGGCACTGTCGGCCGCCCCGACCGGCGGTCAGGGCATCAGCACCCGCGGGTCGACGAGTCTGGCCAACGGCATCATCACGCTCGCCGGCGGCAGGAACATCGCATCGTCGGTGCGCAGCGACCTGGCGCAGCTGTCCGCGGAGCAGGTGAGTGTCGCCAACCCGAAGGTGATCGTCGCCGTGAGCGGACTCGGGCCGCAGACCGGCTCGGAACTGGTCGAGGCGATCACGGCCAGTCCGCTGCTGCAGAGCACCGAGGCGGTCCGCTCGGGCAACGTCGTGGTGGTCCCGCAGTCCATCCTGCTGTCGCCGAGTCTGCTCAATTCACAAGCAGTTTCGACGATTGCGGATGCCGTCGCGAAGGCGAAGTGAACCGCTCGGGGCTGTTGCGCGCTCCCGCTGCCGGCGCTTCTCGCCGCCGGCGGAGTCGCACTGATCCTGTCGGCGGTCGTGGCCACCGGCGTCGGCGCGGTCCACGTCGCTCCGGCCGACGTCGTCGCAGGTCTCTGGCGTGGCGCGACCGGTGCAGACCGCACGGGACCCTACGACTTCATCGTGTGGAACCTGCGCGCGCCGCGCGTGCTCGAGGCGATCTTCGTGGGTGCCGGCCTCGCGCTGGCCGGCGCGATCGCCCAGGCCGTCGTCGGCAACCCGATCGCCGACCCCTACGTCCTGGGGCTCTCGTCCGGTGCGGGGCTCGGCGCGGTCGCGGTCATCACGACCTTCGGTGTGGGGGTGGCGGGCTCGCTGAGTCTGCCGGCGGCGGCCTTCGCGACCGCCCTGCTCACCGGGCTCCTGGTGCTGCTCCTCGCCAGATCCGGTCCGCGTCTTGACCCGAGTCGCCTTGTGATGGTTGGCATTTCGGTCGGCAGCCTGCTCGCCGGGATCACCTCGTTCCTGCTGTTGCGCAGCGGCAACGGCGACGCGGCGAGGCAGGTGATGTTCTGGCTGCTGGGCAGTCTGTCGGGTGCGCAGTGGCGGCTGGTGGTCATCAGCGCGCCCCTCGTCCTGCTGGCCGGCTGCTTCGCCCTGCTGCGCGCCGGCCGGCTCAACCTCTTGTCGCTCGGCGACGACTCCGCTGCGGCACTCGGCATGCGACCGGCCCGCGCCCGTGCCGGATTCTTCGCTCTCGCAGCGTTTCTCACCGGCGTGGTGGTCGCCGTCTCGGGCACGATCGGCTTCGTCGGTCTGGTGATGCCGGCCTTCGCGCGCGTGCTCGTCGGTGCGGACCACCGACGGGTCCTTCCTGTGGCTGCGCTGCTCGGGGCGTTGCTGGTGCTGCTCGCGGACACCGCGGCACGCACGGTCCTCGCGCCCACCGAGCTGCCCATCGGGATCCTCACCGCATTCGTCGGAGTGCCCGTCTTCGTGCTCGCGGTGCGTCGGCAGGCGGCGCCGTGACCATGCTCCGGATCGAGGGTCTGGTGGCCGGCTGGGGGAGCCGCACCGTGCTCCACGACGTGACCGTGACGGTGCCGGCCGGTGCCTTCACGGCGGTCGTCGGACCCAACGGAAGTGGCAAATTCACGCTGCTCGCAACACTTTTCGGCGGACTCACGCCATACGCCGGCACGGTGCGACTGGGGAGCACGACCTGCTCGGCATGCCCCCGCGGCAGCGCGCCCGGCGCGTCGGCGTGCTGACCCAGCAGCCCCCGCTCGGCCACGACTTCACCGCCGCCGAGATGGTGTTGCTCGGCCGGACACCCCATCTCGGTCTGTTCGCGCGGCCGACCGACTCCGACCATGCCCGCGTCCGATCCTGTATGGCGCAAACGGGCACCGCAGACCTCGCACCTCGCCCCATGTCCACCCTCTCCGGCGGTGAGCGGCAGCGTGTGCTGCTGGCGCGCGCACTGGCGCAGGAGCCGGACCTGCTGGTGCTGGACGAGCCGATCAATCACCTCGACCCCGGTCATCAGCTCGACGTGCTGGAGCTGGCTCCGGGGCCGGTCTCACCACGATCGCCGCGCTGCACTCCCTCGACCTGGCGGCGCTCTACGCCGACCAGGTGATCGTGCTGCACGGCGGCCGAGTCCGGGCGGCCGGCTCCGCGGCCGACGTGCTGACGCCCGGCCTGGTCCGCGACGTCTTCGGCATCGCCATCGAGGCGGTCGCCGACAGCCACGGCCGGCGACGGCTGCTGACGATGCCGTCGTCGCCCGCCAGGTAGATTTGGCCCGCACCACCAAGGAGGGAAAACAGTGCGGCGCAGCCACGGAGGACTCGAGGCGGAGGTGCTCCGGCTCCTGTGGTCCTACGACGAACCGGTCACCAGCCGGGTGCTCTGGGACGCCTTCGACGACGACGAACGTCCCGCGCGCACAACGCTGCTCACCGTGCTGAGCCGTCTGGAGGCCAAGGGCCAGGTGCAGCGGGTCGCCGGCCCGGGCGGCGCGTTGTTCAGCGCGACCCGCACCGACGCTGCGCAGGCTGCCGACACGATGACGGAGACCCTCGACCACGTGACCGATCGTCAGGCCGCTCTGACCCATTTCGCCGGTCAGCTCGACGGTGCCGACCTCGATCTCCTCCGGCGGGTGCTCGGGGACAGCGGCACGTGATCCGGCTGGTCTACGTCCTCGCCCCGCTGGCGGTCGCCTTCGGCGTGATACTCGCTGCGCCATACGCGCTGCGGTCGGAGCGGTGGGGCGTGCGCCACCCCGACCTCGCGATCGGCGCCTGGGTGTCGCTCATCGTGGCCGGCTGCGCGTTGTTCGCCCTGAGCCTCGTCGCGGCGCTCGTGCTGGCGCTCGTCAGCGCCGGACGCCATCACCACAACACCTGGCTCGGACCGACCGCGGTGACGATCCTCGCCTGGACGGGTCTGGCCGCGGTCGGCGCGCTGATTGCTCTGGTGGCAGCGCGATTCGAGCCCATGTCGCGCGCCGAGCGGGCCACCGACCTCCAGCTGGAGCTGCTGGCGGCGCGCTCGGGATATGCGCGCGACGAGATCGGCGGCATCCCGGTGGTGTATGTCGACGGCAGCCGCCGCGTCGACGACGCCGCGCAGGTCGTGCCGGACCACGATCACGTCGGCGGCCTTCATCGCGATGTCCGTGCCGCGCACGAGCGCGATCCCGAGGTCGGCCGTGGCGAGTGCCGCCGAGTCGTTGATCCCGTCTCCCACCATCGCCACGCAGTGGCCGTCGGTGCGGAGCTGCTCGACGGTGGCGGCCTTGCGGTCCGGCAGCACGCCGGCCCGCACGTCGTCGAGGCCGAGAGATCGCGCCACGGCACGGGCCGCGCCGGCGGAGTCCCCGGTCAGCAACACGGTGCGCAGACCGAGGTCGCGCAGTGCCTGCACCGCGGGTGCGGCCGACCGCTTGACCGAGTCGGCGACGCTGATCGCCGCCACGACCTCGTCGTCCACTGCGACGAGCACCGTTGCGGCACCGTCGGACTCGGCCTGAGCGATCGCTTCGACAGCGGCGAAGGGCACGTGCAGGCCGCGATCGTGGAAGAGCCCCGGGCGGCCGAGCAGCACGCGCCGGCCGGCGACCACACCCTCCGCGCCCGACCCGGGCAGCGCACGGAAGCCGGACGGCGGCCGCACCGCCCCGGTCGACTGCTCGGCATGGTGGACGATCGCCCGCGCGACCGGGTGTTCGGAGGCCGACTCGAGATCGGCTGCGAGACGGAGCACGGTGGCGTGGTCCATCGCGGCGACCTGGGTGACCTCCCGCACGGACATCGTGCCGGTGGTGAGGGTGCCGGTCTTGTCGAAGACGAGGTGTCGATCCTGCCGCTCATCTCCAACGCGTCGTGGCCCTTGATCAGGATGCCGAGCTGGCCCCCGCGGCCGACACCGACCATCAACGCGGTGGGTGTCGCGAGACCCAGTGCGCAGGGGCAGGCGATGATCAGCACCGCGACGCCATTGGCCAGTGCTTGGTCGACGGTGGCGCCGAAGGCCCACCATGCCAACCCGACTGCGATCGCGACGACGATGACCGACGGCACGAAGTAGCTGGTCACCCGGTCGGCGACCTTCTGCGCACGCGACTTTCGCCGCTGCGCCTCGTCGGCGATCGCGGCCATCTGGGCAAGCCGGGTGCGTTCGCCGACCGCGTCCGCGCGGACCACCAGCCGGCCGGTCAGGTTGGTGGTTCCGCCGAGCACGCCGTCGCCGGGACCGACCTCGAGAGGCATGGACTCTCCGGTCATCGGGCTGGTGTCGACCGTGCCCCTGGGGTGCGGTGTGGTCGCGCGCAGCAGGAGGGTGACGACGCCGCCGAGCACCATCAGGATCGGCCCGAGCATGTTGAGCGTCATGTGCAGTGCCATGTGCACGCTGAACTCCACCCCGGCGTAAGGGCCCATGCCTGAGGACGTCGAGACCGCGACGACCAGCCAGCCGAGCACCCAGGAGACGGTGCGGCAGACCGGCCAGCGGTCGCCCCGCCGGTGGAGCCGTCGCACCGCGAGCAGATAGCCGCCGATCGCGACCGTCGCGAAGGTGATGAAGAGCAGGTTCGGGCGCCAGTCCGCCAGGTAGGTCGCCAGGCCCCGCGCCCGGGTGACGTCGAAGCCGAGAAAGTTCTGCGCGATGGAGGTCGGCTCGAAATACTTCGGCGGCGGGATGCGTCCCATCAGCACGATCACGCCGGCGACCAGCAGGCCGGCGGCACCGGCCGCCTCCCAGCGCACCGGCCGGACCCGGACGAGTGCCACGATGGCGAGCAGCAGCGCGATCTTCAGCGTGAAGAGCCGACCGGTCCAGGTCGCCCACGGTGCGCCGCCGGCGAGCTCGAAGAGGCAGATCACCAGGTCGGCGGCGACTGCCACACCGGCGAAAGCCGAGCACCACGAACGCATTCGGCGTGCGCTCACCTCGTGCTGCAGCAGTTGCGGCTGGGTGACGGCGACCATCAGCAGGCCGATCAGGCCGGCCAGCGCCGCGAGGCGAACATCGCCGCGTCACCGCCGAAGTCGTGATTGGGCCCGACGAGCACCTGGGTGACCAGCGCCGGCGCGAGCACGCCGACCAGGACCGTCGGCAGCGCGAACGCCACGATCTCCCACTTCGCGGCGAGCAGCGCCATGGCTGCGCTGACGAAGGCGAGCACGGCGACCACCATCCACGCCCTTGGCAGGTAGGCGGCTTGCGCGAGGTAGCCGACCGCACCGTCCCGGCCGAGGGTGTCGAGCCCTTGCCCGGACGCGTCGGCGCTGTCGACGAAGACCAGGGCGACCGCGGTGACGCCCCACTGCAGGGACGCCCACAGGGCCGGCTGCAGCTCCTGGTCACGGCCGACCGCGAGCCGGTTGCCGCCGCGCCGGACGCGGAGGAAGGCCACGGTGAGCCAGACGCCGAGCGCGTATGCCGACGAGAGGTATGCCGCCAGCTGCAGCACGGCACTGGTCAGCGCCGTCGGCAGCCCCGGAGAGGACAGGTGGACCGGCGTGTAGCCCCCGTCGCCCAGCAGCACGACTCCGACGACCAGCACCAGCAGGGGCAGGAGAAGCGCGTAGGGAGCCGCCGGTCGGGCGGCCGAGGGCTCCTGCGCCGTTCCGGCGCTGCTCGGCTGGGCTTCCACGAGCGCAGATTTTACAGTTTGTAGAACGCCCGTCACCGGCCGGGCCGCGGGCGCAGCGGTTGCGCCGTCATACCGCATTAGATAATATCTGCGCAGATGTGAAGATATGAAGTGATCACTACGACTGAGGAGCGTGGGTATGAGCGCCGGACACAACCACTCACACGCCGGAGGTGTGCACCGCTGGCGGCTGCAGGTCTCCTTCGTGCTGGTCTTCGGCTTCTTCTTCGTCGAACTCGTCTACGGCCTGATCGCCGGCTCGCTGGCGCTGCTCAGCGACGCCGGGCACATGGCAGCCGATGTCGTCGCGCTCGGTGCCGCGCTCGTGGCGACCCGGCTGGCGAGCAAACCCGCGGGCGAGCGGCGCACCTATGGCTACTACCGCGCCGAATTGTTCGCCTCCGGGCTCGCCGTGCTGCTCATGCTCGGCGTCTCGGTCTTCATCGTGGTCGAGGCGATCGGCCGCATCGGCAGCACGCCCGAGGTGCAGACCGGGCCGGTGCTGATCGTCGGCAGCCTCGGACTGCTGGTCAACCTGATCGCCCTCGGTCTGCTGCGCGCCGGCTCCGGCGAGAGCATCAACGTCAAGGGCGCCTATCTGGAGGTGCTGGCCGACACCCTTGGCTCGGTCGGTGTGATCGTGTCGGGCATCGCCGTCGCGATGACATCGAATCCGTTGTGGGACACCGTGATTGCGCTCTTCATCGGCGGCTTCGTCGCGGTGCGCGCCATCATCCTGGGGCGCGAGGTGCTGTCCGTCCTCGGCCAGCAGGCGCCGGCCGAGGTGCCCCCGGCGCAGGTGCAGGAGGCGCTGGAGGAGGTGCCCGGCGTGACCGCCGTGCACGACCTGCACGTATGGCGCCTCACCTCCGGCATGGACGTCGTCACCGCCCACATCGTCGCCACCGACGACGAGTCGCACCCAGTGCTCGACCGTGCCCGGGCGATGCTCGCCGACCGCTTCCACGTCGAGCACGCAACCCTGCAGGTCGAGCCGGCCGCACACGTCGGGTGCGACGCCGTCGGCTGGTGAGCTACCAGGCGAGGTCCTCGCGGGTCGGCACGAACGGCTCCCAGAGCAGTCGCATGCCGGCCTCGTCGGGCGTCAGGTCGGCCTTGCGCTGGTTGCACGGCACGCACGCGGCCACGGCGTTCTCCCACGAGGTCGCACCGCCGCGCGACTTCGGCAGGACATGGTCCATGGTCGTCGCGGTCGGCTGGCCGCAGTAGGCGCACTGGCCGTGATCGCGCTTGAGCACGCCGGCCTGGCTGTAGGTCGGGGTGCCGTGCGAGAACTGCTCCCAGGTGATCTTCACGCCCACTTCGGTGAGCTTGATCCCGCCGCGCTTGGCGTAGGCCCACGTCATCTTCACGTAGCGGACCAGCCGCAGCACGGTCGGCTTGGGGAAGGGACCGAAGGTCTCCTCGGGGTGTGACTCCTCGACCGTGGCGACACCGCGCCACAGCATGTTCATGGCGTGTTTGATCGACACCGTGTGCAACGGCTCGTATCCCGCGTTGAGCACGAGCACCGACATGGCAGACCTCCTTCCAGGAGGAATGGTCACCGGTCAACGGGTCGATTGCGAGCCATTATCCGCGAACTCTGGCCAAACTCTGCGCTTTTTGTCCGGTTCTTCTCGGCTCATCGGCGCCCGATCAGTCGCCGAGCACCTCGATCAGCGGGGCGTAGAGCTCCATGATGCTGAGCGCCTTGCGGTGTTCGTCCGGCGTCGAGCCGGCGCAGCCGGGCGCCCACACCCGGGTCGCGATGCCGCTGTCGGCGATCGCCAGCGCGGTCGACAGCACACAGCAGTCGGTGGCGACGCCGACCAGGTCGACCGACTGCGCGGGGCCGATCGCCTCGCGCAGCGCCGGGCCCCACTTGCCGAACGTCGTCGCGTCGACGACCGGGACACCACGAAGCGCCGGGGCGACCCGCGGGTCGAACGCATAGCTGGGGGAGTCCGGCGGCTGCAGTGCGAACGGCCAGCGCTCGAAGTAGGCCTGCCATGCGCCCTCCGGATGCAGCGGCGCGACGTAGCGCGTCGCGACGATCGTCCCGTCATACGCAGTGATGCGCTGGACGATCCGCGGCACCACCTCCTCCGCCATCGGCGAGCCCCACGGGCTCGTCGCGTCGGTGAAGATGCGCTGGACGTCGATCACGATCAGCGCGGACGAGTCGGGCATGTCCGCACCTTACGCAGCGACCCGGGTCCGGAAGGGCCGACGAGTGAGCGCATGATGTATCGACGGTGAATTCGGCTCCGTCGAAAGGTGATGGGACGCTCATGTGTCGACTGCTCGGTTGGTCCTCGGACCGCCCGGTGACGGTGTCGGAGGTGCTCGGTGCACCGGCTCTCGCCCGCCTGCAGGAGCTGGCGACCGTGCACGCGCAGGGCTGGGGGATGGCCTGGTATGCCGAGGGTAATCCCGAATTGCACTGGCATCGCTCGATATCCGCCGCCGGCGACGACGGCGACTTCCTGCGGTTCGTGCAGGAGACGCCGAGCACCCGTGGTCTGCTGCACCTGCGACTGGCGACGCCGGGGCTCGGGCTCGACCTGGTCGACACCCACCCGTTCGTCGCGGGCGGCCTCGCCTTCGCGCACAACGGTGCGATCGCCCCGATCGACAAGCTCGAGCTGCTCCTGCCACCCGGTGCCGACGAGCCCGCCGGCACCACCGACAGCGAGCGCTACTTCGCCCGGCTGCGCGGCAACCTCGGCCACAAGCAGGGCGGCGCCGCCGTCGCGCGAGCGGCCGGACGGGTGCTCTCGCGCATCCGGTGGCACGGGATGACGACCAACAGTCTCAACGCGCTGCTGCTCACCCCGCGTGAGCTGCACCTGATCAGCCTGCACGACCCGGAGGCCGAGCCGCAGGACGTGCAGGTCTGGCCGGCGGATTACCCGACGCACCCGCCATACCTCGACCTGGACCTGTTGCAGCGCGACGGGCTCGCGGTGGTCGCCTCCAGTGGCATCCTGCGTGAGGAGGCCGGTACGACGAAGGTCGACCCGGCGAGCGTGGTCACCCTGGACGACGTCGGTCGCGTCGTGCGCACCAGTCAGATCACCGAACGCATCGTCAACCCGCTGCGACGCAGCGCCTGAAGGGGCGGAGGTCCCCGCCGATGGGCCGAATCACCAGCAGACACAAGGTGCTCCGCATCGACCTCGACCACGGCGAGACCCGCCGGGTCGAGACGGTCGCGGTCGAGGAGCCGTTGGAGATCAGGGTCGGCGACGAGGTGCTGACCGTGACGATGCGCACCCCCGGGCACGACATCGAACTCGCGCACGGCCTGTTGCAGGCCGAGGGCGTGATCACCGCTCGTGACGACGTGCAGGTGGCGCGCTACTGCGCCGACACCGAGCAGATGAACGTGCTGCAGGTGCTGTTGCGCGGGGCTGCGGCGGTGCCGACGACGGCGCAGCGCAGCCTCATCTCGCACGGCGGTTGCGGGCTGTGCGGCAAGACGAGCATCGACGCGATCGCGCAGTCGCCGGCGTTCGGCGGCGGGCCGGCCCGGTCCGACCTGCGCGTGCCGGCCGAGCGCATCGCGCAACTGCCGGACCTGCTGCGGGAGGGGCAGGAGGTGTTCGAACGGACCGGCGGGGTGCACGCGGCCGGGCTGTTCGGCCTGGAGGGGCCGGCGCGCGTCATACGGGAGGACATCGGGCGGCACAACGCGGTGGACAAGGTCACCGGATGGGCGCTGCTGGAGCAGGAGCCCACCGACGACAAGATCCTGATGGTCTCCTCGCGGGCGTCCTTCGAGATCGTGCAGAAGACCGCGATGGCCGGCATCGGGGTGCTCGCCTGCGTCTCGGCGCCGTCGAGCCTCGCGATCGAGGCCGCGGAGGAGCTCGGCATCACGCTCATCGCCTACACCCGCGGTCGCCGGATGACCGTGTGCAGCCACCCCGACCGGGTGGTCGTCCCGTCGTGAGCAGGGTGACCGCTTAGCATCGGGGGCGTGAACGAGGACCTGCGGTCGCTGCGCGCGCAGCTGTGGACGGTGCCCAACCTGCTGTCCGTCGCGCGCCTCATCGGGGTCCCGGTCTTCCTGTGGCTGATCGCCACGCGTCACGACCTGTGGGCGTTCTGGGTGCTGGTGATCTCCGGGGTCACCGACTACCTCGACGGTCAGATCGCCCGCCGCTTCGGTCAGGTGACCCGCCTCGGGCAGCTGCTCGACCCGCTCGCCGACCGCCTCTACATCCTCTCCACGATCGTCGCGCTCGCCTGGCGCAGCATGATCCCCTGGTGGCTGGTCGTGGCCCTGCTGGCCCGTGAGGTGATGGTTTTCGCGCTGGGCCCGACCCTGCGCAAGCACCAGCTGCCGATCCCGCCGGTCCACTTCATCGGCAAGGCGGCCACGTTCTGCCTGATCTACGGGTTCCCGCTCGTGCTGCTCGGCAGCCTGGACAACGGGTGGGGACACACCGGCCGGGTTGTCGGCTGGGCGTTCGTCTGGTGGGGCACCGCGCTCTACTGGCTCGCCGGCCTCATGTATGTCGGGCAGGTCCGCGGCATGGTGCAGCGGGTCCGCACCGCATGACGGGGCCGCAGGACACGAGCACCGCGCGTGGTGAGGGCAGCCGCCCCGCCGACCCCGCGTGGACGATGTCGCTGATCAACAACCTGATGCGGGCACCGCTCGATCCCGGGTATGCCGCTGCCGCCCGCAAACGCGAGGCAGCCGGCGGCCCGGCCGCGACCGGGTTGAAGTCGCCGCTGCTGATCGTCGCGATGCTCGTCATCGGGCTGGGGCTGGCCGTCGCAGCGCACGCGCTCCGCGTGCCCGCCGGGGTCGCGGACAAGGAACGCACCAACCTGATCGGCAGCATCGAGAGCCGCCAGAAGCAGATCGACACCGACACCCGCAAGATCAACGACACCCAGTCCGAGATCAACCGGTTGCAGGCGCAGGCGCTGTCCCGGCAGAACGACGCCTCGCTCGCCGACCGGCTGCGCAAGCTGGAGACGCAGACCGGCGGTGGCGCGGTCACCGGGCCGGGACTCACCCTCACCGTCGACGACGCACCGGGCGCCGGCACCGACGCGCAGGGCAACCCCCGCACCGACAGTTCCACCGGCCGGCTCACCTCGACCGACCTGCAGATCGTCGTCAACGGCCTGTGGCAGGCGGGCGCGGAGGCCATCTCGATCAACGGCCAGCGGCTCACCTCGCAGTCGGCGATCCGGTTCGCCGGCCAGGCGATCCTGGTCAACTTCCGCGCGCTGACCCCGCCCTACACGATCTCGGTGATTGGCGGCCCCGGCGTCGCGGACGCCTTCCGGAGCGACTCCGGTGGCGCCTACCTGCGCGGCCTGGTCGACGACTATCAGATCAAGGAGAAGCTCACGACCAGCTCCTCCGTGTCGCTGCCGGCCGCCGCGACACCCGCGCTGGCCTACGCGCACCCGCCGGCCGGCACGACATCTTCTGCTGCTTCTTCGGCAGCACCGACATCACCGGCTTCACCGTCCCCCTCTCGATCGACCCAGGGAGCACCCCGCCCATGATTCCGGCCATCGGCCTCGTCGTAGGTCTCGTCGTCGGCATCGTCCTGCATCCGGACGTGCCGCTCTCCCTGCAGCCCTATCTGCCGATCGCGGTGATCGCGGCGCTCGACGCCGTGTTCGGCGCGGTGCGCGCGGTGCTCGACGGCATCTTCGACGACAAGGTGTTCGTGGTCTCGTTCCTTTCCAACGTGGTCGTCGCGGCGCTGATCGTCTACCTCGGCGACCAGCTCGGCGTCGGTTCGCAATTGTCGACCGGGGTGGTGGTCGTGCTCGGGGTGCGCATCTTCAGCAACGTGGCGGCGATCCGGCGACACCTCTTTCACGCATGAGTGACGACCGAGGCGAGGACACGAACGCAGTGAGGCCCGCAGACGAGGACAGAGGCAAGGCGGTTTCGCCCCCTGCCGAGGCGGAGGCCGAGAGCGTGCGCACCGGCTGGTCGCGGCTGTGGCGGGCGGCCCGGCCGCGCGCGACCAAGGCCAACGCGCTGATCACCGTGCTGGCGCTGCTGCTCGGCATCGCCATGGTCGCCCAGGTGCGCGAGACGCGGTCGTCCGGCTTGGAGAACCTGCGCCAGGACGACCTGGTCGCGTTGCTCGACAGCGTCAACCAGCAGTCGATCAAGCTCGGCCAGGAGGCGGACAAGCTGACCACCACCCGCGACCGGTTGCGCAGCGGCGGGGGAGACCAGGCAGCGCTGCAGGCGGCGACCGAGCGGCTGCAGACCCTGGGCATCCTCGCCGGCACCCTGCCGGCGACCGGGCCCGGCATACGGCTGACGATCGAGGACCCGGGCAAGTCGGTGAAGTCCTCCGACATCCTCAACGCGGTCGAGGAGTTGCGCGACGCCGGCGCCGAGGCGATCCAGCTGAACGACGTGCGCATCGTCGCGGACAGCTGGTTCGGCACCGGCACGAACGGGCGGATGGTCGCCGACGGCAAGCCCCTGACCCCGCCGTACGTGCTGACCGCGATCGGCGACTCGCACACGATGGCGACCGCGATGGCGATCCCCGGCGGCGTGGTCGACGCGCTGAAACAGCTGGGCGCGACCCCGACCGTGACCTCGGTGCAGTCCGCTTCGGTGACTGCGTTGCGAGCGGAGAGCACGCCTCGTTACGCTCAGCCGAGCAGTCAGTGAGTCGGGCGCACCGACCACTTCCGCTGCGCGTCCGTCCCATCGGCAAGGAGACTCATGAGCGACCTCGAATACCCCGGCGACCTGCGTTACACCACCGACCACGAGTGGGTGAAGGACCAGGGTGACGGAGTCGTCCGGGTCGGCATCTCCGCCTTCGCGCAGGACGCTCTTGGTGACGTGGTGTACGTGAGCCTGCCGGGCGTCGGTGACACGGTCGACGCCGGCGGCTCCTGCGGCGAGGTCGAGTCCACCAAGTCGGTGAGCGATCTCTACGCGCCGCTCGCCGGCGAGGTCACCGCGATCAACGAGCAGCTCGACTCCACGCCGGAGCTGGTCAACAGCGACCCCTACGGCGACGGCTGGATGTATGAGTTGAAGCTCGCCGACGCGGGCGCGCTCGGTGACCTGCTGGACGTCGAGGAGTACAAGGCCACTCTCAGCTGACCGTCGTACCTCTGATCTAGGGTTGACCAATGACCAACGAAGAAGGCCAGTTCGGCGCGGCCGGTGACGGCAATGCCGGGCAGCCTGCCCCGGATGAGCGCGACTACGCCGGCGGTGACGCCACCACCGCCCGCATCCCTGCGGTCGGCGAGCCGGCCGCCCCGGAGCGGGTCAGTCAGTCCGAGGTGCGGCTGTCGGCCTCCGACCAGGCGACCATCGACGCGCTGCGTCCCGGCACGGCGCTGCTGCTGGTGCTGCGCGGCCCCAACTCCGGCGCCCGGTTCCTGCTCGACGACGCCGAGGTGAGCAGCGGACGCCACCCCGACAGCGACATCTTCCTCGATGACGTCACGGTGTCGCGGCGGCACGCGGTGTTCCGCCGCACCGACACCGGTTATGCGGTGACCGACGTGGGTTCCCTCAACGGCACCTACGTCAACGGTCAGCTGGTCGACTCCCGCGACTTGCAGACCGGTGACGAGGTCATGGTCGGCAAGTTCCGCCTGGTCTTCTACGGCGCCGGCACGTCCGGGTCGTGACGGGCCGCGCACCAGGCCTCACCATCGGTGCGGTGCTCGCGCGGCTGCACGAGGAGTTTCCGGACCTGACGCTGTCCAAGGTGCGCTTCCTGGACGCTCAGGGTCTGGTGTCCCCGGAGCGCACCGCCTCGGGCTACCGCAGGTATGACGAGCGCGACGTCGACCGCCTGCGTTTCGTGCTGACCTGCCAGCGCGACAAGTTCTGGCCGCTCAAGGTCATCCGCGAGGCGTTGGACGCCTACGACCGGGGGCTGCGGCCGGCCGCGCAGGACGACGGCCGCCCGTCCGCTCCCGCGCCGGCGACCGACCCGGCCCTCGCAGCGACACAGACGCCGGACGACGGCACCCCGGCGGACGTGCGGATCAATCGCGCCGAGCTGCTGCGCGCCACCGGTCTGCACCGCGACTCGCTGGCCGACCTGGAGTCGTTCGGGCTGCTGCGGATCGGCGCCGACGACCACTTCGGCGCACCCGACCTGCAGGTCGCGCACGCGGCGGCCAGCCTGCTCTCCTACGGGGTGGAGGCGCGCCATTTGCGACCGTTCCGGCTCGCCGCCGAGCGCGAGGTGGCGCTCGTCCAGGGCTTGACGGCCGGCCCGACCGGCGCCGACCGGGAGGAACTCGTGCGCCAATGCCTGGCACTGCACCTTGCACTGGTGCGCGCCGACCTCACCCGGGAGTAGCGTTGAGCCTGTGAAACAGGTCGACGTGATGGGTGTGCGGGTCGAGATGCCGACCAACAAGCCGATCGTGCTGCTGCGTGAGCGCGACGGCGAACGCTACGTGCCGATCTGGATCGGCGCACCCGAAGCCACCGCGATCGCCTACGCCCAGCAGGGCGTCACCCCGCCCCGGCCGCTCACCCACGACCTGCTGGTCGACGTGGTCGCCGGACTCGGGCACACCCTGTCCAGCGTGGTGATCACCCGCATGGAGGACAACATCTTCTTCGCCGAGCTCGTCGTCGACGGCGACCGGCGCATCAGTTCGCGGTCGTCGGACGCGATCGCGGTCGCGCTGCGCGCGGACGTGCCGATCTACGTCGACGAGGACGTGCTCGACTCGGTCGGGGTCGAGGTGCCGGTCGAGGAGGAGGACGAGGTCGAGCGGTTCCGGGAGTTCCTGGACAACGTTTCGGCCGAGGACTTCGAGACCGGGGAGGAAGGTCCGCCCGAGCGATGACCGAAACTCTCAAGTTTAACGTGAAGGTTAGTGTTGAATCGGCGGCCGCGACACGCGCGGCGGTCGTTGATTCGCCGGGGCTGCCGCCATACCGTGGCGGAGCATCACGCACCGCAGTCTGGGCCTGATGTCCCAGCCCGAACGCGCCGCAGCAAGTGGAGGATGTCGTGACCAGCAAGAGTGAAGCGCAGAGCGTGCAGTCCCACGCACCCGCGCCCATGCAGGAAGCGCTCTTCACCCACGACCTGCCGGAGGAGATGACCGAGTCGGTCGGCTACCGGGGCCCGGCGGTCTGCCGCGCGGCGGGCGTCACCTACCGACAGCTCGACTACTGGGCCCGCACCGGGCTGCTCCAGCCGTCGGTGCGCAACCCCTCCGGCTCCGGCCACCAACGGCTCTACAGCTTCCGCGACATCCTGGTCGTGAAGGTCATCAAGCGACTGCTCGACACCGGTGTCTCGCTCCAGCAGATCCGGGTCGCCGTCGGCGCACTGCGCTCGCACGGCGTCTCCGAGCTCGCCGGCATCACCCTGATGTCCGACGGCGCCAGCGTCTACGAGTGCACCTCCGACGACCAGGTGATCGACCTGGTCCGCGGCGGTCAGGGCGTCTTCGGCATCGCGCTCGGCACCGTCTGGCGTGAGGTCGAGGGCTCGCTGTCCGAGCTGCCCGGCGAGCGCCCCGACGCCGAGGCGCCGGCCGAGCACCCGGGCGACGAGCTGCGCGAGCGGCGCGCCCGGCGCACCAGCGCGGCCGGCTGACGACACCGCCCCGCCGGGCGGCGGCTGGTCGGGCGCTTGGCCCGCCGGATGCTAAATTTGACCCTGCCGACGACACCGGGTGGGAGAGATCCGCTTACGCGGAGCGCCGAAGGGGCAACACTCCTCAGAACCTCTCAGGCACCAGGACCATCCGGGTGAGGCAACTCTGGAGGCACCGCACGGTGGCGACAGTTGGGGAGGCGTGACCCACCAGTCCGACTCGCCTCGAAGGTGCCGCCTCATGACCGTGCAAGATCTGCCCGACTTCGTCTCCCGCCACATCGGCCCGGCCGACGACGACGTCACCGCAATGCTGAAGCTGCTCGGCTATGCCAGCAAGGACGCGCTCGTCGAGGGCGCGATCCCCGGCGGCATCCGCGCCACGGCCGCGCTCGACGTCGAGGCCGCCGAGTCCGAGCCGGCGGTCATCGCCGAGCTGCGCGACAAGGCGCGGCGCAACCAGGTGCTCACCTCGATGATCGGCCTCGGCTACTACGGCACCCACACCCCGCCGGTGGTGCGCCGCAACATCCTGGAGAACCCGGCCTGGTACACCGCCTACACGCCGTACCAGCCGGAGATCTCGCAGGGCCGGCTGGAGGCGCTGCTCAACTTCCAAACGGTTGTCGCCGACCTCACCGGCCTCGAGACCGCCGGGGCGTCGCTGCTCGACGAGGCCACCGCGGTCGCCGAGGCGATGACGCTGATGCGCCGCGCGTCGAAGGCCCCCAAGGACGCGGTGCTGCTGATCGACGCGCAGGCGATGCCGCAGTCGATCGCGGTCACCCAGACCCGCGCATTGCCGCTCGACATCGAGGTGGTCGTCGCCGACCTGCGCGGCGTGACCGACGCCGCGCGTCTGCGGGCCGCCGCGGGGGAGCGCGACGTTTTCGGCGTGGTCGTGCAATATCCCGGCGCCGACGGCGCGATTCACGACTGGCGGGCGCTCACCGAGGCCGCTCACGAGGAGCGTGCGCTCGTCACCGCGGCCGCCGACCTGCTCGCGCTGACCCTGCTGACCCCGCCCGGTGAGTGGGGCGCCGACATCGCCGTGGGCACCAGCCAGCGGTTCGGGGTGCCGATGGGCTTCGGCGGCCCGCACGCCGGCTACATGAGCGTGCGCAAGGGACTCGAGCGCACCCTGCCCGGCCGGCTGGTCGGCGTGAGTGTCGACGCCGACGGCGCCCCGGCATACCGGCTCGCGCTGCAGACCCGCGAGCAGCACATCCGCCGTGAGAAGGCGACCTCCAACATCTGCACCGCCCAGGTGCTGCTCGCCGTGATGGCGTCGATGTATGCCGTGTGGCACGGCCCGCAGGGTCTGGCCCGCATCGCGCGCGAGGTGCACGGCAAGGCCACCGGACTGGCCGAGGCGCTGGCCGCCGGCGGTCTCGAGACGACCGGTGACGCGTTCTTCGACACGATCACCGTGGTGGTGCCCGGTCGTGCCGACGCCGTGGTCGAAGCCGCGCGCGAGCGGGGCATCAACGTATGGCGGGTCGACGGCGACCACGTGTCGGTCAGTGTCGACGAGACCACCACCGATGCCGAACTCGCAGACGTGGCAGCCGCTTTCGGCGTCAACGCGCCGGTGCCCGGCGACGGCGAGCCGACCTGGGACGCCGCCCTGCAGCGCACCAGTGACTTCCTCACCCACCCGGTGTTCTCCAGCCACCACAGTGAGACGGCGATGCTGCGCTACCTGCGGACGCTCGCCGACCGGGACTATGCGCTCGACCGCGGGATGATCCCGCTCGGCTCCTGCACGATGAAGCTCAACGCGACCACCGAGATGGAGGCCATCACCTGGCCGGAGTTCGCCTCCCTCCACCCGTTCGCGCCGGCGGAGCAGACCGAGGGCATCCGCGAGCTGATCGCCGACCTCGAGCAGTGGCTGTGCGCGATCACCGGTTACGACTCGGTGTCCCTGCAGCCCAACGCCGGCTCGCAGGGTGAGCTCGCCGGCCTGCTCGCGATCCGCGGCTACCACGAGGCGCGCGGCGAGACCGGTCGCAACGTCTGCCTGATCCCCGCCTCGGCGCACGGCACCAACGCGGCGTCGGCGGTGATGGCCGGGATGAAGGTCGTCGTGGTCGGCACCGCGCCGAGCGGTGAGGTCGACATGGACGACCTGAAGCTGAAGATCAAGGAGCACGGCGAGCAGCTCGCCGCGATCATGGTGACCTACCCGTCGACGCACGGGGTGTTCGAGGACACCATCTCCGAGCTGTGCTCGCTGGTGCACGAGGCCGGTGGACAGGTCTACGTCGACGGCGCCAACCTCAACGCGCTCGTCGGCCTCGCCCAGCCGGGCAAGTTCGGTGGAGACGTGTCGCACCTCAACCTGCACAAGACGTTCTGCATCCCGCACGGCGGCGGCGGTCCCGGCGTCGGACCGATCGGCGTGCGCGAGCACCTGGCGCCATACCTGCCGTCGCATCCGTTCGCGGAGGAGTTGACGGGGGAGACCGGGCCGGTGTCGGCGGCGCCCTACGGCTCGGCCTCGATCCTGCCGATCTCGTGGGCGTATGTGCGTCTGATGGGTGGCGAGGGCCTGACCAAGGCCACCGAGACCGCCGTGCTGTCGGCCAATTACGTTGCCAAGCGGCTGAGTTCGCACTATCCGGTGCTGTATGCCGGAGACGACGGCCTCGTCGCGCACGAGTGCATCCTCGACCTGCGCGGCCTCACCAAGGAGTCCGGGGTCACCGTCGACGATGTCGCCAAGCGGCTCATCGACTACGGCTTCCACGCGCCGACGATGTCGTTCCCGGTGGCCGGCACGCTGATGGTCGAGCCGACCGAGAGCGAGTCGCTGGAGGAGCTCGACCGCTTCTGCGACGCGATGATCGCGATCCGGGGTGAGATCCAGGAAGTGCTCGACGGCAAGGTCGCCGCTGCGGACTCGGTGCTGCGGCACGCCCCGCACACGGCGCTGTCGCTGACGGCCGAGTGGGACCACCCCTACACCCGCGCCGAGGCGGCCTATCCGGCCGGTGTCGACCCGATGCGGAAGTACTGGGCTCCGGTCCGCCGCATCGACGGCGCGCACGGTGACCGCAACCTGATCTGCTCCTGCCCGGCGCCGGAGGCGTTCGAGGACTGACCTGGTCGGCTGGCCCGGTCGGCTGACCCGGTCGGCTGACCCGGGCGGCTGGCCCGGACGGCTGGCCCGGTCGGCTGGCCCGCCCGGCTCACTCGGGCCGGGCGGTGGTGAGGCAGAAGGGATGCCCGGCGGGGTCGAGCAGCACGCGGAACAGCTCCGGTTGCGGCTGGTTGTCCGCCTCGACCGCGCCGAGTGCGACCGCTCGCGCCACCGGGCCCGCCAACTCCTCGACCGCGATGTCGATGTGGATGATCCCGGCCTCACCCGGCGCCGGCCACGTCGGGCGCCGGTAGTCGTCGACCCGCATCGCCGTCAGGTAGACGCCGCCGACGTCGGTCACGATCACCGCGTCGTCGGGGGTGCGGAAGAACTCGGTGCCGCCGAGCAGCTCCCGGTAGAAATCGGCGAGTGCGTTGGTGTCGGCGCACTGCACGGATACCGAGGCGAGCGTGCCGACGCGGGTTGGGCGGTCGGTGGCTGGGCGGTGGGCGGGGGAAGCGTCGGCGGAGGAGGTGTCGGCCGAGGAGGGGGCGGCGGAGCTGGGGGTTGCGGTCATACGGCCACTCTGCCAGCAGCCGGTGACACCGCAGTGCGTCGAGCGCGGCGGGGGTATGCGGGGGCGTGGGGGTGCGCGGGCGTGCACAAGTCGCGACGATCGCGGGCTGCGCACGCGAAACCGGCCCGGGGCGTGCACAAGTCGCGACGATCGCGGGGTGCGCACGCGAAACCGGCCCGGGGTCTGCAGAAGTCGCGACGGTCGCGGGGTGCGCACGCGAAATTACCGGTGACCGTCAGGCCGCGGACCAGCCGGTGAGTCGCCAGCCGTCGGCGCCGAGTGCGGTCTCGGCATACCCGCAGTTGACGAAACCCCTTGGCGTGACACCGTTTTCGACGGTGAGCAGGTGACGCACCAGCAGCGTGAGTATGCCGCCGTGCGCGACCACCAGCACGGTCTCGCCGGGGTGCCGGTCGGCGATCTCCTCCAGCACAGTGCGGCCTCTCGCCACCACCTCGGCCCCGGACTCCGCGCCGCGTATGCGCGCGGACAGGTCGCCGTCCAGCCAGGTGCGGAAGGTCGGGGCGAAGGGGTCCTCGGCAGCACGATCGACCCCGGCGAAATCGCCGACCGCAAACTCCTGCAGCCCGAGCCGAGTCGTCACGTCCACGTCGAGCATCGCGGCCGCGAGTTCGGCAGTCTGCACGGCGCGGGCCATCGTGCTGCAGTAGACATGGGCAACGCGGCGGTCCTGCAGCGCTGACGCGAGCCCCGCCGCTTGCTTGCGACCGACCGAGGTCAGGCTGCCGCCCTCGTCCGCCCAGGTCGTGGCCTCATAAACGGCCTCTCCGTGCCGGGCGAGGATCACGGTGGCCGGGCAGTGCAGCGACATACCGGTGGTCAGGCGCGAATCGTGCTGAGGTAGTTGCCAATTCGGTCGATCGCCTCGGTGAGGACGTCGATGTCGGGCAGCGTCACCAGGCGGAAATGGTCGGGCTCGAACCAGTTGAAGCCGGTGCCGTGAGTGACCAGGATCTTCTCCGCGCGCAGCAGGTCGATCACGAACTGCTGGTCGTCCTCGATCGGGTAGACCTCGGGGTCCAGACGGGGGAAGCAGTAGAGGGCACCGCGTGGCTCGACGCAACTGACCCCGGGAATCTTGTTGAGCAGTCGCGACGCGGTGGTGGCCTGCTCGAAGAACCGGCCGCCGGGTCCGATGAGTTCGTTCACCGACTGGTAACCGCCGAGCGCGGTCTGGATCGCGTGCTGCCCCGGCACGTTGGCACACATCCGCATGTTGGCCAGCAGCGTCAGCCCCTCCAGGAAGTCCGCCGCGGCAGTCTTCGGCCCGGAGATCATCAGCCAGCCCGCGCGGTAGCCGCAGACCCGGTAGGCCTTCGACAGACCGCTGAAGGTCAAACAGAGCACGTCATCGCCGGCGAAGGTGGCCGCGTGGTGGTGCTCGGCGTCGCCGAAGAGGATCTTCTCGTAGATCTCGTCGACCATCACGACGAGTTCGTGGCGGCGCGCGATGTCGACCAGTCCCTTGACGGTCTCCTCCGAATAGACAGCACCCGTGGGGTTGTTCGGGTTGATGATGACCAGGGCGTGGGTGTTCTCGGTGATCTTGGACTCGATGTCGGCGAGGTCGGGATTCCAGCCATTGGACTCGTCGCAGCGGTAGTGCACCGGCGTGCCGCCGGCGAGCGACACGGCCCCGGTCCAGAGCGGATAGTCCGGAGCCGGGATCAGGATCTCGTTGCCGTCGTCGACGAAGGCCTGCAGCACCATGCTGATCAGCTCGGACACGCCGTTGCCGATGAAGACGTCCTCGACGCCGGTGTCGGTCAGCCCGTGGCTCTGGTAGTACTGCGCGACCGCCGTGCGTGCGGAGTAGATGCCCCGGCTGTCGCTGTAACCCTGCGACTGCGGCAGGTTGTGGATCATGTCCTGAAGCACGGCGTCGGGTGCGTCGAAGCCGAACGGCGCGGTGTTGCCGATGTTGAGCTTCAGGATCCGGTGACCCTCGGCCTCCAGGCGCTCGGCCTCGACGAGGATCGGGCCGCGCACGTCATAGCGGACATCCTGGAGCTTGTTCGACTGCTTGATCTGGCGCACGCCCTCAAGACTCGCACGTGACGCCCGCGAGAGCACGGACGTTTAACCGTTGGACAGCCGGTGTCGCACGCTCACTACGATCCGGTCATGGCGCGGGTGGATCGGGTGGCGGAGCGCGACTGGGCACGGATGCGCGCTGTGCGGCTGCGGGCCCTCGCCGACGCCCCGGCGATGTTCGGGTCAGACCTTGCCCGGGAGGAGGCGTTCGACGAAGCTGAGTGGCGCCGCCGGGCCGCCCGACCCGTGACCTTCCTCGTCTCCGTCGACGGAGACGATGCCGGTATGGCGGGGGTGTTCGACTTTGACGGCGCCTGGTGCGTGATGGGGATGTGGCTGGCTCCGCAGGTGCGTGGGACCGGCATCGTCGACGAATTGCTCTGTGCCTGTGCGGATTTCGTGCGCGAGCGCGGCGCGGACCGGGTGGCGCTGGCTGTGATGGAGGACAACCCGGCAGGCATCCGGGCCTACGCGCGCAACGGCTTCGTGGCGACCGGCGAGCGCGAGCACGTGCGCGACGGCCGTGACGAACTCTGGATGGTCAAGGACCTGCGCTGAGAGTTCGCCTCGGCCGCGCGCAGCCCTCAGCTGCGCTCGTCCACGGTCTTGCGGCTGCCGTCGTCCTTCAGCGCGTATGACGGCAGCTGCTGCAGCACGAGCTTGTTGCCGTCCGGGTCGGTGACGTAGAGGAAGCGACCCCACTCCTGCTCATCGACCGGACCGGTCTGCACGCCCTTGCCGGTGAGTTCGGCGAGGGCGGCGTCGGCGTCGTCGATGACGAACATGACGCCCTGCTGGGCGCCTGGCTGCATCTCGACCACGCCCTCGCCGATCACGATCGAGCACGCCGAGCCGGGCGGGGTCAACTGGACGAAGCGGATGCCCTCGACGGGCCGCTCGTCGAAGTCGGCGTGAAAGCCGAGTTGCTCGGTGTAGAACGCCTTGGCGCGGTCGACGTCGGTGACGGGCATCGGGACGACTTCGAGTTTGAGGTCCATTGCGGTGTTCCTTCGGCTGGGATCGGCGGGTGTTGGTGCTTTGCACGCTATGGACCCGAGCGGACAGTTTCGGTCCGCTGCCTCAGGCGACCTCGGCGTCGGCCCGGGAAACCTCCACCGTGGACCCGGTGGCGGTCTTGCGGACCCGCACCTGGGCGGGGATGCGCGTCCGCAGCTCCGGCACGTGGCTGACGACGCCGACCGACCGGCCGCCGGCGCGCAGCTGGTCGAGCACGGTCATTACCAACTCCAGCGTTTCGTCGTCGAGCGAGCCGAAGCCCTCGTCCACCAGGAGCGTCTCGAGGTGGCGGCCACCGGCGGCTTCGATGACCGCCTCGCCAAGACCGAGTGCGAGCGCGAGCGACGCCATGAACGACTCACCGCCGGAAAGCGTTGCGGTGTCTCGGGTTTGACCGGTCCAGGCGTCCCGCACCCGGAGGCCGAGGCCGCTCTTGCCGCCACGTGCCGCAAGCGCGTCGGTGTGCTCCAGGCTGTAGCGACCGTCGGTCATCACGGCGAGCTTCTCGTTGGCGAGCGCGGTGACGGTCTCCAGCCGCGCCGCCAACACGTATGACGTGAGCCGCATCCGCAGCACGTTGTCGCCACCACCGGTCACTGCCGCCGCGACGTTCGTCGCGACCGCCAGCCGAGCCCGCAGTGGCGCGGACTCCCGCTCTGCCTCGGCGTATTCGGCTGCGATGCGCTGCACCGCGGTGTGGGCGCGCTCGATCGCGGCGGCCTCGTCCCGCGCAGCCTTGGCCGTGTGCTCCGCGGTGCGCGCGACGTGTTCGGCACCGGCGACGTCGGCAGGGTCGGCGGCGGCCGCGGCGGCGACGTCGGCCTGTTCGAGCACGCCGGTCGCCTTGGCGCGCTCCAGCTGTGCCGCCTCGACCTGATCGGCGAGGGCACGTAGCTCGGTCGTCGGCAATTGGCTGGCGGCGACGTCGTCGGCCGAGTCGAAGCCGAGCTCGCCGAGGGCTGCGGTCAGGTCGGCGTGCGCTGTAGCAGCTTCGCCGCGCGCGAGCTCGTGCTGCCCCGCCGCGGCAAGGAGGGCATCCAGCAGGTCGGCGCAACGGTCGTGACCGCCGATCACGTCGGGCAGGTCGTGGGTGGACGGCTCGAACGGCAGGCAGCCGCAGGCGTTTTCGTGATCTGCGCGCATTTCGCGCAACCGTGCCTCGGCGGCGTCCACGGCGGCGCGCAGCTCGGCGACGCGGGCTCGCGCGGCGGCCGACGCCTCGCGCGCCTCGGCCAGCTCGAGTCCGTCGATCTCCAGGTGCTGGCGTGCGGCCTCGATGACCTGGTCGAGCCGGGTGACGGTGCGCTGGGCCGCCTGGGCCGCAGCAAGGCCGGCGGCGGCCTGGTCCGCGGCCGGTGCCCGCAGCCGCTCCAGCTCGTCGAGTGCGGCGAGCACGGTGGGCAGCGCGTCACCGCTGAGGTCGTGCGTCGCGAGCGTGTCGCGAAGGTGATTGGGGACACCGAACTCCACCGCGTCGCCGCAACCGGCCAGCACCTCGTCGACCGCGGCCCGGGCGGCGCCCTGCGCGGCGGAGGCGATCGCCGTGCGGTCGTCGACGAGGGCGCGGGCGTGCGCGCACTCCTGCTCCGCGGTGTCGACCTCGTCGGCCGAGACCGCGTCATCGTCGGCGGCGGCTGGCTCGGGGTGCTCCTGCGACCCGCACACCGGGCACGGTCGCCCGTCGCGCAACCCGCCGGCGAGCTCGGCGGCAATGCCCGACAGCCGCCGGGCCCGCAACCGGATCGCGTGCCCCTCGGCGTGCACCCATGTCTCCCGGGCGGCCTGTAGCTCCTGGTCGTGCGCGCGCACGTCCGCGATCGCGCGGCGAGCACCGGCGAGCATCGTGCCGAACCTCTCGAGCGCACGGTGTCGCACCTGCAGGTCGCCGACGGTGGCGGCGATCTCGGCGTGTTCGGCGCGCTGCGCACGCTGCTGCTCGACGCGTTCCGTCGCTGCGTTGACCGCCCGCTGCCGCTCGGCGGCGCGGTCCTCTGCTCCCGCCGCATCCGACCGAGCGCGCTCGACGTCGCGGCGGTGACGGGCGAGTTGCCGGTTGAGCTCGGCGTAGCCGCCGAGCGCGACGTCACCGGCGGCCCGGCGTTCGCGGATCGCGGCCAGGGTCTGCTCCGCGTCGAGCCGGTCGGGCAGCTGATCGGTGTCGAGCGCGGGCACCGGCCACGCGGTCACCGCGGCGAGCGAGCGTCGGGCGGCGGCGAGGTCGGCCGCCGCGGACGCTGCGGCCTTGGCCCGACGTGTGGCTGCCGCGACCACGGGTGCCGCGCGCGACGCGCGCTCGGCGAGTGCCACCCGGGTCGCGGCCGCTGCCGTCGCCTCGCTCTGCGCGTCGAGTCGGGCCAGGGTGGCCGCCGCCTGGGATGCCTGGCGCTGGAGTGCGGCGAGTGCCCGGCGCTCGTCCAGCACCTCCCGGGCAGCATCGGCGGCGCCCCGCGCCGCGTCGGCGGCCGCGAGCGACGTGGTCGAGCGCGCGGCCAGCTCAGCGGTCACCGCGTCGAGGTCGAGGGCGCCTGCGTCGGGGTCGACGGTGCCCGCGTCGGACGGGTCTTCGGGCACGTCGTCGGCCCCGGTGAAGCCGACCGGCACCAGGTGCTCCTGCGCTCGCGCGAGCAACGTCATACGTCGTGAATCTGCCGCTCGCACAGCCGTTTCCAGCTGCTTGCGGTGCTCGACCAGCCAGTCCTCGATGTCCCGGAAGTCGGTGATGTCGAAGAGCCGCTCGAGCAGCTTGCCGCGTTCGTCCGGCTTGGCTCGCAGGAATGCCGCGAAGTCTCCCTGCGGCAGCAGCACCACCTGGGCGAACTGCTCCAGCGCCATGCCGAGCAGGTCGTCGATCACCTGCGCCGCCTCGTCCGCGCGGGTGGCCGACGTCGTCCAGCCGCCGTCGTGGCGCTCCTCGAGCACGACGCTCGCACGTTGCATCCGGGTGCCCGTGCCGCGCTTCTTCGGCACCTCGTGGTCGGGGGAGCGACGCACCCGCAGGCGGCGCGTGCCGACGCTGAACTCCAACTCGACCTCCGGCCGAGTCTCGGGTGCGGCGTGATCGCTGCGGAGCGAGCCGCGATGCCGTTGCCTCGCACCGGGGACGCCGGCGAAGAGGGCGAAGCAGATCGCGTCGAGGAGACTGGTCTTGCCGGAGCCGGTCGGCCCGTGGATCAGGTGCAGGCCGGCCGCGCCGAGGTCGTCGAAGTCGATCTCCTCGACGCCGCCGAACGGTCCGAACGCCTGCACGCGCAGGTGGTGGAGTTTCATCGCGCGCCGCCGGTGGTCATGCCACGCCCGACTCGCGGCCGACGGCCCGCTGTCCCTCGGCCCGGTCGCGGCCGCCGCGGGCGACCCGGGTCTGCTCGACGGCGGTGGCGAGCAGTTCGCGCTCGGACTCGTCGGCGGAGGCGCCGCCCCGGGTGTGCTCGAGGAAGTCGCAGCACAGCTCCAGCGTGCTGCGGCCTGCGTGCCGGCTGGTGTAGCTGCGATCGGCCATCGGCACCACCTGCTGCTCGAAGAGCAGCTGCAGCGTGTGCGGGAAGCGCGAACGCACTCGCTCCATCGCGCCGAGCGGGCGGGCCTGGTCGGTGAGCGTGACCTGGCACCAGGCAGTTTCGGCGTCCGCGAGGCCCGGGTCGGCCAGCAGATCGTCGAGCGTGCCGTGCAGTCGGCGCATCGGCCGTTGCACCGGCGCCTCGATGAGCTCGTATGACGTCCCCGCCTCCGACACCTCCAGCAGCACCGAGCTCTTGCGGTGGTCGGCCTCGGAGAAGGACATCGCCACGGGGGAGCCGGAGTAGCGACCGACCGCACCGACCGACTGCGCCCCGTGCAGGTGACCGAGCGCGGCATACGCCACGCCATCGAATACACTCGCCGGCACCGCGGAGGTGCCGCCGACGCCGATGTCGCGCTCGGAGTCGGACGTGGTCGACCCGACGACGAAGGCGTGCGCCATCACGACGGCCGGCACCCCACGCCCGGCGGCGTCGGCGCGCACCCGGTCTATCGCCGCGCGCAGGACCCCGGCGTGGGTGGCCTCGGCCGTGCCGAGCGCGGCCGCGGTCACCGACGGCTCGAGATAGGGCAGTGGGTAGATCGCGACGTCGCCGAGCAGCACCGGCCGCCCCACGGACTCCGGCCTGGTGCGCACGTGCACGCCGCCGAGCTCCAGCACGCGCGACCCGAAGCCGAGCCGCACCGCAGAGTCATGGTTGCCGGAGGAGAGCACCACGTGGGCGCCGGCCTCCCGCAACCGCACGAGGGTGTCGTCGAGCAGTTGCACGCTCGCCGGTGCCGGCAGCGCCCGGTCGTAGATGTCCCCGGACACCAGGACGGCGTCGACCCGCTCGGCGCGCACCACCTCGACCAGGTGCTCCAGATATGCGGCCTGCGCATCGAGCAGCCCCGCACCGTGGAACATCCGCCCCAGGTGCCAGTCGGAGGTGTGGATCAGCCGCATGCCCAGCAGGTTAAAAGCCGCCACCGACAGGCTCGTGGAGGTGACCCGGCGTTTCCGGGCGCCGGCGGGATGAGGAATGAATCCGCGGCTCCGGCCGCACGGGGATGGCGAATGTGCGAGCGTTGCGGACAACCGTGCCGGTCAGTCAGTGTCGGACCGGCGCTCGGCAGGAGGAGGTAGCCATGGGCGAGGACGTGTCGGCGACGTCATACACCCGCGAGCAGCGGCAGCGCTATCGCGAGAAGGTCCGGCAGGATCTCGACGTCTTCGAGCGGATGCTGACGACGCACAGCTTCGAGTTCGAGCGGCAGCTGACCGGGATGGAGGTCGAGCTCAACCTGGTCGACGACGACCTGCAGCCGACGATGAGCAATGCCCGGGTGCTGGAGAGCATCGCCGACGAGGACTACCAGACCGAGCTCGGGCAGTACAACATCGAGCTCAACGTCAGCCCGCGCCCGATGCCGGGGGATTCGGCGCTGCAGCTGGAGTCGGACCTGCGGGCGAGCCTCAACCGCGCCGAGAAGCTCGCCAACGACGCCGGCGCCCAGATCGCGATGATCGGCATCCTGCCCACGCTCATGCCCGAGCACTTCAGCACCGAGTGGATGAGTGCCAACGCCCGTTATGCCGCCCTGAACGAGGCGATCTTCGCCGCTCGCGGCGAGGACATCTTCATCGACATCGAGGGCGCCGGCGGCGAACGCCTTGCCATGTATGCCGATTCGATCGCTCCCGAGTCGGCCTGCACCTCGGTGCAGTTGCACCTGCAGGTGCAGCCGCACCGGTTCGCCGACTACTGGAACGCCGCCCAGGCGATTTCCGGACTGCAGCTGGCGATCGGGGCCAACTCGCCATACTTCTTCGGCAAGGAGCTGTGGCACGAGAGCCGCGTGCCGCTCTTCGGGCAGGCCACTGACACGCGCGCGATCGAATTGAAGAACCAGGGCGTCCGGCCCCGCGTGTGGTTCGGGGAGCGCTGGATCACCTCGATCTTCGACCTGTTCGAGGAGAACGTCCGCTACTTCCCGGCGCTGCTGCCCGAATCCAGCGACGAGGACCCGGTCGCGGTCTTCGAATCCGGCCAGGCCCCAAAGCTTTCCGAGCTCCGGTTGCACAACGGCACGGTCTACCGCTGGAACCGGCCGATCTACGACATCGTCGACGGCAAGCCGCACCTGCGGGTCGAGAACCGCGTGCTGCCGGCCGGTCCCACGATCATCGACGGTATGGCGAACAGCGCCTTCTACTACGGCGTCGCGCGGATGTTGGCCGACTCCGACCGGCCGATCTGGACTCGGATGAGCTTCTCCGCGGCGGAGGACAACTTCGAGTCCTGCGCCCGCCGCGGCATCGATGCCAAGGTCTATTGGCCTGGCTTCGGCGAGGTGCAGGCCGACGAGCTGGTGCTGCGCCATCTCCTGCCGCTTGCACACGATGGGCTGGAGCAGTGGGGCGTGGCGCAGTCGGTGCGCGACCGCTACCTCGGCGTCATCGAGGACCGCTGCCGGGCCGGCGTCAACGGCGCGACCTGGCAGATCGACTGCGTGAAAGCCCTTGAGGCGCAAGGCAAGGACCGCGCCAGTGCGCTCTCGGGCATGCTTGAGCGCTACCTGGAGCAGATGCACGGCGGCGAACCGGTGCACACCTGGTCGCTGCTGGGCTGATCTCGATACGCGGCTCGTTCCTCGCCGATACTCGATCAGCGTGGCTTGGTGGTCGAGTAGCCGGAGGAGCGCAGCGGGGGAGGCGTATCGAGACCACCCGGCGACCTACGCGAGCTGCCGGGCTGATCTCGATACGCGGCTCGTTCCTCGCCGCTACTCGATCAGCAAACGTCGCGCTCGATCGGCGTTGCTTGGTGGTCGAGTAGCCGGAGGAGCGGAGCGGAGGAGGCGTATCGAGACCACCGGCGGTTTCACGGAGTCGCTGCTGGGCTGATCTCGATACGCGGCTCGTTCCTCGCCGCTACTCGATCAGCGTTGCTTGGTGGTCGAGTAGCCGGAGGAGCGGAGCGGGGGAGGCGTATCGAGACCACCCGGCGACCTACGCGAGCTGCCGGGCTGATCTCGATACGCGGCTCGTTCCTCGCCGCTACTCGATCAGCGTTACCCCCACCTCACGCGTATCGAGACCACTCCCATCTCACGCGAAATCGCCGCCGGTGTTCCACGTCTGGATGCAGGGGGTGCCGTGGTAGAACCCGAGCATCGACAGCGACCCGGCGTTGAGCATCAGCTGGGCGCCCATGCGGGCCTCCTGGCGCAGGAAGATCGCGGCGAAGATGCGCAGCGAGTGGCCGTGCGCGACCAGGGCGACATTGCCGACCTCGAGCAGCGGCACCACCCGGCGTACGACGTGGCTCACCCGGGCGGCGACGTCCTCGACGGTCTCGCCGGGCGTGTCACCGGGCACGACCCCGTCGGCGAAGATCTCCCACGACGGGTCGCCGAGCTGCTCGCGGATCTGCGGGGTCGACAGACCCTCGTACCCGCCGTAGTCCCACTCCCGCAGGTCGTCGTCGAGCCGGACGTCCCGCAGCCCGGCGAGTTCGGCGGTGCGGCGGGCACGCTGCATCGGGCTGGAGAAGGTCGCGACGATGTCGAGCGGCTCGACCTCGGCCCGCAGCTTGCGCGCGTCGGCCTCACCCTCGGGCAGTAGCGGCAGGTCGGTGGTGCCTGTATGACGGCCGTTGCGCGACCACTCGGTCGCTCCGTGACGGATCAGGATGATGCTGTGCTCGGAGTGCGCGCTCACAACTGGCCACCGTAATGGCACGCTTAGTCGTATGACGACTAGGGACCCGCACCGTTCGGTCAGCCTCGTCCGCACCGCGAACGGCAGCTTCCGCGCCACCAACGCCCGCGGCGGCACGCTCGACTTCGGCAGCGGCCAGGACGACCGGTTCACGCCCGTGGAGCTGCTGCTCACCGCGATCGCGGGATGCAGCGCGATCGACGTCGACATCTTCACCTCGCGGCGGTCGGAGCCGACGGAGTTCGAGGTGACCGCCGAGGGCGACAAGCTGCGTGACGAGCAGGGCAACCACATGGGGCCGATCGACGTGACCTTCACCGTGCGCTTCCCGGAGGGCGCCGACGGCGACAAGGCACGGGAGGTGCTGCCCGACGCGATCCGTCAGTCACACGAGCGGCTCTGCACGGTCAGCCGCACGGTGATGCTGCCCACCGAAGTCACCTCCAAGGAGGCCTGACCCGTCGTGCCCGCCTACGTCGTCTTCCTCCGCGCGGTCAATATCGCGCCGCGCTGGGTGAAGATGGCGCTGCTGCGGGAGGTGTTGACCGCCGAGGGTTTCGGCGAGGTCGAGACCTACATCCAGAGCGGCAACGTGCGGGTCACCAGCTCTCTGCGGTCGGCCCGCAAGGTGGGTCGTCATCTGGAGGACGTGCTGGAGACCGCGTTCGGCTTCACCATCCCGTGCATCGTGCGCACGCCGGCTGAGCTGGCCGCCGTCGCGGCGTATGCCGACTCGCTGGACGACCCGCTCGGCGGCGCGACCCAGCGCCGATACGTCACCTTCTTCACCGAGCCGGTGCCGAAGGACCGCGCCGAGGAGCTGGCGGCGTGGAACGTCCGCGGCGAGCGACTGCGTGCCAACGGCAGCGAAATCTATTGGTGGCTGGACAAATCCACACACGAGGCCAGGATGTCCAATGCCGTCCTGGAGCGTGGGGGACTGGTGGCGACCACCCGCGACCTCAAGGTGGTGCGGGCGCTCGCCGAGCGCTGGACGTAGCGCTAGTGATCGTCCTGCAGTTCGAAGTCCGCGAAGTCGAATCCCGGCACCACGACGCAGCTGACCAGCACCGGCTCGTCCGCGGCCGGCCGAGCCGCCTGCCAGTGACCGCCCGGCACCAGGCCCTGGGGCCGTTGACCGTCCTCGACCGCGGGACCGAGCGTGAGATCGGTTGCAACGCCTGGTGATTGGGCATCACCACCGAGGCTGAGGGTAAGCGGACCACCGCGATGCCAGAGCCACAGCTCGTCCGACCGGACGCGATGCCAGGCGCTCGACTCGCCCGGGAGCAGCAGGAAGTAGATGCCGGTGCCGAGATTGCGCGCCCCGTCATACGGGCTGCCGGGGGTGAACGTGCCGGCATGCCGATAGGTCTCGGCATACCAGCCGCCCTCGGGATGTGCCTGCAGGCCGAGTCCTTCTGCCCAGGAGGGCAGCGCGCCAGTCATCACAGGTCCTAACGTTGAGGGCATGGCCAGGTACTTCGACGTCCACCCTAAGGACCCACAGCCGCGCAGCATCGGCCAAGCCGTGCAGATCCTGCGGGACGGCGGGCTCGTCGCCTACCCGACCGACTCCTGCTTCGCGCTCGGCTGCACCCTCGGCAACCAGGAGGGCCGCGACCGCATCGTGCGCATCCGCAAGCTCGACGACAAACACAACTTCACCCTGATGTGCCGCGACTTCGCGCAGCTGGGGCAGCTGGTCTTCATCGACAACAAGGTGTTTCGCGCGATCAAGGCCGCTACGCCCGGTCCCTACACCTTCATCCTGCCGGCCACCTCGGAGGTGCCGCGCCGGCTGCAGCAGCCCAAGCGCAAGACCGTCGGGGTGCGCATCAGCGACCACCCGGTCGCCCGTGCGCTGGTCGCCGAGCTCGGTGAGCCGATCATGACCAGCACGCTGCTGCTGCCCGGCGAGGACGAACCGCTCACCGACGGCTGGCAGGTCAAGGAGGAGCTCGACCACCAGGTCGACGCGGTGATCGACTCCGGCGAGGCGGGTGTCGACCCGACGACCGTGGTCGACTTCTCCGACGGTTACCCGCAGGTGGTGCGGGTCGGCGCCGGTGACCCGACGCCGTTCGAGGCCTGAGGGTGACGCTTGCCGACGGCCCGCATCCCGTGGGCCGGATGATCCGCGCGGCCGCCCACGGCCGGCATCCACCGGTCGACGGTGGGTGGGAGCGCCAACCGCCTTGGCGTGCCGATGTGTTCGGCATTGTCACATTCACCGGGCACGCGGTGCTGTGTGTGCCGCAGGCCTGGTCCGACGAGGCGCTGCAGGCCCTCGCCCCGGACGGCTTCGGCGGTGCTGCCGACCCGCGGGTGATCGTCGCGCTCGCCGGCGCGGACGGCTTCATCGACTCGCTCGACACGATCTTCGCGGCACCCGGCATGCTCGGCACGCCCGCTGCACCTGCGCTCGACGCCCGCCCCGACCTGGCCGGGCATCCCCGCGCTCGCCGGGCAGCCGGCCTGCGGGACGACGTGCGCACCTACGGCCTGCCCGGACGCGACGACGCCGTCGTGACCCTGGGCCGCGGCATCGGCGGTCTGCCCGAGCTGAGTTTCGAGCTGGCCGAGAGTGCGCGCGGGCGCGGGCTGGGCGGCGAATTGCTTTGCTCCGCAAGGACACTCGTCGGCCCGGACGACGTGCTGATCGCGTCCGTCTCCCCGGGCAATGTGGCCAGCACCCGTGCGGTCCTCGCCGCCGGTTTCGCGCCGGTTGCAGGGGTGCAGTTGTTCCGGCCGGCCCGGCGATGACGACCAGTCCACTCCCGGAGCCCGTCCGCCAGGCCGTCGCACACGTGGCGCGACTTGCCGCGGGGCCGCCGCTCGACCGCACACTGCGGGTCACCTGCAGCTTCCACCCCGACCGGTTCGCCGGTCCCGGCACGACCGAGTCGGTCATCGAACGGTTGGTGGCGAGCGGCAGCTACGTGTCGCAGTTCGTCACCGGCACCAGCAACGGCGGCCTCACGGCATATCGGGGCGGCGACCGGTTTCGTTGGGAGAGTGCACTTTTCGGAGGCATGTATGACGATGCCGACCCCGACCTGCGTCCCAAGTACGGCGCGCTCAACCACCGCCGGCGCGGCACCGGCGCCTCGCCGAGGTTCGGCTCGGCCCACCTGCGACTGGCCGAGCACACGCTGGAGCGGAGCACCTTCTGCTTTCCGGACAGCTTCGACGAGCCGGCCGATTTCGGCGTCGCCGCATCGTGCGATCTGGCCGACCGCGCCGACCGGTCCGGCCGTGACCTCCTTGACGACTACGTGGAGGCCCAGGTGCACGGCCATCTCGACCTGAGGGCCGACGTGGAGGCGGTGGTCCTCGATCCGAGCTTCCGCGGGACCGCAGTGGAGGAGGCCGCGCGCGAGCTGCCGTGCCCGGTGGAGTGGCACGACGGATTCGTCGCACAGCTGGCGGACATCGAGCAGCACCCGGACTATCGCGGCCCCGAGATCGTCCAGCTGGCAAGGAGATACGCGCACGATGGCGTGCTCGACCCGCGGACCGTGGGCGAGGTCGCGAGTCTCGGCATACACGAGCCTCAGGCGGTCAAGCAGCTCTGGCACTACACGGCGCGCTTCGGCACCCCGGAGGCGCGGAGCCGGCCGCCGGCACGTGATTAGGCTGAAGTCCATGACTCGAGCTCTCGTGGTGACCGAACCGGGTGACGGCAGCGTGCTGCAGGTGCAGGACGTGGTGGTGCCACCGCCCGGTGACGGGGAGGCGCAGGTGCGCGTCGCGGCGGTCGGCGTCAACTTCATCGACGTCTACAAGCGGCAGGGCGTCTATCCGATGACGACGCCCTTCATCGCCGGCGAGGAGGGCGCGGGTGTCGTCGAGGCGGTCGGGTCCGGCGTGACCGACGTCAAGGTCGGCGACAAGGTCGCCTGGGCGAGCTACACCGGCAGCGCCACCCAACTCGCCAACATCCCCGCCGACGTCCTCGTGCCGGTCCCGGACGGTCTGGATCTGGAGACCGCCGCCGCGGCGATGCTGCAGGGCATGACCGCGCACTACCTCGTCAACTCGACCTGGCCGGTGCAGGAGGGCCAGATCGCGCTGGTCCACGCGGCCGCCGGGGGAGTGGGACAGCTGCTGGTGCAGCTGATCACCGGCAAGGGCGCGACCGTCGTGGCCACCGCGGGCAGTGACGAAAAGCTCGACAAGGCAAGGCAACTCGGCGCCCAGCACACGATCAACTACCGCAATTTCGAGGGCGATGCGCTGGCCGACGAGGTGCGCCGGCTCGCCGGTCGCGGCGTCGACGTCGCCTATGACGGGGTCGGTCGCGCCACCTTTGGAGCCTCGTTGCGTTCGCTGCGGCCGCGGGGGATGGGCGTGCTCTTCGGCGGCTCCAGCGGCCAGGTGGAGCCGCTCGACCTGCAGGTGCTCAACCGGCTCGGTTCGCTCTTCGTCACCCGGCCGACGCTGGGTTCCTACCTGCTGGACCGCGAGGAGTTGCTCTGGCGCGCCGAGGACATCCTCGGCCAGCTTGCCGACGGCCGGCTGAAGCTGGAGATCGGCGGGCGCTACCGCCTCGACGACGCGGCAGCGGCATACGAGGCGCTGGAAGGCCGGGCGACGACCGGCAAGCTGCTGCTCCTGCCCTGAGGCGCCGCATCCGCCATACGGCCAGACCGTGGCCACCCCTTGCAACATATATAGGCGATACATATAGTTGCTGGGCGTGCCCGGCTCTCGTTCGGGCGCAGATGCTCGAGTGAGAGGAGTTCGCGTGAGTCACGCCCCGGCAACCGACCGGCCGTCGATGTTCAAGCAGCCCAAGGCGGTGTATGCCGTCGCCTTCGCCTGCGTGGTGTCCTTCATGGGCATCGGTCTGGTCGACCCGATCCTCCCGGCGATCTCCGAGCAACTGGACGCGACGCCGAGCCAGGTGACGCTGCTGTTCACCAGCTACCTGGTGGTCACCGCGGTCGCCATGCTGATCACGAACGCGGTGTCCAGCCGGATCGGCGCGAAGAAGACCCTGATCGCAGGCCTCGCGCTGATCGTGGTCTTTGCGGCGCTCGCCGGCTCGGCGGGGTCGATCGACGGCATCGTGGGCTTCCGGGCCGGCTGGGGGCTCGGCAACGCGCTGTTCATCGCCACCTCGCTGGCGGTGATCGTGGCGTCGGCCTCCGGCGGCTTCGCCGGCGCGATCATCCTCTACGAGACCGCGCTCGGGGTCGGTATCGCCGTCGGCCCGCTGCTCGGCGGTCTGCTCGGCGAAATCTCCTGGCGCGGCCCGTTTTTCGGTGTCTCGGTGCTCATGCTCATCGCCCTTGTGGCGACGGTGCTCTTCCTGCCCGCCACTCCCAGGCCCGATCACCACACGTCGGTGCTGGCACCGATCAAGGCGCTGCGCCACCGCGGCCTGCTGATCATGGGCCTGGCCGCGCTGTTCTACAACTGGGCGTTCTTCACCATGCTCGGTTACGCGCCCTTCCCGATGAAGCTGTCGGCGATCCAGCTCGGGCTGGTCTTCTTCGGCTGGGGGATCCTGGTCGCGATCTTCGCCGTCTTCGGCGCGCCCGCCCTGCAGCGGCGCTTCGGCACCGCCCCGACCCTGTATGCCGCGCTCGGTCTCTTCGCGATCGACCTCGCGGTGATCGCAGCCTGGCCGACCAACCGCACGGTCCTCATCTGCGCGGTGATCGCCGCCGGCATCATGATCGGCATCAACAACACGCTCACCACCCAGGCCGTCATGGTGATCTCCCCGGTGGAGCGTCCGGTCGCCTCGGCCGCCTACGGCTTCGTGCGATTCATCGGCGGCGGTCTCGCGCCGTTCGCGGCGGGCAAGCTGGTGGAGCACTTCAACCTGCACGTGCCGTTCGCGATCGCGGCGGGCTCGGCGGTCCTCGCGGCGCTGCTGCTGAGCACGGCACACCGCACCCTGGCCGACGCCGACCGCGGGCTCGACGAGGACGGCGAGAAGGTCGCCGGTGCCGACGCCCCCGCGCAGATCGCCGGCGAGGTCGCTGACGAATTCGGCGGCGCCGCAGGCGCTTTGGACGACTACGAGCGCGAGCAGGAGCGCGACGACGACCTCGTCCGCTGACCGTGCGACCCGATTGGCCGCAAAGCCCGCGACGGAAATGATCAACGTGAGACAGTGAGCCTATGGGGATCTCTTTCACACCGTTGACCGAGCAGGACGTCGAGCTTCTCCGCAAGGAGTTCGACGCCCGGCCGGCCAACCGGCTGTTCCAGAACGCGGTGACCAAGACCACGATTACGGACCTGGCCCTCGATCGGCAGATCGTGACCGGGATCGACACCTCGATGTCGCATCGACTCGACACGTGGCAGGTCACCAACCAGCAAAAGAGCGGCCGCTGTTGGATGTTCGCCGGCCTCAACCTGCTGCGTGCCGGGGCGATGGAGCGCCTCGGGCGCAAGGACTTCGAGCTCTCCCAGAACCACACGTTGTTCTGGGACAAGCTCGAGCGCTGCAACTACTTCCTGGAGTCGGTTGCCCAGCTGGCCGATCGTGGCGTGGACGACCGCACCCTCGCCTACGTCCTCGACGACGTGATGAGCGACGGCGGCCAGTGGAACATGTTCGCCGCGCTCGTGCGCAAGCACGGCGTCGTGCCGCAGACGGTGATGCCGGAGACCGAATCGTCTTCCCACACGGCGCCGATGAACAAGAGCCTCCGTCGGCTGCTGCGACAGGCCGCTCGCGACCTGCGCGCGGCAAAGGGCCCCGAGGCCGCCGCCGAGGTGCGGTCGCGAGCGCTCGCCACGGCATACCGCATGCTGGCGATCCACCTCGGCACGCCGCCGACCGACTTCGAGTGGCAGTGGACCGACGACGACGGTGACTTCCATCGCGACGGCCGTATGACGCCCCAGGACTTCCGCGACCGCTACCTGACCGTGAACGTCGACGACTACGTCTGCCTGGTCGACGACCCCCGGGAGAGCAGCCCGCGCGGGCGCACCTTCACCGTCGACCAGCTCGGCAACGTCGTCGGCGGTGAGCCGGTGCGCTATCTCAACGTCGACGCCGACGTGCTGAAAACTGTTGCAGCACAGGCTATTCGGGATGGCGAGCCGGTGTGGTTCGGCTGCGACGTCGGGCAGATGGAGGAGCGGCAGCTCGGCATCTGGGACGCGCATCTCTATGACCTCGAGGGCATCTACGACACCCGCTTCGAGCTCGACAAGGCCGACCGGCTCGACTACCACGAGACGCTGATGACGCACGCGATGCTCTTCACCGGTGTCGACCTCGTCGACGACACCCCACGCAAGTGGCGGGTCGAGAACTCCTGGGGTGACGACAAGGGCGACAAGGGCTTCTTCACGATGAACGACTCGTGGTTCGGCGAGTACGTCTTCGAGATCGCCGCGCGCCGTGATCGCCTGCCGCAGGAGCTGCAGGCGGCGCTCGACCAGGAGCCGATCGTGCTGCCCGCCTGGGACCCGATGGGTTCGCTCGCGCAGGGCTGACTCCCGCGACGTCGCACGCACCCGCGGCGCACTGCTATTCTCCGTTGTCGGGAATGGTTTTCAATATCGACCAGGCGGGTGTGGAGTGAAGATTCGGGTGCTGGCGGCGGCAGTGTGTATGTCGGTCGTCATCGGGCTGACCGGTTGCGGGGCCAGCGGGGGCGGCGCCGCCGGTGCGGGCGGCGGCGGCGACACGATCGACGTGGTCGCCAGCACCAATGTCTACGGCAGCGTGGCGCAGCAGGTCGGCGGCGACCGGGTGCGCGTGACCTCGATCCTGAGCGACCCCAACGTCGATCCGCACGGTTACGACTCGAGCGCCAAGACGGCCGTCGACGTGGCCAAGGCGAAGCTGGTCGTGGACAACGGTCTCGGCTACGACGACTTCATGCAGGATCTGCTGAAGGGCGCACCCGGAGGCGATCGGTCGGTCGTTACCGCGGCCACGGTCCTCGGGGTCACGGGCAAGGACGCCAACCCGCACCTTTGGTATGACACCGCGCAGATGCCGAAGGTCGCGAACGCGATCCGGGACGCGTTGAGCAAGATCGACCCGAAGCACAGCAGCGACTACGCCGCCGGTGCGAAAGCCTTTGCGCAGGGCATGAAGCCGGTCGACGACACTGTCCGGACCATGCGCGACGAATTCGCCGGGACCAAGGTCGCCTACACCGAACGGGTCGCCGGCTACCTGATCGACGAGGCGGGGCTGAAGCTCGGCATCCCGGCAGGTTTCACGACCGCGGTCGAGGAGGGCGACGACCCGAGCCCGGCGGACACCGTCGCCTTCGACAAGGCGTTGACCACCCGCACGGTCAAGGCGCTGCTCTACAACGGGCAGGTCACCGACAAGCAGACCGACCAGTTGCGGTCGCTGGCGACCAAGAGTGGCGTGCCCGTGGTGGCGGTGACCGAGACGATGCCCACCGACGCACGGGACTATCAGTCGTGGCAGTTGGGGCAGGCGAAGGCCCTGCTCGCCGCCCTGAAGGGATCGAAATGACGAAAACGCCTGGTGCGCCACTGGTTTCGTTTCAGGATGCCGGTCTGACGGTCGGGGGCCGGCGGCTGTGGTCGCACCTCGACCTCGACGTCATGCCGGGCGAGTTCGTCGCCATCCTCGGACCCAACGGCGCCGGCAAGACGTCGATGCTGCGCGCCGCGCTCGGTCTCGAGCCGCTGAGCGAGGGCAGGCTGACCGTCGGCGGGTCGGTGCCGCGCCGGGGGAGCGCCGCCGTCGGCTACGTCCCGCAGCAGAAGATCTTCGATCGCGACCTGGCGCTGCGCGGACGCGACCTGGTAATGCTCGGCGGCGACGGCCACCGCTTCGGCTGGCCGGTGCCGAGCCGGCAGGTGCGCGACTCCGCCCAACGGATGATCGAGGCGGTGGGAGCTGCGTCATACGCCGACGCACCGGTCGGCCGGCTCTCCGGCGGCGAGCAGCAGCGGTTGCGCATCGCGCAGGCGCTGATGAGCGACCCGCAGGTGCTGCTGTGCGACGAGCCGCTCACCTCACTCGACCTCAGCCACCAGGAGGGCGTCCTCGACCTGCTCGACCGGCGCCGCCGCGACTCGCACTCGGCGGTGATGATGGTGACCCACGAGGTCAACCCGGTGCTGCCGTTCGTCGACCGCATCGTCTATCTGGTCGCCGGCAACTGGGCCGTCGGCACCCCCGACGAGATCCTCACCAGCGAACGCCTCACCGCGCTCTACGGCACCCCGATCGACGTGCTGCACGTGCGCGGCCGGGTCATCGTCGTCGGCGCCGGTGAGACCCCGGACGCCTCCCATCACTGTGGCCCCGTCGAGGTCACCGCATGAGCACCCCCGCTTCGCTCCGCCGGATACTTCGCGAGGACCCCGCATGAGCAACCTGTGGACCTACCTGCAATACCCGTTCGCCCAGCACGCGCTGATCGCGGCGACGCTGATCGCCATCACGAGCGGACTGATCGCGCCGTTCGTGGCGATGCGGGACATGGCGTTCGCCGTGCACGGCACCGCGGAGCTGGCCTTCCCGACCGCGGTTGCCGGACTGCTCATCGCCGGCGACGCGGTCGGTGGTGCACTCACCGGGTCGGTGGTGGTCGCAGTGGCGATCTGGTGGCTGGGCAGGCAACGCAGCGAACGCAATACGGCGATCGGTGTGCTGCTCGCGTTCGGGCTGGGGCTCGGTGCCTTCCTGCTGAGCTTCTACCACGGCTTCGCGTCGGCGGCGACCAACATCCTCTTCGGGTCGATCGTCTCGGTGAGCACCAAGGACGTCGCCCTGCTGGGGGTGATCGCGGTGATCGTCGTGGCCGTGATGGTCTTCATCTACCGGCCGTTGCTCTTCGCATCGGTCGACCCCGATGTCGCCGCGGCGCGCGGCGTGCCGGTCGGCCCACTCGGCCTGGTGTTCCTGCTCGTGCTCGCGGTGACGGTCACCGAGGCGGCCCAGATCGTCGGCACGCTGCTGGTGCTGAGCCTGACGATCACCCCCGCCGCGGCGGCCCGGCGCTGGTCGGCCAACCCGCTGGTGGTGAGCGCCCTCGCGATCGTCTTCGCGCTGATCGCCGCGGACCGGGGCTTCCTGCTGAGCCTGGTCTTCATCGACGCCGACGTGAAGGCGAGCGTGATGATCAGCTTCCTCAGCTTCGCGATCTACCTGATCTCGCTCGCGGCTGCGCGGTGGCGCGACCCGCGAGCCGCGGCGGCGAAGCCGGTCGCCGTCACTTGATGCCCGTGCGCGCCACACCCTGCACGATGTGCCGCTGAAAGAGTAGAAACACTACGAAGAGCGGGAGCGCACCGAGCACTGCGGTGGCCATCAGTTGTGCGTAGAGGATGCCGAAACCGCTACTCACAGCTGACATTCCGACCGGGATCGTCATCTGTTTGACGTTGCTGAGCACGAGAAGCGGCCACAGGAAGTTGTTCCAACTGGCAACGAAGGTGAAGATCGACACCGCGGAGATCGCCGGCCGGCACAACGGGAGGCAGACTCGCCAGTAGATGCCGAACCAGGACGCGCCGTCGATGCGGGCCGCCTCGATCAGTTCGCGTGGCAGGCCAGAGAAGAACGACTCGAAGATGAAGACTGCGATCGGCGCGGCTGCCGCCGGCAGCACCATCGCCCAATAGGTGTTCAGCAAATGCATCGACTGGACGATCTGGTAGAGCGGCAGGGCGAGGATCTGCCCGGGGATCAGCAGCCCGGCCAGCACGAACGCGAACACCCCGCCACGGCCGGCGAACCGTGTCTGGGCCAGGGCGAAGCCGATCATGGAGCTGACGGCGACGGTGAGCACGACCGTCAGAGTGGCGATGATGAAGCTGTTGATGTACCAGGTGAGGATCGGGGTGCCGTCGATCACCTTGTGGTAGGCGTCGAAGGAGAAATGGTCACTCCACCAACTGGTCGGGTGCGCCGCGATCTCTCCCTCCGGCTTCAGCGAGGTGTCGACCGCGAAGAGCAACGGCACCACCCAAATCACCGCGAAGACCGTGAGGACGAGTCCGGAGAAGATCTTGAAGACCCGCGAACGGCCGTTGTAGTCCAGCGCATTCGTCTCAGTGCTCACGCGCCGACCTCCTTGTTCGACTGGCGACGCAACAGGAACCACACCACCGAAACCACGAGGACGATCGCGAAGTAGACCATGGTGGCGGCTGCGGCATACCCGGCCCGGTAATCGGAGAAGCCGGTGTCATAGATGAACTCCATGACCGGTCGCGTCGAGGTGCCCGGGCCGCCCGCGGTCATGAGGTACATCTGGTTGAAGATCTGCATGCTCGCCAGGATCTGCAGCATCGTGACGAGCACGACGGTCGGGCGCAGCAGCGGCAGCACGATGCCGGTGAGCGTCCGCAAGGGGCTTGCGCCGTCGATGGCTGCTGCCTCGTAGACGTCGCGTGGCACCTCCTGCAGTCCGGCGAGGAAGAGCACGAAGTTGAAGCCGATCGTCCACCACACGGTGAGCGCCGCAACCGACAGGAACGCCCACTTCGTCTCGCCCAACAGATTGGGTGGAGTGAGCCCGACCGTCTCGAACCAGTGTGGAATGAGACCGATCTCGGGTGCGTACAGCCAGAGGAAGATGAGCGTCACCGAGGTCACCGGCAGCACGAACGGCGCGAAGAAGATGAACCGCACCAATGCCTTTCCGCGGTGGACGCGTTCGGCGAGTAGCGCGAGCACCAGTGCGAGAATCACCAGCGGCGGAGTGGTCAGGACCGTGAACCACACCGTATGGCCCATCGACGACCAGAAGTCCGAACTGGTGAGGATCGACCGGTAATTGTCGAAACCGACGGACTTGCCGAGACCCGGCCGCACTGTGGTGGCGTTGAAGAAGCTCATCACGATGCCGTAGACGGCGGGGCCGACGAGGAAGATCAGGTAGAGGACGAGGAACGGAATGCTGAGTAACCAACCGGCACGGTGCTCGTCGCGCGGGCCGGCTCGACGGCCCGTGACCGTCGCAGCCGAAGTGCTGACTCCATCATCGATGATCGTGGTCGCCATTGCGGGCTCCTATCCCACCGGCGGTATGGCGGATGCGTACGGCTGCAGGCCGGAACGCATCGCGCGGACCGCACCCGCGGGGCTCTGGGAAGTGGTCTGCGAGGTCGCGACGGCAGCGCCGACGATGTTCTCGAACTGGCTACCCGCGCCGGAGTACCAGCCCGGCGGGTCGTACTCCGCCGCGGTGGCCGCAGCCACGTAATTGGCCTGCGGGCGCAGCTTTTCGAAGTCGGCGGAATCCCGGACCGGAAGCCAGGCAGGTATGTGACCCCCCTCCGCCCAGATCGCGCTCGAGTCGAGCAGCGACTTGATGAACTCCATTGCGATTGCGCGACGCTCTGGGTTCATCGCGCTGTTGCGCGGTATGACGAGCGCATGACTGTCGGCGAAGGCGACGAGTTTCGGGCCGAAGACGTGCGGGACCGGGACAACGTCGAACTTCACCGGGGTGTCGCGATAGGTCGGTATCTGCCATTCGCCGTCGAAGAGGAACCCGGCCTTCCCGGTGGAGAAAAGTGACGTCGTGCCGCCGGCATCGACGGACTTCGGCAGCAGGCCGCTGCGGGTAAGGCTCTGCATGAAGGTCAGCGCCTTGACAGCCTTGTCGTCGTCAAGGGTGATGCGAGTGCCGGAGTCGGCCAGCACGGTGCCGCCCAATTGGTAGTAGAACGTCGCGAAGAAGCGCCAGTTGGTGGATGGGTCGTTGGTAACGGTCGTGACGCCGCCGTACTGCCCGGTCACGCGCTGCGCCGCCCTGAGGGCCGCAGTGAGTTCCTGCGGCCCGTTGAGCGGCTTGAGTTTGCCTGATGCATCGAGCAATCCGGCCTTGCGGCATACCTCGACGTTGTAGAACATCACGAACGGGTGAGTGTCGAGTGGCACGGCGTGCACCGCACCGTCGATGGTCGCCTTCCGCAGAGCCGCAGGCGTGAACTTGTCGCTGGGCAGGCCCGCGGCGGAGAGCTCGTCGGTGGGCATTGCGCTGAGTAACCCGGCCTTGGTGAGGGTGTCCAACCGCGAGAGGTGAACGACGGCAACGTCGGGTGGCGCGCCGCCGGACGTCGCCAAGGAGAGTTTCGTGTAGTAGGGCGTGCCCCACGTGAGCACGGTTGCGTCGACCTGGACGTCTCGATGTGCCCGGCGATACGCCGTCTCCATCTTCACCATGTTGTCGCCGTCGCCGCCGGTGAAGAGGTTCCAGTAGGTGAGGTTGTGCGTCGGAGGCGCTGCTCCGAAGAGCCCCGTGGCTACTGGAGATCCGCACCCGGCAAGGAGAGCGGCGACCGAGCCCGCTCCTGCTCCGAGCACGGCCCGCCGGCTGACGGATGCAGCAATCGACCGATCTTCCGAACCTTCGGGCATGGCACCTCCTCGTGCGCTGATCCGGATCCTTGCATCGTTGCATGCAACGTTGCAAGCGTTTCTGATACTTTCACCGCGTGACAGCGACACTGCGTGATGTGGCAACCCGGGCCGGAGTGTCCGTGCGCACGGTCTCCAACGTTGTCAACGACTTTCCGCAAGTGTCGGCCGCGACTCGTGCGACCGTGCAGGCTGCAATCGACGAACTCGGCTACCGCCCGAATCTTGTTGCGCGACGGCTCCGGACCGGACGGACTGGCATTGTCGGGCTGCTCATCCCACGCCTCGGCGAGCATTACTTCGCCGAACTGGCCGACGCCGTCGTCACCGCCGCACGGCAACGCGATCGGACCTTGGTCATCGATCAGACCGACGGGCGCCGGAGCGGCGAGCTGTCGCCGCTCGATCTGGCGACGCGCGATCAGCTCTGGGACGGTGCCATCGTCAGCCCACTCAGTGTGAGCGCCGACGACCTCAAGCGTCATTCATCGACACCTTTGGTTGTGCTCGGCGAGCATGGTGCGGGCTTCGACCTGGCGTGGGTGGGTACAGACAACATCGCAGCCGCGCGTGACGCGACCAACTATCTGATCTCATTGGGGCGCAAGCAGATTGCGGTAGTGGGCGATCAGCGCGGTCCTGGAGGCGAGACCGGCGCGTTGCGCACGAAGGGCTACCGCGCAGCGATGCGGGACAGCGGCCTTCGGGTGCGCCGGGGCTGGGTCGTCGCTCCGAGCGGCTACGAACGCGCGGAGGGTGCCGCGGCCGCCAGGCGGCTGATGTCCGGGCCGCATCGACCCGACGCGATCTTCTGTTACAACGACGAGCTCGCCTTCGGTGTGCTCTATGCACTGCACGAGCTCGGCGTGCGGGTCCCCGATGACGTCGCGGTGCTCGGCTGGGACAACCTGCGGGATGCACGGTTCGCCGTGCCCGCCCTGTCATCGGTGCATGTCTCGCGGGAAGCTGTCGCGACCGCCGCCCTCGATCTCTTGATCGCGCAGCTCGAGTCGGGCGCGTCCTCGCGCGAGCACATCGTGATACCGCACGAAGTCGAGGCACGGGCCAGCACGGTCGGTGCGCAATCGCAGAAGCATCCCTTGGCGAAAGGCAGCCCAGCATGACCGTCTCACCCTCGGCGGCAATCCCGCGGCCGGAGTATCCGCGTCCGTCCTTTCGTCGGGCGAAGTGGCTGAATCTCAACGGTGAGTGGGGATTTGAGGTCGACCAGGGCGACAGCGGCCTCGAACGTGGGCTGCTGCACACAGAGCTCAGTGACGTCATCACCGTGCCCTTCGCGCCTGAGTCCGCCTTGTCGGGTATTGGTCGCACCGACTTTCTCGAGGCTGTCTGGTATCGCAGATCGATCCGGGTGCCGGAGGATTGGCGTGGGCAGGAACTGCTGTTGCATCTCGGCGCGGCCGACTACGACACCACGGTGTGGGTCGACGGCGAGGAGATCGGACGACATCGTGGCGGGTTCACTTCGTTCAGTGTCCGGTTGGGAGATGCTGGTCAATTCATCGACGCGCCAGGCAAACTCACCATTCGCTGTCGAGATGGTCACCGGGGCCCGCAGGCCCGCGGCAAGCAGAGCCGTGACTACAGCGGCTGGGGCGCCCTCTACGGCCGGACAACCGGGATCTGGCAGACGGTGTGGCTGGAACCGGTGCCCGCACGCCGGTTCGAACGGCCTCGCGTCACGCCTGATGTCGGCGCCTCGTGCTTTCGGGTCGAGCTCCCGATGCGTGGCGATCGCTCCGGGCTGCGCATTCATGCTGAGGTGTATGACGGCGACCGCCTGATCGCCCAGGAATCAATCTCGGCTACAAGCGACTTCACCGCGGCCGCGACCCTGAGCATCCCGGAAGAGGGTCGCCGCCTCTGGTCGCCCGAGGATCCGCACCTCTACGACCTGCGGTTGAGGTTGCACGACGCGGGCGGCGCAGTGGTGGATGAGGTGCACTCGTATGCCGGTCTGCGATCTGTGGTGATCGACGGGCCGGCGGTGCTGCTGAACGGCAGTCCGGTATTTCAACGGCTGGTGCTCGACCAGGGCTACTACCCAGACGGGCTGATGACCGCACCCTCCGACGCGGCATTGGTCGAGGACATCGAGCTGTCGATGGCCGCTGGTTTCAACGGAGCTCGCCTGCATCAGAAGATCTTCGAGGAACGATTCCTGTTCCACGCCGATCGGCTCGGTTACCTGGTCTGGGGCGAATTCGGCGACTGGGGCTGCCGTGAGCCTGGCCCGGCCGACCTCGATAACCAGCGACCGGACGCGTCATACATCACCCAATGGCTGGAAGCGCTGGAGCGGGACTACAGCCACCCCAGCATCATCGGCTGGTGTCCGTTGAACGAGACCTATCAGCTACGCCACGACCGGATCACTGCGCTGGACGACGTGACGCGAGGGATGTTCCTGGCGACCAAGCTGGCCGACCGGACGCGCCCGGTGCTGGACGCTTCGGGCTATGCGCACCGGGTCCCCGAGACGGATATCTACGACTCACACCTCTACGAGCAGGAGCCAGCGCGCTTCGGCGAACTCATGGCGCCTCTCGCCGAGGGCCGACCGTACGTCAACGAGGGCGAGGCCTGGTCAGTGCCGTATGCCGGGCAGCCGTATTTCTGCAGCGAGTTCGGTGGCATCTGGTGGAACCCCGCGGCGGAGGAGGGCGACGAATCCTGGGGCTACGGTCAGGCCGTCGAGTCGGAGGAGGAGGTCTATCAGCGCTTCCAGGGCCTGGTCGACGTGTTGCTCGACGACCCACTGATGTTCGGGTACTGCTACACCCAGCTCACCGACGTGTTCCAGGAGCAGAACGGCGTCTATTTCTTCGATCGCTCGCCGAAACTGGATGTCGCCCGGATCCGCGCGATCCAGCAGCGCGCAGCCGCTATCGAGCGGTCGGCAGAGGCGTAGTCGATCGTTCCGAGGCGGGCTGCGAGCCGTATCGAGCCGCCAGCCACGAGCAGATCATCAGCTGCACCTGGTGGAAGACCATCAGCGGCAGCACGATGATGCTGACCGGTTGGCCGGCGAACAGGACTGCAGCCATGGGCAATCCGCTCGCCAGGCTCTTCTTGGTGCCGCAGAACTGCACGGCGATGCGGTTACCACAGTCGAAGCCGAGACGGTCGGCGCACTGCCCGGTCAGCCAGAGCATCACCACCACGAGCAGCACCGACAACAACACCAGGAAGCCGATCTGCCACGCACTCACCGCGTGCCAGATCCCTTCCCGCACGCCCTCGCTGAAGGCCGCATAGACGACCAGGACGATCGAGCCCCGGTCGACGTACTTCAACGAGCCGCTGTGCTTCTCGACCCAGGCGCCGATCAGCGGACGGGCCAGCTGTCCGACGAGGAACGGCACCAGCAACTGCGCGCAGATGTCGACGATCGCACGCGCGCTGATCTGGATGCTGCCACCGGTGCCGAGCAGGTGCAGTGAGGCCATCGCGATGACGAGCAGGGGAGTGAGCAGCACGCCGAGCAGGTTGGACGCCGAGGCGCTGACGATCGCGCCGGCGACGTTGCCGCGTGCCATCGAGGTGAACGCGATCGAGGACTGCACGGTCGACGGCACCAGCGTCAAGTAGAGCACCCCGGTGTAGAGATCGGCGGACAGCAGGCTCGGCTCGAGCACGCGGAGCGCGATGCCGACCAGCGGGAAGAGCACGAACGTGAACGCGAGGATCAGGGTGTGCAGGCGCCAGTGCTTCAGCCCGTCCAGTGCCTCACGTGGATGCATCCGCGCGCCATACAGGAAGAAGAGCAGAGCGATCGCCGCGGTGACGATCGTGTCGAGCGTGGGAGCGAAGCCCGCACCGGCGGGCAGCACGCTGGCGATCGCGACCGTCGCGAGAATGGCGAGGACGAAACCGTCGATGCGCAGCTTGCGGACGAGATTCACAGCGCCGCCGCCTTGGTGTCGCGAACCACCAGCCAGGCCACAGCAGCGCACGCCGCGAGTGCCGCCGTGGCACCGAATGCGACTGGGAATCCCCATTGTTGGGCGAGGAAGCCGCCGATGACGGGTCCGATCACCGTGCCCACGTCCTGACACATCTGGAAGGTGACCAGCACCGGGCCGCCGCGTCCGTGGCCGTACATGATGTCGGCCAGCGCTGCTTGCTGTGCGGGGCTCACCATGCCGGTGCCGACGCCCGCGACCAGGGTGAACGCGAACGCGAGCGGCACCGACTCGGTCAGCGCGAGGGCGGCGGTGGCGGCGGCGAGCACCGTCATACCGAGGACGATCAGCGGACGACGGCCGATGCGGTCGGAGAGCCGTCCGGAGGGGAACATCGCCAGCACGTCGCCGCACGCGTAAGTGGCGAGAGCGAGCCCGGCGACGCCCGGCTCCTGGCGCAGCACGATGGCAAAGTAGAGCGGCACGAGCGACACGCGCATCGCGTAGACCCAGCCGAAGATCATCGCGGTGAGCACGGCCGAGCGGTAGGCGCCGATCGCGAGTGCCGCGCGCATCGGCATCGCGGCCACCGTCGGCGACGTGTCGATCGCGGCGAGTGGGCTGCCGCGCAGCTGCCAGCGGACCACGGCGATCGCGATCAGCAGTGCGACGGCGTAGACCACGAACGGCACCCGCAGCCCGAAGCCGACGAGTGCACCACCGAGCAGCGGCCCGCTGATGCTGCCCAGCACGAAGCTGGAGGAGTAGAGGCCGGACACCCGGCCGCGAATCGCCGGGGGAGCGATGCGGATGATCAGCCCCATCGCGGAGACGGTGAACATCACCGAACCGATGCCGCCGACCCCGCGGAAAACGATGAGCTGCCAATAGTTTTGGGAGAACGCGGCGGCCAGGGTCGACAGCGCGACGATGAGCAGGCCGAGCAGATAGACAGGCTGCTCGCCGAGCGTGCGGACCAGTCGCCCGCTGGTTGGTGCGAACACCAGCCGCATCACCGCGAAGGCCGAGACCACTGCGGACGCGGCGGTGACGCCGACGTCGAAGCTCCGCGCGAACTCCGGTAACGCCGGCGCCACCACCCCGTAGCCGAGCGCGATCACGAAGCTCGCGCAGACCATGACCCATACCTCTCGGGGTATGGCGGGCCGCGCCGCTGGCGTTGCGGTCGGCTCCGGCTCGGTCTTGGTCATCTCGGCCGTCATTATCGCGGCAGTGCAGCCTCCTGCGGGGTGCGGGTCCCGCGCCGGTTGCGGGTGGCGCCGAGCACCCAGACGGTGAGGGCGAATCCGGCGATCGTCAGCCCGAGGATGACGACCACCGCGGTCGTCATGCCGGGCAGCAGGGCGCCAGGCCGGATCGTGCCGCTGCCGCCCGCCGTGATCGCGGTGACGACGGCCATCATCACCGCGCCGCCGACCTGCACGAACGTGTTGAGCAGGCCTGATGCCAGGCCTTGTTCGTCGCTGTCGACACCTTCGGTGGCTTGCGAGTTGATCGCCGGGAAGGTGAGCGCGAAGCCGACGCCGAGCAGGATGATGGTCGGGAAGAGGAAGTTCCAGTAGCTCATTCCGGGCTGCACTCGCAGGAACAGGGCGTATGCCGCGAGGAATGCCGCCAGCCCGGCTCCGACGAGCGCGGTGGTGTTCACCCGGTCGAGCAACCGGTCGATCTTGGTCGCGGATGCGACGACGAGAACGCCGGCGGGCAGGAAGGCCATCGCCATCCCGATCGGGCTCCAGCCGAGCGAGTCCTGCACGTAGAGGGTCACCAGGAACTGGAACGCCGCGTAGCCACCGAACATCACAAATCCGGAGATGTTGGCGTGCACCAGGCGCAGCGAGCGCAGGATGCCGAGACGCACCAGCGGGTGCGGGTGCTTCAGCTCGACCGCGACGAACGTGGCCGCGAGGATCGCCGATGCCGCGAACAGGCCGAGGGTCTGCCCGGAGGCCCATCCGGTCTCGGGTGCGCGCACGACGGTGTAGACGAGGATCAGCACCGACAACGTCGACGCGACGGCACCGAAGACGTCGAATTCGGCCATCCGGAAACGACGTTCGGCGGCGACGCGCGGCAGCACCCGCCAGCCGACGGCGAAGAGTGCCAGCGCGATCGGACCGGGGAAGAGCAGCGTCGCGCGCCAGGACAGCTCGGTGAGCAGGCCGCCGAAGACCAGTCCGAGGGAGAAGCCGGACGCGCCACAGACGGTGTAGATCGAGAACGCCTTGTTGCGCGCACGCCCCTCGGCGAAGGTCGTGGTGATGATCGACAGACCCGCGGGGACGGTGAAGGCGGCGGCGATGCCCTTCACGAATCGCATTGCGATCAGCAGCTGTTCGATGCTGATGACGGCGCTGATCACGGACGCGACGCCGAAGACGAGCACTGCGGCGAGGAACACGCGGCGGCGGCCGAGCAGGTCCGAGGCACGGCCGCCGAGCAGGAGCAGACCGCCGTAGCCGAGCACGTACGCCGAGACGATCCACTGCAGGCTCGACGGGTCCATGCCCAGAGCGGTTTTGATCGAGGGGAGGGCGACGCCGACCATCGAGATGTCGAGGCCGTCCAGGAAGAGCGCGCCGCACAGCACGACGAGCAGGAGCCAGGTGCGGCTGGACCAGCCGGTGTCCGAGGTGACGGTGGGTGAGGGTGACGTGGTGGATGGAGTGAGTGTCGTGGTCACGAGCACCGAGCGTATGCACATGCATTAGATGTGTCTACATAATTTGCAGGTAGATTTTATGCGCATGCATGTGATATGTTCGCGCGCATGAGTAGTGCCCGCACGGATGACGAATTGGCCGCCCACTGGCATCGGCTGATGCGGGACTATGCGCGACTGACCTGCGCGCTCGATCGTGCCTTGCAGGGCGAATGTGGCATCAGCTCAAGCGAATTCGACGTGTTGGAGCAGCTGGCGACCGCCGACGAATGCAGCGTCCGGATGGCTGACCTTGCCGATCACGTGCACCTGTCGCAGTCGGCGCTGTCGCGGCTGGTGACCCGTCTCGAGCGGGACGGACTCGCGGAGCGGGCGACGTGCACCGCCGACCGGCGGTCGATCTTCGTCGCCGCGACGGCGAAGGGCACCGCGAAGTATGACGAGGCACGTCCCGTGCAGCGCGAGGTGCTGCGCACGGAGACCGCCAAGTGCTCGCCCGACTCAGGTGTCTGCGCCGGCTGAGCCCGGTCAGTCCAGTCAGACCTCTCAGGCTTCTCGGTCCTCGGTGATGCCGGCGAGGGCGACCTCGATGCCGCGGTGGATCGTCGGGTAGGCGTAGATCATCGAGCGCAGCTTGTCGATCGGCACCTCGCCGTGCACGGCGACGGCGAGCCAGCCGATCACCTCGCCGGCGTGCGGCCCCATGACGGTCGCGCCGACCAGCACGCCGCGTTCGGCATCCGCCACGACCTTGATGAAGCCCTGGTTGGCGAACTCGTCGATCCAGCCGCGGGTCGTCTCCGGCACCGGGGTCGACCCGACTGCCACGCGTGACAACGCTTTTCGCGCGTCGGCCTCCGTCATACCGACACCGGCGATCTCCGGCTCGGTGAAGGTGACGTGGGGGAGTGCGCGATAGTCGGCCGGTGGTCCGTCCTCGCCGGCGATGTCGCGCAGAGCGATCGCCGCCTCGTACATCGACACGTGGGTGAACTGTCCGTGTCCGGTGATGTCACCGATGGCCCACACGCCGTCGGTGACCCGGCAGCGGTCGTCCACCGGGACCGATCGGTCGGCGGTCACTCCGACCGAGTCCAGGCCGACGTCCCTGATGTTGAGACTCCGCCCGGTGGCCACCAGGATGCGCTCGGCGGTGACCTCGGTGCCGTCGTCGAGAGTCACCGTGACCGACTCGTCGTCACCACGGACCGACTGGACCGCCGCCCCGAGCTTCACGTCGATGCCGTCCTCGGCGAAGACCTGCGCGAGCTGGTCGGACACCTCTGGCTCGTCCCGCCCGCTGAGGCGCGGTGAACCCTCCACGATGGTCGTCTGCACGCCGAAACGTGCTGCGACTTGAGCCATTTCGCAGCCGATGGCACCTCCACCGAGCACGATGAGCGACGCCGGCAGCTCCTCGAGACGCATGAAGTCACGGTTGGTCCAGAACGCGACGTCGGCGAGTCCGTCGATCGGCGGCACGGCCGGCGCTGTGCCGGTGTTGAGCACGATCGCGCGCTCGATGTCGTAGGTGGTGCCTCCTGCGGACACTCTGCCCGGCCCCTCGATCCGGCCGTGCGCCTTGACGACCGTCGCGCCCTTCCCGGTGAGCCGGTCGACGGCCACCTGGTCGTCCCAGTCGTCCGTCGCCTCGTCACGGATGCGGCGCGCCACGATCGACCAGTCCGGCTCCACGGTGCCGACCGACCCGGCCAGTTGCGCGGTGCGCCGGGCCTCGGAGAGTGAGTCGGCGGCTCGGAGCATCATCTTGGACGGAATGCAGCCGTAGTAGGGACATTCGCCGCCGACCAGGCGTTCGTCGAGGGCGAGCACGCGCAGTCCACGGGTCGCGAGCTCGCCCGCGAGGTATTCACCGCCCGGGCCCAGTCCGATCACGGCGACGTCGAACGTGGTGTCTGCCTGGCTCACGGTCACTCCTTCGCGCGGCGGTTTGTCCGGGACCAGCCTGTCACGGCACGGCTGCTCAGGCTGCGTTGCGTTCGAGCCGGACGAGCACCTCGTGGTGCCGGGTCTGGGGAAACATGTCGAACAGTCGCGCCTGCCGCACCCGGTATGACGGCATCGCGGCCAGGTCCTTGGCGAGCGAGGTGGCGTTGCAGCTGGAATAGATCACGTGCGGCACCGCGGAGCGCTCGAGTTCCGGGGCGAGGCTTCCGATCCCGCGCCGCGGAGGGTTGACGATGACCAGGTGGCTCGCTGCGCCGCCGGACATGATCTGTCGGTGTGCATCGCCGACGCGGAAATCGATGTTTCCCAGAGGGTTTCGGTCGGTCAGCTCCGCGGCGCTCAGCCGGGCCGACTCGACGGCCTCCGCCGACGATTCGATGCCGAGCACCTCGGCGGGATGGTCCGCCGGCGTGCCGGCCGCGTGCAGGGCGAAGCCGCCGACTCCGCAAAAGAGGTCGGTGACCGTGCCGGGGGAGATGTCGCGCGTCCACTCCCGGGCCTGCCGGTAGAGTCCGCCGGCGACGAGGGTGTTGGTCTGGAAGAAGCTCGCCGGGCGCAGGTGCAGGGTGAGGTCGTTGACCGGCATCGGGAGGCTTTGCTGCTCGGTGAGCACGATCTCGGTGTCACCCTCCAGCACCACCTTGTGCTCGGGCAGCAGGTTGGCGGTGACGACCCGCGCCCCCGGCACCGCGTCGATCAGCTCCGGCAGGGCGCGCTCGAGTCTCGGGAGCTGCCCGGGCGACCGGAGCACGAAGCGGATCATCGACTCACCGGCCGGGGAGTGCGTGATCAGAAGGTGTTTCAGCTCTCCGCTGCGTCGCGGCACGTCGTATGGCGTGAGCCCCAGCTCGGCGACGAACTCGGTGAGCCGGCCGATGGTCTCGTGCAGTCCGGGCTCGTAGAGGCCGCACTCACGCAGATCGACGCCGCGGCCGGCTTCGTCGAGGATGCCGAAGGTCGGTGACGTGCGGGTGCCACCGACCACCAGCTTGGCCTTGTTGCGGAAGTGCGACTCGGGACCGCAGAAGGGGGTCAGCCAGTGGTCGGTGGCGACGACGTCGTGCAGCTGAGCGGCTACCGACGCCTGGAGGTCGGCGACCTGTGCGTCATACGGCCGGCCCATGAGGGTGCACGATCGGCACGCCTCGGCGTCGAAGTAGTCGCAGTGCACGACACCATTGTCGGACTACCGCTTGTCGGGCGCGAACAGCGGCGCCGCCGCTGCGGCCTGCTTGGTGGCCGGGCGCTGGAACGGTCCGAACCAGATGTACTTGTCGGCGGGCTTGGTGCGTCCGTAGACCCACGCCTGGAAGAACTCGGTCACGTCCTTCTTCGCGACCTTGCCGACATACCGCTCGAACTCCTGCATGGAGGTGTTGCCGCCCTTGTGCAGCTGGGTGTAGGTGCGCAGCACAGTGAAGAACGCGGCATCGCCGATGTAGCGGCGAAGCGCCTGCAGGAAGAGCGGCCCGCGGGTGTAGGAGTTGCTGAACTCACGACCGGCGCCCATGTCCCACAACGGATTTGACCAGAACCGTTGACTGTCCGCGTAGCCGGCCATCTCCTGGGAGTATTCGGCGTCGAGGTTCTCGCCGTTCTTGTCCTGAGCCCACAGCCACGTGCCGTATGACGCGAAGCACTCGTTCATGCAGACGTCGCGCCAGGTGTCGACCGACATCGTGTCGCCCCACCACTGGTGCCCCTGCTCGTGCACGATCGTGTCGAGATCGGCCCATGCCGCGTAGATCGGGCGGGTCTGCGTCTCGAGCGAGAAGCCGATCCGGTCGGCGACGAAGATGCCGCCACCGGCGGACTGCGGGTAGGGCCCGAAATAGCGCTCCAGCAGGTCCAGCACCTCGGGCAGCCGCTTCTCGTCGGCCATCTTGCTCTCCGCGCCCGGCGCGAAGGCGGACACCAGCGGGGTGCCGTCCTTGCGCTTCTGCTTGAGGTAGGTGAACTTGTCCACCGCGATGGTCGTCAGGTAGCCGATGATCGGGTCCTTCTCGACCCAGGTGTAGGTGGTGTTGGCGCCGGCCTTCCTGGCCGGCTGCTCGATGCCGTTGCTGATCACGCTGTACTCGCTCGGCACCGTCGCCTTGAGCGTGAAGGTCGCCTTGTCCCGGGTGGTGTCGTTGACCGGATACCAGCCGGCCGCCGAGTGCGGTTCGTTGGCGGCGAACGCCCCGCCGGTCACCGAGGTGTGCCAGCCGGAGTTGTCGTCCAGCCCGGAGCTCTCGATCGGCACGCCGTGATACTTCACCCGCACGTTGAGTTGCTGTTTCTTGCCGAGCGGAACGGCCGGTGAGACGACGAGTTCGTGGACGCCGGAGCGCGTCCATGACGCCTTCTTGCCGTTGACCGTCACCGAATCGACCTGCAAACCGTAGAGATCGAGGTTGAACTGCGTCAGCTTCTGCGTCGTCGTCGCCCGCACGGTCGTGTCGCCATACAGCATCTTGGTGGCGGGGGTGAAGTTGACGCCGACGTCGTAGTGCTGCACGTCGTAACCGCCGTTGCCGTCCATCGGGTAGTACGGGTCTCCCGCTCCGGGTGCGCCGATCGCACCCGCGGCCTGCGCACTGCCGGACGCCCCCAGGGCCAGAGCGGTGGTGGCGGCGAGAGCGCCGACGACGATTCGTGTTCGCATGCATTCCTCCCTTGAGCCGGCCGGGTCAACCCGGCCTGTGGTGCTCGCGACGCTACTCGTGGCCCGGCTGCGAATGGGATGAGCGAAGGTAAGCGAATCGTCAAGAAATACGGGTGAGTTCGCCCCATACGACCGTACTGGTCAGCTGGAGAGTGAGCAGGCCGTCATCCTCCGCGAGCGGCTCCGCGAGCCGTCGGATCTCGGCGTCGAAGGCGTCCACCTCGTCGGCATCGATCAGTTCGCGGGCCAGCGAACTCACGTCGTGGTTGGGGCAATGTCCGCATCCTCACCCATCCTCGCTCGTCGGCGTGGTCGTTCGCTGCGATCGGTGGCACGATCGAGCACGTGAGTCCGACGAAGACCGCCAAGTCCGCGCCAGCCAAGTCCGCAGCCAAGTCCGGGTCCGCCGACCGTCCAACGGCCGACAGCCACGATGTGATCCGGGTGCACGGTGCCCGGGAGAACAACCTGAAGGACGTCGACGTCGAACTGCCCAAGCGCCGGCTGACGGTCTTCACGGGGGTTTCGGGCTCCGGCAAGAGCTCCTTGGTGTTCGGCACGATCGCCGCCGAGTCGCAGCGACTGATCAACGAGACCTACAGCGCGTTCGTCCAGGGCTTCATGCCGACGCTCGCCCGGCCGGACGTCGACGTACTCTCCGGTCTGACGACGGCGATCATCGTCGACCAGGAGCGCATGGGATCCGACCCACGATCGACCGTCGGCACCGCCACCGACGCGTTGGCGATGCTGCGAATCCTCTTCTCCCGATTGGGAAAGCCCTACATCGGGTCCTCGCGTGCCTTCTCGTTCAACATCGCGTCGATCAGCGGCGCCGGTGCGGTGACCGTCGAGAAGGCCGGCCGCACGGTCAAGGAGCGACGCGAGTTCAGCATCCAGGGCGGCATGTGTCCGCGCTGCGAGGGGCGCGGCAGCGTGACCGACTTCGACCTGACGGCGCTGTATGACGAGAACCTCTCGCTCAACGACGGTGCGCTGAAGATCCCGGGTTACAGCATGGACGGCTGGCAGGGACGCATCCTGCGCGGCTGCGGATTCTTCGATCCCGACAAGCCGATCAAGAAGTTCACCAAGCGGGAGCTCGACGGCCTGCTGCACAAGGAGCCGACGAAGATCAAGGTCGACGGCATCAACCTCACCTATGAGGGTCTGATCCCCAAGATCCAGAAGTCGATGCTCAGCAAGGACCGCGAGTCGATGCAGCCGCACATTCGCGCATTCGTCGACAAGGCAATCACGTTCACCACTTGCCCCGAGTGCGACGGCACGCGCCTCAACGCAGAAGCGCGGTCCTCGAAGATCAAGGGCATCAACATCGCCGACGCCGCGGCGATGCAGATCAGCGACCTTGCCGAGTGGGTGCGAGCACTCGACGACTCGTCGGTGGCGCCGCTGCTCGAGGCGCTGCGTGAGACGCTCGACTCGTTCGTGCAGGTGGGCCTCGGTTACCTGAGCCTGGACCGGCCGTCGGGCACGTTGTCCGGGGGAGAGGCACAGCGCACCAAGATGATCCGGCATCTCGGGTCATCGCTCACCGACGTCACCTATGTCTTCGACGAGCCGACCATCGGGCTCCATCCGCATGACATCCAGCGGATGAACGAGCTGCTGATCCAATTGCGGGACAAGGGAAACACGGTGCTGGTCGTCGAGCACAAGCCCGAGGCGATCGCGATCGCCGATCATGTCGTGGACCTCGGGCCGGGTGCGGGCGGTGACGGTGGCCGGGTGGTCTTCGAGGGCACGGTCGACGGTCTGCGCGCGAGCGACACCCTGACCGGCCGGCACCTCGACGACCGGTCGGCTCTCAAGGACGCGGTGCGCGAGCCGACCGGTGCGCTCGAGGTGCGTGGCGCCGATGCGCACAATCTGCGCTCGGTGGACGTCGACATCCCGCTCGGGGTGCTGTGCGTGATCACCGGTGTGGCCGGGTCCGGCAAGAGTTCGCTGATCAACGGATCGGTGTCGTCGCAGGACGGCGTGGTGACGATCGACCAGTCGGCGATCCGCGGGTCGCGGCGCAGCAATCCCGCGACCTACACCGGGATCCTCGAGCCGATCCGGAAGGCCTTCGCGAAGGCAAATGGCGTGAAACCCGCACTGTTCAGTGCAAACTCGGAAGGAGCGTGCCCCAACTGCAAGGGGGCAGGCGTCGTCTACACCGACCTGGCGATGATGGCCGGCGTCGCGACGCCGTGTGAGGTGTGCGAGGGCAAACGGTTCCAGCCCGCGGTGCTCGACTACACCTTCGGCGGCAAGGACATCAGCCAGGTGCTCGCCATGTCGGCGGAGGAGGCGGAGCGCTTCCTGGGTGAGGGCGACGGCCGACTGCCGGCAGCGCACAAGATCGCGGAGCGCCTGGTCGACGTCGGGCTCGGCTATGTCACCCTCGGTCAGCCGCTGACCACTCTGTCCGGCGGAGAGCGGCAGCGCCTGAAGCTCGCCAGCCAGCTTGGTGACAAGGGCGACATCTACGTGCTCGACGAGCCGACCACCGGCCTGCACCTCGCCGATGTCGAGCAGCTGTTGAGTCTGCTCGACCGCCTGGTGGACTCGGGCAAGTCGGTCATCGTCATCGAGCACCACCAGGCGGTGATGGCTCATGCCGACTGGATCGTCGATCTCGGACCCGGGGCGGGCCATGACGGTGGTCAGGTGGTGTTCGAGGGCACTCCGGCGGAACTCGTCGCGCAGGCGAAAACCCTGACCGGACAGCATCTTTCGTCATACGTGAAGAAGTAGGGCGGAATGCTCGAGGGGCCGGTTGGCGAGTCTCGGCGTTACTGGATCGACATCGCGGATCAGGCGATCAGCCCGGCCGACTCGTCCCGCGCACCGCGCAGGTAACGCCGCACCGCGGTCGCGGCGGCGCGGCCGGCGCGATTGCCGCCGATCGTGCTCGCCGACGGGCCGTAGCCGACCAGCTGGACACGCGCGTCGAGTGCGGCCGTCGTGGCGGCCTGCGGTCCACCGTGTGCCGGCATCTCCAGGGAGATGCCACCGCGCGGCGAACGCAGGTGCAGGGGTGCGAGATGTGCGACAGCCGGCCGGAAGCCAGTGGCCCACAGGATGACGTCCACTTCCTCGAATCGTCCATCGGCCCAACGGATTCCGTCCGGCTCGATGCGTTCGAACATCGGGCGCCGCTCATATGCACCGAGACGAGCCGCCTCTGCTTCCTGCGGACGGAGGGCAAGGCCCGTCACGCTGACGACACTTGCCGGCGGGAGTCCCTGCGTCACTCGCTCCGCGACAGCCGTGACGGCGTCGAGTCCTGCTTCCGGTGAGAAGCCCTCGGTGCGCCACACCGGCGGGCGACGGGTCACCCAGATCGTGTCGGCGACCGGCGCGAGCTCGCCCAGGAACTGTATGGCGGAGGCCCCACCGCCGACCACGACGACGCGTCGCCCCGCGAGATGCTCCCGGCCCGGGTAGTCGGCGGTGTGCCACTGCTCCCCGGCGAAGGACGCCTGGCCGGGGTAGCGGGGGATGAAGGGCCGGCTCCAGGTGCCGGTCGCGTTGACGAGCGTGCGGCTGCGCCATACCCGATCAGCGGAGCTGATCCGCAGGAGTGCGGGGTCGTCGGGATCGTTGCGCACAGCGTCGACCTGCACCGGCCGAACCACCGGAAGGCGTTGGTGCTGCTCGTATTCGGCAAACCACGACGGTATGACGACGTTGGCGCGGTCCGCGGAGCCACCCGGCGCCGGCGCGTCCGGCAGGTCGGCGACGCCGTGCACGTCCAGCATCGTCAACGAGTCCCACCGGTGCTGCCACGCCCCTCCGGGGCCAGCATCGGCGTCGAGCACGACGTGGTCGATGCCGAGCCGCTTGAGATGGTGGGACGCGGACAGCCCCGCCTGGCCGGCACCGATGACCAGCGCGTCGAGAACTTCCGTCACGCTTGGTGGAACGCCCGGATGGCGGCCGATATGCCCGTGGTGCTGATGCGCTGGCCGCGCTCAGTCGATCAGCGGCACGAAGGAGTAGCGGCCGTGCTCACTTCGCGCGATGTCGCCACTCGCCGAACGCGTGACGCGCAGCATGACGTTGTCGACCGGGATGACGAGCACGCCTTGCGAATCGAGTTGATTCACAAGAGTTTCCGGCAACTTCGCAGCTCCCGCCGACACCAGAATGCGGTCGAACGGCGCATCCCGGGGGAGTCCGAGCATCCCGTCCGTGGCAGCTTCGATCGTCGCCCAGGGCTGTCCCGTCCGTTCGAGAGCGGCCGATCCGGTGGTGACGAGTTCGGGGACGCGCTCGACACCCCGCACCCGGCCGGTGACGCCGGTCAGGTGAGCCAGCAACGCGGTGGTCCACCCGGATCCCGACCCGACGTCGAGCACCCGCTGGCCGGGCCGCACGTCGAGCAGCCGGAGCATGTCCTCCACGGTGCGGGGTTGGGAGTTGGTCTGGCCGTGCCCGATCTGCAGTGGTCCGTCGTATGACGCCCGGGTGCGCACCTCGCTCGGGAGAAACAGCTCCCGGGGCATCGCCGCGAACGCGGCCGACACGCGGTCCATTGACCCAGCGTACGGCGATCGCCGGGGCTGAGTAGTGCGCGCGGTGAAGCTTAAGACGATTTACTTCAATAAGATCAATTAAGGATAGATGCTACATTGGTGACTATGAAGTCTCTCATCGTCATCACTGCGGACCAGATCGGCAGCCGCCGTGGGGTGGCGCCGGCGGCGGAGACTCTCGCACAGCTGCGACCGGTCGTGCGCGGCCGCGGCGCGCGCGCCTTTGCGCAGCAGGCGGGCGACGAGATCCAGGGACTGCTCGTGGGGTCGGAGCAGGCGATCGAGGTGGTGGAGACGTTGTCGCGCGTAGGGGAGTGGCGCATCGGCATCGGTCTCGGCTCCGTGGATGCGCCGGTGCCCCGCGATGTGCGCACGGCGAACGGCGCAGCTTTCGTCGCGGCGCGGCAGGCGCTCACGGCCGCCCGATCCGCACCGCAGGACCTGTGCGTCGATGCGGCCGTGCCGGGCGTGTGCGAGGTGCACCAACTGCAGACGGCGTTGTGGCTGCTGCGCACGTTGTGGCGCCGGCGCACGACCGCCGGCTGGGAGGCGGTCGCCGCGGCGCGAGAGGCGGCCGATCAGCAGACGGCTGCAGCTGCGCTCGGCATCACCCCGTCCGCGCTGAGCCAGCGCCTGCGCGCTGCGGGGCGGGAGGAAGGCGCTGCAGGTCGCCGCCTGGCGATCGAACTCCTCGATGCGGCACGGAGCCGCCTGGACGACGTCGTCGGTGTGGACGATTAGGTTCGGAGTCATGGTGGACGCACTTGTGATCGCCGGATGCGGCCTTGCCGCGGTCGTGCTCGGCGCGGTCGCGACCATCGGTGTCTTCCGTCTCGTCGAGGCGAGCGGATCGCAGGACGCGACCCACTCGTTGCAGGATGCCGGGTCGATCCTGCGCGGCGGGATGTGGATCGGCGCGCTGGAGCGCGTCGCGATCTACGCGGGCCTGGTCGCGGGCTGGCCGGAGGCGATCGCGATCGTGCTCGCCGTCAAGGGCCTCGGCCGCTATCCGGAGCTCAAGTCGGGCGACCAGCCGGCGGTGGCGGAGCGATTCATCATCGGCACGTTCGTGAGCGTGCTGTCCGCGTGCGCCTGCGCGGGTGTGGCGCACGCACTGGTGGGCTGATCACCGTCCGCTCTTGGCCCGTTCGATGATCGTGGTCAGCTTGGGGGAGCCGTCCTCCGGTGTGCCGTCGGCGCCGGGGTCGATGCCGCCGGCGGCGACCTGATCGAGCACCTTCATGCCTTCGGGTGTGACGTGGCCGAAGACGGTGTAGTCGGGCCGGAGCCGCGAATCGGCATACACGAGAAAGAATTGGCTGCCGTTGGTGTCCGGGCCGCCGTTCGCCATCGCGAGTGTGCCGCGCGGGTAGACCTTGCGGCTGCCGTCGGGGAAGCCGGGCCAGTTCGGCAGTGCGTTCGCCGCGCCGAGTTCGTCCTTGAATGAGTAGCCGGGGTCGCCCCAGCCGGTGCCGAGCGGGTCGCCGCACTGCAACACCGAGAGGGCGTATGGCGGTGTCTGGTATGCCGTGAGCCGGTGGCACCTGGTGCCGTCGTAGTACTTCTGGTGCGCGAGGAACGTCATGCTGCGCACTGCGCACGGCGCCGCGGAACGGTCGAGCACCAGCGGTATGTCGCCGCGGTTGGTCTTCAGTGTCAGCGTCGAATTGCCTTGTGTGGTAGCAGTTTTCGGATCCGGGGGGAGTCCGACGAAGGTCGAGTAGGTCTGGTCGGCAAGCGGAGTGAAGGCGCACGCGCCACTGGTGGGCGTGCTCGGCACCGCCGGCTTGGCGCCGTGCGACGCGGCGGTGGCAGCCGGTGTGATCGCGGCGGCAAGGGCGAGGACGCTGACCGCGGTGGCGGACTTCCAGACGTGCATGACGGGCTCCTTCGGTGGGATTTCGTCAGTGTGCTCCGATTCGGGTGCCGGTGGTGGTTTGCCGTGCGCCATATATTTGGCTCCCGTGAGCGACGTATTGGATGAGGGGCCGTTCTTTCATGGCACGCGGGCAGCGCTGCAGGCCGGCGATCTGCTGACCGCCGGCTTCCGGTCGAACTATCGACCCGAGATCGTGATGAACCACATCTACTTCACGGCGTTGCCGGACGGCGCCGGGCTGGCCGCCGAAATTGCTGCCATGCATGATGATTCGTGGCAGCCGCATGTCTACGAGGTCGAGCCGACGGGGGAGTTCGAGAACGACCCGAACGTCACCGACCGGAAGTTTCCCGGCAACCCGACGCGGTCCTATCGCAGCACCGAACCGCTGCGTATCGTGCGCGAGGTGGACGACTGGCCTCGCCTCACACCCGAGGCGCTGCAGGTATGGCGGGAGCGGCTGGCGGCACTGCACGAGAGCAACGCGGAGATCATCAACTGAGCCGGCACGTTATCTGGTGACTGCGCACTTGTGGCTATATATTGGATAGTGAATATAGCCACAAGGAGTTTTGCCCATGGAGATCGGTGTTCGGGAGCTTCGCGATGGCCTCAGTCGGCATCTGGCGTCCGTGCGTGATGGTCATCCGATCACGGTGACTGACCACGGCAGACCGGTTGCCCGGATCGTGCCGATGGATGGTCCGACGCCGTTGGAGAGCCTGATCGCCGAGGGCAAGGTAACACCGGCGGCTCGGCGCAGGCGGCCTCGGCCGAAGCCGGTTTCGACGGGTGGGCGGGTCAGCGACCTGGTGGAACAGCAGCGTCGGTGATCGTCTATCTGGATACGTCGGCGCTCGTGCCGCTGATGATCGCGGAACCAACGTCGGATGCCTGCGGAGAGTTCTGGGACCTGGCCGACCGGGTCGTCTGCACACGGCTGGCCTACGTCGAGGCTGTGGCGGCACTCGCCATGGCGGAGCGGATGGACCGGGTCTCCAGTCGCCAGGCCTCGCGAGGTCGAGCCGTCCTCGACGAGCTGTGGCTCGATATCGACGTGGTCGAGTTGGGGCCCGAGCTCATGGCCGCCGCAGCCCGTCAGGCAACGGTTCACGGCCTACGTGGCTACGACGCAACACACTGCGCCGCTGCGGTCAATGTCAACGATCCGGAGCTGGTCGCCGTGTCCGGCGACAAGCGTCTGCTGTCGGCGTGGCTGACGGAAGGCGTTGCTGTCGGTGATGTTTCGGCGTGAGGTACGCTTTTCTGTACGGAGGTGAGCACGATGAAGACCATGAGCTACACGGAGTCGCGGGCGCGCTACGCCGAGGTGCTCGACTCGGTCGTCGAGGACCGCGAAGAAGTCGTCATAACACGCGCCGGCCACGATCCGGCGGTGATCGTGTCTTTGGACGACTACGAGTCGCTCAAAGAGACCGCCTATCTGTTGCGCAGCCCGGCGAATGCGCGTCGCCTGTTGGCGTCCATCGATGAGCTCGAGTCCGGAAAGGGTGTCGAGCGGGAGCTGCAGAGGTGAAGGTCGTCTTCAGCGCGGGCGGCTGGGACGACTACCTCTGGTGGCAGCGCCAGGATCGCAAACTCCTCAAACGGATCAATCACCTAATCCAGGACATCGCGCGCAACGGCAACGACGGGATTGGCAAGCCAGAGCAACTGAAACACGGCTTTCAGGGCTACTGGTCCCGACGCATCAACGACGAGCATCGATTGGTCTACAAGGTCGTCGATGACGAGTTTCGCATCGCTGCTTGCCGGTATCACTACGAGGCGCCCTAGGGCTCGTATGACGGGGTGGGCGAATGCTCGTGTGCTCCTCCAGTGCACCGTGAACTATCGCCGATAATCTACATTATGTCAACTGACGTATCGTGAACATTCTGCCGACGACCGGGTCTGTTGGTGGCAGCTGCGACCATGAACCGGTGAGTTTGCTCGTGACCGTCCCCTACTCTCCGGCTCCGAACGCCGACGCTGACCTCGAGCGCGATTGCAGTGCGGGCTCAGACGGAGGACGCGAACGATGACCGGGTGTTTCACTGATTCAACGTCGCGGTTGCGAATTGGTCCGGACAAGCGCACGTTGCACCTCAAGTTCCTTGGCACCTCAACGAAGCTCTGGTGCGTCCTCACTCCGAACGGCAGGCTGTACACACGCATGAGCCTGTTGAGTCACGCCGACTTCGTCGACTCGCAGTCAGCTGGAAGCTACAGCACTGCGTACCGGACGGCGTTGCGGCGCTGGATAACGCTCGTCGGAGGCAGGCGCGAACTCAGGCGCTCAGCCGAGCCGGCTCGTCATTCGGCGGCCAACTGAAACCTGTTCCGCACCCAGGTCCTCGCTGCTGCTCACGCGCTGACCGGTCAGCCGGCCTCGACCAGGGCAGCGAGCCGGTCGATCGACGCCTGCAGCCTGTCCGGCGTCGTCCATTCGGCGCGGGCAATCCGCTTCTCGTCGGTCAGCCGGGTCCAGTCGTAGGTGTGCGTCACCGTGGCGCCCGACGCGGTCGGCTCCAGCTCCCACCGCCACAGATGCCCGGGCGGCTGCTGTCCGGGCTCGGCCGGGGTCCATGCGATGAGCCGCCCCTCGTCGAACTCCACCACGTGATTCTCCCGCACCTGGCCCTTGGTGGTCGTCATCTCGAAGATGTCCCCGACGGCCGAAACCCGTTGCCCGCTGGGCGCTTCGGCGAGGTTGTCGTTGCCGTCCCAGCGCGGCTGGAGTGTCGGGTCGGCGATGAACTCGAAGATGTCTGCAGGTGTCGCCCGGATCTCCCGGCGGGCAGTGACGACGCGATCCATGGCGTCATTCAAGCACCACGACCGAGCGAAGGTATGCGTTCAGTCGCTCCCCCAGCACGTATGGCGTGAGCTCCGGGCGACCCAACTCCCGCCAGGGTGTCGAGATCTCGCGCAACTCCTCGGATGCGGCCAGCACGTCACGCACGAGCCAAAAGCGTCGCGCACCCGGCTCGGCGGCGAGGGTGCCGCCTGCTCGCTCGTACGCCTCGACAAATCGCAACCCCCACGCGGAGCCGTGCAGCAGCGCGAGGTTGGTTGCGCAGTGCGCAACATCGAGATCGGCCGGACCCCAGCATCCGGCTGCCCAGTCGACGACCCCGGTGAGACGCTGCGCATCGTCGAAGAGCACGTTCCCGGGCTGGAAGTCGCGATGCAGCATCCTCCCCTCGTATGACGGCGCCGGCGCACGGATGAGGTTCTTCGCAGCCGACCACAACCGCGTCTCGGCGCCCGTGGGTACGACCGCGCTCTCCGCGGTGCTCAGCGTCTCGAAGACCGGCAGCCGCTCCCCCGGATCCACCCGGTGAATGTCCACGAGCCGTCGGGCGAGCTGAGCCACTCGCACCTCGATCCCGTTGTCTTCCAGTCGTGTTCGCCCGGGTAGACAGGTCATCAGGAGCGCCGGTCGTCCGCTGCGCGCACCGCTGGTGTCAACCGCGACGAGCTCAGGGGCTGGTATGTCCGTTCGACCGAGGAGGCGAAGCGTGTCGGCCTCGTCGCTCAGCAGTCGCTCGGCCCGAGGTCGGGAGACCCGGTCGTCATACAACCGCAACACCAACGCGCGCGAACTTCCTTCAGCGGAAACGATATTCAGCTTCCGCGCGACAGTGCTGATGCCTCCGTGCAGCACCTCACTGTGCGCCACCCACTCGTCCGGATGCAGGTGCTCGCGGACCCAGGCGTCCACCGGATCAGCTCGGACGACGGAAGTCCGGCACGTCTGGCTGCTGCACAAATCCGGCCGAGACGTATGCCGCGACTCCGCCGGTGTTCTTGCTCGGCGTGCACACCAGCACGCTCGACGCACCCATCTCCTGCAGCGTGGCGGCGGCCGCCAGGACGATCGCCCGCCCGTAACCGTGACCTCGGTGGTCGCGGTGTGCGCCGAGTGGCTCGATCAGGCCCGGCCGGCCTTCGCCCGCCGACCAGACGGTGGTGGCGGCGACCGCGACGCCGCCCTCGTCATACCCGATGAGACATCGCGCATTGCGGTAAGGCGGTGCGGTCGCCATCTGGTGCCATCGCTCGACGGTCAAGCCGGCGTTCGGGAACGACGCGCGGTGCACCTCGACCCGGGCACGCACGAGATCCTCCGGCGCGTGCCCGGCGTCCAGCGTCCGCAGGTGCAGGCCGTGATCCTCGACCGGCGCGGAAAGCTTGCGGGACAACGGGGTCCACGGTTCGTCGGCGTGCCAACCACGCTCGGTGAGCAGCTCACGCAACGCCGTGCCGAACCGTGCTTCGACCGCTCCCCCAGTCGCGGCGAGCACGCCGCTCGCCGGATCCGACAGGTCCGCGACCAACTGCTCGGCGACCTCCGGGTCGTCGTCCACGTCCGGGGCAAGGCCCATCCGGATGACGTCCTGGTCGTCCATGCCGATCGCGACGAGCTGCCCGGCCCGCCGCCACAAGCGCAGGCCGTCGAGGATCTGCGCCGCGCCGAGACTGAGGTTCCAGCCGAGGTCCCCCGGGTGGATCTGCACCGGATTGCCCTCGCGCTGCCACGAAGCCAGCGCGTCGACCGTCTCCTCCAGCGTGTCGACCGTCGCGGTCTCCAACGTGATCGCCATGCGCCCGATTCAACTCGCGCCGCGAGTCCGGTGCACCCGAATATTCGTCGACCGCCAGACGAATGCGACGTCCATATAATGAGACGGGCCGCATTCATGCGCCGTTCCCCCTTCACGTCCGGGGCCGGACGTCGCACGGTGAAGAGATGACCACTCTCCCGACCCCCGATCCCCCGCCGGCGCCCCCGACCCCGCAGGAGCCGCAACCGCCGGACCCGCCACAGCCTCCGCCCGAGCCCGGACCGTTCCCGACGCCGCCCGAGCCCGAGCCGCTGCCGACGTAGCCGGCGGATAGCCCCACCCAGCAGCCGGGCGCGGCCCACGCCCACGCCCGCGCCGACGCCATAGGGTCACGCCATGGACCTGTTGATGCCGGTGCTGCGACGGCGGTGGAGTCCGCGCGAGTTCGACCCGGACCGTGTCTTGTCGACCGACGAGACCGACGCACTGCTGGAAGCCGCACGCTGGGCGCCGTCGGCGGGCAACTCCCAGCCGTGGGCGTTCCACCCGGTGCTGCGCAAGTCCGCGCGATGGGAGGCGGTTGTCCCGCACCTGGCCGGAAGCTGCCTCCCCTGGGCCACCCAGGCCAGCCTGCTCGTGGTCAACCTCTGCCAGATGTATGTCGAGGGAACCGACTGGCAATACAGCGAGTTCGCGACCTACGACCTCGGTCAGGCGGTCGCGCACATGACGATCCAGGCGCATTCGATGGGCCTGGCCGGTCGGCAGTTCCGGGCGTTCGACAAGGACGCCTTGACTGCGGAGCTCGACGTGCCGCCCCACTGGGAGATCCTCACGATGACGGCGTTCGGGGCGGCGGCTCCGGGCGCGGTGCGCGACGCCGGGGCCGCGAGTCGCGCCGACTCGGTCAGCTGGCCCCGACCCTGAACCCGGACAGTCGCCGAACTCGGTCAATCGCCGGGATGCGTGAGGTAGCGGCGGCCGGACGGGCTCACCCAGGTGCACAGGCCATCCGCCGTCATCGTTACCCGCCAGGCGGTTTCGTGCTTTGCGCGATGGTGGTGTTTGCAGAGAGCTTCGAGATTGTCGGCGCTCGTCGACCCCGCCGGCCACGGGATGACGTGGTCCAGCTCGCACAACCAGGCGGGACGAGTGCACCCGGGAAACCGGCAGTGCTGGTCGCGGGTGCGCACGAAGCGGGCCAGCCCGGCGTGCGGGCGATAGGCGTGCGTGCTCGTCTCGGCCGTGGTGCCGGTGCGCGCGTCGACCAGCACTCGTGACACCGTCGTCCCCAATGCGCCGGTCAGCCCGCACACCACTCCGGCAGGTATGACGCCGACGCCCGGCACCAGCACATCGCGGACCGGACCGGTCCGGCGCGCACCGGTCGACGGCACAGCGCTCGACGGCACACTGGTCGACGACGTCGCGCGGCCGGCGGTGCACAGCGCGAAACCCGGTGGGCCACCGCGTGATTGGGCGGGTGAGTGAATCAGCACGGCGGGGAAATCCACCGGGTCATCCGGCGGCGGTATGTCGAGGTCGAGCTCCCAGACCGGCACGTCGTCGGGATAGCTGCCGGCAATCTCCCGCACGCCCCATCGGGCATCTCCACCGGCCAGCGCACCGGGCGGCAACACTCCGGTCGGGCTCGATGACGCCAGGTCGAAGAGCAGACGCGTCTCGTCGGCGGTCGGCGCACCCCACGCATTATCCGGCTCGGCCACACTCGGGCCGTCGACGACGGCCGTGCGGGTGGTGGCCGCATCGGGCCGCGCACCTGCGTCGGCCTCGACCGGGACCTGGAACGTCAACCGGGTCGACACCTGCGCGTTGCTCAGCAGCAGATCGGTGAACGCGTCGGCCCGGCACTGGTGCATGCCCTTGTCGGTCGTGGTGTCCTGGTGCCACTGTCGAGCGAGCTCGGTCACTGCGGCCATCACCGTCGCCGCTGTCTGTGTCGGCAGGGCAGCACGGATGGTGGAAAGCCCCGGCTCCCAATGCTCTTCGCACGTCACGTCGATGCGTCGTGCCCGCCGCGCCGCAGCGGCGCGATCTGCCTCGACGGCGTCTGCGTCGGTCAGCAGCCGGCGTGCCCTGCGGGCGAGTTTGGTGGACGTCAGTGTCGCTGGGTCCTGGGTGACGAGGGCGTCCTCGACTGCTGCGATCGCCTGCTCCGGCGCCGCGGACACGACATCGGTGACAGCCGTGAGCTTTCGGCTGTCGAGCATCCCTTCGGCGGTCTGCGCGAACAACCGCGGTGTGCAGGTGATGGCCGCGACGGAGTCGTTGATGCGGTCCTGCACCTGGCGGTCGGACCAGCCGAGACGAACGCCGAGGTCGACCGGCAGCCACTCCGACTGGAATTCGCCGATCGGATGGGTGATCTCGCGCTCCCTGCCGGTGCCGATTTCGACGACCGACTCCACGGCGGCCAGCTGGGCAACGCGGGCCGACTGCGCCGCCCAGGCGGTGTTCTGCACCCGCTGCGCGACCTCGATCTCAGCCGTCAATGCCTCCGAAAGCGGCCAAGGCTCGGTCTCGTGCGCCGCCGTCCGCAACGACGGTGCCCTCGCGTGCGCGGTCGAAGGCAGCTGCCACAAGCTCGTGCGCTGCCGCCAGCAGTTCCGTCGAGGTCGCGTGCGCCACCCGGCGGGACCGGAGCAGCGGGTGCGTGGACATGCCTCTATCGTACAGGTGTACGAATGACTGGACAACCCGCGAAGAGCACGTATTTCTCGTGTTCCCAGCGCGATTCGAACGCGACACGACGTCTGCGATCAGCCGGTCTTCGATCAGTCAGTCTGCGATCAACCGGTCTGCGATCAGCCAGGCCGGTCGATCGATCGGGTGAAACGCTGCTCAGCGCTTCCGGCGCTCGACGGCGGTACGACGGCGCAACCGCTTGTGGTCGGCGAATGGCGCCAGGTCGGGCGAATAGTCCGGCACCGGCTGACCGGCGGCCGGCTTCGGCAGTCTGTCCTCCGGATCGAGCACGGTCACCGCGATGCCGTCGAGCTGGACGCGGCGGACGAGCTCGGCGAGCATGCGCTCGGCGACGTCGTTGAGCGAGTCGACCCGGCGTAGGTCCAGCACCAGTCGCTGGATGCCGTCGAGCTCGCCCTGCACGATCCGCAGCACGTGCTCTGCCGCGCTGAACTGGATGGTGCCCTGCAGGCTGAGCACCCGCACGTGGTGACCGCTCGGCGCCCGCAGGACCCGGTCGCGCCGCACCACCGATCGCGCGGGCTGCGGCGGCTCCATGATGTGCATGCCCATGTCCTTCGACATCCGCCCGCACAACCGCACCCCGCGCACGCTGGTGCCGTGCGAGTCGAGTCGCGGCGACAGCGTGGCGATCCCGATCTGACCGGGCAGCACACCGAGGATTCCGCCGGAAACGCCACTCTTTGCTGGGAATCCGATGGTCGTCATCCAGTCGCCGGCCGCGTCATACATCCCGCAGCTCATCATCACGCTGAGCACCTGACGCACGACGGCCGGCTCCACGACGCGCTGCCCGGTCATCGGCTGCACACCGCCGTTCGCGAGCGTCGCGGCCATCGCGGCGAGATCGCGGGTGGTCACCGAGATCGCGCACTGCCGGGTGTATCCGCGCACCACGTCCTCCGGCTCGATGTCGATGAGGTCGTAATTGCGCAGCATGTTGGCGATGGCGCGATTGCGGTATGCCGTGTCGAGCTCCGATGCGTAGACCTGCTCGTCGACGCTGAGGTCGCGTCCGGCGAAGTCGGAAAGCCCGCGCCGCACCAGCTCGAACCGCTCCTCCACCGACGCGGTGCCTCCGCCGATCAACGCGTGCGTCGTCAGGGCGCCGGCGTTGATCATCGGATTGCGCGGGCGGCCCGACTTCGCCTCCAGCGAAAGCTCGTTGAACGCCTCACCGCTCGGCTCCACGCCGACCCGCTTGAGCACCGCGTCGAGGCCCAGCTCGGCAATGGCGAGCGCATAGACGAAGGGCTTGGAGATCGACTGGATCGACACCGGCACGTCGGCGTCGCCCGCGTCATACCGCACCCCGTCGGTCGTCGCGAGACAGATGCCGAGGATCTCCGGGTCCGCGTCGGCCAGCTCGGGGATGTAGTCGGCCGTGGCGCCGGTGTTGGGCGCACCGCATTCGTCGAGGATCTGCTGGAGGTAGTCGGGGACCGGGGTCTGCATGCGCCCATGGTGTCAACTGGCGGAGCAGGCGCAAATCGATGCACCGCGCCCCGAATATCCGGTGGTGATCGCGGATGACCGCGACCTAAGCTCGAGCAGTGACACTCCGACTGGATGCGCTCGTCTGGGACGCCCTCGATCCCGAACGGCTGGCCGCCTTCTGGGCTGGTGTGCTCACGCCCGCGGCGTATGACGCAGCGAGCGACCGCGGCACGCTCCTTCCCAGCAACAGCAACGCGTTTCGCGTCCGCTTCCGCCGCACTGACCGAGTGAAGGTCGGTCCGAACCGGGCGCACTTCGACCTGACCAGCGACTCCCCCGAGCAGCAGCGCGAGACCGTTGAACGCGCGCTGTCGTCGGGTGCCCGGCGGATCGACGTCGGCCAGGGCGCCGATGCGCGGCACGTGGTGCTGGCAGACCCGGAAGGCAACGAGTTCTGCGTCCTACCGGCCGGAAACACGTTCCTCGCCGGCTGCGGCTTCGTCGGCGCTCTCGCCTGCGACGGGAGTCAGGCGGTCGGCTACTTCTGGCGGGACGCGCTCGGCTGGCCGTTGGTGTGGGACCAGGACGAGGAGACCGCGATCCAATCACCGGCGGGCGGCACCAAGATCACCTGGGGCGGACCGCCGGTTGCGGCCAAGGATGGCAGCAACCGTCTGCATTTCGACCTCACGCCGACATCGGCGTCCGATCATGACGCGGAGCTCGACCGGCTGCTCGCCCTCGGCGCGAGCCGGATCGACATCGGACAGCGAGATGTGCCGTGGACGGTGCTCGCCGACCCCGACGGCAACGAGTTCTGCCTGCGTTAACGCTGCTGGCTCCTCACAACACCTGCTCCACCAGCCGCATCGCGTCGCTCAACTGATCCTCCTCGTAGGCGAGGTGGGAGTTGAGTTGCTGCTCGAAAACAGCTGCGAAATCGGCGATTTCGCCTAGCACAGCGTCGTCACTCTCGTCGTGCATCAACCGCACCAGCAACCGGTCGAGGTGCTCGAGGGCCTCCGCGATGACGTGGTGCTCCGCGGCCAGACGCTCCGTCCCCGGCGCGACCGCCGGCTCGACGGCACGGAGCATCGGGAACATCTGGGTGTCCTCGCTGCCGTGATGACCCTCGAGCTCCCTTGAGAACAAGACACATTCGTGTGCCAGGTCGCCTCGACCCACGACACGCGCGGCCTCGTTGACCGACGCCCGGGCGCGCTCCGGCGCGACCTCACCCGCGATCACCGCGGCCACGGTGGCCCGGATGTCGGCAAGTGCCTCCCGCAGGTGCTCGTGCAGGCTGCGCAACCACCGCGCGTTCTGCTCGCCCATCGGCACGAAGCGTTGCGGCGCGATGGCCGGCGCGCCGGGCCGCTCGGCGACCGGGAGCCCACCCGCGTCTCCCCAGGAGCCGGCGCGCTCGATCACCGGTGGCGCAACCCCAGCACGGCGCGACCACCTGGTCGCCGCCCGGAGCGCGGGCGCGACCTGGGCGATGAAGGGCATCGCGCTGTAACGGTCCGTCGCGGCCGGATCGACCACCACGGTGTCGAAGTCGAACTCCCGCACCAGCGCAAGTAATTCGGCCACCCATTGCCGAGGCGGCCCGTGCAGGAAACCCTCGCTGCTGCTGGAGAAGACGCCCACGACACCAAGACGACGACGCACGGTCGCGGGATCCACGCCGACGGCCCGAGCTCGCTCGACCAGACCGGCGACGGACGACGCGATCGACGCCGCATCACGGTCGCGGGTCGAGGTGCCCCACGCGCCCAGCGCGACTCCCGCCGCCAGTCCTGCCGCGTCGTCGCCGACGGCGCTGAAGTCGACATCGACCGTGGCCGGCACCGCCCGCTCCAGGAAGCCCGTGGCAGGCTCCCGGACCCAGTGCTCGCGCACCGCGTCGCGCACGTCGAGTGCCCAGCGTGCGGCGTCGTCCGGAGCGGTGCCGGGCGCCGGCCGGAGACCGACCTGGAGACGGCCTGCGCCATACGCGGCGGCGGTCGCAGCGGCACGCACCCACGCGCGCACCTGCGCCGACTCCGGATCGGTCAGGACCACGTCGTCGACCAGCACGACGCTGCCTGCGGTCACCGCCAGCATCTGCGTCGCGGCGACCCACGGGTCCGGTCCGTGCGGGTCGTCGTGCACGGCCTGGAGGTCGAAGTAGCCGCGCTCGTCCGCACGTGCGGCGCGGATCGCGGTGTTCTCCGGCGAGGTGGTCTGGCCGGGCAGGTAGGAGCCGATGCGCAATTGGCTCATGCGACGGAGGCACGCACCGGCGCGATGACTTCGGCACCGAAGCGCCGGATCAGGTCGGTGCCGAGAGCGCCCGAGGCGTCGGTGATGCCGGTGTTGAAGCCGCCGGCCCCGTGCTCCAGCACCGCCGAGGTCAGCGCGTCGACCCACTGACGCGCCGATCCGCCGACCCAGCGACCGTCGTCGGAGCGGGTGCTCGGCAGGTCACGATCGGTGAGCGCGCCACCGAAGTTGAAGATGGTGATGATGTCGGCCGGGTCGCGCCCCGCGGCCCGCGCCGCGTCGTCGATGCGCGCCCTGCCGTCACGGTAGGCCGGCGTCAGCCAGTCAGCGCCCTGCTGCGGGATCCAGCCATCGGTCAGGCGGCCGGTGATCGCGAGCGTGCGCGGCCCGCCCGCGCCGGTCCAGATCGGCGGCGTCGGCACCGTCGCCGGCGCGAGATGCCCTACCTGGTAATGCTTTCCGGTGAAATCCATGGCGGCGGCGGGGCCGCCGGTCAGGCCGCGGACGACCTCGATCGCCTCCTCGAAGGCGTCGACCGCCTGCTTCGGTGTCAGCTGCCGTACGCCCATCCGCGGGATGTGCTGCCAGAACCCGCCCGACCCCAGGCCGAGCGCGAAGCGGCCGTCCGACTGCGCGGTCAGCGCGGCGGCCGTGCGGGCCAGCATCGGTGCCGGGCGCAGCGGCAGATTGGTGACGCCGACGTAGCCGCCGATCGTCGTCGTGGCGCCGAGCAGGAAGGCGGTGCCGGCATAAGCCTCGATCAGGCCGGCGTTGTAGGGATGGTCCTGCAGCGAGAACAGGTCGAAACCGGAGGCCTCCGCGGTGCGCACCAGCTCGGTCCGCGCGGCGTCCTGCCCCACCGGGATGTTGGCCGGAAAGCTGAAGAGCGGGCGAGCCTGCAGACCCATGCGTGTCTCCCCTCGGTGCGGTTGACAGCACGCTAACTGCCCGCCGTCGCACCCGCTTCCCCGAGCGGGAAAGACTGTGGGTTGTCACAGCGCGGTGGGAAGGTGTCGTCATGACCTCGAAGCCGGAACACCCACCTGCCGTCAAGAGCTTCCGCGACGCCAACCTGCGTGGTGCGCGTTTCCGCAGTTGCGAGTTGTCGGAGGCGTCGATGCGCGGAGTGATCGTCGCCGGGATGGAGGTCGACTCGCCGTGGCTCTTCGACGGCGACGAGCCGTTCCTCGTCAACGGCGTCGACGTGCTGCCCTATGTCGATGCCGAGCTGGACAAGCGGTTCCCCGGGCGCGGGCAGCGACATGCCGACACGCCCGACGGTCTGCGCGACGCCTGGGCGGTGCTCCAGCGCGCCTGGGCGGCCACCACCGAGCGGGTGGCGGCGATGCCGCCGGGCACGGTTGACGTCTCGGTCGACGAGGAGTGGTCCTTCGCGCAGACCCTGCGTCATCTGGTGATGGCGACCGACGTGTGGCTGGGCCGGTCGATCCTGGGGCGCGACCCCGGCTATCACCCGATCGGCCTGCCCTACGACGGCTACGCGGAGGACGGCAACGACACGTCCTTCTTCACCACCGAAAAACCTTCGTATGACGAGGTGCTCGCCGCCCGGGCAGACCGCGTGGGGATGGTCGCCGACTATCTCGCGCAGGTCACGCCGGAGGAGCTGCGCATCCAACGCGCCAACCCCTGGGCGCCGCAATATCCCGAGACGACCCTCAGCTGCCTGCACACCATCCTCGACGAGGAGTGGGAGCACCTGCGCTACGCCGAGCGGGACCTCGACGCGATCGCCCGCGCGGACACCCCGTCCGGTGAGCGGCCGTGAGCACCGATCCCCTCACAATCCCTCTGGAGGAGGCACGCACGGCGTGCGTGGACTCGATCGAGTCCTTCCTGGCCGCCGCGGATGCCGTGCCCGAGCTGGACCTGCTCGACGCCTCACGGTGCCGCGGCTGGTCCCGCCTCGACGTGCTCACCCATGTCGTCGGCGGAGGTCAGCAGATGCTGACCGGGCTGATCGACCGGGTCGACGACGCACCCACCGTCGACGCCGCGAGCTACTGGCCCACCTTCCGGGCTCGCTACGGCGATGACGACCCGATCGCGGTGCTGATGGCTCAACGCCGGCGGGCAGATGCCTACGGGCGGCCCGACTCCGCGCGACGGCAGCTGCGCGACGTCGCCGCTCCCCTGCTGCGCGGCGTGTCCGCTCTGCCTGATGGCCAATACCGCTGGGGCAGTGAGGTATTCGCGGCGGGCGATTACCTCGCCGTCTGGGCGGTCGAAAACGTCGTGCACCAACTCGACCTCGCGACCGACGCCCCGCTGCCTGCCTCGGCGCTGGAGCTCGGCCGGCGCACGGTGGATGCGTTGTTGGCGACCCCGTTCCCGACGGAGTGGACCGACGAGCAGGCCGTGCTGGTCGGCACCGGGCGCGTGCCGGTGCCGGAGGGGCTGCCGTCATACGGTGCGGAGGTGCCGGTGCTCGGCTGAGCGAGCGGTCTCAGCCCGCCGACACGAGCAGGCAGAACGGGTGCCCGGCCGGGTCGACCAGCACGTAGAGCGGCTCGTCCGGCTCGTCGCTGCGATCGAAGCGCAGGGTGGCACCGAGGGCCTCGGCCCGCGCCCGCTGCCGCTCCAACTCCTCCCGGGTCGGCACCCGGAAGTCGTGATGCATCTGCTTCGGCACCACATGCGACGGCCAGGTCGGCCGGTTGAGGTGCGGCACCTGCTGGATCGCGAAGACCCGCCCGCCGTCGGCGTCGAGCAGCACCAGCCAGTCGGCGTCGTCGTCGCCGGTTGCGGGCACCTCGTCGCCCGGTCGGTAGTGCAGACCGAGGAACTCGCGGTAGAACTCCGCGAGCGCCCGGCAGTCGGTGGCGTCCAGCGCGGTGTGCATCAGGATCGGGAAGCTCATGACGCGCTCCAATCTAGGTCGAGTGCGAGCCAGCGCGCCAGGGAAGCGATCTCCCGATCGATCGCCGACGTCATCGCCGCGGTGAAGTCGACGTCGCGGTGCAGCGCGTTGACCCGCAGCACGCCACGGTCGAAGTCGGTCTTCGCGTCCAGCTTGCCGACGAGCCGGTCGCCATAGAGCACCGGGAGCGCGTAGTAACCCCAGCGGCGCTTGGCCTTCGGCTTGTACATCTCGAGCTGGTAGTCGAAGTCGAACAGCTCGGTCATCCGCTTGCGGTCGAAGATCAGCCGGTCCAACGGCGAGAGGATCGCCGCTCGCCCGCGGAACGGCTGCCCCAACTGCTCCGGATCGACCCGCCATCGCCCGCGCACCCCCTCGACCACGGCCTCCTCCCCCGCACGGCCGGCGTCGTTGCGCTCACCCGACGGCAACTCGGCGGCGCGGCCGCGTGCGATCCCGAGCGACGTCAGCCGGCGCCGGTCGCGCTCGGCCACCGCTTCGGCGTCGGGCACGGTCTCGGTCTCGGGATAGACACGTTCGGCGAGGTCCCAGACCCGGGCACCGGACCGATCGCGTCCGGCAACCGCCACCTCCCCGCGAGCCGCCATGAAGTCGAGCATCCGCACGACGTTCTGGTTGTTGGTCCAGCCGCTCGACCGCCACGGCACCTCGCAGGTGTCCTCGAACGCGGCGGCCGGCTGCGGCCCGTCCGCGCGCAGCTGGGCGAGGATGTCGTCACGACACAGAAAATTGGCGTCGAACCATTCCGCCTGGGCAATCTCCCAGTCCCGCAACGGTTCTCGGCCCGGCCAGAGCGCCATCTCCGCGCGGAACAAGCCGATGTCGTCCGCCGGCCGCAGGAAGCTGCTCAGCTCCACGAGCTCGCCGGCCGCCACCAGGTCCTCCAGCTCCCCGGGCCGGTATGCCGGGCCGAGCCGCGACCAGCAGACGAGCTCGGGACTGGGTGCGACCGCGTTGACCAGATCGACCTGCACCGCATAGAGCTGGCGCACGACCGCCCGCAGGTCGGTCGGGCGCGGAGCGCTCAGCAGCTGTGCGCGCACGGCGATGCGTCGCGCGTCGGTCTTGCTGAGGTGGTGCACCTGCGGCATACGCACGACCGTATGCCGCAGGTGCGACAAGCGGAACTGATCAGGAGGTAGCCGCGGCCGCCTCGTCGATCAGGTCGGCGATCGCGGCCGGCTGTGACGCCAGCGACGCGTGGCTGGCGTCGAGCTCGATGGTCTTCTTCGGGTTCATCCGCTGCGCCATCCGGCGCTCGTTGTCCGGGTCGATCATCCGGTCCTGCGTCGACACCTGATACCAGGTCGGCTTGGCCTTCCACGCCGGCTGGGTGACGTTGTCGCCGAAGGTCGAGGCCAGCGGCGCCTTCTGGGTGACCGCCATGACGAGCGCCTGGTCCTCGGGCAGGTCCTGGCAGAAGCTCTCGCCGAACTTGTCCTGTGTGACCCAGAGGTAGCCGTCCGAGTCCGGCGCGACGTTTTCGATCGCTGCCGGCGGGTGCTCCTCGCTGATCCCGCCCGGGCTCTCGCCCGCGTCGGGTGCGAACGCCGCGACATACACCAGGCCCACCACGTTGGGCTGGTTGCCGGCCTCGGTGATCACCGCACCGCCGTAGGAGTGGCCGACGAGCAGCACCGGCCCGTCGATCTGGGCGACCATCTTGCGGGTGCGTTCGGCGTCGTCGGCCAGCGAGGTCAGCGGGTTCTCGACCGCGTGCAGGTCGGTGTAACCGCGCTTGTTGAGTTCGGTGATGACCCCGGCCCAGTGGGCGGCGCCGCCCCAGAAACCGTGGACGAGTACGACTGCCGGCTTGTCGGCCATTGGTGGAACCTCTCGATCGGGGAACCTGCGGGCGATCTGACAACCGCCCAGGTCAACGTAACAACATCCGATGCCTGGTGGAGCCGGAGGAATGCCCAGGTTTGACCCGGTGTTCCCCCACCATGAAGGTGGACATCTGGTCAGACATCGCGTGCCCCTGGTGCTACATCGGCAAGCGCCGCTTCGAAGCGGGACTGAAGAACTTCGCACATGCCGACGATGTCGAAATCGCTTGGCACAGCTTTCAATTGGACCCAAGCCTGCCCGAGCACTACGACGGCAGCGAGGTCGACTACCTCGTCGAGCGCAAGGGTATGCCGCGCGCCGGGGTCGAGCAGATGACCGCACACGTTAAGGCGCAGGCCGCCGAGGTCGGGCTCGACTACGACTTCGACAACCTCGTGGTCGCCAACAGCCTGCGCGCCCACCGGCTGCTGCACCTGGCCGCACGCCACGGCGTCGCGGACGCGGTCAAGGAAGCGCTCCTCTCGGCGCACTTCGAGCGGGGCGTCGACATCGGCGACCCGGACCGCCTGGTCGAGATCGGCACGGCCGCGGGCCTTGCCGCCGACGAGGTGCGCGCCGCGCTCGACGACGAGACGCTGGGCGCCGAGGTCGAGGCCGACTTCGCGCGGGCGCGGGCCTACGGGATCCAGGGTGTGCCGTTCTACGTGATCGACGAGAAGTTCGGCGTGTCCGGCGCGCAACCGGCCGAGGTGTTCACCGACGCACTCAACCAGGCGTGGGCCGATGCCCACCCGCTGGTGATGCCGGTCGCCGAGGGCGCGGTCTGCGGCCCGGACGGCTGCGACCCGGTCGAGCAGAAGGCGTCCGACGCCAAGTGATCGCAGCGCAATTCGCCGCTCAGACCTCCGGCGTCCAGTAGGTGACGATGCGCTCGGTGAAGACCGAGCCGCTGTCGGTGGTGACCGTGAGGGTCTGCGGCGTGATGTTGTAGACCGACTGATTCTTGGTCAGCAGCCAGCCGTCGCCGATCCGGTTCACTTCGTTGATCACCACTGACCCCGCGGAGTCGTCCCACCCCTTGTAGTAGGCGGGCGCGGCGTCGCCCGCCTTGTCGCAGATCGAGAATTTCGCGCGGTGGGTGACCGCGGGGTCGGTGGTGCTCGGATAGACGGTGCTTCCGACCGCCAGGGCCTGGTCACTGCCCTCGCAGCGTGCGCTTGGCTGGTCGGTGAAGCCCTGCCGGTCCCAATTGGCATTCACCGGAATCGGTTTCACCGGTGTGGTCGGTTCCGTCGACGGAGTCGCGCTGGGCAGCAGGCTGCTGTGACCGACGACGCCGACCGGGTCCGATGCGGAGGCTGACGGCTCGCCGCTGCCGCCGAACGGATCGAGCAGGAGGGCACCGGCGACGGTCGTCGCACCGACGACCAGTGCGGCGATCCCCCACAACCACGGGTTGTTGCCGCGCCGACGGCTGCCCGGTCCGGGCGCGGGGTGTGGCGGCCGCGTGGCGGGCCGGGCACCCCCGTGGGAAGTCGCCCTCGGTGACGGGCCTGCGCGGGGCCGCCCCCGCGGCACCGGCGCGGAGTGCGCCACCGGCATCGGCCGGGACAGCTCCCGGTGCACCCGCGACCGAGCGGTGCCGGACAGCGCGTCGGCGGCGTCGCGCACGAGCGCACCGGCATTCGCCGGGCGGTCCGCCGGGTTCTTCGCGAGCGCCCGCTGCACGACCGCGTCGAGGGCGGACATGTCGGTGTCGGGCAACCGCGCGGGCAGGTGCGGCGGCGCGTCATACAGGTGCGCCTTGATCAGCCGGCTGAGGTCGCGATGCGCGAAAGGCGCTGTGCCGGCGAGACATTCGTAGAGCACGCAACCGAGTGCGTAGACATCCGAGCTCGCCGTCACCGGGCTCTCGTCGAAGCGCTCCGGTGCCATGTATCGCACCGACCCCATCGCACTGCCGTCGCGTGTCACGCGCGTCTCGTCGGGCCGCGCCGCGATGCCGAAGTCGGCCAGGTAGGCGAAGTCGCCGTCGGTGACGATGATGTTCTCCGGCTTGACGTCGCGGTGCACCAGGCCGTCGGCGTGCGCCGCGTCCAGGGCCGCGGCAACCTGGCCGAGCAGCGCCAGGGCCCGCGTCGGCGGCATCGGGCCGTCGCGCATCACCTCCCGCAACTCCTTGCCGTGCACCAGGCGCATGTCGATGAAGAGCACGCCGTCGATCTCGCCGAAGTCGTGGATGGGGATGATGTGCGGCTCCCCCAGCCGGGCGGCGAGCCGCGCCTCCCGGCGGAAGCGGTCACGGTAGGCGGCGTCGGCCGCGAGGTCGGTCGGGAGCAGCTTCAGCGCGACGTCCCGCTCGCGCACCGTGTCGAATGCCGAGTAGACAACCCCCATCCCTCCCCGGCCGAGCACCTCACCGAGCCGGTACGGCCCGAAACTGCGCTCGTCCGAGTCTGATTCGTTATCGTCTTCGCCCATTTCGTCCCCTCCTGGCACCAACCCCCTGCCCGGCCGGCACGTCTTCACAGTATGCAGACGATCACGCGACGGGGCGCGTTGATGGCGGCCACCGCATCTTTGACCAGCGGCCTGGCCGCGATATCGGACCCGCCCGCCGACGCGGCGGCCGGTGCACCGAGCCGGGCCGACTGGGTGGCGTTCGCGCGCACCGTCGCCGGGCCGGTCTACCTGCCGGGCACCGCGTCATACACCACCGGCAAGCAGCTGTTCGACCGCAGGTTCGACGGCTCCACGCCCGCCGCGGTCATGGTTGTGCAGCGTTCGGCGGACATCGGCCGGGCGATGGCCTTCACCCGCCGCTTCGGCATGCAGGTCACCGCGCGCAGCGGCGGACACTCGTATGTCGGTGCGTCCGCCGCCGCCCGCACGCTCGTGCTCGACCTGCGCCCGCTGCGCAGCGTCAGCTACGACCCCTCCAGCGGCACCGTGCTCGTCGGCGCCGGCGCGGGTCTGTTCGACGTAAAGCGCCAGCTCGCCGCGCGCGGCCGGGCGCTGCCGACGGGCACCTGTCCGACCGTCGGTGTCAGCGGTCTCACCCTCGGCGGTGGCCTCGGAGTGGAGTCGCGGGCGCATGGTCTGACCTGCGACCGGCTGGTCGCCGCGACCATGACGCTGCCCGACGGCCGGTCGATCACCGTCGACGCCGCACACTCCCCCGGCGCGTTCTGGGCGCTGCGCGGAGGCGGCGGGGGCAATCTCGGCGTGGTCACCGCGCTGCGTTTCGCCACCCACGCGGCGACCGCCAAGGGCATCTTCACGCTGACCTTCGCCGGCAGTGCCGCCGCCCGGGTCGTCACCGGCTGGGCCCGCTGGGTCGCCTCCGCTCCGCGGTCACAGTGGGCCGGCGTGCATCTCGACGCGCTCGGCAACGGCAGGCTGCACGTGAGCATCCTCGGCGTCACCGAGGCGGGGGCGGAGCGGTCTGCCGCCGCGGCGGTGCGGTCCGCCGTCGGGGTCGCCCCGGTCGGCCAGTCCTACCGGCGCCTGTCCTACCTCGACACCGCCGTCTATCTGGGCGGCGGCACGACCTCGGCCCGGCAGGGCTTCGTCGGCGGCTCCGACGTCTTCGCCCGCCTCGATGCCGACGCCGCTGCCGCCATCGTCGCCGCGGTCACGGGCCGGTCCCGGGCCGGCGGCACCGGCAGCGCCCTGCTCGACCCGCTCACCGGAGCGGTCGGCGACCCGGCACCGACCGCGACCGCCTTCCCCTGGCGCAACCACCTCGCCTCCCTGCAGTGGTATGTCGGCGTCGGGGCGCCGTCCGGCTATGCCTCGGCGGCCGCCTGGATCGGCACGGCGCACCGGGCGGTCGGCCGATGGTCGTCCGGCGGCTACGTCAACTACCTCGAGACCGGGCAGCCCGCCGCCCGCTACTACGCCGGCAACCTGCCCCGGCTGGCGCAGCTGCGTGCCGCCTACGATCCCGGTCGCCGGGTGCACAGCGGGCTCACCTTCTGATCGAGGTTGAAGCTTGCGCGCCGCACCGTCGGCCGTGATGTGCAAGGGTGCACCGTGACCTTGCTCAGCTCCGATTTCGTGCCGGTCTCCAGTCCGGAGCAACGGCGACTGCAGCGCAGCTGGTACTGGTACGACTGGGCGGCCGCGTCCTACGTGACGGTGACCGCGGCGGTGCTGCTCTCGCCATACCTCACCTCGATCGCCAATCGCGAGGCCTGCCCGGCCCAGCCGAGCGGCGACACCTGCAACGCCAACCTGCACGTGCTCGGCATCGGCATCGCGCCCGGTTCGCTGGTGCCCTACATGCTCACCCTGTCAACGGTCCTCTCGGCGATCGTCCTGGTCTTCGTCGGTGCGATCGCCGACCGGTCACGGCACCCGATCAGGCTGCTCGGCGGCTTCACGTATGTCGGGGCCGCCGCGGCGTGCTCGATGATCTTCATCGGCGGCGACAACTGGGAGCTCGGGGTGGTGCTCGCGATCGTCGCCAATCTTGCGCTCGGGGCCGCCCTCATCGTCTACTCCGCGGTCATGGTTCGGATCACTCCCCCGGACGACCGCGACCACGTGTCGTCGCGTGGCTGGGCCTACGGCTACCTCGGCGGCGGCTCTCTGCTCGCCGCCACGCTGGTGCTGCTGATCGTCCACGACGCGATCGGCCTCGACAAGGAGGGCGCGGTGCGGGTCGCCTTCCTGGTCGCCGGACTGTGGTGGGCGCTGTTCGCGATCATCCCGCTGCGCGGGTTGCGGCACCTGACGGGCGTGCCGCTGGAGAGCGCGGCCACCGGCATACGGGGCAGCCTGCGGCAGCTGCGGGCGACCTTCGCGTCGCTGCGCTACTACCCGCAGACCAAGCGCTTCCTCTTCGCCTACCTGTTCTACAACGACGGCATGCAGACGGTGATCGCCGTCGCCAGCCTCTACGGCAGCAAGCAGCTGGGCTTCAGCGAGAGTCAGCTGGTCGTCACCATCCTCCTGGTGCAGTTCGTGGCGTTCTTCGGCGCGCTCGCCTTCGGCCGGCTCGCCTACCGGCACGGCGCCCAGCGGATGATCTACTCCAGCCTGTTCCTCTGGACCGCGGTGGTGTGCATCGCGTGCTTCCTGCCCGACGGGCAGTTCGCGCTGTGGCTGTTGCTCGCCGCCGGCATCGGGGTGGTGCTCGGTGGGAGCCAGTCGCTGTCCCGGTCGCTCTACAGCGGGCTGATCCCGGCCGGCCGCGAATCGGAGTTCTTCAGCCTCTACCAGGCCATGGAGCGGGGCACGAGCTGGCTCGGCACGCTCGTCTTCGGTTTGGTCTATCAGTGGTTCCGGGACTACCGTCTGTCGATCGTGGCGTTGGTCATCTTCTTCGGCGTCGGTGCGATCGCGTTGCGCGGCGTACGGGTGCGCGAAGGGATCGTCGCGGCCGGCAACACCCCGCCACAGGTGGTGTGAGCCGAGGCCGCGCAGCCCGCAGCCGCGGCCGTTCAGCAAACTGACAGGCGCGCACGGCAACCATTCCGGGTGCCCGTACGTCCTTCATGGTGAGACGGCGCATCGGGGCGTGCCGACGGAGGTCGAAGTCACGTCCTGCAGCGGGAACACGATGACCCGATCGACCGTTGAAGCACACAGATCGCCGAGATGCAAGACCTAATTTTCCGCATCGCTCTCGGCAGCCGACGAGGAAGAAGTGATGGGCCATGGCAGAGCGTTCGTTGCGAGGAACCAACCTCAGCACATTGTCGCTGGAGACTGAGGAGGGCATCGCCTTCAGTGAGCGACAGATCGTGCGTTACGTGTGCCCCGAAGGTCACGTGAGCGAACTGCCGTTCTCCGTCGAGGCCGAGATCCCGGGGCTGTGGGAGTGCCGTTGTGGCGCCGAGGCCAAGCTGCAGGACGGCCCCGAGCCGCAGCGCAAGCCGGTCAAGCCGCAGCGCACCCACTGGGACATGCTGCTCGAGCGCCGTTCGATCCCGGAGCTGGAGGAGCTGCTCGAGGAGCGGCTGACGCTGCTGCGCGCCTCCCGTGGCGAGAAGCCGCGCCGCAAGCGCAGCGCCTGATTTCCTCGTACTCCAAGCCCGACCACGAGAAAGGGCCGGTCGACCGCAAAGGTCGGCCGGCCCTTTCTCATGCCGTATGACGGGGCGCCGCTCAGGTCGGCGACAGGTCAGCGACGCCGGCGGCGCGGGTCGTCGTCATCGGGCTCGTCGTCCCCGACGATCCGGCCCTCGATGATCCATCGGCCGTTGCCCTGTCGCGACGGCTCGTCGTCCTCGATGATCTCGCCGTCGATGATGTCGAGATCCTCCCTGCGCGAGCGCCCGGAGTAGCCGCCCATGCCCCCTGCGCCGGGCATCCCGCCGAGCCCCGGCATGCCGACACCCGCCACCACGCGGCGGCCGATCATCAGCTGCAGCAGGCGCCGCGACACCGACCGCATGCCGGGCAGGATGAGGATCAGGCCGATCAGCGAGGTGACGAAGCCGGGGATGAGCAGCAGCAGCCCGCCGACCACCAGCTGCGGCGCGTCGGCGACCTCAGGAGCGGGCGGCCGGCCGGTGGCCATCGCCTGCCGGACCTCGCGCACGGCGCCGGCCGAGGCGCGTTTGATCACCACGACACCGGCGCAGAAGCACGCGAGGAGGGCGAGCAGCGTCCACCAGCCGATGGCCTTCCAGACCAGCACGATCACGACGATCTCGATGATCGGCATCAGCAGGGCGAGGACAAGCAGCAGCCGCACCCAGAACGGGCGGCGAGGGCGCACGGGAGTCGTCATTTGTCAGAGTGAACGCCGGCGGGCGCCGGTACGTTCCGCCAGCGAGCGCAGCTGACCCACGCGGTAGCGCACGCCCCACCGGGTGATGTTGCGCAGGGACTCCCGGGCGATGTCGGGGTTCATCTTGGACTGGCCGATCTCGCGCTCGACGAACGTGATCGGCACCTCGACGATGCGCAGGTCACGGCGCACCGCCCGCCAGGTGAGGTCGGCCTGGAAGCAGTAGCCGTAGGAGTCGACGTCGTCCAGGCCCATCGCGCGCAGCGCATCGGCGCGGTAGACCCGGAAGCCGGCGGTCGCGTCGTTGACCGGCATGCCGAGCAGGGTCTTGATGTAGATGTTGCCGCCGATGCTCAGCACCTTGCGGCTGAGTGGCCAGTTGACGATCTTGCCGCCGGGCACCCAGCGCGAGCCGATCACGACGTCGGCATCGGCCGCCTGCGCCAGCATCGCCGGGAGCGTCTCCGGCGGGTGCGAGCCGTCGGCGTCGATCTCGACCAGCGCGTCGTATCCGCGGGCGAGGCCCCACTCGAAGCCCGCGAGGTAGGCCCGTCCGAGACCTTCCTTGCCGGTGCGGTGCAGCACCTGCACGTGCGGGTCGGCCGCGGCGAGTTCGTCGGCGACCTCGCCGGTGCCGTCGGGCGAGTTGTCGTCCAGCACCAGGACGTCGGCGTCGGGCACGCTCTCGCGCAGGCGCCGCACGATCAGCGGCAGGTTCTCGCGTTCGTTGTAGGTCGGGACGAGCGCCAGCACCTTGGTGAGCGGCGGTCGTGCGGTCGTGGCGTCAGACAACCTCGTGGACCTCCTGGCTCGATGCGGTGCGGCGGCGTGCCGCCCGGTTGCCGCCGATGGCGGCACCGCACAGTAGCAACGCCGCCGCAGAGCCGAGCCATTCGGGCACTGCGCCGACGCGTGTCGCGAGGGTCTGTCCCGTGCGCAGCGGCAGTTCGTCGTTCATCGCGGCCGGGGTGAACTGACCGGTCTTGTCGTGCACCTGCCCGTCCGGGGTGATCAGACCGCTCACCCCGACGGTCGACACGTGCACGATCGACCGGCCGAGCTCGATGGCGCGGATCCGCGAGATCGCGAGCTGCTGCTCGGACTCCGCGGTGCGCCCGAACGTGGCGTTGTTGGTCTGCACCGCGAGGATCTGCGCTCCCTCCTTCACCGGGTTGCGGGTGAGGGAGTCGTAGGCGACCTCGAAGCAGATGATCGGCGCGACCTTGACGATGCCGTCGGACGTGGTCGGCACCTTGAACAGGCCGGTCTTGGTGCCGGCGGTGAAGTTGCCGGCCAGGTCGACGGTCTTGGTGAAGGTGCGGAAGAACGACCGGTAGGGCATGTACTCCGCGAACGGCACCGGGTGCTGCTTGACGTAGCGGTCGACGATCCCCTTGTCGGGCACGTAGAGCAGCGAGGTGTTGCTGGTCTGGGGCGCCGGCTCCTGCAGCACCGCACCGACGATGATCGGCAGCCCGATCCGGTTGACGGTCTGGATGATCTCGGTGCCGGCGTCGGCGTTGCGGGTGGGGTCGATGTCGGAGGCGTTCTCGGGCCAGATCACCAGCGCCGGCTCCGGCATCGTGCCGGCCTTGATCTGGGCCGCGGCCTGGTCGGTGACGCGGATGTGATTGTCGAGCACGGCGCGGCGCTGCGCGTTGAAGTCCAGGCCCGCGGTCGGCACGTTGCCCTGGATGGCGAGCACCCGCACCTTCTTGCCGCCGCTCGGGGTCGGGTATGCCGCAGCGAGCCCGATGACTGCCAGCACCGCGACGACCGGGCCCAGCCGGCGCACGGTGGCCGCGACCGGGACCCCGCGGCGCACCCGGTCGATGCTGAGTGCGAGCAGGCCGCCGAGCAGCGCGACGACGAAGGTGAGGCCGGGTGCGCCGAAGATCGACGCCAGGTGTGCCAGCGGTGAGTTCGCCTGTGACCAGGCCAGCCGGGACCAGGGGAAGCCGCCGAACGGCATCGAGTCGCGCACTGCTTCCTGCAGCACCCAGAGCAGTGCGATGGCGAGCGGCCGGACGTGCGGCCCGTCGGGCGGCGACAGCCACTTCGGCAGCCGCTGCCAGCGGCGGGCTGACTGCACGAGGGCGCAGCCGGCGGCCATCAGCGCGATGTAGATCGACTCGGTGACCGCGAGGGCCAGCCAGGGAAAGGCGCCCACGTAGGTGCCGGCCCAGTGCAGCGTCGGCCCGAAGCAGGCGAATCCCGCGACCAGGCCGAGCAGGAAACCGGTGCGTGCCCGGGCCCCCTTGGTGGCCAGCGCGAGCAACGCCACGCCGACGATGGACATCGGCCACAGGGCAGGTCCGGGAAATGACAGCCACAGGCTGAGGCCGGCGGCGACCGCCAGGGCCAAGCGTCGGATCACGGGCACCAGAGTAGGTGACCGGCCTATGACGGGCGGGACCGGAGACGGTGTCGCGGCATACAGATGAGCCCTCCTGGTCGTTGGGGCCAATACACGTGGGTCTCCCCTGCCGCGCACGTTTTCTACTAGACGAGGGGGCCCATCCGTATGCCTGCCGCCGAGACGCTCGGTCACGACGTTGAAACCTGAATTTACCGACCTGTTGATAGCTGTCAACAGTCCGCTGACCTGCGTGAATGCGCGTCGTCGCAGGTCAGCGGCGCGGACCAGGCGCCCAGGAAATCGGCGTGACACGGCGTGTCGCGGGCGACACGCCGCCACGGGCGCGGTAGAGCCGGAGCATGGCAGTCAGGAAGAACCACGCCGATGCGTCGAGCACCCCGGCGATCGCGGCGCTGCGGAGTGCCGGCGTGCATTTCGAACTGCGCGCCTACGAGCACGACCCGGACATGCGGTCGTTCGGCGCGGAGGCTGCCGCCGAGCTCGGGGTTGAGCCGGATCGGGTCTTCAAGACGCTGGTGGTGCAGACCGATCGCACCGCCGACAAGGGGCTGGTGGTGGCTGTGGTGCCCGTCGCCGGACAGCTCGACCTCAAGGCGCTCGCGCGCGAAATCGGCTGCAAGAAGGCCGCATTGGCCGACCCGGCGCTTGCCGCCCGAGTCACCGGCTACCTGGTCGGTGGCATCAGTCCGATCGGGCAGAAGCGCCGCCTGCACACCGTCGTCGACGAGGGCGCGCTCCGGCACCCGACGATCCTGGTGAGCGGCGGCCGGCGCGGTCTGGACGTCGCACTGTCGCCCGCGGACCTGATCGCGGTGACCGGCGCCGTGACCGGGACGATCGCCACATAGCGCGCTCAGTCGGCGGATTCGCCGGCGGCCAGCGGCGAGCGGTCCTCCCACGGGGTGCTGAGCACGACCGTGGTGCGCGTCGTGACGTTGGCCGCCGCGCGCACCCGTGCGAGGAGGAGCTCGAGGTCGCCGGGGGTGCCGACCCGCACCTCGAGCACGTAACTCTCCTCACCGGCCACCGAGAAGCAGGAGTCGATCTCGGTCAGATGCCGCAGCCGATCGGGGATGTCGTCGGGCGCGGCGGGGTCGACCGGTGTCACCGAGATCAGCGCGGTCAACGGCATGCCGGCCGCCTCGTGATCGACCACCGCGCGGTAACCGCGCAGCACGCCGCGCTCCTCGAGGCGCCGAACCCGTTGGTGCACAGCGGAAGTCGACAGACCGGTCGCCTTGCCCAGGTCGGTGTAGCTGAGCCGGCCGTCACGCGCCAGCAACTGCACGATGCGACGGTCGAGTTCCTCCATGCTGCGACTGTAGTGGTTGCTCCCCCACAGATAGAGCACGATGGGCCCATGCAACCGCGACTCATGCTCCTGGACTCGGCCAGTCTCTACTTCCGTGCGTTCTACGGTGTGCCCGACCGGCGGAAGACACCGGATGCCATGCCCAACAACGCGATTCGCGGCTTCATCGACATGATTGCGACGCTGGTCAACGACCACCGGCCGACGGATCTGGTGGCGTGCTGGGACAACGACTGGCGGCCGCAGTTCCGGGTGGATGCGATCCCGTCATACAAGACCCACCGCATGGTCGACGGCACGGACGGCGTCGAGGAATCGCCGGACGAGCTCACCCCGCAGGTGCCGGTGATCGTGGATGTGCTTGCCGCAGTGGGGATTTCACGACTCGGCATCGATGGCTACGAAGCCGATGACGTGATCGGGACGCTCGCGGTCGCGGCGCACGGCTCCGCGCAGGTCGACGTGGTCACCGGTGACCGCGATCTGTTCCAGCTGGTCGACGACGAGCAGAGCGTGCGGATCCTCTACACCGCCCGCGGTGGTGTGCGCGAGCCGGACGTGGTCGATCAGGCGTTCCTGCACCGCAAGTACAACGTCGCGACGGGCGGCGCCTACGCCGACATGGCGGTGCTGCGCGGGGACACCAGTGACGGCTTGCCGGGGGTGGCCGGCATCGGCGAGAAGACCGCCGCCACGCTCATCAACCGGTATGGCGACCTGGTCGCGCTCCGCGCGGCCATCGACGCAGGGGACCCCGCGCTCAAGGGTGCCCAGCGCACGCGCCTGGAGGCGGCGTCGGACTACCTCGACGCTGCGCCTGCGGTGGTCGAGGTGGTGAAGAACGCACCGGTCCCGGCCACGCTCAGCACGGCGCTGCCGACCGCGATCGCCGATGCCGACGCCTTGCGCAGGCTCACCGCGGAGCACGACCTGACCACCCCAGTCGGGCGGCTGCTGCAGGCGTTGAATCTGCCCGCCTTGTAAGGGACTTCGGCGATCAGAAGCCGCGACGTCCGTGCTGCGAACGCGGGTCGCCGGGCGGGAAGGTGCCGTCGTCGTCCCCACCGTCGTCCTGGTGGTAGAGCAGCTCGTTGACCCGCACCTGCACCTGCTCGACGCGGGGCACGTCGTGCAGTCGCACGCCGGCCTGCTCGCTGGCGTCACTGATGATGAGGGTGCCGCAGCCGAGCAGGCGGTCCAGCAGACCCTTCTCGTAGGACACGTCGTTGATCCGGTAGAGCGGGATGTCGCGACCGGACTTGCTGAGGATGCCGCGACGGGTGATCAGCCGGCGGTTGGTGAGCACGTAGATCGTGGTGCGCCAGCGCAGAATCGGCACCACCACGAACGCCAGCAGCAGGAGCAATGCGACGATCCACACCGCGAGGGTCGCCCAGTCCGACCAGCCCTGGCTGCTGATCCAGAACGACGCCGCGAAGGCGGCGACGATGATCAGCAAACCCAGCAGCAGCGGCAGCAGGATCGCCTTGATATGCGTGCGCAGCTCCATGTCGATCTGCTCGCCCCGGGCCAGATGCTTCGCCGAAAACGCCATGGCGGCATCCTGCCACGCGGGTCCGGGTCTCGGCGGGTCAGTCGAGCCGGTCGGCGGCGACGACGCCGCGCAACACCCCGTCGATCGCGGTGCGCGCCGTGCTGCGCAGGCCCTCGTGCTGCGTGGCGGCGGCGATCTGGTCGAGCAGGTCGACCACCTGCTTGCACCGTCGTACGAAGTCGCCGGCGGACAGTTCGCTGTCGCGCAGCACCGTCTCCAGCCGGCCGCCGGCCGCCCAACGGTGCATCGTCCAGGCGATGCCCGGGTCGGGCTCGCCCATCGGCGTCAGGCCGAGACGGCGCTGCGACTCCCGCAGCCCGTGGGTGATGCGGCCCATCTCGGCGAGGGCGTCGCGCACCTGGTCGTTCGGCAGTTTCGGGGCCTCGGAGCCGCCGTCGCGCCGCGGCTCGTAGATGAGTGCGCTCACGACCGCGGCCAGCGACGGGGCGTCCAGGCGGCGCCATACGTCGTGCTGGAGGCATTCGGCCGCCAGCAGGTCCTTCTCGGCGTAGATGCGCTGCAGCATCGTGCCCTGCTCGGTCACCTGCTCGCCGTCCGCGGATAGGTAGCCGAGCTCGGCGAGCAGGTCGCAGATGCGGTCGAAGGTGCGCGCAACGGTGTGGGTGCGCTTGTCGACCTGCCGCTGCAGGCCGTCGGTCTCCTGGCGCAGCTTCCACCACCGCTCGGCCCAGCGCGAATGCTGCTCGCGGTAGGGGCAGTCGTGACAGGGGTGGCGTTGCAGCGCGCCGCGCAGCTGGTCGACCTCGGCCTGGAGCGACTCGTCGGTGCCGTCCTGGTCGGCGTGCTCCCCCGGCTTCGGCGGCGGCTCGGCCCGCAGCTTGTTGCGCAGGCTCGAGGCAAGGTCGCGCCGGGACCGCGGGCTGCGGGCGCTGAACGACTTCGGGATCGGCAGCTGTCCCACCGGTTCGACGACGTCGCGCACGTCGGTCTCGGCGAGCCGGCGCACCTGGGCGTCGAGGGTCAGGATCGTCGGGTCTCCCCCGGTGCCACGCCCCCGCTGACCGGGTATGACGACGGCGTATCCCGCGCGGCGCCCGTCCGGCACCTGGACGACGTCGCCCGGCTTGAGCTCGCCCAGGGACACCGCGGCCGCGGCTCGCCTGCTCGCCGAACGGCGCTTGGCGGCCGACTTCTCCAGCGTCGACAACTGGCGGCGGAGGGCGGCGTACTCGGCGAAATCGCCCAGGTGGCAACGCATTGCGTCGGCATACCCCTCGAGCGCCTCGTCGTTGCGGCGGATCGACCGGGTGATGCCGACGACCGAGCGGTCGGCCTGGAACTGCGCGAACGACTGCTCCAGGATCTGGCGGGCGCGCCAGCGGCCGACCTGTGCGACGAGGTTGACCGCCATGTTGGAGGACGGCACGAACGACGACCGCAACGGATAGGTACGGGTCGAGGCGAGGCCGGCCACCGCGTCGGGGTCGACCCCCGGCGCCCAGAGCACGACCGCGTGTCCTTCGAAGTCGATGCCGCGCCGGCCGGCCCGCCCGGTGAGCTGGGTGAACTCGGCCGGGGTGATGTCGGCGTGCGTCTCGCCGTTGTACTTCACAAGGCGTTCGAGCACGACGCTGCGGGCCGGCATGTTGATGCCGAGCGCGAGCGTCTCGGTGGCGAAGACCGCCTTGATCTGGCCGTCGGTGAAGAGCTCCTCGACGATCTCGCGGAAGGTCGGCAGCATGCCGGCGTGGTGGGCGGCGAAGCCGCGGGAGAGGCCCTCGACGAAGTCGTAGTAGCCGAGCACCGCGAGGTCTTCCTCGGGCAGGTCGGCGACGCGCTCCTCCACCATCCGGCGGATGCGTCGCCCGGCCTGCTCGCTGATCAGCGTGGTGCCCCAGGCCAGCAGTTGGGAGACGGCCGCCTCGCAGCCGACCCGGCTGAAGATGAAGGTGATCGCCGGCAGGAGTCCGTCGCGGTCGAGTGCCTCGATGACCTCCGGACGGCTGGGGCCGCGCCCGGGGCGCCCGGCTCGCACCGGCCCGCGGTCGCCGCCTCCACGGATCCGGCCACGCCGGCCACGCGGTGCGCCGGCGTCCTCGCGGCGACCGTGCCGGTCGTTGCGACGAGCGGACTCGACCTGCGAAATCCGTTGCAGCAGATGCGGGTTGATCCGCAGCCGGTCGGACTCCCGGCCGTCGTCGACGAAGAGGTCGAACAACTGCGGCCCGACCATCATCTGCTGCCAAAGCGGCACCGGGCGGTGCTCCTCGACGATCACGTCGGTGTCGCCACGCACCTCGCGCAGCCAGTCGCCGAACTCCTCGGCGTTGCTGACGGTCGCCGAGAGCGACACCAGCTGCACCGACGGCGGGAGCTGGACGATGACCTCCTCCCAGACCGCACCGCGGAACCGGTCGGCCAGGTAGTGCACCTCGTCCATCACCACGAACCCGAGCCGGTCGAGGGTCTTGGAGCCGGCGTAGATCATGTTGCGCAGCACCTCGGTGGTCATCACCACGATGGGCGCTTCGCCGTTGATCGACGAGTCGCCGGTCAGCAGCCCGACGTTCTCCGCGCCGTGCCGGGCGACCAGGTCGGTGAACTTCTGGTTGGACAGCGCCTTGATCGGCGTGGTGTAGAAGGTCTTGCGCCCGGTCTGCAGGGCCAGGTATGCCGCGAACTCCCCCACGATCGTCTTGCCGGCACCGGTCGGCGCGGCGACCAGCACGCTGCGGCCGGCCTGCACGGCATCGATGCCGCGCACCTGGAACTCGTCGAAGGGGAAGTCGAACTCCTCGGCGAACCTGGCCGCGTGCGTGGAGTCGAAGCCCGTGCGGGAGGAGGCGTCCGTCCGGGGCGCTGAATCAGACATGGGCGCAGGCTAATCGGCGAAGCTGCTCAGAGCGCGGACTTCTGGTCGTCCGGGATGTCCAGCCACTCCGCCCGGTTCTTCTCCTCGCGACCGGCGCGTCGCCGGTCGAGGAACATCGAAAGCAGCACCGCGGCGAAGAAGAGGCCGATCAGCGGGCACATCAACGCAAGCATCGACCAGGCATCCGGGGACGGACTCATGACCGCAGAGAAGACCGCGATGATCATCACCGCCACCCGCCAGCCCTTCACCATCACGCGACCGGGCAGGATGCGCAGCGAGTTGAGCCCCACCAGGAAGACCGGCAGCAGGAATGCCAGGCCGAAGACCAGGATGAACTTGGTCACGAAGTTGATGTAGGCGCCGGCGTTGGTGTAGTTGACGGCGTCCTCGGGTGTGACGCCGAGCAGGAACTTCACCGCGTTCTTCATCACCAGGCTGGCGACGAAGCAGCCGAGCACGAACAGCGGGACGGCCGCGCCGATGAACATCCGCGCGATCCGCTTCTCCTTCTTGGTCAGCCCGGGGGCGAGAAAGGCCCAGATCTGCCAGAGCCAGATCGGCGCGGACAGGATGAGACCGATCCACAGGGAGACCTTCAGTTTCACCGAGAACGCCTCGGCGATCGAGGTGCCGCCGTAGTTGAGTTGCACCTTGTCGCGAGAGACGTGCCGCTCGGCGGCGACCGCCCATAGCGGCTCCTGTAGCCAGCGGATCACCGTCGGATAGAGGAACCAGCCGACAATGCCAAGCACCAGGATCGCGAACGCGCACACCAAGGCGCGCCGGCGGAATTCGCGGAAGTGTTCGCCGAGGGACATCCGCGCTTCGGGATTGTCCTTACGACGCAAGAGGGCCATGTCGGTCGTGTCGTCCTACGCGGTGTCGGTGGGGCGGGTCAGGCGCTGCAGCGATGTGCCGGGCTCAGTGCCCGGAGCCCGACTGGCCGCTCTGCGGGTAACCCTGAGGCTGGGGCTGCTGCGGCTGCCCCTGTTGCGGGTAACCGTTCTGCTGCGGGTAGCCGGCCGGAGCCTGCTGCTGCGGCTGGTAACCGGGCTGACCGGGCTGCGGCTGGTAGCCGGGCTGACCAGGTTGCGGCTGGTAGCCGGGCTGACCAGGTTGCGGCTGGTAACCGGACTGCCCGTGTCCCTGCTGCTGCCCGTAGCCCTGCTGCGGGTAGGCCTGACCACCGGGAACCTGTGCCTCGCCGGGCACGCCGCCCTGCTGCGGTGCGGTCTGACCGGGAACGGTCTGGCCGGCGGCCCCGCTGCTGCCCTCGTCGTTGTCGCTGATCTCACTCTTGAGGATGCGCGCGGACCGTCCCAGGCTGCGCGCTGCGTCCGGAAGCTTCTTCCAGCCGAAGAGGATCACCACGATCAGCACCAGGATCAGCAGGTGCCACGGCTCGAGTGCTCCACGAAACATAACCAGCTCTCCCAAGATCGAGGGCCCGGAAATCCGGGGCCCGTGTGGTCCTATCTTCGCACCGGTTCACCACTCTACGTGATCGGTCCACGCCGGTCGGCGGGCTCGACGGCGAGCTTCTCGCTCGGCGCGTCGCCTGCTGCGCAACGTCTCGTACTCGGCCCGGAGTTCCGTGGGCGAACGCAGCACGGCCAGGTCGTCGACCGAGTCCAGCTGCTCCTGGAGTTCGCGCACGCGTGACTCGATCTCGGTGAGCCGGTCCTGCGCGTCGGCGGCCTCCCGGCCGAGCGCCTTGAGCGGCGGCCACAACCGCCAGAGACGCCATCCGACGTATGCCGTGCCGAGCAGTGCGAGCGCCGCCCAGAGCAGCACCCATTGCCACCACTGCATCAGGCGTCGGCTGTCATCGGGCGTCGGGTCTCATCAGGCGTCGCGACATCAAACGTCGTATGACGCGAGCGCGTCCGCGGCCCCGGCGGCGACCTCGTCGCGCAGTGCGGCGGGTTCGAGCACCCGGGCGGCGCCACCGAGGCGCCATACGAGCTGACGGAGCCAGGTCAGGTCGGCGGCCCGGATCGACGCGGTGATCGTGCCGTCGGCGGCGCGCTCGACGGACTCGACCGGGTAGTAGTCGACGACCCAGGCGGCCTCCGGCTGCAGCGCGAGGGTCGCGCGCAGGTCGTCGGGGCCGGCGGTGAACAGGTCGGTGTCGAGGTCCCGCGGCCGGGCCTCGGTGGGTGGGGTGCCGTCGACGTCGAGCGTCTCGATCGCCGCGACGCGGTCGAGCCGGAACAGCCGCACGTCCTGCGCCCGGTGACACCAGCCTTCGAGATACCAGTTGCCGTCGAGCGAGACCACCCGCATCGGGTCGACGTCGCGCTCGGTGGTCTCGTCGCGCGAGGCGACGACGTAGCGCAGGTGCAGCCGGCGGTGCGCGGCGACCGCGGCGCGCGCGGTGCTCAGGGTGTCGGACGGCACCGCCGCGGCGAGCGCGACCTTGACCCGGTCGCTCACTTCGCTGGCGTCACCCGCGGCGTCGACCAGCTTGGCCAGCGCCCGGTCGACCGCGTCGCGTTCGTCGAGGCCGGGCACCGCGGCGAGGGCCCGCAGACCGACGATGAGCGCGGTGGCCTCGTCGAGGCCGAGCCGCAACGGGCGGGCGATCGTGTCGGCGTTGCGCAGGAAGACCCGGCCGCCGTCCCACTCCGCCTCGATCAGGTCGTCCGGCAGGTGGCCCGGCGTGCCGCAGACGAACAGCAGGGCGAGGTCGGCCTCGACCTGCTCGGTGGAGACGCCGAGCTCGGCGGCGGCGCGGGCGATGTCGATGCCCTGCCGGTTGACCAGCCACGGCACCATCGTCAGCAACCGCGCGAGGCGGGCGGTCGCGCTCTCGGGGGCGGCCATCAGGCGGCCCCGTTGCTGTCGAGCGATCCCCGCAGCCGCCGCACGACCGCGTCGACCAGCTCGGGAGGAGCAACGGCTCGGGCCGCGGGGCCGAAGCCGGCGATCTCGTCGGCGAGCACCTCGGTGTCGCCGAAATCGACTGTCAGCCGGGTAAATTCGCCGTCCTGCTGACTGCTCTGCCGGGCCCGGCGGCGCAGGGTGTTGCCGGCACCGGCGCGGACCAGGACCGTCGCTGTCATCGTCTCGCGACTGTCCGTGCCGTCGATCATCGTCAGCGGGTCGTGGTCGGCTGGCACGTCATACGCGCCGGGCTTGCCGAGACGTTTCACCGCGCCGTCGATGCGGCTCAGGCGGAAGACGCGCGGAGCCTGCCGGTTCAGGTCGAACCCGGTGACATACCAGCGGCCGTGCCAGTTGGTGACGGTCCACGGCTGCAGCTGCCGGGTGCTGGCCTCTCCCCCGGCCTTGCGGTAGGTGAACGAGATCGCCTGCCGGCGCAACGCCGCGTCCTTCACCGGATTGAACGCCGGCTCGCTGGTGCGCACCCGCGGCTCCAGACCGACCAGCGACTCGGTGTCCCGCTCGACCTCGGCAGCCTCCAGCTTGCGCATCGCGGTCGCCGCGGGGCCGGCGAGACTCGCCTGCTGCCACGTGCGGCTGGCCAGCCCGAGCACCGCGAGTTCGTCCGGTTCGAAGGCGATCTCGGGCAAGGCGTACTCGCGGCGGTCGATGCGATAGCCGGTCTCGTCGTCGAAGAAGCTGTCGATCGGCTCGATCCGCAACGGGATGCCGAGCTCGCGCAACTCGTCCTTGTCGCGCTCGAACATCCGGTCGAACGCCTCGTCGGAGGCCGTCTCGCCATACTGCGGCACGGCGTCGCGGATGCGCGCCTTCGACAGCGGTTGCCGGGTGTAGAGCAGACAGATCACCAGGTTGAGCAACCGCTCGGTCTTCGCGGCAGGTGACGGCTGGGCCATGGTCCGACGGTATCTCATCCGTGCGGACGCATGTACGACGCGCCCGCGCGGGCGCCCATCGGGCCGCCGGTCAGTCCGCGAGCGGTTTCTGATCCGGCGCGGACAGGCTGAGGATCGCGCCCGCGACGCCGCGAGAGGCGGTGATCCGCCGCTCGAGGCGTTCGAGCTCGGCGGCCACCTCGTGCTCGGCGTGGTCGCCCGCGAGGTCGACGTCGGCGACCAGGAAGACCTGGCGCGGGCCGACGAACTCCAGCCGCAGGTAGCTGACGCTCGCGACGTCGGGCTCGCTCTGCAACGCGCGCAGGGCGGCGGCCCGCACCTGCGGACTCACCTGCTCGCCCACCAGGAAGCCGACGTTGCGCTTGATCAGGATGAACGCCACGACCCCGAGCACCAGCCCGACCAGGATCGAACCGATCGAGTCGGGCACCGGCGATCCGGTCAGCTGGTGCAGCCCGAGCGCGCCGGCGGCGATCACCAGACCGGTGAGCGCGGCGGCGTCCTCGGCGAAGACCGCCCGCAGGGTCGGGTCGGAGGTGGCGAGCACGTGCTCCAGCAGTTCCCGGTCGTATGCCGAGGCCTCCGCCCGCGCCTGTCGCACCGACTGCGCGAACGAGATGCCCTCCAGCACGAAGGAGATCGCGAGCACGATGTAGCCGACCAGGAATTCGCTCGCCGGCTCGGGGTGGATCAGCTCCTGGATACCGTGCCAGATCGACACCGCGGCTCCGGCGATGAAAAGGCCGAGCGCGGCGAACAGCGACCACACGTAGGCGGCCCGGCCGTAGCCGAGGGGGTGCGCCTTGTCCGGGGGTCGACGCGACCGCTTGTCGGCGATGAAGAGGAAGACCTCGTTGCCGGCATCGGCCCAGGAGTGCGCGGCCTCCGCGACGAGCGAGGCGGACGCGGTGATGACGGCGGCCACCGACTTCGCGAGCGCCACCAGCACGTTGGCGCCCAGCGCGATCAGCACGGTGAGCGTGCTCTCCCCGCCCCCCTCGGTCTGCTTGATGCCGACGTCGAACTCGTCGGTGACGTGACGGTCTTCCATGGCAGGCGACGCTATCCGAGCCGCCGCGGCGGGATTGCGAGGAGGCCGCCGCGACTCGCGGAAAGATCGCGAGCCGGGCGGCCTCGACGGGAGGTGCGCCGTGCGGCGCGGGACGTCAGCGGATGCCGAAGGCGCTGCCCGCACCGGGCTTGTTCGCGTTGACCAGGTCGACCACGAAGATGAGCGTCTCGTTCGGGCCGATCGCGCCGCCGGCGCCACGCTCGCCATACGCCAGCTGCGAGGGGATGACCAGCTTGCGGCGGCCGCCGACCTTCATCCCGACGATGCCCTTGTCCCAGCCCGGGATGACCTGGCCGACGCCGACCTGGAAGTCCAGTGGCGCGCCGCGGTTCCAGGAGGCGTCGAACTCCTCGCCGGTGGAGTGCGCGACACCGACGTAGTGCGCGGAGACCTGGTCGCCGGCCTCGGCCGTGCGGCCGTCGCCCTCCCAGATGTCCTCGATGACGAGCTCGGTCGGTGCCTCGTCACCCGGGAAGTCGATCTCGGGCTTGGTGGTGTTGGGGTCGAACGGCATGGGACTACCTCGGCTTTCGCTGGTATGACGGGGCTTCTGGGACGACCGTGGTCGCGCGATCCGGTCAGACCGCGGCGACGATGTCGACCACGAACACCAACGTATCGGTGCCCTTGATGTTGGCCTGCGGGTTGCCCGCGCTGCCGTAACCGTCGGCCGGCGGGACCACGATGAGCACGCGGTCGCCGACCTTCTTGCCGACCAGGGTCTTGTCCCAGCCCGGGATGACCTTGCTGGTGCCGATCGGGAAGCCGGCCGGCTGCCCGCCGCGCGACCCGGTCGAATCGAAGACGGTGCCCGCCTTGCCCTTGTTCCAGATCACGCCGGTGTAGAGGGCGTAGAGGGTCTGGCCCTTCTTCACCTCGGCGCCCTTGCCGTTGATCAGGTTGGTCGACTCGAGCTTCTTGGGGGCGTCGGCGTTCGGCATCGTGATCGTGGCGGGCTTCGAGGCGCCCTCCCACTTGACCGTCGGCATGCCGGACTTCGGCGCGACGGCCGTGCCGGTGGCCTCCTTGAGCGGGGTCACCGCCGACTTGATGTTCATGTAGAAAATGAGCGTGTCGTCCGCGCCGACGCCGAGCTGGGCGTTGCCCTGGGTGCCGAAGGCGTCCTTCGGCGGGATCGCGACGGTCTCGGTGGTGCCGACCTTCTTGCCCTTGATGGCGGTGACCAGGCCGGGGAACTGCGCCGGGTCCTTCAGGTCGAGGGTCACCGGCTGCTCGCTGAAGGTGTTGGCGAGGGTCTTGCCGGACTTGCCGTCGACGACGGTGTAGTTGACGGTCGCGATCTGGCCGTCGGTCACCGCGGCGCCCGTGCCGTCCTTCAGCACCTCGACCGTGGTCTTGTTCACCTGGAACGGCTTCTTGGACAGGCTGACCGCGGGCTTCTTCGGATCCTTGTCGTCGACCTTGATCGCGCTCATCGGCGTGACGTCCTTGTCGGCGACGGTGGCCGGCGCCTTCGAGGCGGACGCCGCGCCGGAGCCCGAGGCGGATGCGGCCGGGGTCGACGCCGAGCTGCCGGCAGCCTTGCCCGTCGAGCTGCTGCTGCCGCAACCGGCGAGCACGAGGACGGGCAGGGTGCCTGCGGCGAGCAGGCGGAACGGGATACGGCGCACGTCGAAAAACCTCTTAGCGGTCGCTGTGGGAGAAACTTGCGGCGCCACCATAACCATCTGCGCTGTGCCGCACGTCATCCCGTGCTGTGCGAGGTGTCGGCGAGGCGGGGCCGGCGCACGGCATACGTCCTGCCCGATACCTGGCCATGCCTGCCCATGCTGCTGTATGCCGCCTTGTGCTGGGACAGACCTGCCCTGCGGGGTCACATACCGTCGATGAGGCGCTGCACCCGCGGGTCGGCGGCACTGAACGGGTCCTTGACCAGCACCGTGCGCTGCGCCTGATCGTTGAGTTTGAGGTGCACCCAGTCGACGGTGAAGTCGCGCCGCTTGGCCTGCGCGGCGCGGATGAAGTCGCCGCGCAGCTTGGCGCGGGTGGTCTGCGGGGGGAACGTCTTGCCCTCGAACACCTCGACGTCGGAGCTGACCCGTGCCGCCTGGCCGCGCCGCTGCAACAGGTAGAACAGCCCGCGCCGGCGGTTGATGTCGTGGTAGGTCAGGTCCAGCTGCAGCATCCGCGGGTCGTCCAGCGCCAGATCGTTCTTGGCGGCGTACTGGTCGAGCAGCTTGTGCTTGATGACCCAGTCGATCTCGGTGTCGACCAGCCCCAGATTGCCGGTCTCGACGGCGGTGAGGGTCCGGCCCCAGAGATCCATGATGCGCTTGGTGAGGTCGTCGGTCAGGCCGCGCTCGTCGACATACTGCTGGGCCTTGTCGAAGTATTCGGCCTGGATCTGCAGCGCCGACAGCTCGCGGCCGTTGGCGAGCTTGACCGGAGCCCGGCCGGTGATGTCATGGCTGATCTCGCGGATCGCGCGGATCGGGTTCTCGAGGCTGAGATTCCGCATCACCACGCCGTCCTCGATCATCCGCAGCACCAGGTGCGCCGAGCCGAGCTTGAGCAGCGTGGTCGTCTCACTCATGTTGCTGTCGCCGACGATCACGTGCAGCCGGCGGTAGCGTTCGGCGTCGGCGTGCGGCTCGTCGCGGGTGTTGATGATCGGCCGGGACCGGGTGGTCGCGCTGCTCACGCCCTCCCAGATGTGGTCGGCGCGCTGGCTCACGCAGTAGGTCGGCTTGTGCCCGAGCAACGCGATCTTGCCGGCGCCGCAGGTGATCTGCCGGCTCACCAGGAACGGGATCAGGATGTCGCTGACCTTCTGGAACTCCCCCGCGCGCCCGATCAGGTAGTTCTCGTGGCAGCCGTAGGAGTTGCCGGCCGAGTCGGTGTTGTTCTTGAAGACGTAGATCTTGCCCTCGACGCCCTCCTCGGCCAGCCGGGACTGGGCCTCCTCCACCAGGCCCTCGATGATGCGCTCGCCGGCCTTGTCGTGGATCACCGCTTCGCGCACGTCGTCGCACTCTGGTGTGGCGTATTCGGGGTGGCTGCCGACGTCGAGGTAGAGCCGGGATCCGTTGCCCAGGAAGACATTCGACGACCGGCCCCAGGAGACGACCTTGCGGAAGAGGTAGCGGGCGACCTCGTCGGGGGTGAGCCGGCGCTGACCGTCGAAGGTGCAGGTCACGCCGTATTCGTTCTCGATGCCGAAGATGCGCCGCTCCATGTATCGACCCTAATCCTCGGGTGCCCGCACGTCAGCGGATGTCTCACGGGTGTCCCGCCATACGGTGCCGGTGCGGTGCGCGGTCGCTGCGCCGGCGGTGAGCGCCGCGAGCAGCGCGTCGACGGAGTCGGCGTCGTCGGCCGCCAGGTGCAGGGTGACGCCGGCGCCGGTGTAGTCGGCATCGAGCACCTCGACGGCTGCGTGAGCGCGCAGCCCGGCCTCCACCTTGCCGGCCTCGGCGTGGCTGAGCGGCACGTCGAGGAGGGCCCGCTGCCGTCGTATGACGGGAGTCGCGCCCGCCAGCGCCGCCTCCACCGCCCCTGCGTAGGCCCGGGCCAGGCCGCCCGTGCCGAGCAGGGTGCCGCCGAACCACCGGGTCACGACCGCGACGACGTCGGTCAGGCCGCCGTCCGAGGGGCCGGTGGTCGTGGCCCCGGTGGTCGTGGTGCCGGTGCGCGCCGCGTCTTCTCGCGCCGCATTGCCTCGCGCCGCATTGCCTCGCACCGCGTCGCCTCGCACCGCGTCGCCTCGCGCGGATTCGGCGCCCGAACGCAGGCCAGCGCGCAGGCCGGCGCCGGAACGCAAACCAGCGCCCGCGCGCAGGGCGGCGAGCATCGGCGCGCCCGCCGTACCGGACGGCTCGCCGTCGTCGTTGCTGCGCTCGATCCGGCCGTCCGGCCCGAGCACGAACGCCGAGCAGTGGTGCCGCGCATCGGCATACCGCGATCGCTGCTCCCCGATCACCGCCCGCGCCGCCTCCTCGGTCTCGACGCGCGCGACGACGGCAAGGAACCGCGAACGGCTCACCTCGATCTCGCCGGTGCAGGTCCGGGCGATGGTGCGGTAGGTCATGTCGGCGCCCAGCGTAGGCGGCCGGTCCCGATGCCGTTTCGCGTAACGGGGGTGCGGGCAGTTACCGTGGTGCCACTCATGATCGAACTGCTGTTGCTGTTCCTCGCCCTTCTGATGGTGCTCGGCTGCGGCATTTTCGTGGCTGCCGAATTTTCCTTCATCACCGTCGACCGGCCTTCCGTCGAGCGTGCTGCAGCCGGGGGTGACCGCACCGCGAACGGCGTGCTGCACGGGCTACGTTCGCTGTCGACCCAGCTGTCGGGCGCGCAACTCGGCATCACCATCACCAACCTCGCGATCGGCTTCCTCGCCGAACCGGCCATCGCCAACCTGCTGCACGACCCCCTCGAGTCGGTGGGTGTGCCGTCCGGCACGGTGCCCGCCGTCGCGGTCATCGTCGCAATGGTGCTGAGCACCGCCGGGACGATGGTCATCGGCGAGTTGGTGCCCAAGAACCTCGCTATCGCGCTGCCGATGCGCACCGCGCGCAGCGTCCAGGGCTTCATGCGCGGCTTCACCGCGGTCACCCGTCCGGCGATCGCGGTGCTCAACGGTGCCGCGAACGCGGCGCTGCGCCGGATGGGCATCGAGCCGACCGAGGAGCTGGCCTCCGCGCGCAGCCCGCAGGAGCTGTCCTTCCTGGTCGAACACTCGGCCCAGGCCGGTGTCCTGCCGGCGGACACCGCGCGGCTGCTGCGGCGCAGCCTGGAGTTCGGCGAGCATCGGGCGAGCGACGTCATGACCCCGCGCAGCACGGTGCACTTCGTCGGCCCCGACGACTCCCTCGCCGATGTCGTGCGCCTGGTTCGCGCCACCGGGCATTCGCGCTTCCCGGTCCTCGACGCAGCGACCGACGAAGTGATCGGCGTCATCTCCACCGGGCAACTCCTACGGGTCCCGGCGCCGAAACGTGCTGACACGTCAGTGCGTTCGGCGATGCGGTCCGCCCTGCTCGTGCCCGCATCCGTCGACCTCGACTCACTGCTCGGCCAGCTGCGGGGCAGCAGCCAGCAACTGGCCGTCGTGATCGACGAGTACGGCGGCGTCGACGGCGTCGTCACGCTCGAGGACCTGGTGGAGGAACTCGTCGGCGCGGTCGACGACGAGCACGACACCCGCACCGCCCCTGTCCGGGAAGTCGTGCCGGGCACGTGGGAGCTATCGGGCCTGCTGCGGCCCGACGAAATCCGCGACGCGATCGCCGTCGAACTGCCGGAGGACGAGGAGTACGAAACCCTCGGCGGCCTCATCGTCGACCGACTCGGCCGGCTCGCGCAGGTCGGTGACGTGGTGCGACTGCAGCTGTATGACGAGGACGCCGCGCCATACGAGGTCGAGCTGAAGGTGCTCGCGATGGACGACCTGCGCGTGGACCAGGTGCGGGTGACCGTGCACCGGGACACCCACAGCCGCAACGCACACGACGGCAAGAATTTCGACGGCAACGACTTCGACGGCAACGAAGGCGGTCGCGACAATCGCGACGCTAACGAAGGCCGCCGCGACATCAATGCCGGTGACGCCAATGCCGGTGATGTCGACAGAACGGCAACTCGCGGCGACACCGGTGACCGCGACGTTAATGCCAGTGACGTTAATGCCAGTGACGCCAATGCCGCTGACCCCAGCACCGGTGATGTCGATACAACGGCAGCTCGCGGCACCGGTGACCGGGATGTCAACGCCGGTGACGCCACTACCGGTGACGTCGATACCCCAGGCGCCCGCGGCGACATCGCCGACACCGCAGACAGGGCCGACCGTGCCAACCGCGCGCGGCAGGCCGACCGTGCCCACCGCGCGCGGCAGGCCGACGGCGAGAACGAGGCAGGTGAGCAGCGTGGGTAACTGGATCGCCCTCGGTTTCGCCGTCGTGCTGTTGCTGCTCAACGCGTTCTTCGTGGGGGCCGAGTTCGCGCTGATCTCGGCGCGCCGTTCGGCGGTCGAGCCGCACGCCCGTGCCGGGTCGCGCGCCGCCCGGATCGCCGTGGGCGCGATGGAACAGGTGTCGCTGATGATGGCGACCGCTCAACTCGGCATCACCCTGGCGTCGCTCGGCCTGGGTGCGCTCGGTGAACCGGCAGTCGCGCATCTGATGGAGCCGGTGTTCCACGCGCTCGGCATGCCCGAGTCGGTCAGCACGATCGTCGCGTTCGTCATCGCGCTCGCGATCGTGGTGTTCCTGCACGTGGTGCTGGGCGAGATGATCCCGAAGAACATCGCCCTGGCCGGGCCCGACCGGGCGGCGTTGTGGCTCACTCCCCCGCTGGTGCTGATCAGCCGCCTGCTCTGGCCGTTCGTCGTGTCGCTGAACGCGCTCGCCAACCTCGTCCTGCGCATCCTGCGTGTGGAGCCCAAGGACGAGGTGAGCAGCACCTTCAACCGTGACCAGGTCGGCGAGCTGGTGGCCGAATCGCGACGGGAGGGCTTGCTCGACGACGCCGAACAGGCCCTGCTCGCAGGCGCACTCGGCTTCGAGGAGCAGACGGTGGCCGACGCGATGGTGCCGATGGACCGGGTGGTGACGGTGCCCGCGTCAGCATCGCGCAGCCGGGTCGAGCAGATTGCCGCCGACGCCGGCTACTCGCGACTGCCGGTGGTCCCGGGGACCGGCGGACTGCCGGTCGGCTACCTGCACCTGAAGGATCTGCTGATCCTCGACGGAGACGACACCTCGGAGACCGTGCCGGCTAGCCTGCTGCGTCCGCTGCCGAGGCTCGACCGGTCCGACGATCTCGGCGCGGCCATGGAGATGATGCAGCAGCGCCAGGTGCATCTCGCGCTGGTGACCGACGGCGCGACGCCGGTCGGGTTGCTCGCGCTCGAGGACGTGCTGTCTCGCCTGATCGGCCGGGTCGGCGCCTGATCGGGCCGGCTCGCAACAATCGGGCAGATCAGCGGACAACCGTGCGGCGAGAGTGTGGCGAGTGCACCACAAGTCAGGCGGCGGTCGTCGGGCGCTCGGCGAGTCGCGCAGCTGCCCGCCGGTCGCGCTCGGCCACCCGCCGGTCGCTCGGCCCTGTGAACGCCGATCAAGCATGTTAAGGATCGGAGCTTCAGTGGGACAAATTTAGGTTGTGTCCTTGATTGCCTCGCAGAGCCCCCGTCAGGTGCCCCGCAGTGTCCCTCGTCGCGCTTCCTGGACTGCCTTACACCACCCGTTCGCCGTTGAATTGTCGTTGTGTCGTTGTGTCGTTGTGTCGTTCTTGAGTGACTCTTGATTCGCTCGGGAGTCGCTCAAGAGTCGCTCGGGGGTGGCAGCGATTTCGTGCGCGGAGCCAGTGGGTTCGCTGTCTTCGTTCGCCGCGTCGTCCAGTGCTTTGTATGGGTGAGCACTGCCGTCGCCACTGGTCACCACGTGGACACCGGCAGGAACTCGTCGGGTACGACTCGTCGGGTACGACTCGTCGGGTAGGGCTCGTCCGGTAGCGCAACGGCCAATCTGGGGAGCGTCACTCGGGAACCTCATCCGGGTTCGTCATCCTGGTCGCCGCTCGAGTTGGGCTGGCCGGCGTGGCGGGTATGGCCGGTATGGCCGGCGCGACTCTCCGCGCTGCCGGTGTGCGGGCGGCGCCGGGCATCGAAGCGCACCCACGCCAGGTGGAGGGTGTCGTTGGTCGGGCCGGCATAGGGCTCGAACCTCGGTGGTGGCGACGCGACGCTGGCACGCACCGGCTGCGCGGTGACGGCAGCGCCCTCGCTGGGAGGTGGCGGCGGCTGCCGATCGAGCGGAGGCGTCAGACCGAGTGGACCGATCTGCGCCCCACCGCGCTCGACGAACAGCACACCGTCGCGACGGCTGGCGTCGCCGACCATCGTGAACGCGCCGCGATGATGTTCGTGATGGTGGAACCGGCACAGCATCAGCAATCGGTCGGCATCGGTCAGGCCGCCGTCGATCCAATGATCGAGGTGGTGACACTCCAGATTGTGCAGCGCGAGGCACCCCGGGAACCGGCAACCGCGATCGCGGTCCTCCAGGACATGCCGGGTGTGCTCGGGGACGATGCGCTGCGCGCGGCCGACACTGATCGGTCGACCCTCGGACTCCCAGATCGGTTGCACGACGCCGTCGCACACCATCCGATCGCGCAGACTCGGCGGGATCGCGGCACCCTTGTGCAGCCAGGCGCTGCCCGCCGTGTCGAGGTGCAGGTAGACGCGGTAGCGACGGGCGCGCGTGCTCTCCACAGGAGCTCCATGATCGAGCGAACGCTCCGCCAGGAGCGTCATGGCCTCGCCGAGCGTCACCTTCGTGGGTGGCGGCGGATCAGCCGACGCGTCCTGGCCGTCGGTCGGACCGGACGTCTGCGACCGACGGAGCGCGAACAAGGCATCCTTGGCCTCGAGCAGAGCCTGCTCCACCAATGCGCCGATATCCGCCGGTGCGTCGTAGTTGAGTATGAATCGCCCTGCTGTATAACGCATTTCGAGCCGTGCCTGCGCGATCGCCGGGTCGAACAGTGAGGGCAGTCGCCGCTCCGCGGCCTCAACCGCGTCCTGCTGCCGGTCGGGATCGGAGGGATCATCGGTGCGGTCGCCGACCGGGCCGTCGACCGGGCCGGCTACCGAGCCCTCAATCGGGTCGCCGGGCAGGTATGACGGCACGCACTGAGCATCGGCATCCGTCGATGCCTCGGCGTTGAACTCGTATCGGGCGAGGCTGCGCCGAAGCTGGGTCACGGTGGCGTAGGAAGCGAACTCGGACACGTCATCGTCGTAAGCGGCCGGGGTGTACTTCGCGACCACGGCGGCCTGTCCGAGGGTGAGCTTCCCGTCGTCGAGCAGCCTTGTCATGGTGGGCAACTCACCGGCACGGCCAGCGATCCGGACGATGTCGTGAGCGCTCGACCAGGTCAGCCCGGCGAAGGCGGTCAGCCAGTGCTCGGGTGACTTGAGCCCGGCACCGGCCCACAGTTCGTCCGCCAGCACGCGACGCATCAACTCCACCAGCCGGCTGTGGCCGTCGTTGATCTGCCCGCAGATCTCGGCGAGTTCGTCGCGTGCGGCCTGCAACGCACCGCCCGGCAGCGCGGTTTCGTCGCCCGGGGCCAACAGGTCGACCGGCTCCATACCGTCGTGGTCCATGCCGCCGGGATCGATGGGACCGGAGTCGTTGGGGTCGGGACCGTAGGGGCCGAGACCGATGGAGTCGGGCGCCATGGCGCCGGGACGGCCGGCATACGACGAATCGGCATACGACGAATCAGTAGGAAGGGCAGCATTGTTCGCGCTGCCGCCGGGCCGTGGCACCGGCTGCCTGCTGACTCGTCGTCCTGACATGTGACCAGTCAAACACCGACCACCGACAGCGCCCGACCACTAGGCTGGTGAGATGACCGTGACCCAGCTGGACCACCTCGTTCTTCGTGTCGCGGACGTCGACCGCGCGCTGGCTTTCTACACCGAGGCGCTCGGCTTGACCGCCGAACGGGTTGACGAATGGCGCGCCGGCACGGTGCCCTTCCCGTCGGTCCGGATCACCGGCGAGACGATCATCGACCTCGTGGTGGGCGAGCCCTCGGCCGCGCTCGACCACTTCTGCCTTGTGGTCGACCCCGGCGACGCGGATGCCCTGCTCGACAACGAGCGGCTCGAATTCGCTGACCGCACCCCCGCCGAACGCTCCGGCGCGCGTGGGACCGGCATGTCGCTCTACACCCACGACCCGGACGGCAACACGATCGAATTGCGTTGGTATCCGGCCGATTAGCGAAAGCGCGCCTGTCGCTGATTCGTCTTGCGCGGCGAATGCGGACCGCCGGCGTTCCCCTGCTCTGAGCAGCGCGCCGTTGCGTCGGGCCGGCTGACGTGCTGCGGTGGCATGCATGCGACTCCTGGTGCTCGGTGGAACTGGCTGGCTCGGCGGCGAGATCGTACGTGCCGCCCTCGCGCGCGGCTACGAGGTGGTGTGCCTGGCTCGCGGGACCTCCGACGTGCCTGCCGGTGCGACGCTCGTGCGCGCGGATCGCGATGATCCAGAGGCTTATTCGGCGTTGGACGGACATGAAGCGTCGGCCGGATTCGACGCGGCGATCGACCTCACCCGTGACCCGGAGCACGCGCGCGGTGCGGTCGGCGCGCTGCGGGACCGGGTGCCGCACTGGGTCTTCGTCTCCACCTGCTCGGTGTATGCCGACGACGCCACTCCGGGCCAGGACGAGTCGGGGCCGTTGCTGCCGGCGTTGACCGGCGCCTACACGATGGAGCGGTATGGCGAGGCCAAGGTCGCGTGCGAGGAGGCGGTGCTCTCGTCATACGGGATCGAGCACGCGATGATCGCGCGCTCAGGACTGATCACCGGTCCGGGCGACCACAGCGACCGCACGGGGTATTGGCCGCTGCGGTTCGCGCACCCGGCGAGCGACGACGGAGCCGTGCTGGTGCCGGACGCTCCCGACGCGGCCGTGCAACTGATCGACGCGCGCGACCTCGCAGCGTGGCTCGTCGACGGCGCGGCGCACCGAACCGCGGGCGTCTTCAACGCCATGGCGCAGCACGTGCCGCTGCCTGAATACCTCGACACCGCAAGGCAGGTCGCGGGTCACGCGGGCGCGGTGGTGCCGGTCGATCAGGCGTGGATCGCCGCGCACGACATCGCGCCGTGGAGTGGTCCGCGCAGCTTCCCGATCTGGCTGCCGCAGCCGGAGTATGCCGGGTTCGCGACCCGCCGCGTCGATGCCGCACTCGGTGCGGGTCTGCGGCCGCGACCGCTCGCCGACTCGATCCACGACACCCTGGCCTGGTGCAGGCCGGTCCGGGCCGCCGGCGGCGGGCCGGGCTCTCCCCCGCCGACGAGCGCGAGCTGCTGGCCGGCCGCGAGTAGGCGGCGCCGCACGAGGGGCCGGTGCAACCGCACGAGAACCCGGCGGCGCTGCACGAGGACCCGGCTGCACGGCACGATGAGCCGGTGCAACCGCACGACGACCCGGCGGAACCGCACGAGGAGCCGACGCACCGCGCGACGACCTGGCGGAACCGCACGAGGAGCCGACGCACCGCGCGAGGACCCCGCCGCACGCATCACGCGAGCGACGACACCCACGCCCGGTGCAGGGCGGCGTAGCGGCCGTCGTCGGCGCTGATGAGGTCGGCCGGGGCCCCGTCCTCCAGCACCTGCCCGTGCTCCAGCACGAGCACCCGGTCGGCGACCTCGACGGTCGACAGCCGGTGCGCGATGATCAGCGCGGTGCGATCGGCGAGCACGGTCTCCAGGGCGCGCTGCACCAGGCGTTCGCTCGGGATGTCGAGCGACGAGGTCGCCTCGTCGAGGATCAGGACGGCGGGGTCGGCGAGGAAAGCCCTTGCGAATGCGACCAATTGGCGCTGCCCCGCGGACAGACGTCCGCCGCGCTTCTCCACCGAAGTGTCATAGCCGTCCGGCAGTCCCTCGATGAAATGGTGCGCTCCGACGGCCTCCGCCGCGGCGCGCACCTCGGCGTCCGTCGCGCTCGGTTTGCCGAAGCGGATGTTGTCGGCGACGCTGCCCTCGAACATGAAGTTTTCCTGCGTCACCATCACCACGTGCCGCCGCAACTGCGGCTGGTCGACGTCGCGCAGGTCAGTGCCGTCGAGCGTGATGCGGCCGGAGGTCGGGTCGTAGAACCGGGCCATCAGCTTGGCGATGGTGGTCTTTCCGGCGCCGGTGGTGCCGACCAGCGCGACCGTCTGCCCGGCCGGGATCTCGAGGTCGAGACCGGGCAGCACCGGCCGGTCCTCGACGTAGCCGAACCGGACATCGTCGAATCGCACTGCGCCCTGGACGTTTTCCAGCTGCTTCGGCTCGTTGGGGTCGGCGATGCCCGGCGTGGTCGCGAGCACCCCGGCGAGCTTCTCCAGCGCGGAGGACGCGGACTGGAAGGTGTTGAAGAACTGGGTGATGTCCTGCATCGGTTCGAAGAACATCCGCAGGTAGAGCAGGAACGCGGCCAGCACGCCGACGGTCATGTGGCCGTGGAGGACGCGCCATCCGCCATACAGCAACACGATGCCGGTCATGATGTTGCCGACCAGCTTGACCGCGGGCATGAAGATCGCGATTAGCCGGAACGTCCGCTCGTTGATCGCCCGGTAGCGCTCGGCGACCTCCTCGAAGATCTCCTGGTTGCGCGGCTCGCGGCGGTAGGCCTGCACCGCCTTGATCCCGGTCATCGTCTCGACGAACTGCACGATCACCAGCGCGGCGCTCTCGCGCACCTCGCGGTAGGTCTTGCTCGACTCGTTGCGAAACCAGATCGACAACGCAACCAGGACCGGGAAGCTGATCAGGCAGATCAGCCCGAGCTCGACGTCGAGCGTCACCAACAGGATCGCGGTGCCGAGCAGGGTCAGCACCGCGGTGATCAGGCTGTCGAAGCCGTTTTCGAGCATCTCCTGGATCGCTTCGACGTCGTTGGTCGAGCGGCTGACGACCCGGCCCGAGGTGTACTTGTCGTGGAAGCTGACGTCGAGCCGCTGGAAATGCCGGAACACCCGGCGGCGCAGTTCGAGCAGTGCGAGCTGGCCGATGCGGCCGGACTGCCGCAGGAAGAACCACCGGCTGATCGCCTGCACCGCAACGACCGCGCACAGCACACCGACGACCACCAGCAGGTCGTGGGCGTTGCCGTCGCGGGTGATCGGCGGCACTCCGTGGTCGATGCCGACCTGCACCAGCCGGGGCACGGACAGTCGCGCAATGTTTTCGACGACGACCGCGACCAGCAGCACCGCCACCAGCCTCTTGTATGGCGCAAGCAGCGATCCGAGCAGCGCACGCGACTCCCGGCGCAGTGGTCGCTGCTCGTCGATCGGCAGGTCGTCCTTGCCGTCGGACATGACGCCGCGCCAGCGCTGCTCGGGGCGATCCGTCGTCGCCGCTGCCTGCTGGCCTGTCTGTGTTGTCTGTGCAGCCTGTGCCGTCTGTGCTGTCGTCTGTGCTGCTGCCTGTGCTGTCGCCTGTGCGCTCTTCGCCCGCTGCGAATCGGCCTGCTGCGTCTGGGTATCGGCGCTCAACGCCGCACCTCCCGTCCGGTCTCGGTGCTCTCGCCGGCACCGCAGTCGCGGCACGCCTCCTCGGCCCCGGACGCCACCTCGTGCCCGCACCGCAACTCGGCGCGGGCGTCGTCGGTGTCCCAGACCGGGTCGGGCGGCGCACCGTCATCGAGTTCGTCGTCGGCGGCGAGCAGGTAGCGGTAGTGCGGCACGGTCGCGAGCAGTTGGGCGTGGGTGCCGACGTGGGTGATCGTGCCGTGCTCGAGCAGCGCGACCCGGTCGGCGAGCAAGACGGTGGACGCTCGGTGCGCCACGACCAGACCGGTGACGTCGTGCAACATCCGGCCCAGCGCCTCCTCGACCAGCGCCTCGGTGTGCACGTCGAGGGCGGACAGGGTGTCGTCGAGCACCAGGATGCGCGGCCGGGCGAGCACCGCGCGCGCGAGCGAGAGCCGCTGCCGCTGCCCGCCGGACAGGCTCATCCCCTGCTCGCCGATGCGGGTGTCCAGCCCGAACGGTAGGTCGTGCACGAACTGCGCCTGCGCGACCTCGATCGCTTCCGCGATCTCCTCGTCGCTCGCGTCGGGCCGGCCGAGGGTGAGGTTCTCCCGCACCGACAGAGAGAAGAGTGTGGGGTCCTCGAAGGCGGTCGCGACCGTGCTGCGCAGCGCCGGCAGGCTGAGCTCGCGGACGTCCGTGCCGTCGATGCGGATGCTGCCCTCGGTGACGTCATACAGCCGCGGGATGAGTGCGGTGAGCACCGACTTGCCGGATCCGGTGGCGCCGACGAGGGCGATCGTCTCCCCCGGCTCGATCTCCAGGTCGACGTGCCGCAGCGCCCACGCGCTGTCGCCGCCCTCACTGCCGTCGCCGCCGTCGTTGCCGGGGAAGCGGAAGCCCACGTCCGACAGCTGCAACCGGCCGCCGGCGCGCGCTTCGTCGACCGGACCGTCGGTGATGTCGACCCGCGCGTCGAAGATCTCCGCCACCCGATCGGCCGCGGTCATCGACTCCTGCGTCATCGACAGCAGGAAGCCGAGCGACGCGATCGGCCAGACGAGCGACAGCATCATCGTGATGAAGGCGACGAGCGTGCCGAGGGTGATCCGGCCCGACCCGACGGCTGCCGCGCCCAGCCCGAGCACCACGATCAGCGTCAGGTTGGGGATCACCTCCAGCAGAGTCCAGAAGCGGGCCTGCAGGCGAACCTTGCGCACCTGGATGTCGAAGAGCTCGCTCACCTGCCCGTCGAACCGGTCGAAGACGTAGTCCTCCCGGCCGAACGACTTGATGACGCGCAGGCCGAGCGCCGACTCCTCCACCCCGGTCGCGACGACGCCCGCCTGGTCCTGTGCCATCCGCGACAGCACCGTGAACTGCCGCTGGTTGTGCAGCACGGTCGCGGTGATCGGCGCGACCGAGAGCAGCACGACGACGCCGAGCGGCCAGTACATCGCGAGCAGGATGCCGGTGATCACCACGATCTGGGTGACGTTGAGCAGCAGGAAGACCACCCCGAAGCTCAGGAATCGGCGAACGGTGCTGAGATCGTTCATGATCCGCGACAGCAGCTGACCCGACTGCCACTGGTTGTGGAACGACATCGGCAGGATCTGCAGCCGCGCGTAGAGGTCCTTGCGGATGTCGCGCTCGACGCCCATCGTGGCCCGCGTGACCAGCCACCGCCGGATGAACCAGAGGACGGCTTCGAGCACGCCGACGCCGAGGGCCGCCGTGCCGAGCACCCACAGACCGCGCTGGTCGTGATGCTGCACCGGGCCGTCGATGACCGCCTTCGTCATCAGCGGTATGGCGATGGTCGCGCCCAGGCTGACGAACGCGATGACCACCATGGTGATCCACCGGGCCCGGTATGGCCGCAGGTAGGGCAACAACCGCAGCAGATCGGTATGCCGCCGCCTGCGGGTCGGGATGGGCGCTATCGCCGGTTCGGATCGCAGGCGGGCTGGTGCGGTCATCGTGGTGCGGGTCCCCCTTGACGTGGCGGTGGAGCAGCGCTCCCTGGGCCGATCAGCCTGCACCTTCAAGCGCGCTTGAAGTCAAGACGAGCGTGGCAGCACGACTGGTCAGCACCGGACAGCTCTGGGTAGCTCTGCTGTCTATGGATCATGCCAGAAGGCACCGACAGCCCTCACGTCCTTTTACCGCCGGCCGCACCCACAACTCACCGGCCGCACCCACAACTCACCGGCCGCACCCACAGCGGCCCGCAGCGGGGATCAGACCTGCTGCTCGTCCTCCGGCCGGTGCGTGTCGTGCACCCCGCGGGTGGTCTTGTCGTCGCCCGGTGGCACGTCGCTGGTGGGGTCGTCCGGGCTGAGCAACGCGGTGAGCAGGTCGCCGCTGATCCGCCGGAACGTGCGGCGTTCGCGGGAGCGGTCGAGCACGGCGACCTCCAGCTGGTCCGCGCCGAGCTCACGCTGGTCGCCGTCGGTGCCCCGGCCGAGCGCATCCACGGCCAGCCGCAGCGCCGCGCCCAGGTCGAGTCCGTCGGACCAGTGCTCGCGCAGGTCGGTGTTGATCTGCTCGGCCGCCCCGCCCATCGCCACGAAGCCGCGTTCGTCGGCGACCGAGCCGTCATAGGTCAGCCGGTAGATCTGGTCCTCGGCCTGGGTCGGGCCCACCTGGGCGACGACGATCTCGACCTCGTAGGGCTTGGACTCCTGGGTGAAGACCGTGCCGAGGGTCTGCGCGTAGGCGTTGGCCAGGCCGCGCGCGGTGACGTCGGAGCGGTCGTAGGAGTAGCCGCGGAAGTCGGCGTAGCGGATGCCGGCGACCCGGAGGTTCTCGAACTCGTTGTACTTGCCGACCGCGGCGAAACCGATGCGGTCGTAGATCTCGGAGATCTTGTGCAACGCCCGGCTCGGGTTCTCCGCGACGAAGGCGATGCCGCCGTCGTAGGTCAGCACGACCACCGAGCGGCCGCGGGCGATGCCCTTGCGCGCGAAGTCGGCCCGGTCCTTCATCAACTGCTCGGGCGAGACGTAGAACGGCATGCTCATCGCAACTCACCGCCCCGCGGCTCCTGGCGGCCGGCGACGACCCGGGCGACCACTTCCTCGAGCGTGTCGGAGGCGACGAAGCGCACGCCGTCGGCGTCGATCACCGCGACCGTCGGCCAGATCCGCCGACCGAGGTCCGGTCCGCCGGTGGCGGAGTCGTCGTCGGCGGCGTCATACAGCGCCTCGACGGTGACCCGCACCGCGGCGTCCTGGTCGAGGTCGCGGCGCCACAGCTTCTTCAGTGAGCCGCGCGCGAAGAGCGAGCCGGAGCCGACCGAGTGGTAGTCGTGCTCCTCGTAGGGGCCGCCGGTGACGTCGTAGGAGAAGATGCGGCCGCGGCCGGTGTCGATGTCGAAGCCGGCGAAGAGCGGCACGACCGACAGGCCCTGCATCGCCATGCCGAGGTTGCCGCGGATCATCGTGGCGAGCCGGTTGGCCTTGCCGACGAGCGAGAGGCGGGTGCCCTCGATCTTCTCGTAGTGCTCCAACTCGACCTGGAACAGCCGGACCATCTCGATTGCCAGGCTCGAGGACCCGGCGATGCCGACCGCGGAGTAGTCGTCGGTCGCGAAGACCTTCTGCATCTCGTGGTTGGCGATGAGGTTGCCCATCGTCGCGCGCCGGTCGCCGGCGATCAGCACCCCGCCGTCGTAGGCCAGCGCGACGATCGTGGTGCCGTGCGGCACGTCGATCGGGGCGCCGCCCTGCACGCTGCGGGAACCCGGCACCAGGGTCGGCGCGTGGTCACCGAGGAAGTCGGTGAACGACGACGACCCCGGCCGGCTGTATGGCGACGGCAGCCGCGTGTCGTCGGCCTTGCTCACTGGCCGCCCTTCTGGACGAAACCGCGCACGAACTCCTCGGAGTTGGACTCCAGCACGCCGTCGATCTCGTCGAGCACGCTGTCGATGTCGCTGTCGAGCTCCTGCTTGGCGGGCGCCGTGGCCGGTGCCGGCTCGGGTGCGTCGTCGGCCGGGTCGGCGTCGCGCCGCTGCGGACTCTTGTGTTCCTGAGTGGCCATGCTCTCGTCCTCTCGTGCGGAGACTTCAACCCTAATCGTCGGTCCCGACAGATGCGACGGGTGTCTCGCGGCGTGCCGCGAGACGGGAGTTCACGCCCCGGTCGGCGCGTCCTGGGCGAGCAGCCGCAGGAGTTCGTCGGCGCTGCCCGCCTGCTCCAGCAGCCCGCCCACGTGCGACTTGGTGCCGCGTTCCGGCTCGAGGGTGGGCACCCGCTGCAGGCTCGGCTGGCTGCGTACGTCGAAGATCACCGAGTCCCAGGACGCCGCCGCGACCTCCTGGGGGAAGCGCGCGAGACAGGTGCCGCGGAAGTAGGCACGGGTGTCCTCGGGCGGCGCGGTGACCGCGGCGCGCACCGTGTCGTCGTCGACGAGTTGGTCGACGCGCCCGGCAGCGAGCATCCGGTTGAACAAGCCCTTGTCGGCGCGCACGTCGGACCACTGGATGTCGATCGCCTTCAGGCGCGGGTCGGACCACTCGAGCCCGTCGCGTGCCCGGAAGCCTTCCAGTGCCTGCAGTTTCGTGACCCAGTCGACCTCCCGGGCGGCGTCCATGGGGTCGCGCTCGAGCGTCGTGAGCACCTGCTCCCAGCGCTGCATCACCTCGGCGGTGTCGGGATCGAGCTCCCCGCCATACGTCTGCTGGAGCCAGGTGTCGGCGAGTTCGTAATAACTCCAGAGCAATTGGACGCCGGTCATGGTGCGTCGGCCGGCCACCTCGACGGTCGCCTTGAGCGTCGGATCGTGCGACAGCCGGTGCAGCGACTCGACCGGCTTGTCGACGGTCAGGTCCTCGGTCACCGCGCCGGCCTCGATCATGCCGAGCACGAGGCTGGTCGTGCCGAGCTTGAGCAGGTTGCTGACGTCGCTGTGGTTGGCGTCGCCGATGATCACGTGCAGCCGGCGGTAGCGCTCGGCGACCGCGTGCGGCTCGTCGCGGGTGTTGATGATGGGCCGTTTGAGGGTCGTCTCCAGGCCGACCTCGACCTCGAAGAAGTCCGACCGCTGGGCCAGTTGGAAGCCGGGCCGGGTGGATTCGACGCCGATGCCGACCCGGCCGGAACCGCACATGACCTGCCGCGCCACGAAGAACGGGATGAGGTGGCGCACCACGTCCGCGAACGGCGTCGCACGGCTCATCAGGTAGTTCTCGTGGGTCCCGTAGGAGGCGCCCTTGCCGTCGGTGTTGTTCTTGTAGAGGTTGACGCCGGGCGTGCCGGGCACCGCGAGCAGTCCGACGGCCTCCCGCATGACCAGCTCGCCGGCCCGGTCCCAGGTGATCGCCGCGCGCGGCGTGGTCACCTCCGGCGAGCTGTATTCCGGGTGGGCGTGGTCGACATACAGCCGGGCGCCGTTGGTGAGCACCACGTTGGCGAGGGTGGGGTCTTCCTCGTCGGTCAGCTGGCTGGGGTCGGCGATCGCGCGGGCCATGTCGAAACCGCGGGCGTCCCGCAGCGGCGCCTCGTCCTCGTAGTCCCAGCCGGCGCGGGCCGCTCGCATGCCCTGCTGGGTGGCGTATGCCGTGACGACCCGCCCCGACAACACCATCGGGTTGGCGGTGGGGTCCCCCGGCACGGAGATGCCGTACTCGGTCTCGATGCCCATCACCCGGCGCACAGTCATGGCCACGACCCTACGACGGGTTTGGGAGGATGAGCGGCATGGCCCGCCTTCCCTCACCGACGACACCCGACCCGATGGACGCTCCCCCGCTGCGATGGGGTGTGCTCGCGCCGGGCGGGATCGCCTCGACGTTCGTCGCCGCGCTGCAGGCGGGCACCCGGCAGCAGGTGGTCGCGTGCGGTTCGCGCAGTCTCGAGCGGGCTCGCGAATTCGCCTCCCGTTTCGGGGGTTTCACGGCATACGGCTCGTATGACGAGTTGGTCGCCGACCCCGAGGTCGACGTCGTCTACGTGGCGTCCCCGCACTCGGGGCACCACGACCTGGCGCTCTCGGCGCTGCGTGCGGGCAAGCCGGTCCTGGTCGAGAAGGCGTTCGCCCGCAACGCGGCCGAGGCACGGGAGATCATCGACGAGGCACGCGCGCGCAAGCTGTTCTGCATGGAGGCGATGTGGTCGCGCTTCCTGCCCCGTTATGACGTGGTGCGGCAGGCGGTCGCCGACGGCCTGATCGGCACGCTGCAGACGATCGTCGCCGATCACGGGCAGCTGCTCTACCCGAACGGCCCGCAGCGGCTCACCGATCCGGCGCTCGCCGGAGGTGCACTGCTCGACCTCGGCATCTACCCGATCTCGCTCGCCGCGATGTTCATGCCGGGTGAGCTGTCGGTGAGCGCATCGGGCCTGCTCACCCCCGAGGGCGTCGACGCCAGCGAGGTGGTCGCCCTGACCGGCGGCGACGTGCTCGCGTCGTGCGTCTCGACGATGACGGGCCAGACCGCGAACACCGCTGTCATCGCTGGTGATTCGGCTCGCCTGGAGCTCGACGGCTGGTTCTACCAGCCTGGCCCGGTGCGGCTGGTCGCACACGGCGACACGGTGCTCGACACCTACGTGCCCGCCTCCGCCGAGCACGGGCTGCACTTCGAGGCAGCGGAGGTGGCCCGCCGCATCACCGCCGGAGAGACCCAATCGCCGCTGATGCCCTGGGACGAGACGCTGCGGATCATGCAGATCATGGACGAGGTGCGCGCCCAGCTCGGTGTGCGCTTCCCGGGTGAGCCTTCATGAGACGCGTCCTGCCGGCTGCTGTGCTCGACGTCGTGGTGATCCTGGTGTTCGCCGCGATCGGCCGGGCATCGCACCACGAGTCCAACCCGGTGGTCGACGCGCTCGGCACGGCCTGGCCGTTCCTGATCGGCGCCGCGCTCGGCTGGGCGGTCTCCTTCGCCGTATGGCGCGAGGCGCCGCTCCGGGTGCGCCACGCCCTGCCGGTGTGGGTCTGTGCGGTGGCGGGCGGCATGCTCCTGCGACACCTCACCGACCGCGGCGTCGCCTTCTCCTTCGTCGTGGTCGCGACGATCTTCCTCGGGGTCTTCCTGCTCGGCTGGCGAGCGGTCGCGTCCCTCTCGCAGCGAAAGGCATCCGCATGAGCACCCCACGAAGTTCCTCCTCCGCTTCGCTCCCCCGGATACTTCGCGAGGACCCCGCATGAGCACCCCACGAAGCAACTGGTCAGGGACGTACGAGTACCGCGCCGACAAGAGGCTGCAGCCGGCGTCGGTCGAGGAGCTACGGCAGGCGGTCGCCGACGCCCCCGCGGTCAAGGTCGCCGGTTCCGGCCACAGCTTCAACGGGATCGCCGACAGCGAAATCGGCTGGCAACTGGACCTTTCCGGGCTCATCGCACCCCCGGTGGTCTCCCCCGACCGCACGACGGTCGAGGTCAGCGGAGCCATGACCTACGGCGCACTCGTGCCGCACCTGGCCGACGCCGGTCTTGCCCTGTCCAACCTGGCATCGCTGCCGCACATCACCGTCGCCGGCAGCGTCGCGACCGGCACCCACGGCTCCGGCGCGCGCCAGCCCGGGCTCGCCGAGGCGGTCGACGCGATCGAACTGCTGACCGCCGACGGACAGTTGCGCTGGTACGACCGCACCGACCCGGTCTTCCCCGCGCTCGTGGTCTCGCTCGGCGCGCTCGGCGTCGTCACCCGCCTCCGCCTGCGGGTCGAGCCGGCGTTCGACGTGCGGCAGGACGCCTTCACCGGGCTGACGTGGTCGCAACTGGTCGCACGCCTCGACGACGTCCTCGAAGCCGCCTACAGCGTCAGTGTTTTCGGCCGCTGGATCGGCGACGGTCCCGACCACATCGTCCTGAAGTCGCGGGCGCCCGCGGCCGTCGACCGGCCGGATCTGCCGGGTGCGCAATGGACCTCGCAGACGCTGCACCCGCTGCAGGCATCCGGGGCGACACCCGACGCGGTCACCGAGCAGGGCGGCCGGCCCGGCGTGTGGGCCGACCGGCTGCCGCACTTCCGCCTGGGCTTCACCCCGAGCGCCGGCGCCGAAATCCAGTCGGAGTTCTTCCTGCCACGCGCGGACGGCGCCGCCGCGATCGACGCGATGCTCGCCGTGGGCGACGCCGTCGCACCCGCGCTGCTGGTCGCCGAGATCCGCACGATCGCCGCCGAGTCGCAGTGGCTGAGCCCGGCATACGACCGTGACTCGATCGCCTTCCACTTCACCTGGCGACCGGATGCCGAGGCCGTCCACGAGGCGCTTGCGGTGGTCGAGCGCGCGCTCGCGCCATACGATCCGAGGCCGCACTGGGGCAAGGTCTTCGTGCGGCCGGGCCGGCTCACGGGCACCTACCCGAAGCTGGAGGACTTCGAGCGGGTGCGTCGCGAGCTCGACCCGGACGGGAAGTTCCTCAACGACTTCCTGCGCGAGCACGTCGCCGGCTAGGGGCTACTCCCCGCGCAGCACCGAGCGGGCGAACCGCGCCGCGCGCTCCTGCAGCCCGGCGACGCGCTGCTGCACGAACCATGCCCGGTCGGCGTCGTTGTCGCTGACGACCTCGGTCAACGCCGGTTGCCGCCGGACGTTGGCCGAGCAGCCGAAATCGGAGCAGATCATCGTGCCGATGGTGTTGCCCCGCTTGCCGGCTGCGCCGGTGCGGCGGGCGACGTAGAGGCTCACGTCGTCCTCGACGACGACGTCCTGGCACCAGGCACAGACCGCCTTCCGGCGTGGTCCCTTCGGAGCGGCCGTGGTCAGTCGCAGGCCGACGACGTCGTCGCCGAGCTCGACGACCACGTAGGCGTCCCGCTCGCGTTTGGCGTCCCGCCAGCCGAGGAAGTCCAGGTCGTCCCAGGACACGGCGGACAGGTCGGGCACGGACGCCTCACGTGCCTCCCGCTTGGAGGCGTTGACAAAGGACGCGCGGATTTCGTTTTCGGTCAAGGGTTTCAAGGGTCACTGCTTTCGATCGAGTGTGAGAAGAAGGCGGCACTCAGCCGCAGAGGAGATGCGTGCACGGGACGGCTGAGCAGGCCGACGCGGCCACCTCGCCCCCTGCGGTCCAGCCGCGCATCTGCTCGCTCCTTCGGACAACTCGATCGCGCGCCAGTCTCTCGGCGCACCTCAACCAGTATGCCGGGTCCGCCCTACCGGCCGCATCCAGGATTTGGCGAGCCACCAGAGGGTCGTGATCAGCAGGACCGCTCCCGCGCCGATGAACGCCGTTGGTGCTCCTACGGATTCAACCGATGACGTGAAAACGAACGTTGTCACGAGCAGCGGCAGCATCTGGGCGAGCAAGAGGATCGCCTGGTATCGAGCGAGCTGCCCCGGCGGCGTTGCTGCCAGGTAGGCCGGCCAGAGGTGGCCGGTGCACGCAGCCACGCCGACGCCGAGCAACACCGCGCCGGCGCCTGCGGCCCACGGGCTCGTGGCAAGTCCCATTCCGGTCAGTCCCACGGCTTGGGCGAGCAGGCCGGCGGTGACCGCCAGCAGCTGACGCCGCCAGACGCCCCACCGCGCGATGACCGCGGTGACGGGCAGGCCACCGACGATCCATCCGGCTTCGAGCAGGCCCGACACCGTTGCACCCCAATCGTTTTCACGAGCCAGCAACGGCGTGCCGAGCACCACGGCCGGGAGCACGACTGCGGCGATGACGGCGGTTGCCACGAGAGTGCGCCGCAGCGTGAGGTCGTCCCACACGTCCCGCAGCGTTCGCCGGAGAGGGACACGCTCCGAGGTCGCCGGAGCAGCACGCAGCGGTGGGCGGATCAGGACGAGCACGGTGAGGACGACTGCGAAGCTCACCGCGTCGATCACCGCCGCGCCGGTCAGACCGAGTGCGGCCACCACGACCGCGCCGAGCGCGGGGCCGGCAAGACGGGCCAACCGTGCGAACGTGCTGTTCACCGCCAACGCGCGCGGCAGTGCCGCCCCGTCGACGAAGAGACGTGGCAGCACTCCGGTGGCGGGCAGGTAGAAGGCATCGACCACCCCGGCCAGGACCGACACGGCCACCAGGAGGGCGGCCTGCACGCCGTCGAGCGAGGTCCAGACCGCCAGGGCGACGCACATGACGAACATCGCCAGGTCGCCGGCCACCAGCACCTTCCGGATGCCGAGCCGGTCGGCGGTCAGCCCGCCGACCAGCAGCAGCGCGATGCGCGGCGCGACGACCACGGTCGTGACCACGCCGGCGAGATTGGCGGACAATCCCGTTGCATACCAGACGATCCCGAACTCCAGGATCCCGGTGCCGAGCGTGCTGATCGCCGTCGCACCCACCCAGATCAGGTATGGCGCAGGCAGCGGCTCGCGCACCCGCACCGCGGCCCGCGCAGTCCCCGCGTCCGCCGTCGCGCGCCGTGTGCCGACCTTCACGGCCGCTCCCGGCGGACCGGCATCACCACCGTGGTGAACGTGCCCTGGTCGGCCGACCGCACCACGGCGGGACGCGACGGGTCGTCGGCGAGCTCGAGGAGCACCTCCGGCCCGATGCTGGTGCTCACCGCCTGGGCGAGCAGGCCCGGGCGGAAGGCAGCGGCCAGCGCCGCGCCCGTGCACACCGCGGGCAGCCGCACGCCGTGCCGGTCACCATCGAGGCGCAGGTCCAGATGCTCCGCACCCGTGGTGAGCACGAGGACGTCGTCACCGCCCCCGCGGCCGGTGCGGTCGATCTCGTCGAGCAGGCGCTGCCGGTCGACGGTGACGCGTGCCGCGGTCGCGGGCAGACCGGCGAGAACCGCCTGATAGGAGGGGTATTCGGCCTCGATGGTCGGCACGGCGAGGCGGGCATCCGTCGCTTCGAGGGCAGCCTCGTGGTCGGTCGCCCGCAGCCGGACCCGGTCACGGCGGCTCGCCCACGACGCCAGCTCGGGCAGCGACGCGGACGGCACGACCAGGGCACGATCCGGTCCGCTCACCTCGTGCAGCGGCAGACTCCGCACCGCCATCCAGTAGCGGTCGGTGGCGACCACCGTGAGGCCGTCGACGGTGATCTCGAACAGCACACCCTGCAGCGCAGGAATGTCCGGCGCGGCGGCCGCGGCCGGCGACACCTGCCGGATCGCGCTGGCCAGCTCCGGGCCCGGCATCGTCGCCGTCGTGGGCTCCCGGTCGCTCTCCCCCGCGGCGCGCAGCGATGCGATGACGTCGTCGGTCGTCTCCCGTGCGCGCCGGGCCCGACCGGCGGTCTCCTCGGCATACGACCGCAGGACGGCCCGTGCTTGGTCCGGGTCCCCGTCGAGCACCAGCCGAATGTCCTGCAACGGCAGGCCGATCGCCCGCAACCGGCTGATCGCGATGCCGCGCCGCTCCTGCGCCGCCGTGTAATAGCGGTAGCCGGAGGCGCCGTCGACCTGGTCCGGCCGCAGCAGCCCGCAGTCGTCGTAGAACCGCAGCGCGCTCGGGGTCAGCCCGACCAGCCGCGCGAACGAGCTGATGGTCAGCAGGGGTTGTTGATCGTGCACGCCGTCAGCTTGCAGCTTCAGCCAAGTCGAAGGTCAACCGGCTGCGAAAGTGTGGCCCGCTGTTTGCCCCATCATGACAGGCGGCCAGCTACGCTGACGATCGCCCAACTCGGGGCATACGAAGGGAATCCCCCGTCATGAGAAAAGCCCGTCACGCCTCTCTCCTGCTTGCCTTCACCGGGGCGACCGTCGCCGTTGCCACCGCGACCAGCAGCGGCGCGTTCGCCGCACCGGGTGCCGACTCCGGCCGGGTGCGGTCGACCACCGCCGTGCGGCTCGACACTGCCCAGACCGACGGCGCGGTGGGCGCGGTGACCTCCGACCGTGGCCGCTACGGCCTGTCGGCCGACCAGAAACTCACCAAGAAGTCGGCGCTGCTGGACAGCACGGGCACCACGCACGTGCGGGTGGCGCAGTCCTACAAGGGGCTGCCGGTGATCGGCGGTGACACGGTGATCCACCGCACCAAGCGCGGGCAGGTGTCGCTCTCACGGACGCTCACCAAGCCGCTCTCGCTCGACGTGAAAGCGGCGAAATCCGCTCCGGCACAGTCGCGTTCGGCGAGCAAGGCGACCCTGGTGGTGGACGCGACGGCGAAGCCGCGTCTCGCCTGGCAACAGACGGTCACCGGTGTGCAGGCGGATGGGACGCCGAGTCGGAAGCTGGTCTACACCGATGCGAAGACCGGTGCGGTGATTCGCTCGGAGGAGCGGGTGATGACCGTGGGTGGGCAGGGCAATTCGTTGTATGGCGGGACGGTGCCGCTGGAGTTGACCCAGAGTGGTGGCAACTACCTGATGAAGGACCCGACCCGCGGCAACACCTACACGGTCGATGTCCGCAACGGCACGGATGTGGCCGTCGTCTGTCCCCTGCTCGGCATCTTCTGTGCCTCGGGTCCGGTCTTCTCCGGTCCGGACACCAGCTTCGGCAATGGCACGATGTCGAGTCGGGAGTCTGCGGGTGTGGATGCGCAGTTCGGCACGGACGAGACGTGGGATTACTACAAGACCAACTTCGGCCGTAACGGGATCTTCAACACCGGCAAGGGGTCCTTCAACCGGGTCCATTACGGGCGGAACTATGTGAATGCGTTCTGGGACGGCACGAAGATGACGTATGGCGATGGGGATGGTGCGAACTACGGGCCGTTGACGTCGTTGGACGTGGCCGGGCACGAGATGAGTCACGGGGTGACGGAGAACTCGGCGAACCTGACCTACAGCGGGGAGTCGGGTGGTTTGAACGAGTCGACCAGTGACATCTTCGGCACGATGGTGGAGTTCTTCTCGGCCAATGCCAAGGACACCGGTGACTACCTGATCGGGGAGATGTTCGACAAGACCGGTAAGGGTCTGCGGCGGATGGACAACCCGGCCGCCGACGGCAAGAGCGCCAACTGCTGGACCTCGAGCGTGGGCAGCCTGAATGTGCATTACTCGTCGGGGGTGGGTAACCACTTCTACTACCTGCTGGCCGAGGGGTCGGGTGCCAAGACGATCAACGGTGTCGCGCACAACTCCCCGACCTGTGACGGCAGCAGCGTGGCTGGGATCGGCCGCAGTGATGCCCAGCAGATCTGGTACCGGGCGTTGACGGTCTACATGACCAGCAGCACCAACTACGCCGGTGCCCGCACCGCCACTCTCAACGCCGCCAAGGACCTGTATGGCGCGACCTCCGCGCAATACACCGCGGTCGGCAAGGCCTGGAGCGCCGTCAACGTCAAGTGACCTCGGGCGGCCTCGCAGGACGCGGTCGACTGGCCGCACTCTGCGAGGCCGCGGTGTCCATGGGGACGAGCCCTCGAACGTCGGTTACCGCTAGGCCGGGCCTGCGGCCGGTGAGTGCCGCCGCTCGCGGCGGTAGTGACTCGGGCTGCTTCCCACGACGCGCCGAAATGCAGCACGGAAGGTAGTTGCGGACGCGTAGCCGCACCGTGCGGAGATCACGTCCACGGGTATGGCCGTGGACTCCAGGAGCCGGCGTGCGTGGTCCGTCCGGAGGCCGTTCAGCCAGCGCCCGGGGGAAGCTCCGACTTCGTTCTCGAATCGTCGGTTGAGTGTGCGGGTGGACATCCCTGCCGCCCTCGCGAGGTCTTTGACGCCGATGGATACTTCGATTCGGTCGTGTACCCACGCCGACAGATTCGCGAGCCAGTCGGCGTCGGAGTGCAACGGTTCCGGGCCAGCGAACTGTGCCTGACCGCCGTCTCGGTAGGCACTGACCACCAGCCGGCGCGCCACAGCGTTGGCGGCTGAGATCCCGTGGTCCTGGCGTATGAGGTAGAGGCAGAGATCGATGCCTGCGGTGGATCCGGCACCGGTGATGACGCCGTCGTCGACATACAGCTTGTCCGGGAGGACAAGGGTGTCCGGGTACATGCTTCGAAGCAACCCGCAGCGGCGCCAGTGCGTGGTCGCGCTGCGGTGGGCAAGCAGGCCGGCTGCGGCCAAGACGAACGCGCCGGTGCAGATTGAGACCACCCGTTTTCCCCGCGCGTGAGCCAGGCGCAGCAGTTCCAGCACCTGCGGATCGAACGGGCCGGTCAAGTCCCCGGTGCTGGGCACGATGAGCGTATGCGCCTCGACCGCTTCGTCGAGCGGCGCAGTGGGCTGGACGACCACGCCGCCAGCGAGGGCCACGGCGGTCTCGGCGTGGACCTGGACGTCGTACAACGCGCCCTCGCCCCAGTCGTAACCGAGGGCTTCACCGGGGATCCCTGTCTCGAACATCGTCGAGCCAGGCTGTAGTAGCACCGCAACCTTCTGTCGCATGGCTCAAATCTATTGAAGGTTGGCATGGAACCGGCGTTGTGGCGAGGTGGTCTTGACGAGGCTGGCCGCAGACCGACCGACTCACGTCCGCCTGGCTGTGGTTGTGGCGACGCTTCGAGACGGTCCTTACTCGTGAGGAAGGAGCCGACCACTGGTGTCTGCGCGCACACTGAGTTCCCGGCAGCGTCGCGAGCTCGGTGCCGCCACCGCGATCGTCGCGACCTACTACGGCATGGCCCGATTCGGCCTGGGCTTGTCCGCACCTCGCGTTACCGAAGAAGGTGTGGTCACGACCGCTCAGATCGCCACGGCTTCCTCGCTGAGCTTCGCTACCTACGTGCTCGCCTGTTTCCTCAGCGGCTCGATGCTGCGGCGCGATCGATGGCGCCTGAGCCTGCTTGCTGCGATGGCATGCGCAACACTCGGATGTGTAGGAGCCGCGACCGCCACGACATCCATCGCGTTCCTGCTCTCGATCGCTGTCGGGGGTGCTGCGGCTGGGTTCGCGTCCGGTGCGGTGGCCTACCGCTTGGCTCGCGACATCCCAGTTTCCGGGGAGCAGCGATCCCAAGCCGTCGCCAATGCCGGCACCGGCACGGGCGTAGCGGTCGCGACCGTCTTGATTGCGCTTCCGGGCGGATGGCGCACGATGTTCTTCGTTGCAGCGATATTCGCCCTGGTCGCCACCTCGACGCTGCTTCGCGCCTCCCCCGCCGAGGGCGGCGATCCGCAAGCGGTGGCGGCGTCGGAGGAGCCGGGCCCGCGCCGCGACCTAGCTCTGCCCGTGCTCCTCACCGTGTTGATGGGCGCCGGCAGCTCAGTCTTCTGGACCTACGGTCGAAGCCTGGCCGAAACCAGCGCCGGCCTCACCGACGCCGCATCGTTGTGGTTCTGGGCCATGATCGGAGTCGCCGGGATCATCGGTTCGGTCTCAGGCGATCTGTCGGCGTTTGCAGGCACCCGGCTGTCCTGGTGCCTCTGCTCTGTTCTCCTGGCGGCCAGCATCGCGCTCCTGCCACAGGCAGCGGGCATCACAACCGCCATCATTCTCGGGGCCATCTTCGGCGCCATCTACGTCATGTTGTGTGGTCTGACGATCGAGTTGGCCCGGCAGTCGTGGCCGCACGCCGTCGGCGCCGGAACTGCTCTCCTGTTCGCAACGATCACCGTGGGCCAGGTCGTCGGCGCCATCGTTGCCAGCCTCACCGTCGACCAGTTCGGGATGGCTACCCTGTTCCGACTCGGCGCCCTCGTCAGCGGTCTCGGAGCGATTGCGGTCTGGGCACCTACGCCGCCCGTGCGCACCCGCCGGCCCGCGGACCTCCAGCGGCATCCGACCAACGGCGCCGAGACCATTCCCAGTCCAAGACGGTGATTCGGCGCTGCGCCTCGCGCAGCAGAAGCGCCGGAGCCGGCGGACCATCGCGGTCCGCCGGCTCCGGCGCGAAACTGCTTGAACGACAGGCGATTACGGGCGGATCACAGGTATTGCCCGGTGCCCTTGATCGAGTCGATCGAGCGACCCGGTTCGGCGCCGTCCTTGCCGTCGATGAGCGTGCGGATGTAGACGATCCGTTCGCCCTTCTTGCCGGAGATCCGCGCCCAGTCGTCGGGGTTGGTGGTGTTGGGCAGGTCTTCGTTCTCCTTGAACTCGTCCACGCACGACCGCAGCAGGTGCTCGACCCGGATGCCCTTCTGACCGGTGGTCAGCTGCTCCTTGATCGCCATCTTCTTGGCGCGGTCGACGATGTTCTGGATCATCGCCCCGGAGTTGAAGTCCTTGAAGTAGAGGACCTCCTTGTCGCCGCTGGCGTAGGTGACCTCCAGGAACTTGTTCTCGTCGATCTCGGTGTACATCCGCTCGACGGTCGCCTGGATCATCGCGGCCACGGTGTCCTCGAGCGAGCCGTTGTTCTCCGCGACGTCGTCCGCGTGCAGCGGGAGGGTCGGCACGAGGTACTTGGAGAAGATGTCGCGCGCGCTCTCGGCGTCGGGGCGCTCGATCTTGATCTTCACGTCGAGCCGCCCGGGCCGCAGGATCGCCGGGTCGATCATGTCCTCACGGTTGGAGGCGCCGATCACGATGACGTTCTCCAGCCGCTCGACACCGTCGATCTCGGCCAGCAGCTGCGGCACGATCGTGGTCTCCACGTCGGAGGAGACGCCCGACCCGCGGGTGCGGAAGAGTGACTCCATCTCGTCGAAGAACACCACGACGGGCGTGCCCTCGGACGACTTCTCCCGGGCCCGCTGGAAGATCAGCCGGATGTGCCGCTCGGTCTCCCCGACATACTTGTTGAGCAGCTCCGGGCCCTTGATGTTGAGGAAGTAGGCGGTCTCGCCGCGCCCGGTCTTCTCGGCGACCTTGCGCGCCAGGTTTGCGGCAACCGCCTTGGCGATCAACGTCTTTCCGCATCCGGGAGGACCGTAGAGCAGCACACCCTTCGGCGGCCGCAACGCGTGCTCGCGGAAGAGATCGGCGTGCAGGTAGGGCAGTTCGACCGCGTCCCGGATCTGCTCGATCTGGCCGGCGAGCCCGCCGATGTCCTCGTAGTGGATGTTGGGCACCTCCTCCAGCACGAGGTCGGCGACCTCGGCCTTCGGGATGCGCTCGAAGACGAAACCACTGCGGGTGTCGAGCAGCAGTGAGTCGCCGGCCCGGATCGGCTCGCCCTCCAGCGAGGCGGCGAGCCGGCAGACCCGTTCCTCGTCGGCGTGCGCGACCACGAGCACCCGGTCCGTGCCGAGCAGTTCCTTGGCCTGGACGAGTTCGCCGACCTGCTCGAAACCAACGGCGGCCACGACATTGAGCGCCTCGTTGAGCATGACCTCGCGGCCGGGCTGCATGTCGTCGGGCTCGATCGAGGGGCTGACCGCGACCCGCATCTTCCGGCCGCTGGACAGGATGTCGGCGGTCGCGTCGTCATACGTCTCGATGACGATGCCGTATGACGCAGGCGGCTGCGCGAGGCGGTCGACCTCACCCTTGAGGTTGACGATCTGCTCGCGGGCTTCCTTGAGGGTGCGCACGAGTCGCTCGTTCTGGGCGGAGAGCGTCCCGACCGATGCCTGCAACTGGCGCACCTGGTCGGCGAGTTCGCGCGGCGTGCCACGACCCGGGCCGGTGCCACCGAGCCGGTTGCGCAGGTCGCGCACCTCGCGCTGCAGGCTCTCGGCGCCTTCCTCGGGCGTGCCGGGCTGCTGGGGCTGGTCGTTCACGTCGGCCTCCTTCGCGCAGAAGCACCAGTGGTGCTTGCGAGTGATGCCACCCGACCCTAACTCGCGAACCTGGTCACTCGGGCGGCGGCTCGCTCGCGGACCTGCGCAATTTGCGGATCTTGCGCTCCGACACCGGGCGTTCGCCCAGATCCTCGGGCGTCCAATCGACTGTGTCGTTGGTCACATCCGGTGCGCCCGTCTCAGCATGCGACGCACCGTCCTCGCCGTACGTGCCCTTGGCCGGGCGACGTTTGCGCAGCGGCGGGGTGACCCCCGGCGCGAGCCGGCGGGTGGAGACCAGGAAGCCGGTGTGCCCGTGCATGCGGTGCTGCGGGCGCACCGCGAGACCCTCGAGATGCCAGCCGCGCACGATCGACTCCCACGCCTGCGGCTCGGTGTAACCGCCGTGCGCGCGGGCCGCCTCGGCGACGCGCGAGAGCTGAGTGGCGGTTGCGACATACGCGATGAGGACGCCGCCGGGCGCCAGCGCGTCCGCCGCGGCGTCCAGGCATTCCCACGGCGCGAGCATGTCGAGCACCACCCGGTCGACCGAGCCGGGCTCGGCGATCTGCGGCAGCACCTCGACGAAGTCGCCCACGCTCACCTGCCACGCCGGGTGGTCGCCGGCGAAGAACGCCCGCACGTTGGCCTGCGCGATCTCGGCGAAGTCGGCCCGGCGCTCGATCGAGTGCAGGCTGCCGTGGTCGCCGACAGCGCGCAGGAGCGACATCGACAGCGCGCCGGAGCCGACGCCGGCCTCGACGACGCGGGCGCCGGGGAAGATGTCGGCCATCGCCACGATCTGGCCGGAGTCCTTGGGGTAGACCACGGCCGCGCCGCGCGGCATCGACATCACGTAGTCGGACAGCAGCGGCCGCATCGCGAGGTATTCGGTGCCGGCGGTGTTGGTGATCGTGCTGCCGTCCGGCAACCCGATGAGGTCGTCGTGCACGAGATGCCCGCGGTGGGTGTGGAACTGCTTGCCGGGCGTCAGCGTGAGGGTGTGCATGCGCCCCTTGGCGTCGGTCAGCTGCACGCGTTCGCCGGCGACGAACGGCCCGCGTCGGGCGGCAGCCCCGGTGGGCTCAGGCGAAGAAGTCACGAGGGGCGAGTCTAATGCTTCTCCGGCTGCGCCGACCCGCGCCGTTCGGCCGCACCGAGTGCGTTGCCGAGCTGCTCGATCGACACCAGTCCGATCGGCTGGTCGCCCGCCACCACGAGCAGCTGGTGTATGCCGGGAGCCGCTTCCTGCGCGGCTCGCACCAGCTCGGTCACGTCCGCATCCGGTGAGTCGACCCGGGCGACCCAGCCGGCCGGCTGCACCTGCGCGAGGGACTGCGCGGTGATGGTCGCGGGTGTGGTCACCGGCACCTGCGCAACCTGCGCGGCGGGGATGAAGCCCCACGCCGCACCCCGCGGATCGACCACCGCGAGGTCGACCCCCGGCGGCAGCTGGGCGAGCGCGGCGTCGCCGGGCACCAGCGCGACCGGCCGCAGCACGTCGCGCACCCGCACCCGGGCGAACAGCCGGCTGGAGCGGCCGCGGGCGATCGCATTGCTCGCGCCCATCCAGAGGAAGCCGGCGATCAGCACCGACCACAGCACGTAAAAGGTGTCCGGCTGGCCACCGCGCAGCAGCGGCCAGCCCACCGCCCACAGCACGACCAGCACCGCGACCGCCCGGCCGCACCAGCCCGCGACCACCAGTCCCGCCGAGCGCGAACCGGTGATGCGCCATACCAGCGCGTCGACAAGGAAGCCGCCGTCGAGCGGCATGCCCGGCAGCAGGTTGAAGGCCGCCACGAAGGTGTTGGAGATGACGAACGCGAAGAGCAGCAGCCGCGGGATGTCGCCGTCGACCACGCCGAGCAGGCCCCAGCCGAGGAGCGCCAGCACGCCGTTGGCGAGCGGGCCGACGACCGCGACCAGAGCACTCGACAGCGGCGAGGTGTCGTCGGTGTCGTATGCCGTGTGGCCGCCCCAGAGGTCGGCCACGATCTGCCGCACCCGGTAGCCGCGCCACTGCCCGACGAGTGCGTGCGCCGCCTCGTGGGCCAGCACCGACAGCAGCAGGAGCAGCGCGTAGAGCAGCGCCACGAAATAGGCCTGCGCGCCGAGGTCGGGATAGCTGTGCTCGATCTGCGGGCCGAAGGTGACCACGATGATCAGCCCGATGATCGGCCAGGTCCGACCGATGTAGATCGGGGTGCCGCGCAGCGTCCCGAACAACCAGCCCGGGGCGCCGCTCGTCCTCATTGCCTCAGCCTAACGAGCGGGCACCGGCCACCGCTGATCGAGTAGCGGCGAGGAACGAGCGGGGGCCTTGCTGATCGAGTAGCGGCGAGGAACGAGCCGCGTATCGAGATCAGCCCGGCAGCTCGCGTGGGTCGGGTGGTCTCGATACGCCTCCCCCGCTGCGCTCCTCCGGCTACTCGACCACCAACTCTTCGCCTCCCCCGCTGCGCTCATCCGGCTACTCGACAACCAGGCAGCGCGCGCGGCGCTGTCGGTGGGCCGGGTTACGTTTGCCGGTATGACGCAGGCCGCGCAGCACGACCACCCCGTGCAGTCGGACCACGCCCAGTCCGGCGTCCAGTCCGATCAGGGGCAGAACGACGGCCGGCCCCGTCAGCTGCGGGCAGCCCTGTCCCCCAGCCGCGCCGGCGACTTCATGCAGTGTCCGCTGCTCTACCGCTTCCGGGTGGTCGACCGCATCCCGGAGGAGCCGTCCGCCGCCGCAGCAAGGGGCACGCTCGTGCACGCGGTGCTCGAGCGCCTCTTCGACGCCCCGGCGGCCGAGCGGACCATCGAGGCCGCGACCCGGCTGCTGGACCCGCAGTGGCAGCAGCTGCTGGAGCGCGAGCCGGAGCTGGCCGGCCTGCTCGGCGACGACCCGGCGGAGCGCACGCAATGGTTCGCCGAGGCGACCTCGCTGCTGGAGCGCTGGTTCACCCTCGAAGACCCGACCCGGCTCGAGCCCGCCGAGCGCGAGCTCTACGTCGAGGCGGAGGTCGACGGTCTCACCCTGCGCGGCTACGTCGATCGTCTCGACGAGGCGCCCGGTGGACTGCTGCGGGTCGTCGACTACAAGACCGGTCGCTCGCCGTCGGAGCTGTTCGAGGCGAAGGCGCTCTTCCAGATGAAGTTCTACGCGCTGGTGCTCTGGCGCACCCGTGGAGTGGTGCCGCGCATGCTGCAGCTGGTCTATCTCGGCAATGGCGAGCTCGTCCGTTACGAGCCCGACGAGTCCGACCTGCTCGCGACCGAGCGCAAGATCAAGGCACTCTGGGCGGCCATCGAGCGAGCCGCCCGCACCGGCGACTGGCGGCCACGACGCAGCCGGTTGTGCGACTGGTGCGACCACCGGTCGCGGTGCCCGGAGTTCGGCGGCACACCGCCTCCCCTGCCGGAGCATGCGATCGAGCTCGCCCTCGACCCGGTGCGCGCGGGAGGCACGTCGCCCGCCGAGGGCGACGACGCCTGACCGCTCGACGCCGACCGGCTACCCATAAAGGATTACTTTCCGGCGGGTCTGCAGTATTTCAATTACCGTCGCGTATAAATCCGACGTTTAGTCGAATGTATGGAACCACGCCATACACCCGTTCAATCTCTGGCACTCTGTCCTGCGGAAGCCGCGCACTACCGGTGCGCTGCGTGGGGAAGAGGATGAGCAATGGCAAGCCGTGCAAGAAAACGGAACAACCTGATCGTCGGCGCGGGGGCGGCGTTCTTTGCAGCGGGTACGGCGATCGCGATCGGCACCGCCGGTGCCGCGTCGGCCGCCCCTCCGGGCAATAATTCCACTGTCAAGATCCACGAACTCGACACGCCCGATCACACCGAGAGCAACGACCCGAAGGTGTGCGAATTCAACCTGGAGTACTTCAACCAGGACCCGAGCCAGGAGGGCTTCACCGCGGTGTTCACCACCCAGCCGGGTGGCGAGGCCGTGCTGACGATCCCGATGCCGCCGGCCGGTGCCGACGGCTACTCCGAGTCGGTCTACCTCAACGCCGACCCGAACGGCGAGACCGACGGTTACACCGTCCCGGCCGGCCAGTACTACGTGACGGTCTACGGCAAGTTCGGCACCGAGCCCGAGGAGAAGGCCAAGAGCAAGGTCTTCCGGGTCGACTGTGAGGACACGACACCGACGTCACCGACCGGACCGACGTCACCGACCGAGCCGACCAGCCCGACCAGCCCGACATCGCCGACCGAGCCGACCAGCCCGACCGGACCGACATCACCGACCGAGCCGACCAGCCCGACCGGACCGACGTCACCGACTGAGCCCACGAGCCCGACCGGACCGACGTCACCGACCGAGCCCACGAGCCCGACCGGACCGACGTCACCGACCGAGCCGACCAGCCCGACCGGACCGACATCGCCGACTGAGCCGACCAGCCCGACCGGACCGACGTCACCGACCACCGGTCCCACGAGCCCGACGTCACCGACCGGGCCGACCAGCCCGACCACAGGACCGACCGCTCCCCCGACCGGACCCACGTCACCGACCACCGGTCCCCCGGTGGTGACCGACGGACCGCAGGGTGGCGGCGGTAACGACGCCGGCGTCATCGGCCTCGGCATGGTCGCCTTCGGCGTGGTCGTCGCCGGTGCCGGCATGTTGCGGCGCCGGATGACCGAGTAGTCGCGAATCCGCCAGTAGGACCACGGAGGGCCGGTGCACCGGAGGTGCATCGGCCCTCCTTGGTTGTCCGCTCTTCTTGCGGTGCGCGTTTGCTCGGTGCGCGTGTGGGAGGTGCCGTCTGCGAGATGCCGGCTTGGCGCGCCGCCCGCCGACGGGCTAGCGCGCGTTGGCGGTGACTGCCACCAGGTCGCCCGGGGTGAGGCCGTCCAACGAGTGCACCTGCACCGCGCCGTCGACCGGCGGCACCTGCACGATGTGCGGCACCGCGATCGTCGGCACCCCGGCGGCCACCGCCGCGTGGACGCCCGGGATCGAGTCCTCGATCGCGACGCAGACCGCCGCGTCGACACCGAGCTCACGGACGGCCGTCGAGTAGGCCTCCGGGTCGGGTTTGCCGTGAGTGACCCGGTCGCCGGTCACGGCCGCGGAGAAGGTCCCGGCCGGCAGCGCGTCGATGAGGACGTCGGCGAACGACCGGTAGGACATCGTCACCAGGGCGTTCGGGATGCCTTCTGCCACACAGGCTTTCAGCAACTGCTCCGCGCCGGGGCGCCACGGCAGGTGCTGGCGCATCTGCTCGATGACCCGCGCCAGGAGGTAGTCGACGATCTGCTCCGGCGCCAGCGTCACCGGGCTGTTGTCGCGGATGATCTGCGCGGAGACCAGCAACGGGTTGCCGACGAGCTGGTGGGCCATGTCGTCGTCCCAGGTGCCTCCGTACGACGCGACCAGGCCCTTCTCCGCGGCGATCCAGAGCGGCTCGGTGTCGACAAGGGTGCCGTCCATGTCCCACAGCACGGCCGCGGGCAGTGTCCTGGTGGTGATGTCAGTCCTCCGTTTCGTAACCCAGGTTGGGCGCCAGCCAGCGCTCCGCGGTCTTGAGGTCCCAGCCCTTGCGGTCGGCATACGACCGCACCTGGTCCGGCCCGAGCCGCCCGACGACGAAGTACTGCGACTGCGGGTGCGAGAAGTACCAGCCGCTGACCGCCGCGCCGGGCCACATCGCCATCGACTCGGTGAGCTCGATGCCGGTCTGCTGCGTGGCGTCGAGCAGGTCGAACAGCGTTACCTTCTCGGTGTGGTCCGGGCAGGCCGGGTAGCCCGGTGCCGGCCGGATGCCGCGGTACTTCTCGGCGATCAGCTCTTCGTTGTCGAGGTGCTCGTCGGGTGCGTAACCCCACAGCTCGTGGCGCACCACGGCGTGCATCCGCTCGGCGAACGCCTCGGCAAGGCGGTCGGCCAGCGACTCCAGCAGGATCGCGCTGTAGTCGTCGAGCTCCTCCTTGAAGCGCTTGATGTGGTCCTGGGCGCCGAGCCCGGCGGTGACCGCGAATCCGCCGATGTAGTCGCGCAATCCGCTGTCCTTCGGCGCGACGAAGTCGGCCAGTGACCGGTTGGGCACGCCCTCGCGGTGCTGGCCCTGCTGCCGCAGGTGGTGCAGCACGGTGCGCACCGTCGAGCGGGTCTCGTCGGTGTAGACCTCGATGTCGTCGCCGACCGACGCGGCCGGGAAGAAGCCGACGACGCCGTTCGCGGACAGCCAGTGCTCCTCGATCACCCGGTCGAGCATCGCCTGCGCGTCGTCCCACAACTTGCGGGCTGCCTCGCCGCTCGCCGGGTTATTGAGGATGTCGGGGTAGCGGCCCTTCATCTCCCAGGCGTTGAAGAACGGCTGCCAGTCGATGTATTCGCGTAGCGTCTCCAGCGGATAGTCCTTGAACGTCCGCGTGTATGACGAGACGTGCCCCATCGGGTGGTCGCACTCGGGCCCCTCGCACACGTCCTTCGCCTGCTGCAGCAGGAAACGCGGGCGCGGCGGCTGGTAGTCCTGCCAGTCGATGGGCGTGCGCGCCGCGACCGCGTCGTCATACGAAATCAACGGCCGCTCATTGGTTTTGGCGGCATGCCGCTTGCGGATCGACTCGTAGTCGGCGTCGACCTCGGCCATGAACTTCGGCCGGCGCTCGTCGGAGAGCAGCGCGGCCGCGGTCGGCACCGACCGGGACGCGTCCTTCACCCACACGACCGGGCCGTGATATTTCGGGGTCACTTTCACCGCGGTGTGGGCCCGCGACGTGGTCGCGCCGCCGATGAGGAGCGGGATGTCGAAGCCCTGCCGCTCCATCTCCTCGGCGAAACCCACCATCTCGTCGAGCGACGGCGTGATGAGGCCGGAAAGGCCGATGATGTCTGCGTTTTCGGCCTTCGCCGCGTCGATGATCTTCTGGCCGGGCACCATCACGCCGAGGTCGACGACATCGTAGTTGTTGCACTGCAGCACCACGCCGACGATGTTCTTGCCGATGTCGTGCACGTCGCCCTTGACCGTGGCCATCACGATCTTGCCGTTGGAGTGTGCGGCGTCGCCGGGCTTGCGCTCGGCCTCGATGTACGGAATCAGATGTGCGACAGCCTTTTTCATCACCCGGGCCGACTTGACCACCTGCGGCAGGAACATCTTGCCGGCGCCGAACAGGTCACCGACCACCCCCATGCCGTCCATCAGCGGGCCCTCGATCACCGCGAGCGGACGCTCCCCCGCCTCGGCGAGCTCCACCCGCATCTGCTCGGTGTCGTCCACGATGAACTCGTCGATGCCCTTGACAAGGGCGTGTGTAATGCGTTCGCGCACAGGCTGATTGCGCCACTCGGTCGCAGATCCGTCGTCGACCTTGTCGGCCGCCTTGTTGTGCTGCTCGGCGATCTCGAGCAGCCGCTCGGTGGCGTCCTCACGCCGGTTGAGGATGACGTCCTCGATGCGGTCACGCAGCTCGGGGTCGATCTCGTCGTAGACCACCAGGGCGCCCGCGTTGACGATGCCCATGTCCATCCCGGCCTTGACCGCGTGGTAGAGGAACACCGCGTGGATCGCCTCACGCACCGGGTTGTTGCCGCGGAAGCTGAACGAGACATTGGAGACGCCGCCCGACACCAGGGCGCCCGGGAGGTTTTCCTTGATCCAGCGGGTGCCCTCGATGAAGTCGACGCCGTAGTTTGCGTGCTCCTCAATGCCCGTGGCGACCGCGAAGATGTTGGGGTCGAAGATGATGTCCTCAGCCGGGAAGCCGACCTCCTCGGTGAGGATCTTGTATGCCGTGCCGCAGATCTCCTTGCGGCGCTCCAGCGTGTCGGCCTGCCCCTCCTCGTCGAAGGCCATCACGACGATCGCCGCGCCATACTTGCGGCACAGCCGGGCCCGCTCGACGAACGCCTCGACGCCCTCCTTCATGGAGATCGAGTTGACGATGGATTTGCCCTGGACACAACGCAATCCGGCCTCGATGACCTCCCACTTGGAGGAGTCGATCATCATCGGCACCTGCGAGATGTCCGGCTCGGAGGCGACCAGCTTGCAGAAGCGGTCCATCGCCGCGATGCCGTCGATCATCCCCTCGTCCATGTTGACGTCGATGACCTGGGCGCCGGCCTCCACCTGCTGGCGGGCGACATTGAGGGCGGTGGGGTAGTCGCCCTCCTTGATCAGCTTGCGGAAGCGCGCGGACCCGGTGATGTTGGTGCGTTCGCCGACGTTGACGAAGAGCGAGTCGGGGGTGACGTTGAGCGGTTCGAGACCGGACAGCCGCAACGCCGGAGCGACCTGCGGGGGCACCCGGGGCGTGGTGTCGCCGACGCGTGCGCCGATGGCGGCGATGTGGTCCGGGGTGGTGCCGCAGCAACCGCCGAGCACGTTGACGAGCCCGTCGGCGGCGAACCCTGCGACGATCTCTGCCATCTGCTCGGCCGTTTCGTCATACTCGCCGAACGCGTTGGGCAGACCGGCGTTGGGGTAGCAGAAGGTGAAACAGTCTGCGACCCGGGAGAGTTCGGCGACATAGGGGCGCATGTCGGCAGCGCCGAGCGCACAGTTGAAGCCGACGGCGAGCGGCTTGGCGTGCCGCACGCTGTTCCAGAACGCCTCGGTGACCTGACCCGACAGGGTGCGGCCGGACGCGTCGGTGATCGTGCCGGAGATGAAGACCGGCCAGCGACGGCCCCGCTCCTCGAAGAGTGTCTCGAGCGCGAAGACAGCGGCCTTGGCGTTGAGCGTGTCGAAGATCGTCTCGATCAGCAGCAGGTCGGCGCCGCCGTCGACCAGGCCGCCCGCCTGCTCGAGGTAGGCGTCCACGAGCTCCTCGAAGGAGGTGTTGCGCGCGCCCGGGTCGTTGACGTCCGGGGAGATCGACGCGGTGCGGTTGGTCGGGCCGAGCGCGCCGGCGACATAGCGCGGGCGCTCCGGTGTGGAGACCGCGTCGCACGCCGCGCGGGCGAGCTTGGCCGACTCCAGGTTGAGCTCGTAGCTCAAGTCCTCCATGCCGTAGTCGGCCATCGAGATGCGCTGCGCGCTGAAGGTGTTGGTCTCGATGATGTCCGCGCCGCCGGCGAGATAGTCGTCATGGATCGACCGGATCAGCTCCGGGCGGGTGATCGACAACAGGTCGTTGTTGCCCTTGACGTCCTGGTCCCAGTCGGCGAACCGCTCCCCGCGGAACTCCTCCTCCGACAGCTTGTGGCGCTGGATGAAGACACCCATCGAGCCGTCGAGCAACAGCACCCGCTGCTGCATGGCGGCGGTCAGCTGGTCGGTCTGGTCGGGACGAATCAGGGACTCGTCGCGCTGCGCTGCACTGGCGCGCGCAAGGTCGGAGCGGCTGCTCACTGTGGGGTTCCCTTCGGGGAAGATGGGCGCAGGTGGCTCGATTTTAGCCACCCGGTCGGGGGTTGCAGCAGTCAGGCGGGCCGGTCGGCGCGCGGCCTGCGGCATACCTGCGGCAGGAGCGGGGTTGCATTCCCTAAGCTGGTCGGGATCCGTCGGTCTGGAGCAAGGAGCGTGCGAAGGTGATCGAGTTCGAGGACGTGCCGGAGCTGCGCGACCCGATCATGATCGCCGCGTTCGAGGGCTGGAACGACGCCGGCGAGACCGCGTCGGCGACCGTCGCCCACCTGATCGAGACCTGGGACGCCTCGCCCATCGCCGCGCTTGACCCCGAGATCTACTACGACTTCCAGGTCAACCGGCCGCGGGTGTCCGGTGACGCGGGCAACCGTGAGATCACCTGGCCGACCACCAAGATCTTCCTCGCGCGGGACACCCCGCTCGACCGTGACGTGCTGCTCGTGCAGGGCATCGAGCCGTCGATGAAGTGGCTGTCCTTCACTCGCGAGCTCGTCGAGTTCGCCGGCGAGTACGACGTCGGGATGATCATCACCCTCGGCGGCCTGCTCGCCGACGTGCCGCACACCCGGCCGATCCCGGTCACCGTCACGTCCGAGGACGAGGAGACCCGGCAGCGCTACGACGTGGAACCGAGCCGCTATGAGGGGCCGACCGGGATCGTCGGCGTCGTCACCGACGCGGCGCACCGCGCGGAACTGCCGACGTTGTCCTGCTGGGCGGCCGTGCCGCACTACGCCGGCGGCAGTCCGTCGCCCAAGGCCACCCTCGCGCTGCTGACCCGCCTCGAGGAGTTGCTCGACGCGCTCATCGGGCACGCGGACCTGCCCGACCAGGCGCGCGCCTGGGAGCACGGGGTCGACGAACTCGCCGCCTCCGACGACGAGGTGGCCGACTACGTGCATTCGCTGGAGGAAGCCCAGGACACCACCGAACTCCCCGAGGCCAGCGGCGACGCCATCGCCCGGGAGTTCGAGAAGTATCTGCGGCGCCGCGAGACCGACGACTGAGGGCGGGCGGCGGCAGAGCCGCGGGCTTCGCGTGCGTGCGCAGCCCGCGACCGTCGCGACTTCTGCACGCTCCCGGCGCGATGAGCGTGCGTATGCCGCGACCGTCGCGACTTCTGCACGCTCCCGGCGCGATGAGCGTGCGTACGCCGCAACCGTCGCGACTTCTGCACGCTCCGACCGCCCCAGCGCGTCAGGCCCGCAACCCCAGCAGCGCGTCGAGCGCGTCGGCGACCTGCGGGCTGGGCTGGCCGTTGCCCGGTCGCGCGGCCCACTCGTCGACGAGCGCGACGGCGCGGGGGCTGTCGAGATCGTTCGAGAGCGCGGCGCGGATGCCGGCGATGAGCTCGGCGGCGCCGTCGTCGCCGCGCGTCTTCAGCGCGTCGCACCAGGTCTGCCAGCGCGTGGTCGCGTCGGCGAGCAGCTGCGGGGTGTACTCCCACGGGGTGCGGTAGTGCTGCGCGAGCAGCACGGTCCGGATCACCATCGGGTCGACGCCGTCCTTGCGCAGCTGCGAGACGCGCACCAGGTTGCCCTTGGACTTGCTCATCTTCTCGCCGTCGTAGCCGACCATCGCCTGGTGGGCGAAGCTGCGCGCGAACGGCGGGTCGTCGGTGAGCGCCACGGCCTGCACCGCGGACATCTCGTGATGGGGGAAGATCAGGTCGGTGCCGCCGCCCTGCAGCTCAAAGCCCATCCCGAGGTGGTCGAGGGCGATCGTAGTGCACTCCACGTGCCAGCCGGGACGGCCACGGCCGAGCACCCCGCCCTCCCAGGCGGGTTCGCCGTCGCGCTCGACGCGCCAGAGCAACGGGTCGAGCGGGTCGCGCTTGCCCGGCGTGTCCGGGTCTCCCCCGCGCTCGGCGAACACCTCGAACATCTCGCCGCGGTCCCAGCCGCTGACCTCGCCGAACGACCGCTGCGTCGACAGGTCGAGGTAGACGTCCTCCGCCCCCGCGTGCACCGCGTCAGGGGTCGGCACCGAGTAGGTGACGCCCTTCTCGACCAGGCCGGTGATCGTCGCCACGTGCTTGTCCATCGTCTCCACGACACTCACGTAGTGATCCGGCGGCAGCACCCGCAGGGCGCTCATGTCGTCGTGGAAGAGCTCGATCTCGCTGGTCGCGAGGTCCCGCCAGTCGACGCCGTCGCGGGCGGCTCGCTCCAGCAGCGGGTCGTCGATGTCGGTGACGTTCTGCACGTAGCGGACCCCGTGACCGGCGTCGCGCAGGACGCGGGCCGCGAGGTCGAAGGTCACGTAGGTTGCCGCGTGGCCCAGGTGCGTTGCGTCATACGGGGTGATGCCGCACACATAGAGCCGTGCGACGTCGTCGACCTGCACGGGCACGGGGGCCGAGGAGTCCCGGCGCCAGAGCGCCAGGCCGTCACCTTTCCCGTGCAACTGAGGCAGATCCGGCGCGGGCCAGGGAGCGATCGTCACGCCGGCCAGGATATCGGGGCTACCAGAGCGGCCAGGGCAGCGGATGCCGATGCTCGGGCGGAGCCGGGAATCGCCCTGTGCGGATTAGGGATTCGACCCTCGCCTGCAGTGCCTCCACCTCATCGGGCTGTATGACGGCAGACAGCTGCGCCCCGAACGGCCCCTCCAGGACGTCGTGCAACCGCTTCAACCGGTCGAGGTCACCGGCCTCGAAGTCGTCGCCGGCGAATCCCCACAGCACCGTCCGCAGCTTGTCCTCCGCGTGCAGCGTCAGACCGTGGTCCACGGCGTACAACCGCCCGTCGTCGACGATCAGCGCGCTCCCCTTGCGGTCGGCGTTGTTGAGCACCACGTCGAGCAATGCCACCGCGCGCAGTGCGTCGCTGGCCGCGTGCGACACGACCAGCGGGCTGTCGGCCTCGTCACGGACGCCGAGCACCGGCCGGTAGCCGTCGGGCACGGCGGTGGGCGGGTCGATCCGCAACAGGTCCGGGTCGTCGCGCTCGTCCAGGGCGCCGACCCACTGCTGCACCGACCCCGGCCCGAGCGGCCCGTCCTGCCGCAGAGCGGTCACCGGGATGCAGTCCCAGCCGCCGGCCTCGGCGATCAGGTAGGACGCCACCTCCCGGCCCGCGAGGGTGCCGTCCGGGAAGTCCCAGAGCGGCCGCTCGCCGCGAACAGGCTTGTAAACAGCGGGAATCCGATCGTCGTCCAGCGACACCCAGACCCGCAGTGCCACGTTGGAGGCATCGGTCAGCTGCCCCTCGACCTCCAGCTCGCCGCGCTCGAGCAGCTGCCGGACGCGCTCAGCGCTTGTATCCGTTGGCACGGGGGCAGATGTGTCCGGTCGGGTCCAGCGGGCCGCCGCAGAAGGGGCACGGGGGCCGCCCGTCGGCGACCGATGCCAGGCCGCGACGGGCGAACTCGCGTGCTTGGGCCGGGTCCAGCATGACTCGCATGAGGGAGGCGTCGGGTCCGACGATCTCGCGCAGGTCCTGACCGTCCTCGGTCGGTTCGAGCTCGACCTCGCGGTCGTGGGCCTCGATGATCAGCACCTGACGCTCGGGCTCCCACGCCAAACTCAGTGTGCTCACCCGGAATTCGTCCTCGATCGGCGTGCTCAGCGGGTCGTTGTCCTGGGCGGCGGCGGGCAGGTCGTCGGTGGCCGAGAGTTCGTCGAGCAGGTCGTTGACCCGCTCGGCGAGCACGGCAACCTGCTCCTTCTCCAGCGACACGGACACGACGCGGCGTCCCTGCACGGCCTGCAGGAAGAACGTCCGGCCACCGGGCGGACCGACGGTGCCCGCGACGAACCGGTCGGGGTGGTCGAATTCGATCGTCGGCATGCCCCCGAGCCTAATCCTCCGCGTCGTTTCCGGTGACTCCACCGGGGGTTGCGTCGCCGCTCGCGGGCGGGGCAGTGACCAGATCACGCAGCTGCCCGAGATTGTCGTTGAGCCGCAGCACGAAGGGCCGCCGTGCGGTGTACTGCACGACGCTGACCGAAGCGGGTCCGGCGACGATGCGCTGGAAGGCGTCCAGCCCCGTGCCGAGCGCGTCGGCGAGCACCGCCTTGATGACGTCGCCGTGCGACACGGCCACCCACAGCGCCCGCTCCCCGTGCTCGGCCCCGATGGCGGCGTCGGTGTCGCGCACGGCGGCGACCGCGCGGGCGGACATCTCCCGCAGCGACTCGTGCTCGAAGGTGTCCGACGGCGGGAAGGTGACCGCGGACGGGTGGTCCTGCACGGTGCGCCAGAGCGGGTCCTTGGTGAGGTCGCTGATCTTGCCGCCGGTCCACCCGCCGTAGCGGCACTCGCCGAGCCGGTCGTCGGTGACCACCTCACCGCCGTCGCGGGCGGCGAGGATCGCCGCGGCGGTCTCCTGGCAGCGCTGCAGCGGGGAGCTCACGACCCGCACGATCGGCAGGCCGGCGAGGTGGTCGCCGAGCCGCTGCACCTGCTCCCGACCGGTCTCGTCCAGACCGATGCCGGGCGTCCACCCCGCGAGCACGCCGGAGGTGTTGGCGGTGGTGCGGCCGTGCCGCACGAGCAGAACCGTCGGCATCGGCTACCCGAGCCCCTCGGCGCGTGCGACCTCCGCCAGGGTGCGCACGCTCGCGATGCGGTCCTCCAGGGTGTCGCCGTATGGCGAGACGTTCAGCGTGGTGACGCCGGCCTCGGCATACGCGTGCAGCCGGTCGGCCAGGTGCTCGCGCGGGCCGACGAGGGAGGTCTGGTCGATGAAGTCGCGCGGCACCGCGGCGGCGGCGTCGCGGTGCTTGCGGTCCAGGTAGAGGTCCTGCACCTGCTGCGCGGCCTGCTCGAAACCCATGCGCCGGGCGAGCGCGTTGTAGAAGTTCTTCTTGCGCGAACCCATGCCACCGACATAGAGGGCGGCGTTGGCGCGCAGCCGGTCGGCGGCGGTGTCGAGGTCGTCGGCGATGCTCAGCCCCGCGCTGGCCGCGACGTCGAAGCCGTCGAGCGAGCCGTCCTCGTGGCCGGCCTTCGCCCGGCCGGTGCGCAGCTGGGCCAGCTGCTCCGGCAGGTGGTCGGGACTGACGAAGATGCCGAGCCACCCATCGGCGATCTCGCCGGTGAGCTCCATGTTCTTCGGGCCGATGGCGGCGAGGTAGATGGGCACCTGAGCGCGCTCGGGCAGCAGGAGCAGCCGCAGCGACTTGCCCGGGCCGTCCGGCAGCGGCAATTCGAAGTGTTTGCCGTGGTATTCGACGTTCTTGCGGTCGAAGGCCAGTCGGATGATGTCGACGTATTCGCGGGTCCGGCCGAGCGGGTCGTCGAAGCGCACGCCGTGCCAGCCCTCGCTCACCTGCGGTCCGGACACGCCGAGGCCGAGCCGGAATCGACCGCCGGTGATCTTGTCGAGGGTGGCGGCGGTCATCGCGGTCATCGCCGGGGTGCGGGCCGGGATCTGCAGGATCGCCGAGCCCCAGTCGAGGTTGGTGGTGTGGGCACTGAGGTATGCCGCGAGCGACGGCACGTCGGAGCCGTAGGCCTCGGCCAACCAGGCCACGTCGTAACCGGATTGGTCAGCGGCGGTGGCGCTCGCCTTCATCGCGGCGAGGTCGTCGGTGCCGGTGGTCCCCCAGTAGCCGAGGTTGATGCCGAGCTTCATGATCCGAAACGCTACCCGGCCGCCCGGTCCGGGGTGACCGCGACCACTACGGTTGGCGGGTGCATTCGTCGACAGTGGGCAGGTCCGGGCTGCGCGTCAGCGCGCTGACACTCGGCACGATGGGGTGGGGCGACGTCGTCGACCCGCAGCATGCGGAGGAGACGCTGAGCGACTTCCGGGACGCCGGCGGGACGACGATCGACACGGCATACGGCTATGCCGACGGCGCGTCCGAGGAGCTGCTCGGCGACCTGCTGGACGGTGGCGCCCGCGACGAGTGTGTGCTGATCGGCAAGGCCGGCATCTCCCGCACCACCGGCTCGCGTGTCGTCGACACCTCGCGCGGCACGCTGCTCGACCAGCTGGAGGCGTCGCTGCGCCGGCTGCGCACGGACCATCTCGACCTCTGGCTGGTGCACACCTGGTCGGACGAGACGCCGCTCGAGGAGACGATGTCGGCGCTGGAGTTTGCCGTCACGTCGGGCCGGGCCCGCTACGTCGGAGTCTCCAACTACGGCGGCTGGCAGCTGGTCGCTGCAGCCGACCTGCTGCGCGATGCACGAATCCCGTTGGTAGCAGGTGAAATCGAGTACAGCCTCCTCGAGCGTTATGCCGAGCAGGAGGTGCTCCCTGCGGCGTCGTATGCCGGGGCCGGCCTGCTCGCCTGGGCGCCACTCGGCGGCGGGGTGCTGACCGGGAAGTATCGCCGCGGCGTACCCGCCGACTCGCGTGCTGCCACCGGCAAACACTCCGGGTGGGCGGCGCGCCGGCTCGGCGGCAACAGCGATGCGGTGGTCGATGCCGTGGCGACCGCAGCGGACGGCCTCGGGGTGCCGGCCGCGCAGGTCGCGCTGGCGTGGGCGCGGCAGCGTCCGGGGATCAGCTCACTGATCGTCGGTGCCCGCAACCGCTCGCAGTTGCGCACCCTGCTCGCCGCCGGTGACGTCGAGCTGCCCGCGCAGATCGCGCAGGCGCTGGACGACGTCTCGGCTCCCTAGCGGTCGACCGCTACTTGCGGGTGTCCTCGTATTCGAGGTCGTCGGTGTCGTCGCCGGAGAGGCCGACGTAGCGGCCGTCGTCCTCTTCGTCGTCATCGTCGAGGTCGTCGTCGTTGAGGTCGTCGTCGAGCAGGTCCGGCTCGAGGTCGTCGTCCTCGTCGTCCTCGAAGTCGTCGTCGCCGCTGTAGACCTCGAGCGGGGTCACCTCGCCGTAGGTGTCCATGAGGGCGTCGTCGTAGTTCTCGAACGCGTCGGCCAGGTCCCGGTAGGCCGCGACCACGGTGGGGTCGTTCTCGCCGCGTCGGGAGGCGGCAGCCTCCAAATGCCGTTCGAAGGCACCTACCAGGGCGGTCAGCGTGGCACGCGGGTCAGCGGTCATAGCCACGACCGTAGCGGCATATCGGCGGCATGAGATAGAGCATCGCCGTGGAAGGTGTCCTGGGGTGTCGCGGCACGGGCCGTCGGTGTGGTCATGAATAATGCGGCGTGATGACCGAGTACGAGTTCCGGGTGCTGACCTTCCCGCGCGAAACCAGTCGCGCGGACGTGCGCCAGGTCCTCGCCGACCACGCCGAGTACGGCCACTGGGAGCTCGCCCGGACCCGTCTCTACCTCGGCGGAGCGCGCCGGGTGTGGCTGCGCCGCCGGATCATCCGGGTGCGCCGGACCGCCTAGGTCACGACTGCTCAGCTCAGCAGTCGGCGAGGAACTTCCCGAGCACCCGCGCGCCGAAGCGCAGTGAGTCCAGCGGCACCCGCTCGTCGATGCCGTGGAACATCGGGGCGAAGTCGAGGTCGGCCGGCAGTTGCAGCGGCGCGAAGCCGTAACCGGTGATGCCGAGCCGCTTGAGCGCCTTGTTGTCGGTGCCGCCGGACAGGCAGTAGGGCAGCACGGCGGCGCCCGGGTCCTCGGCGAGCAGTGCGGACTTCATCTTCTCCACCAGCGGCGCGTCGAACGGTGCGTCGAGCGCGATGTCGCGGTGCACCACCTCGACGTCGACGTGCTCGCCGGCGAGCTCGCGGATGGTGGCCATGAGGTCGTCCTCGTGACCCGGCAGGAAGCGGCAGTCGAGCGAGGCGCTGGCCGACTGCGGGATCACGTTGTGTTTGTAGCCGGCGTCGAGCATCGTGAAGTTGGACGTGTCACGCAGCGTCCCTTCGACGAATCCCTTTGCGCCACCGAGGTTTTGCAGCAACGCACCCAGGTCGTCGTCGGTGTATGACGCACCGGTCAGGTCGCTCAGCCCGTCGAGCAGCTGGCGCACCGACGCGATGTATTCGCGCGGCCAGACGTGCTGGTTGATGCGGGCGATCGCCTGGGCGAGGTGCACCACGGCGTTGTCGTCGTTGGGCACCGAACCGTGCCCGGCGCGTCCGTGCGCCCGCAGCCGCAGCCAGGCGATGCCCTTCTCGGCGGTCTGCAGCAGGTAGGCGCGCTGCGGGCCCTGCTTGCCGTCGAAGGTGACCGAGTAGCCGCCCACCTCGCTGATCGCCTCGGTGACGCCCTCGAACTGGTCGGCGTGGTGGTCGACCAGCCAGTGGCTGCCCTTGACTCCCCCGGCTTCCTCGTCCGCGAGGAAGCCGATCACCAGGTCGCGCGGCGGCTTGCGGCCGCTGCGGGCCAGCTCGCGCACACAGGCCAGGATCATCGCGTCCATGTCCTTCATGTCGACCGCGCCGCGGCCCCAGACGCAGCCGTCCTTGATCTCGGCGCCGAACGGATCGACCTGCCAGTCCTCGGCGTTCGCCGGCACGACGTCGAGGTGTCCGTGCACGGCGAGGCCGCCGCGCTCGGAGTCCGCGCCCTCGATGCGCACCAGCACCGACGCCCGGCCAGGCTCGCTCTCGAGCAGCACCGGGTCGAGGCCGACCTCGGTCAGCTCGCCCATGACGTATTCGGCGGCCTTGCGCTCGCCCGGCCCGCTGCCGTCGCCGTAGTTGCTGGTGTCGAAGGCGATCAGGTCCTGGCAGATGCGCACCACCTCGTCCTCGGCGGACGGGTGCTCTTCGGTCGGGGCGGAGTCCTGCGGCGTCATGCCTCCCAGCCTGCCATGCGCGATCAACCCCCGCTCAGCGCCCGCACGGTCTCGATCGTGTCGGCCTCGTCGGCGGTCTTGTCGTCGCGATAGCGCAGCACCCGCGCGAAGCGCAGCGCGACACCGCCCGGGTAGCGGGTCGAACGCTGCAGCCCGTCGAAGGCGATCTCGACGACCTGCTCGGGCCGGACGTGCACCACCCAGTCGCCGGTGTCGGTGGCCAACTCGGTGAAGCGCTGCGTCTGCCAGCGCAACATCTCGTCCGTCATACCCTTGAACGTCTTTCCCAGCATGATGAATTCGCCGGTTTGCGGATCGCGGGCGCCGAGGTGGATGTTGGACAGCAGCCCCTTGCGCCGGCCGCTGCCCCACTCGACCGCGAGCACCACCAGGTCGAGGGTGTGCCGCGGCTTGACCTTGACCCAGCCGGCACCCCTCCTGCCCGCCGCGTATGCCGAGCCGAGCGCCTTGACGACCACGCCCTCGTGACCGGCCGCGACGTGCGCGTCGAAGAACTGCTGCGCGCCGCCGGGATCGGTGATCTGCTCCCGCGGCACCCGCCACCGCTGCGGCACCAGCGCGTCCATCCGTCGCTGCCGCTCGGCCAGCGGACTGTCGATCAGGTCGTCGCCGTCGACGTGCAGCAGGTCGAAGAACATCGGCGTCACCGGCACCTGCTCGCGCAACTGCGCTGGGTCGCCCTGGCTGGCCGTGCGCGCGCCGGTGACCTGGAACGACTCGGGTCGCCCGTCGGCGCGCAGCGCGATCGCCTCGCCGTCGAGCACGGCGGTCTCCGCGGGCAGTGCGCGCACGATCTCGACCACCTCCGGCAGCCGGTCGGTGATCTCCTCCAGGCTGCGGGTGAAGAGCCGCACGTCGTCGCCGAGCTTGTGCGCCTGCACCCGGATGCCGTCGAGCTTCACCTCCACCTGCTGTGCGGCCGTACCGACTGCCTCTGTGTCGAATACCTCTGTGTCGAATGCCGCGGGGTCGATCGCCTCAGCGACGGTGGGCGCGCTCCCGGCGAGCATCGGGCGCACCGGGCGGCCGACGACCAGGCCGACCCGCTCGACCTCGGCGAGTCCTCCGCGCAGCGCCGCCTGCGCGACCGGCGCGGCATGGCCCGCCAGCATGACGGCCCGCCGGATCGCAGGCTCCGGCACGTCGCTGGCGGCGGCGATCGCCGCGAGCATCACACCGTCGCCGGCTCCCTGCCGCAGTTCGCCGCCGATGAGTCGCGCGACGAACTGCTGCTCGTCGGCGGTCAACCGCCCGAAAAGGTCTGCTACCAACGTCTTTCGGCGCCCCGCGGAGCCCGCGCCGCTCTGTTGGCCGATCTCGGTCAGGGCCGCGTCGAGCTCGGTCACGGTGACCGCCGGCTCCTCGGCAGGTGTCGCCAGTTCGCGCAGGCCGCGCCACCCGACACCGATGCGCCGCTGTGGCAGCACCCCCGCCAGGTAGGCCGCGACGAGCAGCACCTCGTCGCCGTCGGCCCGCCGCAGGGCCTCCGCGACCGCGGCCCGCTTGGCGTCCCGGGACCGGGTGGCGCCGACCTGCGCCGAGGTGGTGATGACGTCGTGCAACAGCATGTGTGCAGTGTGCCCGCAGGCTCCGACATACGGGCGGAGTTGAATGGGGGCCATGGAGACAACTCGCATCGTCCTGGCCGCCCGCCCCCACGGCGCACCCACCGCCGCCGACTTCCGCACCGAGACCGTCGAGCTGCCCGCCCCGCAGGACGGGCAGGTGTCGCTCGAGACGATCTATCTCTCGCTCGACCCCTACATGCGCGGCCGGATGAGCGACGCCAAGTCCTACGCCGAGCCGGTCCCCATCGGCGGCACGATGGTCGGGGCGACGGTGTCGCGCGTCGTGGAGTCCCGCGACGACAACTTCACGCCCGGCGACTACGTGCTCGGCTACGGCGGGTGGCAGACGCATTCGGTGGAGGGCACCGGTCATCTCGTGCCGCTCGACCTGCACGCCGCTCCGCTCTCGACCGCGCTCGGGGTGCTCGGAATGCCTGGTTTCACTGCATATTCGGGGTTGCTGACGATCGGTCAGCCGAAGCCGGGCGAGACCGTGGTGGTCGCCGCCGCGACCGGCCCGGTCGGTTCGGCGGTCGGGCAGATCGCCCAGCTCAAGGGTGCGCGCGCGGTCGGCATCGCGGGCGGCCCGGCGAAGGTCGCCTACCTGCAGGACCTGGGCTTCGACGCGGCCATCGACCACCGCGCGCCCGACTTCAAGGAGCAGCTCAAGGCGGCGACACCGGACGGCATCGACGTCTACTTCGAGAACGTCGGCGGTCCGGTCTTCGACGCGGTGCTCCCCCGCCTCAACACCTACGCGCGGGTGCCGGTGTGCGGGCTGATCGCGTCATACAACGCGACGGAGGCGCCGGCCGGACCCGACCGCCTCGGTCTGCTGATGCGCACGATCCTCACCAAGAGCCTGACCGTGCGCGGCTTCATCCAGAGCGAGTTCGTCAAGGACCAGCTCGGCGACTTCCGTCGCGACATGACCGCGTGGGTGGCGGACGGCAAGGTGCGCTACCGCGAGGACATCGTCGAGGGCCTGGACAACGCGGTGAGCGCCTTCCAGGGGCTGCTGCGCGGGGACAACTTCGGCAAGCTCGTCGTGCAGGTGTCCGCGGCGGAACCTTCGACGCGCTAGCGTCGCTGTCGAAGAGGAAGACGCGCAGTTCGTTTCGCAGTTCGTTCGAAGGTTCACGAAGGGAAGATCATGCCGGTCAATCTGAGCAAGGGCGCCAACATCTCACTGGAGAAGGCGGCGCCGGGGATGTCGACGGCGATCGTCGGCCTGGGCTGGAACCCGCGCACCACCGACGGCGCGCAGTTCGACCTCGACGCGTCCGTGCTGATCCTCGGCGCGGACGGAAAGGTGCGCCAGCAAAGCGATTTCGTCTTCTACAACAACCTCACCGGCGACAACGGCGCCGTGCAGCACCTCGGTGACAACCGCACCGGCGAGGGTGAGGGCGACGACGAGCAGATCAAGCTCAACCTCGGGCAGATCTCTCCCGACGTCGAGCGCATCGCGTTCGTCGCGTCGATCGACCAGGCCGACAGCCGCGGCCAGAACTTCGGTCAGGTCTCGGACGCCTTCATCCGCATCTTCGACGCCGACGACCCGAACAACGCCGACAAGGGTGCCCGTTACGACCTCGGCGAGGACGCCGCCACCGAGACCGCCCTGGTCTTCGGCGAGCTCTACCGCAACAACGGCGAGTGGAAGTTCCGCGCGGTCGGCCAGGGCTACTCGAGCGGGCTCGCCGGAGTGATCCAGGACTTCGGCTTGTCCGTCTGAGTGCTATCGTGGGGTATGACGGGACTCCCGTCATACCCCACGAGTGTCGTGTCGGGCGGCTCAGCTGGGCGGGCTGACCAGCTTCTCGAGCTTGCCGAAGGAGCTCTCCCAGCCGGCCTTCGCCTGCTCGACCATGTCGTCCGGGAAGGGGCCCTGCGTCACCGACAGTTGTGTGCCGGCGGGCGCGTCGGCGAACTCCAGCCGCAGCGTCAGCTCGGTGCCGTCGTCGAGGCCCGGGAAGCCGGTCACCTGCTCGGTGCCGACCAGGGTCTGGTCGGGGGTGAACTCGGAGAGGGTCGCGTCGACCGGCGACTGCAGGTCGGGGTTGTCGTCGGCGACCATCGTGAGCCGCCACGCGCCGCCCTGGCGCGGCTCGACGGTGACGCTGTCCTCCGGGACGTGGAAACCCTCCGGGCCGAACCACGCGGCCAGCTCGGCCGGGTCGACGAAGGCGCGGAAGAGGCGCTGTCGTGATGTGCGGAACTCGTGGGTGACGTGCAACTGCTCGGGCATGACGGGTCCTCTCGGGATGGAGCCGGTCCGGGGTCGGGGGTGTTGCCCGCCGATCCTTGCAGGGGCAGGCGCCGATGCGGGAGTTTCGCCCTCTCCGTGCTAGTGTTTCCGGTCGTTGGCCAGGCGGTTTCCGCCTGCTGACGCACCCTTTGTCCGGGTGGCGGAATGGCAGACGCGCTAGCTTGAGGTGCTAGTCCCTTAACGGGGGTGGGGGTTCAAGTCCCCCTCCGGACACTGGTCGGATCGGCGGCCCAGCTTCGCGCTGGGCCGCCGATTCACGTATGACGTCACGACGCGGTGCGCCCTGCAGGCTGGCACTGCGGGCGGACGGACTCCCCCAGGTGGCCGGCCGCACGCCACCAGGCGACCGTGCGGTCCAGTCCATCGCGCCACGCCACCCGCGGTCGCCAGCCGAGCACCTGCTCGGCAAGGCGGACGTCCGGACGGCGCACGCTCGGGTCGTCCTGCGGTCGCTCGATGTGCTGCACCGCCGATCGCGACCCGGTCGCCGCGATGATGTCGCGTGCGAGGTCGAGCACGGTGCGTTCGTCCGGGTTGCCCAGATTGACCGGTCCCGGATGCTCGCCTGCCGCCATCGCCAACAGGCCATCGACCAGGTCGTCCACGTAGCAGACCGACCGGGTCTGCAGCCCGTCGCCGGCCACCGTCAGCGGCTCACCGGCGAGCGCCTGCGTGATGAAGGTCGGGATCGCGCGGCCGTCGTCGGCCCGCATCCGAGGGCCGAATGTATTGAAGATGCGCACGATCGCGCTATCGACCGATGCGCTGCTGCGGTATGCCGCGGAAAGCGCTTCGGCATATCGCTTGCTCTCGTCGTACACGGCTCGCGGACCGACGGAATTGACGTTGCCCCAATAGCTTTCGGGTTGCGGGTGCACCGACGGGTCGCCATACACCTCAGAGGTGGAGGCCAGGACGAACCGGGCATCCTTCTCCTTCGCCAGGCCCAGCAGGTGCCAGGTGCCGAGCGAGCCGGCCTTCAGCGTCTGCAGCGGCAATCGCAAGTAATCCGCGGGCGACGCCGGCGACGCCAGGTGCATCACCAGATCGACCGGCCCCGGCACGTGAACGTAGTCGGTGACGTCGCACCGGACCAACCGAAATCCGGGATCGGGCAGGAGGTGCGCGACGTTGCGCGCCGTGCCGGTGAGGAAGTTGTCCAGGCAGAGCACCTCGACCCCGCGCGCGCGAAGCGCGTCGCACACGTGGCTGCCGAGAAAGCCGGCACCACCGGCGACGACTGCACGCCGTAACACGTCGGGGCCGGCGTCCGACGCCGGAGTCCGGAGCTGTGTGCGCATGCGAGCCCGTTACCCCGGCGCAGCGCCATCGACACGCACCTCGTGCGCACTGCAGCAGTGTATGCAGGCAGAGGCGCTATGGTTTGATCACCGCGCCTCACCCTTTCGGGGGACACCACGAAACCACGAAACCCGCATCGGCGAGATCTGCAGCCTGTGCCGAGACCACACCAGGAGCCGATGTGGATGCCACCGAATTCGCGCGCGTAGCAGCGCAACTCGCCGCTGCGGACGGCCCCGAAGCAACCGCGAAGGAGGTCGTCGAGCAGGCTCGCAGCCTCCTCGCAGCCGACCATGCGGGCATCACGCTGATCGGCAGCCGCGGCCGATTACGCACGGTGGGCACCGACGACCCCGTCGCGCTCACCGCAGACGAGCTGCAATACCGGCTGCACGAAGGACCCTGCGCCGACAGCTCATGGACCGGCGAGACCTTCGCCAGCAGCGCCGTGGCAGACGATGAGCGGTGGCCGGCCTGGGGGCGAGCCGTGGCCAGGCTCGGCGTGGGGAGTGCCCTGGCCGGTGAACTGACCGACACCGATGGCCATCGGCTCGGCAGCCTGAACCTCTACTGGCGTGCGCAGCGACCCTTCACTCGCGACGACCACTCCTATGTCCAGATCTTCGCCACGCACGCCGCCATCGCCTTGCACTCCTCGATGCGACACGCGCAACTCAACACCGCGTTGGACGCCCGTAAGGTCATCGGCCAGGCCCAGGGCATCCTGATGGAGCGGCACGCGCTCCGCGCCGAGCAGGCATTCGAGGTCTTGCGCCGCTACTCCCAAAATCACAACATCAAGCTCCGCGAGGTTGCCGAGTTCCTCGTGTCCACCCGCGAATTGCCCTCGGGGCGTACTGAATCCGAGGAAGCGACCCCCGGCGCCTAACCCGTGCCCGACGGCGCATGCCCAGACCGTTCCTGGGTATGGCAACCGCATGTCCCGACCTCGCTTCTGCCGCACCACGGCGTTGCTCGTCGCGAGCCTCGCGGCCGCGTCGCTGGGCGGTTGCGCTACTCCTTCGCCGACGATGTCCGACTACCAGACGAAGACCCGCACGACGGCGCGAGCTGCCGCCGGGATCGTCGCGACCGCCAGGGCCGGCGCGAAGGCATGGCAGGACGGCAAGCTGACCCATGCCTACGCCGACACCATGGTCACCGAGGCCGAGGAGGACATCGGCTCGGTGGTGAGCACTTTTGACAGCCGGCAACCACCGACGCAGGCCGCGATCGCGCTGAGGGACCGCATCGACGCACCACTGGAGTCCGCCTCGAATGCGCTGTCGGACCTGCGGATCGCATTGCGCCGCAGCGATCACGAAGGGGTCAAGTCGGCGACCGACGATCTGGCCGCTCCGCAGCGATCTCTGGAGGGCCTGGAGCAGGTGGGACTGTGAAGCGGGTCTTCGCGGTCGCATTGGGATTGGTGACGGCGATCGGTGGCTTCGTCGACATCGGCAACCTCGTGACGAGCGGTGTCACAGGGGCGCGCTTCGGCATGTCACTCACCTGGGCTGTCGTCATCGGGACCTTCGGCATGACGGTGTACGCGGAGATGGCCGGCCGGGTCACCGCAGTTGCCGGGCGTCCGGTGTTCCATGTGGTGCGCGAACGCCTCGGCGTTCGTTTCGGACTGTTCAACCTGTTGGCCAGCTGTCTGCTGAACCTGCTCACCCTCGCCGCCGAGCTCGGCGGGGTTGGCCTCGCGCTCGAACTCGCGAGTGACGTCAATTACCTGCTGTGGGTGCCGCTCGTCGCGCTGGCCTTGTGGGGCGTGCTGTGGCACCTGCCGTTCAAGGCGATCGAGAACCTGTTCGGCGTGATCGGGCTGTCGCTTCTCGTCTTCGTCGTGGCGTTGTTCTGGTTGCCGACCGATTGGGGGACGCTGCTTTCCAGCGCGGCCAGCCCTGCTGTGCCTGCGCAGGAGGCGTATCCGACCTACTTCTTCTACGCGGTGTCGTTGATCGGCGCCTGCCTGGTGCCCTACCAGATCATCTTCTTCTCCTCCGGCGGCATGGAAGAGGGGTGGACGCGGCGTTCCATGATGCAGATGAGACTGAACACTCTCGTCGGCTTTCCACTCGGCGGGCTGCTGAGCCTGGCGATCATGGCGACGTCCGCGGTCGTCCTGCAGCCGCTCGGCTCTGACGTCGGGCACCTCAGCCAGGTCGGCTTCCCGGTGGCAGTCGCATTGGGCAAGGTCGGCCTTGCATTCGCACTGGTCGGCTTCTTCGCCGCCACCTTTGCCGCAGGTGCGGAAGCGACTCTGTCCACGGGGTATTCGGTTGCCCAATACTTCGGGTGGGCGTGGGGAAAGTGGTTGCGGCCGAGCGCCGCGCCGCAATTTCACGTCGTGAGTCTGCTCGTTCTGCTGGCCGGGACGATGCTGGTGCTGACGACCATCGATCCGGTGACGCTGACTCTCATGTCGGTAGTGCTCGGGGCCGCTGCCATCCCGCTCACCTTCCTGCCGGTGCTCCTCATCGCCAATGACCGTGACTACCTGGCGGACCAGGTCAACGGCCGGTTGGCGAACGCCTTCGGAGTCATCTTCCTCGCCGTGGTCACGGTGGTCTCCGTCGTGACCTTGCCTCTGCTCTTCTGGACGCGGGCGGGTGCCTGATGACGGAGTGGGAATGGGAGGCATCTGCGGCGAGCCAGCTGCTCGACGTGCAGATCTACTCCGCCTCCGGTGAGCCGGTCGGCAAGGTCGACGATCTGGAGTTCTCCACGACCGAGCGCAACGAGGCACCGGTGCTGACCGCGTTCCTGTGCGGCCCAACGGCATTCGGCCCCCGCATCGGTGGTCTACTCGGGCTGGGGGTCTGGGCCGCAGCGCGGCGTCTGTCACCGACCGGAGCCAGTCCGGTGCGCATCCCGCTCAGTGAGGTCAAACGTATCAACCGCCGGGAGATCCGGTTGAGGGAGTCGGCGCAGGTGCTCGGCATTCATCGCGGCACGGAATGGACCCGCGAACACGTCATACGACCTCTCTCCGGAGGATCCCGATGAGAACTCTCGACCTGCTCGGTTCGGACGCGATCGACACCGACGGCCGATCGCTGGGCTGGGTGCACGATCTGCGTCTGGAGTCCGGTGCGGCACCCACGCAGGACTCCGGGGAGCCGGCCTTCGTGATCGCCGCCCTCGTCGTCGGTCCGGTCGGCTTCGCGCACCGGCTTGGCTTCGGCCGCGGGCAGATGGCGGGCCCGTGGCCCCTGACGTGGTTCTTCCACCGCCTGGCGGCCCGCTCGTCCATCGTGCCGTGGTCCGATGTGGTCGAGATCGAGCCGGGCCGGGTCACCATCCGGGTGGAGCGCGAGCGCGACGAAGCAGGCGGGGAGCCGGCATGACTCAGAACGGTGGCCTCGACGTCCTCATCGCGTGGGTGGTGTTCGCCGCCTTCGTTCTTCTCCTCGGTCGACGGATCCTGCGTCACCACCGGGATGCGGCTCGCTGCGCCGACGACTCCGACCGACTCGACGAGCGGGCCCGCTCGCGCGACCGCGACAGGTAGCGGGCCCACGTCGGGCGCTCACCACACCGCGCCCGGCCGGCGCGAGCGGGAGGGCGTGGCCGCACGGCGGCGTCGTTCGAGGATGGCGAGTGCGCGGTCGAGGTCGTCGGGCATCACCGACCGCTCTCGCACGATCCACGGCAGGTCGAGCAGGACCATCACCAAGCCGCGCAGGAGGGTCCGGCGTGACCTCGTGGTCCGGGCGATGAAGATGGTCCACGAGAGGGCACGCCGCGCGGGACGGTGCAGCCAGGCGTTGGTCACGGTGTTGCGCACGCCGAGATGCCGGATGCCCGCGGCGTTCGCGCCGCTCGGGTAGTGATGTGCCACGACCTCGGGGACGTAGCGCAGCTGCCATCCGTTGCGGAGCAGCGGGACCGCGAGGGTTTCCTCTTCGCCGCCGATGAAGAAGCGGGGGTCGTAACCACCGACCTCCAGGAACGCCGCGCGACGCACGACGACGGCGCCGGCCATGAAACCGAGGAGCACCGTTCCGGGGAGCCGTGGATCCCCGCGGAGCGGACTCGACGCCATCTCCCGCGAGATCGGGTCGAGCCGCTGCTCGTCGTTGACCAGGATGCGCGCGTTCACCACGGCCAGCCGCGGGTGCTGCTCGAGCAGGTCGACAGCGTGGTCCAGACCATCGCGTTCGAACCATCCGTCGTCGTCGCAGAAGGCGACGTACGGCGTGTCCGCAGCCTCCGCGCCCACATTGCGACCAGCAGCGCCACGATTGGCCGGCAACTCAATGACGCGCACACCGTTGCGATGCAGCAGCGCGACCGTGTTGTCGTCAGATGCGTTGTCAACAGCGAGAATTGGCACGCCGAGCGCTTTCAGATGCCGCACTGTGCGCTCGATCCACCGTGCGCAGTTGTACGTCAGCAGGACCACGGTCACCCGGCCGGCTCGCCGCTCCTCCTCTCCCCCGCGCGACACCTGGTCGCCGGTTGTCGTCATGACACGAGGCAGGCCGGGTCTTCGGCCGACAGGGCAACACGTAACCGTTGCAGGATGTCCGACAACAGCCGCGAGACCTGCATCTGACTCACCCCGATCTGCTGACCGATCTGGCGTTGCGTCAGGTTGTCGACGAAGCGTAAGCGCACGATGAGCTGCTCCCTGGGCTTCAGTGCTCGCAACAGCGGCCGAAGTGCCTGGAAGTCGTCGATGCGTCCGAACTCGGCACAGGGCATGCCCAACGTCTCACCGAGCGACACACCGTCCTCGCGATCAGCCGGGGCTTCCATCGAGCGCGCGACGTACTGCAGGTCGACCGCCCGTGCACTTTCCACCTCCGACACCGCGAGGCCCGCACGGTCGGCCACCTCGTGCGAGTTCGGTTCTCGACCGAGTTCCTGCGTCATGGTCTCGGCGCAGGAGCGGACCGCAAGACTCTGCTCCTGAAGCCGCCGTGGCGGCCGCACGGCCCAACCGTGATCCCGGAAATGGCGTTTGAGTTCGCCGGCGATGGTGGGCACCGCGAAGGCGAGGAAACCTCCGCCGTGGCCACAGCGGTAGCGGCGGACGGCATGCACCAGGCCGAGCAATGCGACTTGCTCGAGATCCTGGCGTTCCAGCCCACGATGGTCGTAGCGGTGCGCGATCGATGTCGCTACCGCCATATGGTCGATGACCACCTCGTGCCGGAGTCGGGCGGCGGTGTGACGGCTCGCACGCTCGGCTCGGCTGAGCAATGCCTCGGCACGCGCTGCGCGGTCGCGGGCGACCTTGTTGTCATTCTGCGGTCGTGGCATGGACCTACCCCTCGGGAGAACCACACCGACCACGCTTCTTGAGCCGGCACGCTGCTGCCTACGGTGCACCTCACCGTCGGCTCGCGCAAGGGCGTGAAGAGGTCCGATGTGCGAATTGCCCTGCGCCGCAACGAGTTGGTGCCCGCAGAAAGTCCCCTTGCCGGCTGCCCAATCGCTCCGAAGCCGGGTGACGTCCGGAAGACCGGATGAAAGAACCGACGATTCGACGCCTCGCCGACGGGGTAACGGTGGCGCATGCGAGTACTCGGCATCAATGCGCTCTTCCACGACCCGTCCGCGGCACTGGTCGTGGACGGCCACGTGGTGGCGGCTGCCGAAGAGGAGCGCTTCAGCAGGCGCAAGCACGGCAAGCGTCCGGTGCCGTTCGCGGCATGGGAGTTGCCGGTCGAGGCGGCACGGTGGTGCCTGGATCGTGGCGGTGTGCCGATGGAGGGACTGGATGCCGTGGCATATTCCTACGACCCGGATCTGGCTCGGCCGGCCGACGAGCTGGGGCTGGACGACCCATGGGATTCGTTGCGGCAGTTGTACGCCCAACGAGCACCGCGTTTCGTCGAACACGAACTCGGCACGCTGACGAACGGCGAGTTCCGGTTCGTGCCACACCACGAGGCGCACGCAGCGTCGGCCGGCCTGATCGACGCAAGTCGGGGGTCCGATGGCCGCACCAGTGTGCTGGTGATCGACGGGCGTGGAGAGCGCGCGTCGCACCTCGCCGGAGTCTACGACGGCTGCAAGCTGGAAACCCTTGCCGCACAAGCACTTCCGGACTCGCTGGGCCTCATGTACGAATCACTCACCGAGCACCTGGGCTTCCTGCGGTCCAGCGACGAGTACAAGGTGATGGCACTGGCGTCATACGGCCGTCCACGCCATGTCGGCGCATTGCGCGAGCACGTCCACGCAACAGGTGACGGAGGGTTCGTGGCCCGCGCCCCGGACTGGAGTGCGTGGGTGCCGCGGCGTGGCAGTCACGAGCAGTGGACCGATGAGCACGCCGACTTGGCCGCTTCCGTGCAAGCCTGTCTCGAGGAGACACTCCTCGATCTCAGTGCGTGGCTGCACGCGGTGACCGGCACCTCGCACCTGGCGATGGCGGGCGGCACCGCGTTGAACTGCGTGGCGAACTCCCGGGTATGGCGTGACTCCCCCTTCGACTCGGTGTGGGTCCAACCCGCTGCCGGGGATGCCGGCACGGCGCTCGGGGCCGCATTAGCTGTGGCCGACGACGTCGATCTGGGTGGCGTGCCCTTCCCGAGCGCGGCGCTCGGGCGCGGCTGGACCGACGACGAACTCGCGGCCGAGTTGCGACGCGCTGCGGTGCCCTTCACCACGCCGCCGGATCTGCCGTTGACCATCGCGTCCGCGCTGGCGAACAACGGGGTCGTCGCCTGGTTCGACGGCCGCAGCGAGTTCGGCCCCCGAGCGCTCGGCCAGCGCTCATTGCTCGCCCACCCGGGCGATCCCGACAACCTTCGCAGGCTCAACGACGTCAAGGGCCGCGAGCAGTTCCGGCCCGTGGCGCCGATCGTGCTCGCCGAGCGGGCAGCGCACATCTTCTCGGCCGGACCGGTCCCGAGCCCCTTCATGCTTTTCGTGCATGAGGTGAATCCTTCGTGGCGACAACGCATCCCGGCTGTCACCCACGTCGACGGCACTGCGCGCGTGCAGACCGTCGATCGCAGGACGCAAGCGATGCTGGCCGGCACGCTCGAGCAGTTCGAACGACTCACCGGTCTACCCGTGCTCGTCAACACCAGCCTCAACACCGCCGGCCGGCCGATGGTGGACACGCCGCGCGAGGCTCTGGAGATCTTCGGATCAGCACCGATCGATGTGCTGGTGCTCGGTCCGCATGTCGTTCGTCGCCACGCACTGACTGAGGGGGATGGATGAGTTCGCCGATCGAGTATGACGTGGTTGTCCCGACGATCGGTCGCCCAAGCCTGCACCGGGCGCTGCGGAGTCTGGCCGATCAACACCAGTGGCCCTCGCACGTCGTCGTCGTGGATGACCGCGCGTCCGACGGACCCGCCCTGCCCATCCCCAACGCGCTGCGGGAGCGCTGTTCCGTCAGCGTCGTCACCGCCGGCGGGCGCGGTCCGGCGGGTGCCCGCAACCTCGGCTGGCAGCTGGGTGGGTCGTCCTGGGTGGTGTTCCTCGATGACGACGTGGAGGTGGGCCCCGCATGGGCGGCCGCCCTGCAGGCCGATCTGGCCGCTGCCGGCCCGCGCGTCGCCGGCGTGCAGGCCGTCGTGCGCGTGCCACTGCCCGCTCGCCGGCCGACGGACTGGGAACGCAACACCGCGGCGCTGGCGGACGGACGGTGGATTACCGCGGAGATGGCTTTCCGGCGCACGGCGTTGCACGAGGTTGCCGGCTTCGACGAGCGCTTCCGGCGCGCCTACCGGGAGGACTCCGACCTCGCCCTGCGATTACAGGACGCCGGGTGGTCACTGCGTCGAGGCAGCAGGGTCGTCACTCATCCGGTGCGGCCCGCCGACACGTGGGTCAGCGTGCGCATGCAACGGGGAAACGCCGACGACGCGCTGATGTCCGCGGTGCACGGCCGCGATTGGCGTCGACGGGCAGTCGCCGGCCGCGGCCGGTTGCGAGCGCACACCCTCACCGTTGCCCTCGGGAGCCTCGCCGTCGGCTCTGCGGCGGTCCCGGGCGCCCGCGGCCGCCGCCTCGCGCTGCTGTGCGGTGCCGGATGGGCCGCGGCGACAGCGGATTTCGCAATGCGGCGCATCCTGCCCGGTCCGCGGACCCCGGGTGAAGTGACCGCGATGGCGGTCACCTCCGTGCTCATCCCGTGGTGCGCTGTGCTCCATCGGCTGCGCGGCCGGCTGCGACACCGCGGCGCACGCCGATGGGGGCCGGCCGACGGCGATGCCACCGTGGCCAGCCAGAGCGCCGCGGCCTCATGACCAGGGTGCTCGCCGTGCGGCTCGACGGTATGGGTGACGTGCTGCTGACGGGACCGGCGGTCCGAGCGATCGCTGCGGGAGGGGCACCGGTCGATTTCCTGGCCTCCGGGGCAGGTGCGCCGGCAGCGGCTGCGCTGCCAGGAGTCAGCGAGGTCATTCCGTACGACGCGCCCTGGGTGGGTGCGCCCTGCGACGACGCGTTCGCAGGTGAGCTGTCGATGCTGATCCGACGTCTGCGTGGAGCCTACGACGAAGCGGTCATCTTCACCTCGTTCCACCAGAGCCCGCTGCCGGCCGCGATGGTGTGTCGCTTGGCCGGGATCACACGCATCTCCGGCACCAGCGATGCCGCACCGGGCACTTTGCTCGATGTTCGTCATCGGCGAATACCGCCTGATAACAGCACATTTCAGCATCCGAACGTCGCCGTCGACGACGACGGAGGCGACCGCGGTGGGCACGAAGTGCAGGCAGCGCTGCGTTTGGCCGCCGCTGCGGGCTACCCGCTGCCGGCCGACGACGACGGGCTCCTCCGGCTTGTCCCCGCACGACCCGAACGCCTCGACCTGCCGGACGACTACGTGGTCGTTCACCCCGGAGCGTCGGTGCCCGCGCGGGCACTCGGAGCCGATCTGACCCGTGATGTGGTGCGTGCACTGGTCGGGTCCGGTCGCCGGGTCGTGCTCACCGGCGACCACGCCGACCGCGCGCTTGTTCGTGACGTGCTGTCCGAGGGGCCGGCCGCCGACGTCACGGACCTCACGGGACGCACCGACCTGGGCCGGCTTCGCCACGTGCTGGCCGGCGCCCGTGCCGTCGTGGTCGGTAACACCGGCGCCGCGCACCTGGCCGCGGCGGTCGGCACGCCGGTCGTCTCGGTCTTCACCCCGGTCGTGCCGGCGGCGCGGTGGCGACCCTGGGGCGTCCCGCACGCCCTCCTCGGTGACCAGCGGGCCCGCTGCGCCGGCAGTCGAGCTCGGGAGTGTCCCGTGCCGGGACATCCCTGCATGCGGGACGTCACCGGCGCAACGGTGACCGCAGCGGTCGAGCGGCTGACACTCGGGCGCGCCGATTCCTCGGAGTCGCTGTGCGCATCTTGATGTGGCACGTTCACGGCTCCTGGACCACCTCCCTGGTCCAGGGCAGACACGAGATCCTCCTCCCGGTCGATGCACAGCGCGGGCCGGACGGGCGAGGCCGGGCGCGCACCTGGGAGTGGCCGGCACACGTCCACGAGGTGCCCGTCGAACGGCTGCGGCACGAGGCGTTCGACGTCGTGCTGCTGCAGAGGCCGCACGAGCTCCGGCTGTGCCGGAGCTGGACCGGCAGGGAGCCGGGGCTCGACGTGCCCGCCTTCTACGTCGAACACAACACCCCGGGCGGCGCGGCGGCCACGACACGACACCCGCTGGCTGAGCAACGCCGGATCCCCGTGGTGCACGTCACCGGGTTCAACCAGCTGATGTGGGACTCCGGACGGGCGCCGACCACCGTCGTGGAGCACGGCGTGGTCGATCCCGGATATCGCTACACCGGGGCGGACCCCACTCTCGCGTCGGTGGTGAACGAACCGGTCCGTCGAGGCCGCGTCGTCGGCACCGACCTGCTGCTGCGCGTGGCTGCCCGCCGTCCGGTGGCGGTGTACGGCATGGGGGTGTCCGCACTGGCCGAGACCGCGGCGTCGATGGGCATCACCGGGTGGGGGTCGCGGTTGCACGACGACCTGCCACAGCACGAGCTGCTCCAGCGCCTGCCGCGGCACCGGGCCTATCTGCATGTGTGCAGATGGACCAGCCTCGGGCTCTCTCTGATCGAGGCGATGCTGCTCGGCATGCCGGTGCTCGCGGTCGACAGCACCGAGGCCTCAGCCGCGATACCGGCCGGAGCCGGACTCGTCTCCACCGACCTGGACGCTCTGCTTGAACGCGCCGACCACTGGCAGGACCACCCGGACGACGCGCGTGAGGCGGGACTGGTCGCACGACGGCACGCGCTCGAAAGATACGGACTCGCAAGGTTTTTGGACGATTGGGACCAACTACTCGAAGGGGCAATCTCATGCGGATCGCGATGATCTCCGAACACGCCAGCCCGCTCGCCGCGCTCGGCGGGATCGACGCCGGCGGGCAGAACGTGCACGTCGCGGCTCTTGCCCGTCACCTCGCCGAGCGCGGTCACGACGTGTGTGTCTACACCCGACGCGACCGGCCCTTCGACGACCTGGCCGAGCGGGTGCCGCTCGCTCCGGGCCTGACCGTGGTGAACGTGCCGGTCGGTCCGCCATACCCGGTGCCCAAGGACGAACTGCTGCCATGGATGGACGACTTCTCGGACTGGATGCAGCAGGACTGGTCCCGACATGGCCGGCCCGATGTGGTGCATGGTCACTTCTGGATGTCCGGCCTCGCAGCGCTGCGAGCCGCGCAGGCCACCGGCATACCCATGGCACAGACGTTCCACGCGCTCGGCGCGGTGAAACGACGTCATCAGGGAGCCGAAGACACCAGCCCTGCGACGCGAGTCGCGCTGGAGGCCGCAGTGGCCGCTCGTGCGGATGCCGTGATCGCGACCTGCTCGGACGAGGTGGCCGAGCTGTCGGCCGCCGGGGTGGACACTTCGCGCACCTACGTCGTGCCCTGCGGTGTGGACACCACCGCATTCCGGCCGGGCGAGGGCCACGGCGACCGGTCGGGGCGCGCGGGACCGACGTTGCTCACCGTCGCCCGCCTGGTGCCTCGTAAGGGCATCGACACGATCATCGACGCACTCGCCCAGCTGCCGACCGCACGCCTGGTGATCGTCGGCGGCCCGCCTGCGGCGGAGCTTTCCGGCGACGCGGAGGCACACCGGCTGGTGCAGGTCGCGACGAGGGCCGGCGTGCGTCACCAGGTGCACCTCGCCGGTGCCGTAGCTCACGAGAAGATGCCGAGCGTCTATCACGCCGCAGATGTCGTGGTTGCCGCGCCCTGGTACGAACCCTTCGGCATCACGCCGGTCGAGGCCGCCGCGTGTGGGCGCCCCGTGGTCGCCACCGCGGTGGGTGGGCTGCTGGACACCGTCGTGGACGGGGTCACCGGATTCCTTGTGCCACCACGGGATTCGAGGGCATTGGCCACGGCGGTCGCACGCATCACCTCGTCCCCGCGACTCTCCCGAAGCTTCGGCGTCCGTGCGGCCGAACGCGCGCAGGACCGCTACGCCTGGCCGCGCGTCGCGGAGCAGACCGAAGCGATCTATCGGCACACGCTCACGCGGTCCGGTGCCGCGGTGGGGTCGGTGACGCAGTGAGCGGGTCGGCCGAGGCAGACATCGTCGTCGTGGGTGACGTCCTTCTCGATCGCGACCTCATCGGCACCACCGACCGGTTGTGTCCCGACGCTCCGGCGCCGGTGGTCGATGTCCGGTCCGTGCGCAGCGGTCCGGGCGGCGCGGGTCTGGCGGCTCTCCTCGCCGCGCCCGACACCCGATCGGTGACGCTCGTCGCACCCATCGCGGACGACGCCCGGGGCGCGCAGTTGCGGGCCCTGCTGGAAGCTCACGGCGTGCAACTCGTCGCGATGGAGCATCTCGGTGCCACGCGTCGCAAAACCCGCGTGCGGGCCGGCAGCTACTCCCTGACGCGCTTCGACGAAGGCGGCCCTGGCACGCCGGGCGTGCCACCGGAGGAGGCGCTTCGGCGCATCCGGGATGCCGACGCCGTCCTCGTCGCGGACTACGGCGCGGGCACTGCCGCCGAGCCGCACGTGCGCGCGGCGTTGCAGCGCCGCGCCCGCGCCGGTGGGCTCCTGATCTGGGATCCGCACCCACGTGGCGGTCCGCCGGTGGCCCACACCACCGTCGTGACCCCGAATCTCTCCGAGGCACACTCCGCGCTGGGGCAGCCTCCTGCGGTCCGCGAGCCCGCGGAGCTTGCGCTCGGCTTGCTCCGGGCGTGGGAGGCCGCCGCGGTGTGCGTGACCTGCGGCGCGGACGGGGCCTGGCTGGCAACGACCGAACCGGAGCCCTACTTCGTGCCAGCCGCGGTCTCGCACGGCACCGACTCATGCGGTGCGGGCGACTGCCTGTCGGTGGCAGTCACGCTGGCGCTCACCGACGGGGCGACGACACCAGAAGCGGTGCACCGCGGTGTGCAGGCCGCGTCACGCTGGGTGGCGCAGGGCGGGACGGCCAGTTTCCGGGAGCGACAGGGACCGGCGGAAAATCAACAGTGCGAGGCCAATTCGGCACTCTCTGGGCCCCGCGGCGTATTGGTCGCGACCGGCGGTTGTTTCGACGTGCTGCACGCCGGGCACCTTGCGTCCCTGGAGGCAGCGCGCCAACTCGGCGATGGTCTGGTCGTGCTGCTCAACTCCGACAGTTCGGTACGGCGGCGCAAAGGTCCCGGTCGGCCGGTGCAACCGGTGCACGATCGCGCGCGAGTGCTGCGCGCACTCTCGGTCGTCGATGACGTCGTGGTCTTCGACGAGGACGATCCGAGCGATGCGTTGCGTCGCATCCGCCCGGACATCTGGGCCAAGGGAGGCGACTACGACGCGCACTCGCTGCCCGAGGCCGAGGTCGTCCGCTCGTGGGGCGGCCGGGTCGTCCTCCTCCCCTACCTCAACGGCCGATCCACCACATCACTCCTTCGTCGACACCAGGAAAGGACCATGCATGACAACGTCAGCTGAGTTGGGAACGGTCATCGTGACAGGAGGCGCCAGCGGTCTGGGAGCAGCTGTTGCCGCTGCAGTGCGGGAGGCCGGAGGCACCCCCGTCGTACTCGATCTGAAGCCACCGGACACCGATCATGCCTACGTCGAGATGGACCTCGCCGACACGCGGGCGACGGAAGCGGCAGTCGCGCAGGTCGCCTCCACGTATGGCGACCTGCGCGCAGTGGTCACCTGCGCCGGCACCGACGCATGCGGTGCGCTCGACCAGGTCTCGGGCGAGGCCTGGGACCGGGTGCTCGCAGTCAATCTGCTCGGCACCGCCGCGGTGGTGCGGGCCGCAGTCGGGCCGCTACGCGCCACTCACGGGCGTATCGTCACGATCGGCTCCACGCTCGGCCTGCGACCGGCGGGTGACGCCACGGCCTACTGCGCCTCCAAGCACGGGATCGTCGGCTTCAGCCGCGCGCTCGCCATGGAACTGGCCGGTCAGGTCGGGGTGACGATGGTCGTGCCGGGCGGCATGCAGACCCACTTCTTCGACGGCAGACCGGAGCAGTACCGGCCGGGACCGGACGCCGACCTGATGGACCCCGCCCACGTCGCGACGGCGGTCGTGGGAGCGTTGCGGCAGCCTGCGGGGGTCGAATTGCGCGAAGTGATCGTCACCGCCTCGACTGAACCTTCCTGGCCGTAGACGCTGCAGCCGCGAGCGAATTCGTCACATCGTTCGGTCCGACGCGGCGCGTAAGCAGCGTCGAAGGCCGGCGACGGTGCGCTGTTCCGGAAATGACCGCGCGCGCGACGCAGCTCGATCGATGGCTTCGTCGGTGCGCCGTACCTCCGCGTCGCTCGGCACTCCCGCTGGGGACCGGACGATGAGATCCCGCAATGACGTGACTGCCTGCGCCAGGGTCGGGACCATGGCTCGTCGCAGGGCGGGCACCTCTTCGAGCGTCTCGCGTGCGAGATCCTCCGTCATACCGGCACAGCGCTCGGTGGCGCCGGCCAACGCGAGCACCTCCGAGCGCGACCCCTGCCATCGCTGCCGGCGCGGGTTGCCGTGTCCGGCGCGGCGTGCCTGTGACATGGCGGTGCGCAGACGCTGTCTCGACTCGGGCAGGGAAGCCGCCGCCGAGGACAGGTCGTCCGCGCGTTCGTCGGCCGTGGCGTGGTCCGCCTCCAGCAGCCCGCTCAGCGCGCTCAGCACACGGACGATATCCCTGCGCACCGCGCGGCCGGCTCGCTCGGTTTCGTGCAACGCCAACGGGGGAAACACGACGCTGTTCACCACAAGGCCCACCCCGGCACCGAGCAGCAGTTGGGACATGTAGCCCACGACATATTCCGTGGTGTGCGTCTGGCCGGCTGTGAAGACGAACAACGCAGCCAGCGGCACCCATGAGCCCTGGTCGGCGAGCTTGCGCAGATTTCCGAGCAGCACTCCGACACCGAGTGCTACCGCGACCGACAGCGCGTTCGGGCCTGCCACCAGCTGGAGCGTCAGCGACACCAGAACACCGGTCGCCACCGCCGCCAGCACACGCAGCCCCTCGACGGCCGAGTCGTAGAGCGAGGAGTACATCACCGTCAGCGCGCCGAGCGGCGCGTAGAACGCATACTGCGGCAGGTACGCCGGCAGGATCATGCCGAGCTGCCAGGCGATGCCTGCCGCGAGAGCGGTCTTCAGCGACATACCCACGAGGCGGTGGTGCGCGATCCGCCCTACGCGCGCCACCTTCGCCGCGCGGACGTCAGTCGACTCCGACATGGTCGGCCTATACCCCGACCGTTCGGCCCGGATGCGGGTTGCGCGACCGGCTTTTGGGGTATCGGGCCCGTATGACTGGAATTTCAGGGATGACGTCTTCGTGGCTCGACGACCACGTCGACGATCTGCGGAACGGTATGGACTCGCTAGTCCGTCAGCAGCACCAGGTAGCTGCCTGGGGCGCTGCGCTGGCCGCGCACCTGGCGAGCGGCGGCCGGTTGCTCACCGCCGGCAATGGCGGCAGCGCAGCCGAGGCACAGCACCTGACGGCAGAGGTGGTGGGCAAGTTCGATCGCGATCGACGGCCGTTCTCCGGAATCTGCCTTTCAGCCGAATCATCAAGTTTCACAGCGATTCTCAACGACTACGGCGCCGATCAGGTCTTCGCGCGACAGGTCGCCGGCCATGGCCGGGTGGACGATGTCCTGGTCCTGATGTCGACCAGCGGGCGTAGCGCAAATGTGGTGCGTGCAGCGCGCGCGGGCCGCGACCTCGGACTGCGCGTCTGGGCGCTGACCGGTCGCACTCCCAATCCACTCGCCCGGGCGGCCGACGAGGTAGTCAGCGTCGACGCGACGTCGACCGCGGCGGTGCAGGAGGTGCACCTCGTCGCCCTGCACGCGATCTGCGCTGCTCTGGACCAGGCCCTGCAGGGTGCCGCGCCGCGCGAGGCCGCCGGCATGATCGTCGGTTGACGATGAGGCCTGCCGCATTGCTCCTGCGCGCACTTGGCCTGGGCGACGCGCTGACGGGCGTCGCGGCGCTGCGCGGGTGGCGCAGGCTGCTGCCGGACCATCGGCTGGTGCTTGCCTGTCCGCGCCCCATCGGGTCCTGGCTCACCGACCTCGGTGTGGTCGATGGCGTGCTCGCGACCTCCGGACTCGGGAGGCCGTTGTCGTGGCCCGGCCCGCCACCGGATCTGGCGGTCAACCTGCATGGCCGCGGACCACAGAGCCATCTGCTCCTCGAGCGCACACGTGCCCGCCGAAGCCTCGGCTTCGCCTGCGAGAGAGCGAAGTTCGCGGCCGGCCCGCCCTGGCTCGAGCAAGTGCACGAGGTGGAGCGCTGGTGCTCCCTGGTGCGCTCGTATGGCGGGACCTGCTCCGCGGACGATCTGCGCCTGCCTCTACCGGACGGCCGCCGGCGCGGAGACTACGTGCTGATGCACCCTGGGGCGGGCTTCCCGGCCCGCCGCTGGCCGGCCGACAGGTGGCGAGATGTCGCCGCGGCGCAGCACCTACCGGTGCACGTCACCGGCGGGTCGAGGGATCGGGCCCTCGGCCGGCGCATCGCGGACGGTCTGCCGCACGTGCACGACCTCACCGGTCGGCTCGACCTCGCCGGACTTGCCGATCAGGTCGGCGGCGCCAGGGTGGTTCTGAGCAGCGACACGGGAGTGGCGCATCTGGCCACGGCCGTGCGCACCCGGTCGGTGACCATCTTCGGCCCGAGTTCACCGCAGGTGTGGGGGCCGCTGCTGGACCTCGAAAGACACGACGTCATCTGGCACCAGGAAGTGCCGAGTCCCCGGCAGCCCAATGCACTCACGCTGGACCCGCGCATCGCGGCCGTCAGCGTGGCGGAGATGCTCGCCGCCACCACGAGAATGATCGAATAACGCTGCGGCCACAAGGGATTCAACTTGTCGACGACTGTGGGCCCCAGCGCCGGTCACGTCGGGCATGCCCTGCATCCTGGTTGCCAGCGCCGAGTGATCGCATGGTTGGGCGTCGACGGGGTAACGCTGTACGGGAGACCAGAGGGAGGCCCGAATGAGCAAGTCCTCAGCGCCGATAGTTGCCAAGTTGTCCGCGCGCCCCACTGTTCGACGGATCTCTGCGCCGCCCGACGCAGTCTGGGAGGTGTTGAGCGACGGCTGGAGCTATGCGTCGTGGGTGGTGGGGAGCGCCCGCATTCGTGCCCTCAACGCGACGTGGCCAGAGCCGGGGAGTCGGCTGCACCACTCCGTGGGGCTGTGGCCAGTCTTGCTGCACGATCACACCGATGTCGTGTCCTACGAGCCGAATCGACAGCTAGTCCTGGCGCCCCGGGCCTGGCCGTGGGGACGCAGCCAGGTCCGCATTGATGTCCTGCACGACGGGTCGCAAAGCCTTGTGCGTATGACGGAGGACGTCGTGTCCGGGCCAGGAACCTTGGTGCCGTCGGCGTTGCGACAACTATTGCTGCGTCGCCGTAACCGCGAGTGTCTGCGACGGTTGGCATTTCTCGCCGAACGGCGTACACCGTGACGCCACTTCGCTCACGAACCGTGGAGTAGCCGCTCCCAAACAGTCTCGGTCAACAGTCGTTGTATCGCGCCGAATGAGCCATGCGCGCTGAGAGCAGCCCTGGCGGCATTCCAGCCACACGCGCCGTGGACGCCGCCGCCGGGGTGAGCTGACGCACTCGCCAGATACAAGCCAGGGATCGGGGTTTCGGGCCGGCCCAGCCCGAGGGTGGGGCGAAAGATGAGCTGCTGATGGAGCGCACTTGTGCCCCCGTTGATGGCACCACCCACCAGGTTGCGGTCGGCGGCCTCAAGGTCCGCAGGTCGCTGCACATGCTCCGCGACTACCGTGCGCGCGAACCCGGGTGCGGCAGCCTCGACCGTGTCTCGGACCCGCTGAGCCACGAGGTCGACGGCATGCTCATCGCGGGCGAACGCCTGCGGCACATGGGTGTAGGCCCACGCCGACTCGCAACCCGACGGTGCGCGGGTCGGATCGACGCGCGCCATCTGACCAAGCACTACGAATGGTTGTCCCGGCAACTCGCCGCCTTCCAGCCGCAGTCCGCCGCGCATCACGGCAGCACTTGACCCGCTCAGGTGCACAGTGCCGGTGTCCGCGAGCCGCGGATCGAGCCACGGGATCGGCCGGTCCAGCGCCCAATTCAGCTTGATCGTCGAATGATCCCATGCGAAGTTGCGCAGATCACCCAATATCCGTGGCGGCGTCACCCGCGGCCCCAGGAGCGTCTCATAGAGTGCCGGCGCGCTGACGTCAGCGAGGACCGCCCGACGCGCAGTGAACGCTGTGCCGTCGAGGAGCTGCACCGACGTCGCGCGGCCGGTCACCACGCCGATCCGCGATGCGGCGGCGCCGCACAATATCCGTGCCCCAGCCGCCTCCGCCCGGCTACGCAGCGCTGACGCCAACCGACCCGAACCGCCGCGCGGCACCGGAAAGCCCACGTCCTGTGCGAGCATGGACAGCAACCAGCCCATGAAGCCGCCGCCCGCTCGAGACGCGCCGAGATCACTGTGCATGGCATTCCCGGAGAGCAGCGCTCGCCCGGCGTCGCCCTGAAACCATTCAATGCCAAGGCGGTACGCCGGTGTGACGGCAATCCGCGCAAGGTCCGTCGCGAGCCCCAGGCTCGACCGACGGGCGAAGGCGAGACCTGCTCGCACCGGCGGAAATGGCGTAAACAGCGCATCGAGGAGGGGAGTCCGCACCCGACGATAGGCGGTATAAAGCTGCCGCCATACATCGCCATCCCCCGCGGCAGACGTCTCCAGCCCTTCAGCCGTCGCATCGAGGTCACGCCAGAGGTAGGCACTGGATCCCGGCGACACAACGTGTGCGACGGGCGATTTCGGCTGGCACCAGACCAGACCGTGTTTGTCCAATTCCAGCTGCCGTATGACGGGACTCCCGGCAGCCAAGGGGTAGAAGGCACTGAACAAGTCGGTCACATAGCCGGGGAACAACTCCGTGCTGCGGACCGCGCCGCCGACCTCACGTTCGGCCTCCACAACCACGACGTCCCAGCCCGCGTCGGCAAGCGCGATCGCGGCGACCAATCCATTCGGGCCCGCGCCAATCACCACCGCGTCGACGACAGGCGTGCTCCGCTGGACTCCAGAACTCATCGGCACCTACCGGCTCCCGGCTATGACGGGTGCTCGGTGGGGTCGGAGAAACGCGGCGTGTAGTCGACCCCGGGATGACTCATCACGGGTTGCTGGTCGATCGTCACCACGATGTTGGTGCCGGCCGCCCGCAACAGCTCGACCAGCTTGTCGTTGACCACCGCCGGTTGACGGATGCCGAGCTCGTCCTGCTTCTGCTCCAGGCGGTCGATGGCCTCGTCGGGGGTCAGCCCACCGCAGAGTGCGGCCAGCTCCAGCAAGAAGCGGGAATACTCCGCGGTCGCCTGGGCACCAATACGCTCCGTCAAACTGGCGTTGAGGGGGATCTCGGTGGGTTCGGCCGACTGGTCCTGCGGATCCCGTGAACCAGCCGGATTCTTCTGCCCTTCAAGCGGATTCGCCATAGTCACACGTCTCCTTCCGTCATCCTCAGAGGTGAGGTGCGGCGCGTCGCCCTCGACATACCCGGGGTCCGCGGTGGCCAAACCACCGTTCGTGACGTCAGGACTCGTGGGCACCGACAACTGCCCGGCCACTCGTGGTGAAAGCGGTAGTAGCATCCCCCTTCGTCAGGTCACAGATCTGCCGACGGCAGCTCCGGCGCATGCCGATCCATTCCACCGCTGCCCGGGTGGGAGCAGTGCCCAACCGACGCGAGGAGACGATGTTGTCCGAGTTGTCCGAGATCAGCGACGAGGACTTCCAGCCAATCCTGGCGCAGGTGCGGCAGTGGATCCGGACCCGGGTTGTGCCGCGGGAGAACGAGATTGCCGATGCCGACGCCATCCCGGACGACCTGCGTGCGCAGGCCAAGGAGATGGGCTTGTTCGGATATGCCATCCCCCAGCAGTGGGGTGGCCTCGGGCTGGACCTGACCCAGGACGTCGAGTTCGCACTCGAGTTCGGCTACACCAGCCTCGCCCTGCGCTCGATGTTCGGCACAAACAACGGCATCGCCGGGCAGGTGCTCGTCGGCTTCGGCACCGACGAGCAGAAGCAGGAATGGCTGGAGCGGCTCGCCTCCGGAGAGGTGGTCGCGTCGTTCGCGCTCACCGAGCCTGGTGCTGGGTCCAACCCAGCCGGATTGCGCACCAAGGCAATTCGGGACGGTGACGACTGGGTCATCGACGGCGAGAAGTGCTTCATCACCAACGCTCCCTTGGCCGATCTGTTCGTCACCTTCGCGCGCACCCGGCCCGCCGACGAGTCCGGACCGGGCATCGCGGTCTTCCTCGTCCCGGCCGGCACACCGGGTGTCGAGGTCGCGCCGAAGGACAAGAAGATGGGCCAGGAGGGCGCCTGGACGGCGAACGTGCGCTTCGACGGCGTCCGGGTGCCCGCGGCGGCACTGGTCGGCGAGGACGTCGATGCCGGCTACCGAGCCGCGATGGCATCGCTCGCGCGGGGCCGGGTGCACATCGCGGCGCTGGCGGTGGGTACGGCGCAGCGCGCGCTCGACGAGTCGCTCGCGCACGCCGCGGTCGCGACGCAGGGCGGCACGCCGATCGGCGACTTCCAGCTCGTCCAGGCGATGCTCGCCGATCAGCAGACCGGGGTCCTTGCCGGTCGGGCGCTCGTGCGCGACACCGCGGCCAAGTACGTCTCCGGCGAGGACCGCCGCATCGGCCCCTCGGTCGCGAAACTTTTCTGCACCGAAATGGCAGGAAAGACAGCCGATCTCGCGGTGCAGATCCACGGCGGCTCCGGCTACATGCGCGACCTCGCCGTCGAGCGGATCTACCGCGACGTGCGCCTGTTGCGCCTCTACGAGGGCACCAGTGAGATCCAGCGGCTGATCATCGGCGGCGGCCTGGTCCGTCAGGCGAAGGCGCGCTGACGGATGCCCTTCCCGGACGGGGAGTTCGCGCGGCGGGTGATCGTCGCGCCATACAACGTCGGCTGGGCGGCCGAAGGGACCGATCTCGCCGCCCGACTGCGCGGACCCGCTGCTGGTGCTCATCGAGGACGGCAAGCCGGTCGACCGGCAGGTCGGCGCTGTCCCCGAGTCGCAGCTCGTGGCGTGGATCAAACCCCGGCTCGGTGCCGAAGCGGCGGCCGACTGACCGCGCAACCGCAACCCTGACGGCGGGATTCACGTTTGACGGTCGAATTCGACCGTCAAACGTGAATTGGACCGTCAGGGTTGGCGCGAACGGGACCGGCATACTCGCCCGAAGCGGACCGAGCGCGCCGATTTGCCGCACCGCGCGCCCGCGTGCGAGCCTCGGAGCAGGCCGCCCTCATGGGCCGGCCCCGGACGAGCGGCGTCGTACCCGGACAGCGACAAGACGACTCCTTGGAGGAGTGCTGTCATGTCCTGGATCGTTGTCGTCGCCGCCGGAGCCCTCGAAGCCGTCTGGGCCACGGCCCTCGGCAGGTCGGAGGGCTTCACCCGCCTCTGGCCGTCGGCCGTCTTCGTCGTCGCGGTCGTGCTCAGCATGGGCGGTCTCGCCTACGCCATGCGCGACCTGCCGACCGGCACGGCATACGCGGTCTGGACCGGCATCGGCGCCTCGCTCACCGTCATCTACGCGATGGCGACCGGCGAGGAACCCGCGACGCTGGTGCGCATCCTGCTGATCGGGGGCATCGTCGCGTGCGTCGCGGGACTGAAATTCCTGCACTGAGGCGGCGCCTCAGGGCGCCCGGCTCGCCAGCCGCATGACGCCCGCCGACCCTGCTCGCGCCAGCTGCGTCGCAGGCAGGCGACGCGCCTCCCACCGCCGCAGGTCGTGGCCGAGATTGAGCGTGGCGGCCAGGGTGCCCGCGTCGACGATCGCCGTGCACGCGCCACGCCCCAGGTTGGGCAGCATCGCGTGCGCGGCATCCCCGATCACCAGATGACGATCGCGCACGTAGCGATGCATCGGTGGCGTCACCCAGAGCCGCGTGGCGAGCGTCTCCGGGCCGGCTTCCTCCAGCAAACGCCGTATGACGGGAGCCGCGTCCGCGAAGCGCTCCCGCGTCTCGTCCACTGCGTCGGCCGCGAGCAGCGGCTCGGTCAACTCGCTGCGGTGCGCGGTGAACCAGTATGTCCGCTCCCCCCGGATCGCGGCGACTCCGGCGAGCAGGCCTCGCCCCCAATATTCGCCAATGTCAGTGGTTTTCGGTGCGCCAGGTGCAATCCCTCGCAGCGTCAGGTAGCCGGTGTCGATCCGCCCCGCGGCCGACGCTTGCACCAGGCCACGCACCCGGCTGCGCACGCCATCGGCGCCGACCACCAGGTCCCCGTCCAGCGCGGTCGGGTCGGTGACTTCCTCGGTGATGCGCCGCACGCTCGCCGGCACCGCCGCATCAAGAGCGGCGAGCAGCGCCGGCCGGTCCACCAGCGCCGGTCCGGCCGCCCGCAGCCGCGCCCGGCGCCGCCCGTCGACGGCGAAGAGACTCCCCTGGGTCGCGCGATCCACCGGCGACGGCAACGCGCCGATCCGGCGCAACACCCGCCGGGCGCCCGACCACAGCCCGAGTGCGCTGCCGACGCCGGCCCGGGACGGCTCGGCCTCGTGCACCACGACCTCGAACCGCCGCGGATCGAGCGCGGCCGCGAGCGTCAGCCCGGCGATGCCGCCGCCGACGATCGCGATCCGTGTGGTCACTGTCGTCACCCTAGTGCTTTGCCCATTCCGCACCTGTTCTATTTCTGACTCAAGGCACTAGTGCGGGCCGGAACCGTAGACTGGCCACGCCTTGAGTAGTCACCGAGATCCCAACCTCACCAGCGCGATTCGCAATCGACGGTCGCTGCTGCGACGCTTCCTGGACCAGCACTTCGGCGACGTCCGGCCGCTGCAGGCCGACTATCGCCGCCGCGCCAGCACCCTGCTCGTCCCCGGTGGCTCGGCCGACCCGGCGGCCATCGGCGCCGCCTTCGACTTCGGGGTGCGCTTCGCGCTCGACGCCGACTACGTCCCGGAGATCGCCTACTACGGGTTTGCCGGGCTGCCACCCTGTCTCGACGCGATCGCGCGGGTGGTCGAGGTCGCGCAGCAGGCACCGCCCGCATCGGCCGAATTCGCCTCTGCCTGTTGGGCGCTCGCCCTCACCACCAGCGTCTACCGCGAAGGCGGGGTGCCGCCGGACTCACCGCTGGTGCCCCTGCTGCGCACCCAACGCTTCACCGCCGACACCCTGCTCCGGCTCGCCTCACCCGACGCGCGACGCCAGCTGCAGAAGCTGGCCGCGATCGCCGGCGAGCGACTGCTGCCTGAGCTGCTCCCGCCATACGACCTTGGGACCACGTTCGCGACGTCGCGCCTCATGCCGGCCGACGCCGACCTCATCGCGGGCGGTCTCCTGCTCGACCTGAAAACCCGTCTGGGACGGCGTGATCCGCGCACGCACGCCCGCACCGACAGCCTGCCGCGCACCGACATCTACCAGCTCGTGGCCTATGCGCTGTTCGACCGCACCGACGACCACCACATCGACGCCATCGGCATCTACTCGGCCCGCTATGGGTCGCTGGTCCGCTGGCCGCTCGCCGACGCACTCGCCACGCTCGCCGGCGAGCCGGTCGACCTACCCGCGGCGCGGGACGCCGTCTGGCGGCTGCTCAGCACCTAGCCGAGCTCACGCACCCGCGCGATCACCTCGTCGAGCATCTGCTCGGTCAGCTTGCCGGTGAAGGTGTTCTGCTGACTGACGTGATAGCTGCCGACCAGCTGCACCGCCCGCCCGTCGGCGGTGGTGAGCGTCGCCGTCGCGGCGTGCCCGAACTTCGGTTTCGGGCGCGGCACCTGCCACCCGGCGGCACGGGCCGCAGCCAGCGCCGCGTCCCAACCGAACGACCCGAGCGCCAGTATGACGCGCAGCCGCTCCTGCGACAGGTGCAGCTCGCGCACCAGCCACTGCCCGCAGGTGTCGCGCTCGGTCGTCGTCGGCTTGTTCGCCGGTGGCGCACAGTGCACGGCCGCCGCGATGCGAATCCCCTTCAGTGCCAGTCCATCTCCCGCAGCCTCCGAGGTCGACTGGGTGGCGAAACCGCCGCGATGGAGCGCGGCGTAGATCCAGTCACCGGACCGGTCGCCGGTGAACATCCGGCCGGTCCGGTTGGCGCCGTTGGCAGCCGGTGCGAGACCGACGATCAGCCGCGTCGCGTCGGGGTCGCCGAAGTCGGGAGTGGGCCGGCCCCAGTAGGGCTGGCCGGCGAACGACCTGCGCCGCCCGGTCGTGGCCACCTCCTCCCGCCACGCGACGAGACGCGGGCAGGCCCGGCATACCGAGATGAGCGTGCCGAGCTCCGGCACCGAGTCGGCCGTGCGGGCAAGCCGGGCGACATCTCGGGCGTTCCGGGCGACCGGCGTGTCGGCGTCGGCGGTGTCGCCGGGCCAGCCGGTGCCGGGAGGCACCGGGGACGCGAACGGTTGCCCGGTGAGGGGATGCGGGTCCGGCATACCTCGGCCTCCTCGGTGTCGGTCGTCGCTGTCAGGATGTGCGGGTGTCGACCATTGTGTTCTTCCACGCCCACCCGGACGACGAAGCATCCCAGACCGCCGGCGCGATGGCGAAGGCCAGCGACGAGGGCCACCGCGTGGTCGTCGTCTACGCCACCGGCGGGGAGTATGGCGAGGTGCCCGACGACCTCGCGCCCGGCGAGACCCTCCGCGACCGACGTCGCGCCGAGGCGGAGCAGTCCGCGCGGGCCACCGGCACCGCGCGGGTCGCCTGGCTCGGCTACCACGACTCCGGAATGACCGGTTGGGAGCAGAACGACGCGCCCGAGTCCTTCCACAGCGCACCCGTCGACGAGGCCGCGACCCGTCTCGCCGCGATCCTCGACGAGGAGCACGCCGACGTGCTCGTCGGCTACGACTGGCACGGCAACTACGGCCACCCCGACCACGTGAAGGTGCACGCGGTGACCTACCGCGCCGCGGAGCTCGCCGCGCGGTCACCGCGCGTGCTGGAGGAGACCGCCAACCGCGATGCGCTGCGTGCCGGTGTGCAGGCCGCCAAGGCGGCCGGGATCGACCTTCCCTTCGACCCGGACGGCCCGATGGACGACGGCAACCCGATGGGCACTCCGGAAGCCGAAATACATTGGGCTGTCGACGTTTCCGACTACCTCGATCGCATCCGCGCGTCGATGGAGGCGCACCGCAGCCAGGTCTCCGACATCGGCGGCTTCATGCGTATGCCGCAGGAGGTCTTCGACGGCAGCTTCGGCACCGAATACTTCGTCGAGCGCGGTCGTCCGGCCGGCATGGTGCACGGCTGGTTCCTGGACGACGCTAACGCGTGAGGTCCCACGTCGCGACGTGGTAGCGCACCCCGAACGGCGCGTCGCTGTAGAGCAGGTCCGCCGTCACCCGGGCTCCGTCGACCGCGCCCGCGAGCACCTGCCACGGCGCGCGACCACCGGCGTGCACGCCGGCGCACTCGGTCGCGTCCAGCGCGCAGAGTGGTGCGGTGTCTCCGCCGGCAAGGGCGCGCCGCACCGCGGTGTCGACCGGATGGTCGGAGTGGTCGGTGCCGTCGCCCGGCTCCCACGTGAAGCTGCCGCTGCCGAGCACCAGCAGCGTGTCGGTGTCCGCGGCGAGTTGCTTGCCGAGCACGGCGCACTCCTCCGCCGACGCGTCGGGGCCGACGAGTTGCACCGTCATACCCGGCAGGCGGGCGGTCTCGCGCAGCCACGCGGCGACCAACAGGGTCGGCTCCGGGTTGTCCTCGTGCGCGCTCGGCGCCTCCGACAGACCGAGCTCCCCCTCCCGTCCGTATGCCGTGAGCCGCGCACCGGTGCCGGCGTCGATCAGCCGGGTGCGCTCCCCCGGGCCAACCGCGGTCCAGCGGCCGCCGGGGTCTCCGGGATCGCCGACCGCACGGATCATCGCGTCGCGCACCGCCTGCAGCGTGGGTGAACCGGCGCCACCCAGGGCAGGCACGAGCGCCGGGGCGTCGGGGACGATGACGGCACGGCGCAGCACGTCAGCAAGGGTAAGCGGTGCCGGTGATTACGCTGCGCACATGCCGATCAGCTTCCGCGGGCGCCCGACCCGGACCGACCGCGCCCTGATCATGGCGATCGTGAACCGCACGCCCGACTCGTTCTACGACCAGGGGGCGACCTTCGCCGACGACGCTGCTCTGCGGGCCGCGGAGGCCGCAGTGCGCGACGGCGCGGACATCCTCGACATCGGTGGGGTCAAGGCCGGCGTCGGCGACGACGTCGATGTCGCCGAGGAGACGCAGCGGGTGGTGCCGTTCGTGGCGTCGCTGCGCGAGCGCTTCCCCGACGTCGTGATCAGCGTCGACACCTGGCGGCACGAGGTCGGGGCCGCGGCATGCGCGGCGGGCGCCGATCTGCTCAACGACACCTGGGCCGGCCACGACCCCGAACTCGCAGACGTGGCAATCGAATTCGGAGCCGGTTACGTCTGCTCGCACACCGGCGGAGCGACGCCGCGGTCGCGTCCTTACCGGGTCCGGTATGACGACGTCGTGGCCGACGTCATCGCCGACACCACGGCCCGCGCCGAGGCGCTCGTCGCGCGCGGGCTGCCGAGGGACGGCATCCTGCTCGACCCGACGCACGACTTCGGCAAGAACACCTGGCACTCGCTGACCCTCACCCGGCGGCTCGACGAACTCGTCGCGACCGGTTGGCCGGTGCTGGTGGCGCTGTCCAACAAGGACTTCGTCGGTGAGGCGCTCGGCGGTCTGCCGCCCGGTGAGCGGCTGGTCGGCACCCTCGCCGCGACCGCGCTGTCGGCCTGGCACGGCGCCTCGGTCTTCCGGGCGCACAACGTCGCCGAGACCCGGCAGGCGCTCGAGATGGTCGCGGCGATCCAGGGGCGGCGCACTCCCCCTCAGGTCACCCGCGGCCTGGCGTGATCTCCGCGCCCGCAGACCACCCCGCCGACTGACTGCGGGCCGCCCCATCGAGTGACGGCCATCCACCGCCCCGAGTGACGGCTCCCTCGGCGAGTGACGGCGCGATGCGGGCGTCAGTCGCCGAGGGAGCCGTCAGTCGCGGATGTCCCGGGCGGGCTTGTGGGCGCGCACGAGCAGGCGTGTCGAGTGTGCGACGAACCGGCCGTCCCGCCGGATCAGCGCGTCCAGCTCGCGCAGAGTCGCGTCATACCGGGTGGAGGTGAAGTCGGGCACCCACCAGACGAGCTTGCGCAGCGTCCACACGACGGCGCCGATGTCGAAGAACTCCATCCGGCACGAAGCGCTGCGGATCTCGTCGACCACGAGCCCCGCAGCAGTGGCGCCCGCTCGGTCTCCGTCCGGGCTGCGGCCGTTGCGGACGTGCTCGGGCAGCGGGCCGAGGAAGCGCTCGATGAGATCGAAGCCGGATGCCGGCCCGACGTGCTGACCGAGGTAGCGGCCGCCAGGCACGAGCACTCGGCTGATCTCCGCCCAGTTGGACCACACCGGATGGCGCGCGCTCACCATCGCAAAGCTCGCGTCCGCGAAGGGCAGCGGCGCGTCCTGGTCGGCGTCCACCACCTCGACACCGCGCGGTCCCAGCAGGTTTCGCGCCTGCTCGACATTGGGCGGCCACCCCTCGGTGACGGCCATCCGGCGCGGCAGCTCGGGCGCTTCGCCGACGACCTCTCCGCCACCGGTCTGCAGATCCAGCGCCGACTCGACGCCCGCCAGCGCGTCGGCCAGCAAGCCCGCGTAGCCCCACGGCGGTCGCTCCTCGGTCGCCCGGCCGTCGAGCCAGTCGAAGCTCCAGCCGCTGACGTCGGCGGCATCGGCCTCGGCGACGAGCTGCTCAAAACTGCGCATCAGTCCATCGTGCGCATCGCGTCAACCGGATTTCACCACTGCGGTGGCTCGGCAACCGACAGGTGCGGGTCGTCCGCGGCGAACGTGCGCACCCTGCCGGGCCCGGTGCGCGGACCTTCGAAGCGCACCGTCACCCGGCGCAGACCGCTGCCCCACACCCAGCCGGCGCCGTGCTCGGTGTGGGCGACGTCCTGGCCCGGCCACCAGGAGGGCGGGCCGCCGCCGACGTAGGCAGCCGGGCCCGGTGTGCGCCGCACGTCCCCCGCGGGCGTGGCCGGCACCTCGGCGTCGTCGTCGATGCCGAGCGGAAGGGGCGCGGCGACCTCCTGCTGGTCGTCGAAGCGCAACCGTTCCTGCGAGTGTGTGCTCAACCCGGAGACGCCAACTCCCAGCAACCGCAGGCCGTTCGAGACGTCGACGCCGTCGAGGAGTCGGCGTGCGACGTCGAGGATCACGCCGGCGTCGCCGGTCGGGTGCAGCAGCGTCTCCGACCTGGTCTGGGTGGAGAAGTCGTGCTGGCGCGCCTTGATGGTGATCGTCCGGGCGAAGGCGGCCGACTGGGCGAGGCGCGCTGCGGTGCGACGCGCGAGGCTGGTCAGCTCGGCATCGAGCACCGACCGGTCCACCACGTCGGTCTGGAAGGTCTCCTCGGCCGAGACGCTCTTGGCCTCGCGCTCGACGACCACCTCGCGGTCGTCCTGGGCGCGGGCGAGCTCGTGCAGGCTGCCGCCGTGTGCGGACCCGAAGATGCTCACCAGGTCGGTGCGCTCCATGCGCTGCAGGTCGGCGACCGTCTCGACGCCGAACGTGCGCAGCCGGGCCGCCGTCATGGGGCCGATGCCGGCGATCACCCGCACCGACAGCGGGGCGAGCATCTCCAGCTCACGCCCCGGGGGTATGACGACCAGGCCCTGCGGCTTCTCGAGGTCGGAGCCGATCTTGGCCAGCATCTTGGAGGAGGCGATGCCTGCGGAAGCGGTCAATCCGCCTGTCGCACCGCGGATTTCGTCGATCAATTGCTGTGCGGCCGCGCGCACACCGTCCGGTGACAGATCGGTGAGGTCACCGGCGGCGAGATCGACATACGCCTCGTCCACGCTGACCTGTTCCACGACCGGGGACAGCTCGTGCAGCAGCTCCATGACGATCCGGCTCGACTTGCGGTAGGCGTCACCGCGTGGATGCAGGAAGGCCGTGCCCGCCGGGCAACGCCGTCGCGCCTCGGCGGTGGGCATCGCCGAGCGCGCACCGAAGACCCGCGCCTCGTAGGACGCGGTCGCGACCACTCCGCGCGGGCCGATGCCGCCCACACAGACCGGCTTGCCCCGCAGCGACGGCTTGTCCCGCTGCTCGACGGCGGCGAAGAATGCGTCGAGATCCAGATGCAGGATGCTCGCCGCAGAACGCACCGCACCATTGTCACCGACGGCACTGACAGTGCTGACGCGGCAGATAGTGCTGACGTGGCTGACGGCACCGACCGCAGTGCGCCGCCGTCCCTCAGGCGAGCGTGATCACGACCTTCACGTCGCCGGGCTGCTTGGTGAACGCCTCGGCATACTGCTCCAGCGGCACCCGGCGGGTGATGAGGCTCTCGAGCCAACCGCGGTCGGCCTCGGTCAGCGCCTTGGCGGCCTGCTCGTAGTGCCGCAGGTTGGCGTTGACCGAGCCCACCACGGCAGCGTTACCGAGCACCGCGTCCCTGTTGATCGCGCCCAGGTCGAGGTCGACCGTGTCGCCCGGGTTGGAGATGCCGGTGAGCACCGTGACGACATACGGCTTGGCGGCGGCCAGCACGGCGCCGATGATCGAGGTGACGCCGGTGCCCTCGATGACCACGTCCGGTTGGACCGCTTGCAGCACCTGGTCGATGGGCTCGGTGTGGTAGGTCGCGCCGAGTTCGGCGACCAGCTTCGGCTTCGGGCCCGTGGTGTTGTGGTCGAGCACGTGCACGTCCAGGCCCCGCTGGACACCGATCATCGCGGCGAGCAGGCCGATGGGGCCGGCGCCGGTGATCAGCACCGACTTCGGGTCGAACCACGCGCGCCCACCGACCCGGTCGACCTGCTCCCACGCCTTGGCGACGATCGTGGTCGGTTCCATCAGCACGCCGACCGACTCCAGCGACGCGTCGAGCTTGACTGCGTGCTCGCTCCTGACCCGCCATTGCTGCGCGGCGAAGCCGGCGAGCTCCTTGATGCCGTGCTCGGTGTATTCGCCGTTGCGGCACATGTCCCACTCGCCGTGTGCGCAGGCTCCACAGGGCACGGGGTCGGGCATCCGGACGACGCCCACGATCAGGTCGCCGGGCGCGAAGCCGCTGCCCTCAGGAGCCTCCCGCACCCGGCCGAGTGACTCGTGTCCGATGATCAGTCGCTCGGAGCCGGGCGGTGCCCAGCCGTAGAGACCGTCGGCGAGTTCGTGGTCGGTGCCGCAAACACCGACCTGGAGGCCGTCGACGAGGACGTCGCCGAGAGCTTCGTCGGGGTCGGGCATGTCCTGCACCGACAGCGAGTTCTTCTGTTGCGGGATGACCGTGAGAGCGCGCATGCGCCGACGGTATCGACTCGGGACGCCCGCTCGGGCTGGAGGAGGGCGAAATCAGCCGACGGTCCGGTGGAGCAGGAGGGGCAGGACCGCGCGTGCGCCGGCCTCGCGCAGTGTCGCGGCGGCAACGGTGACCGCCCAGCCGGAGGACGATTCATCGACGACCAGGAGCACAGCCTTGCCGGCGACGTCGGGAGCAGCGTTCTCCCCCAACGTCTTTCGCCAGAAGGCCGCCTCGTCCGGCGAGGTGAGGTCGTCCGGCACGCGTGCCTCGACCGCCCAGCCGGCAGTCGGCAGACGACCGACGGTGCCGAGGTGTTCGACCACGCCGGCGACCAGCTGCGGGTGGCCGGTGGCGGCCAGCCCGACGATTACGTCGGGTCGGGTGCTCCACTGGTTGCGCCAGCGACTGAGCGTCTGCACCGCCGCGTCGAGCAGGTCCTGCGGTGGCGCCGCGTCGGCTCGCAGGGCACCGGTGAGCAGGTCACCCCACTCGGCGGCGTCGGCGTGCACGATCACCCGGCCCTCGTCGGCGGCCAGCGCGGCGGGGATCTTGCCCCGCGCGCCGAAGGATCCGCCGGGCCACATCTTGCGCGGCTCCAGCAGGTGTTCCTCGCCGCGCAGCACCTCGCGCACCGCGGCGACCGTCTGCGGGTCGGGCGCGGCTCCGAGCGGGGCGGGGAGTGCGCCGAGACACACCGAGCACCGACCGCACGGCTCGGCCTCCGGGTCGTCCAGCGACTGTTGCAGCAGCTGCATGAGGCACTGCTCGCCACGCAGGTAGCTGCGCATGATGTCGGCCTCGCGGCGGCGCACGGCGAGCACGCTGTCGTAGTGCGCCTGGTCGAACTCCCAGGTCGTGCCGGTGACCCGCCAGCCGTCGGGGAGCCGCTCGGTCACCCCGTCCACCGCGAGTTGCTTGAGCAGCAGCTCCACCTTGCTGCGTCGCAGACCGGTCTCGGCCTCCAGTGCCGGCACCGACATCGGCGCCTCCGCCGCGCTGAGCACCTCGAGCAGCCGGCGCACCTGCGGCTCCTTCGGGATCGTCGCGGTGGCGAAGTAGTCCCACACGGCGTCGTCCCCGGCGGACGGCAGCAGCGCGACCAGTGCGTGGTCGATGGCCCGCCCGGCACGACCCACCTGCTGGTAGTAGGAGACCGGTGACGGCGGTGCGCCGACGTGCACCACGAAGCCGAGATCCGGCTTGTCGTAGCCCATGCCGAGTGCGGAGGTCGCGACCAGCGCCTTGACGCGGTTGGCGCGCAGGTCCTCCTCGAGGCGTTCGCGTTGCGCACTGTCGAGGCCGCCGGTGTATGCCGCCACCGTCATACCCGGCGTGTCGGCGTAGCGCCGCTGCAACGCCTCGGTGAGGCGCTCGGCGTCGGCGACCGTGAGCGTGTAGACGATGCCCGACCCGGGCAGCTCGGGCAGGTGATCGACCACCCACGCGTAGCGCTGCAGCGGATCCATCAGCGGCAGCACGGCGAGTTGCAGGCTCGACCTGGCGAGCGGCCCGCGCAGCACGACCGTGTCGTCGCCGAACTGCTCGGCGACGTCGGCGACCACCCGGGAGTTGGCGGTCGCGGTCGTGGCGAGCACCGGAGTCTGCGGGTTGAGCCGCCGCAGCACGTCGGTCACCCGCCGGTAGTCGGGCCGGAAGTCGTGGCCCCAGTCGGACACCGAGTGCGCCTCGTCGATCACCACGAGTCCGAGGGAGCCGGCGAGCGACTCCAGCACCCGGGCTCCGAAACCGGGGTTGGCGAGCCGCTCCGGCGAGACCAGCAGGACGTCGATCTCGCCGGCCGCGAGGTCATCCTCGATCTGTTGCCAGGCATCGAAATTGGAGCTGTTGAGGGTCGCAGCGCGCAGGCCGGCCCGCTCGGCAGCAGCCACCTGGTCACGCATCAGTGAGAGCAGCGGCGACACCACCAGGGTCGGACCGCCGCCGGCGCGGCGGATCCACGAGGTGGCGATCCAGTAGACCGCCGACTTGCCCCACCCGGTCGCCTGCACGACCAGCACCCGCGCTCCGGGCCGGCGCAGCGCGTGGAGCGCCTCCATCTGCCCGGGCCGCAACTGCGCGTCCGGGCCGGCGAGCACGCCGAGCACGTCGGCGGCGGTGTCCTCGATCGTCGGTGCATCCACGATGGCCATGCTCGCAGTCTGCGCGCCGCCACCGACAAGGCCCGTCAGCCGGCGGCCTTCTTGGCCGCTTTCCGCTCCGCCTCGACCCGCTCGAGCTCGGCCGCCTGCTCCGGCGTCGGCGCCGTGCCGCCGAGCCGCGCGGGCAGATACTTCAGATCGTCGCCGGTGAGCGGCTCGTAGGAGTCCTGTGCCTCGTGCAGCATGCCCTCCATCACCGTCCGCAGCCGCGCGGTCTCGGTGTCCACGTCCGCGTCCGCCGGGATGTCGATCGGCGCACCGGTGGTGATCGTCACCGGCACCTTCGGCCGGAGCAGGGTCTTGTCGTGGTCCTTGGTCCAGACCCGCTGGGACCCCCAGATGATCATCGGTATGACGGGCACCCCCGCTTCCTGCGCCATCCGCACCGCACCGCTCTTGAAGTCGCGCAGCTCGAACGACCGGGAGATGGTGGTCTCGGGGAACACCCCGATGAGTTCGCCGCGCCGCAACGCCGCCACCGCTTCCTGGTAGGCGCCGGCACCGGCCGCCCGGTCCACCGGGATGTGCTTCATCCCCCGCATCAGCGGACCCATCACCCGGTGGTCGAAGACCTCCTTCTTGGCCATGAAGCGCACGATGCGTCCGACGTCGTGGGCCGGGTAGCCGCCGTAGGCGAAGTCGAAGTAGCCCACGTGGTTCATCGCGATGACCGCGCCGCCGGTGCGTGGGATGTTCTCCGAGCCGGTGCGCTCGAACTTCAGTCCCTGCGCGGCGAAGACGCCCAGCGCGAAGTTGATTACTCCCGAGTAGAGGGGTTCCATGCCGCGCACTGTAGTGCGTCGCGCCGGAAATGGAGCAGCTCCGGAGCCGGGATGGAGAAGGTACTCAGCAAGTACGGAGCGGGTGCGCATCGGGTGTGGAGCAGGTGCGGAATGCCGCGGCGCCCCGCGTGTTGCACCTGAGGTGACTGACGCGCTCCACCTCCCCCTGTCCGTGCTCGACCTGTCCCCGATCTCGGCGGGCCGCACCGCCTCCGACGCGCTGCACGAGTCGATCGAGTTGGCTCGGCATACCGAATCCCTTGGCTACGAACGCTATTGGGTCGCCGAGCACCACAACATCCCGAGTGTCGCGAGCACGTCCCCGACGGTGATGATCGCGTCGATCGCGGCCGCCACCGAGACGATCCGGGTCGGCGCCGGCGGCATCATGCTGCCCAACCACGCGCCGCTGCAGGTCGCCGAGACGTTCCGCGTGCTGGAAGCCCTGCACCCGGGCCGGATCGACCTCGGCATCGGGCGCGCGCCCGGCACCGACCAGCTCACCGCGTTTGCCCTGCGCCGCAGCCGGGAGGCGCTGACCGCCGACGACTTCCCGCAGCAGTTCGCCGAATTGCGCGCATACGTCGACGGATTCCCAGACGATCACCCGTTCGCACCGATCAGCGCGCAGCCGGCGGACGTGCCGCTGCCGCCGATCTGGATCCTCGGCTCGAGTCTGTATGGCGCGCAGGCGGCCGGCCTGCTGGGCACCCCGTTCGCCTTCGCGGGTCACTTCGGCGACGCCGACCCGGGAGAGGCGTTCGACATGTACCGGCAGTCGTTCCGGCCGAACGGCAGCGACGGGGGTCTCACCGAGCCGCACAGCATGCTCGCCGTCGCCGCGATCGCAGCCGAATCCACTGAGCGCGCAGCCGAACTCGAGCGCGCCGCCGCTCTGTCGACCGTGCGACTGCGGCAGAACCGGCCCGGCCCGCTGCCGACCCCGGAGGAGGCCGCGGCCCACGAATGGACACCGCAGGAGGAGGCGATCGTCGGCAAACTCGGCCGCTTCGTGACCAGCGGCACCGGGCCCGAGGTCGCCGCCGGCATCCTGCGGCGTGCGCAGGCGTGCGGCGCCGACGAACTCATGGTCACCACCAACGTGCACGACCCGGAGGAGCGCCGGGCGTCATACACGCTGTTGATGGAGGCGATGCGCGAGCGTGTGTCCGGTGAGTAGCGTGGGCTCCATGGATCTCGAACGCCCCGAAGCACCCGACCCCTACACCCTTCTGCCGCAGGTGCCGTCGCTCGCGGTGACCAGTGAGTCGTTCGCCGACGGCGACACGCTGCCTGACGAACAGGTCTACAACGACTGGGGATTCAGCGGCGAGAACAAATCCCCGCAGCTGTCCTGGAGCGGCGCGCCGGAAGGCACCACCGGCTACGTCGTGACCTGTTTCGACCCGGACGCACCGACGCCGTCCGGCTTCTGGCACTGGCTGCTGCTCGGCATCCCGGCCGACGTCACGTCGCTCGACGCGGGCGCGGGCAGCGGCGAGAACCTGCCGGAGGGCGCGTTCCACGTGCGCAACGACTTCGGCACCAAGGACTACGGCGGTGCCGCGCCGCCGGCGGACGTGCGGCCGCACCGATACATGTTCGCGGTGCACGCCGTCGGTGGCGATCTCGGCCTGGACGAGAACGCGACTCCGGCGGTCGCCGCGTTCACCACGGGCGGCAACCTGCTGGCCCGCGGCGTGATCACCGCGACCTACAACGCGAAGTAGCACGGGCAATCGAGGAAGGGCCCTGCGGCGATGCCGCAGGGCCCTTCTTCTCGTTGCTGCCGGTCAGCGACCGTCGTTGCGGCGGTCCTGCAGATCGTCGCGGACGCCCTTGAGCCGGTCGACCAGGCCCGGGCGGCGCTTGCCGTCGCCCTGCTGTGCGTCGTCCCCGCCGTCCTCGGGCGCGGCGTAGCCGTTGTCGGCCAGGTCGCGCTCGGACGTCACGTGCCGGTCACCACGCAGGCCGTCGGCCTGCGAGCGCACGCCGCCGTCCTCGGCGGCGGAGGTGTCGCCGCGGTCGCTCCAGCCGCTGCCAGCGGCGTCGCCGGTCGTCGTGTGCTGCCCGGAGGTCTGGTCGTAGACCGGTGTACCGGCCGTGCCCGATGCCGGCTGCCCGGGCGCCTGCGCCTGCTGGTCGTAGGTCGAACCGCCCTGTGCCTGCTGGTCATACACGCCCTGGTCACCCGAGCGGGTCTGGTCGTATGACGAACCCTGGTCGTGGGAGGTGTAACCCTGCTGACCGGTGGCCGAGCCCTGGTCGTACGTCGAACCCTGGTCGTACGTCGAACCCTGGTCGTATGACGAGCTCTGGTCGTGCGAGGTGTAACCCTGCGGGCCGGTGGCTGCAGTCTGGTCGTACGTCGAGCCCTGGTCGTATGACGAGCTCTGGTCGTGGGAGGTGTAACCCTGCTGACCGGTGGCCGAGCCCTGGTCGTACGTCGAACCCTGGTCATACGTCGAGCCCTGGGCAGTGGTCGAACCCTGCTCGTAGGCCGACCCGGTGGTCGACTGCGCGTCGTACGGCTGGTCGTCCGCACGCCGGTTGTGCGTGTCCCGGCCGGCGTCGGTCGCCGCGTAACCGGCCCCGCTCGTCTCGTAGCCGGTCCCGGCGGACTCGCGGTTGTATTCCGCGCCGGTGCTCTCGCGGTCGTAACCACTGCCGGTCGCCTCCCGGTCGTAACCGCTGCCGGTCGCCTCCCGCTCGTAACCGCTCTGCGCGGACGTGCTGCGGTAGTCGGTGCCGGACCGGCCGGACTCGTCGGCCCGCGCACCCTCGGCATAGGTGTCGTCGGCGGTCGACCGCTGCCCGGTCACACCGCGCTCGTCGGCGATCTCGTCCCGGGCCGGGTCGTTGGCCCCGGCTGCCGTCGCTCCGCCGGCCGTCGCCGCGGCCGCCGGCGCCGCCTCGTCGCGGTAGCGCTCCTGCTTGGCGTCGTCACGGGTGCCCTCGACCCGGTTGCCGTGCCGGTCGGTGGGGGTGTCCGGGTCGAGTTCGTCGGCGCGACGCAGGGTGTCGGCGTGGTCACGGCGGACGGCGGCGGCGGTGTCCTGCTCGTACTTCGCCTCCTGCTCCAGCTGCTGCGCCTGCTCCTCCTTGGCGTCGGCCTCCGCGCGAGCCTGGTCGGCCCGTTCCGTCGCGGTCTCGGCGCGCTGCTGCGCCTCCACCACCGTGGGCTCGCCCTTGCGCGCCTCCTGCCGTAGCTGTTGTGCCTCCTCGCGGTGTGCGGCAGCGCGCCGCTTGTTCATCATCATCGCGATGAGCACCAGGATCGCGATGACGACCACGATGCCGATGATGATCCACCAGGTTGTTGCGTCCATGATCGTGCGCCTTTCGACGTGTGGACAGTCGTTCTACAGAACCTACTGCGATCGGCGTGCTCCTGGCTCACCCCGATGGGTGGCCGGGCGTGTCGCCCACGCCACCACCGCGCTCGCGGCGGCGACGTTGAGCGAGTCGACGTCACCGGCCATCGGGATGCGCACCACCCGGTCGCTCATCTCCAACGTATGACGGGACAACCCGTCGCCCTCGGCCCCCAGCACCAGTGCGAGCCGATCCGGCAGGTCGGCAATCAACTCGTCGAGCGTCACCGCATCGTCCGAGAGCGCGAGCGCCGCGACCGAAAACCCTTGCTCTTGCAGAGTTTTCGCCCCTTCGGGCCAGGGCTCGATGCGCGTCCAGGGCACCTGGAAGACGGTGCCCATCGAGACGCGCACGCTGCGCCGGTAGAGCGGGTCGGCGCACCGCGGGGTGATGAGCACCGCGTCGACGCCGAGCGCGGCCGCGGAGCGGAAGATCGCGCCGACGTTGGTGTGGTCGACGATGTCCTCCAGCACCAGGACCCGTTGCGCGGCGGCGACCAGGTCGGCATACGGCTGCAGGACGGGACGGTGCATCGAGGCGAGCGCGCCACGATGCAGGTGGAAGCCGGTCATCGTCTCGATGACGTCGGCATCGCCGACATACACCGGCACCCCGTCGTGGTCGGCCTGCTCGACCAGGTCCGCCAGGTCGGTCAGCCAGCGCCGCCCCATCAGATAGGACCGCGGGCGGTGTCCCGCAGCCAGCGCCCGCCGGATCACCTTCTCGCTCTCGGCGAGATAGAGACCGTTCTCCGGCTCGAGGCGCCGCCGCAGCGCGACGTCGGTGAGTCCGAAGTAGTCCTTGACCCGTTCGTCGGCGGGATCGGTGATTTCGATGACCGGCACGTCGGCCAACCCTAGATGTCGGCCAACCCCAGGTCGCGCTACAACCTCGCGAAGAACGCCCGGTCGACCCGCTGCACGACGACCCGCAGCTCGGGCGCGAGTCCGAGGTCGTGCTGCAGCATCAGCTCGATGAGCCGCGGGCCGTCGATGACGCTGATGCCGGCGCCGAGTTGCGCGACTGCCGACTGCGCCTCGGCGGTCAGCACGGCCGTGGAGATCAGCAGCCCGTGCTCCTGGCCGGCCATCCGCGCCGCGTCGACGAAGCCCTGCAGGTGCGACCGGTCGATCACCCAGCGCGGCGGCAGTTGCACGGCGCGCAGCCACAGCCGGTCGATGCCGAGCGGGTCCCGGGAGATCAGCCCCTCCGATGCGGAGCCGCTGCCCGAGGTGGTCGTGGTCAGCGCGGTGAGCACCGTGAAACCGGTGCGGCGCAACAACTCGGCGACGAGGGCGCCGAATGCCGCACCGGGCAGGGTGCCGACCACGTCGGCGAGGTTGTTGCCGAGGGCGACCCGATGCTGGCGCAGGCTGTGCCGCACCCGCTCGAGCTCCTCACTGTCCGCCGGCGGCGGCACCGACGCGCGCACCGCCTCCGCGGTCACGGTGGTGACGGTCGCCGGCTGCGCGCGCAGGGGTGGCGGGGCCGGTGCGGGCGCAGCGCGCACCGCCTCGACCGTCGCCGGTTGCGCGCGCACCTGAGGGGCTGCAGCGGGCTGCCGCGCAGCGTGCGACATGGCCAGGCCCGCGCGCGGCACGGTGGAGATCCCGTGCGCGCGCATCAACTCATCGAAAATCATCGGACATCACCGCAAGATCACCCCGACCGGCGTTGGTTGAGCACGACGGGAGAATATCCGAACAGCTGACAAGTTTGCGGGATCCCGCGTCACCCGGCGAGCAGTTGCCAGATCGCGACCAGCCCGACCACCACGATGAAGGCGCGCAGCGCCCAAGGCGGCAACCGCCGTCCGACGCCGGCGCCGGTCAGCCCGCCGATCAGCGAGCCCAGCGCGATCAGCCCGGCGACATCCCAGTGCACCTTGTCGAACGCCACGACCAGGAACGTCAGGGCGGCGACCGCGTTGACGACCGTGCCGAGGACGTTCTTGATGCCGTTGATGCGCTGCAACGGGTCGGTCATGAGCGCGCTCATCAGCCCCATCAGCAGCACGCCCTGCGCGGCGCCGAAGTAGCCGCCGTAGACGCCGGCGCCGAACACTCCCAACGAGAGCAGCAGCCTGCCCCGGCCGGCGTGTTCACCGGGCTCGTCGTGATGGGCGGCGGCGGCCCGGCGTTGCAGCCACGGGCCGATCAGCACCAGCACGATGCCGACCAGGATGAGCACCGGCACGATCGCCTTGAACGCCGATGCCGGCAGCCAAATCAGCAGCAGGGCGCCGGCGACCGCCCCGAGGAAGGACATCGGCGCCAGCTGCCGGAGGCGCTGTCTGGCGTCGGAGACCTCCGAGCGGTAGCCCCACGACCCCGACACTCCCCCGGCCACCAGTCCGAGGGAGTTGGAGATGTTGGCGCCCACCGGCGGGTAGCCGAACGTCAGGAGCGTCGGGAAGGTGACCAGCGTGCCCGAACCGACGATCGTGTTGATCGTGCCGGCGGCGACCCCGGCGAGCATGATCAGCAGCGCCTGCGTCAGCGACAACGCTGCCGCCCTAGTGCGCCGCGTGCCGGGCGGTCGGAGCGGCGACGGCGCGGGCGGTCCACCGGTCGTCGTGCCGGTCGAGGGTCAGCGGCATACCGAACGTCGCCGAGAGGTTGTCCGCGGTCAAGGTCGCCTCGATCGGCCCCTGCGCCACGACCTTGCCGTCGCGGAGCATGAGCACGTCGGTGAAGCCGGCCGGGATCTCCTCCACGTGATGCGTCACCAGCACCAGGGCGGGAGCCTCCACGTCCTGCGCGATCTCGCCCAGGCGCGCGACCAGGTCCTCCCGGCCACCGAGGTCGAGCCCCGCGGCGGGCTCGTCGAGGAGCATGAGCTCCGGGTCGGTCATGAGCGCGCGGGCGATCTGGACGCGCTTGCGTTCGCCCTCGCTGAGCGTGCCGAAGCGGCGGTCGATCAGCGGGCCCGCCCCGAGCGCGTCGAGGAGTTCGGCGGCGCGACCGTGGTCGAAGTCGTCATACTTCTCGCGCCAGCGCCCGACCATGCCGTATGCCGCCGTCACGACCACGTCGCCCACGCGTTCGGCGTTCGGGATGCGTTCGGCGATGCTGGCCGACGCCAGCCCGATGCGCGGGCGGAGTTCGAAGACGTCGACCGCGCCGAGCACTTCTTCCAGGATGCCGACGACGCCGGACGTCGGGTGCAGGCGCCCAGCGGCCAGCTGCAGCAAGGTGGTCTTGCCGGCGCCGTTGGGGCCGAGCACCACCCAGCGCTCGCCCTCCTCGACCTCCCAGTCGACACCGTCGAGCAGGCGCTTGCCGCCGCGCACGACGCTGACATCGGCGAGAGCCAGCACATCGCTCATGGCTCGAACCCTATTGCCTGCGCGGCACTGCCCGTGCGACAGGGGCGGGCCCGCGCGTCGGCCCGGCACTACCTCTTTACAGTGACGGGGATGTCGACGCTGCCTGCCTCCGTGCGCCTCAGCCTCTGGGTGACCGCTGCCTGGGCGGGCCACGTCGACCTGGAGGAAGCCGTGCGCCGCGCGCTGCCCGACATCGACCATCTCACCGGCGACACCGAATACCTGCGCACCTGGCAGGACTTCGGCGAGCGGGTGCTCGCGTGCGCACTCCCCCGCTCCGGCGACCTGACCGGTATGCCGAGGGGCAACCCCGACCTGATGGCCGCGGCGACCGAGGCCGGCGAATGCGTGTTCGTGCCCGCGCTCGGCGGCGCGCTGGTGCCGACGGTGGAGATCTTCGGCCCGGAGGGCGACGAGGGCACCGCGGTGCGGCTCACCGCCTTCGACTGCGCGCCGACCCCGGCACATCAGCTCGAGGCGTTGCACGAGTCGCAGATCGAGCGCGAGCTGCGTGGCCGGCTGGCGCGCTCGACCGAGGCGCTCGAGCAGCTGGACGTGCAGCCCTTCGTCGGTTCGCCGCTTCGCGCGACCGCCGACGATGTCGTGGCGCTGCGCGAGTGGGGGCTGCCGCCGGGACTACCCGGACGGGCGATCAGGGTCCTGCAGACCGCCGGAACCGTCGGCGCCGCAGTCGATTTCGCGCTGACGCACTCACATGCCGTCGACGCCGCTTCCGACGCGGGCCGCCAGCGGGCCCTGCTCGATCTGCAAGCCGCCGCCGACACCGCCATGGCACAGGCGACCACCGCCGCGGCGCTCAACCTGGCCGGCATGCGGGCCGGCGACTGATCTCGATATGCCCTCCCCCGCTCCGCTCCTCCGGGCTACTCGATCAGCACAAAGCTCCCGCTCCGGGGCAAAACCGCTGGTCGAGTAGCCGAGCCGCCAGGCGAGGCGTATCGAGACCACCCGTCGGATCGGCCGGCGACTGATCTCGATATGCCCTCCCCCGCTTCGCTCCTCCGGGCTACTCGATCAGCACAAAGCTCCCGCTCCGGGGCAAAACCGCTGGTCGAGTAGCCGAGCCGCCAGGTGAGGAACCCCCGCTGGTCGAGTAGCCGAGCCGCTAGGCGAGGAACCCCCGCTGGTCGAGTAGCCGAGCCGCTAGGCGAGGCGTATCGAGACCAGCACCCGTCAGGCGCGCAGCACCGCGTCATACACCTCCTGGGTGCGCGAAGCGACTGTGTCCCAACCGAATTCGCGGACCGCGCGCTCCCGGCCGGCCTCGCCCCGCCGCCGCGCCTCAGCAGGGTCGCTCACCGCGGTCGTCAGCGTGTCGGCGAGATCTCGCACGAAGCGGTCTGGGTCCTTCGGGGTGCCCGTGCCGTCGCTGACCTGGTCGATCGGCACCAGCCAGCCGGTCTCACCGTCGGCGACCACCTCCGGGATGCCGCCGGTCGCCGTGCCGACCACCGGAGCGCCGCACGCCATGGCCTCGAGGTTGACGATGCCGAGCGGTTCGTAGACCGACGGGCAGACGAAAACCGTTGCGGCCGAAAGCAATGCGATCACCTCGGCACGCGGCAGCATGTCCGGGATCCAGACGACGCCGGTGCGGTGCTTGCGCAGACCGTCGACGAGGCCTTCGACCTCGGCGAGAATCTCCGGCGTGTCCGGTGCGCCGGCGCACAGCACGAGTTGCACGTCCGGCGGCAGCTCGGCGGCCGCGCGCAGGAGATAGGGCAACCCCTTCTGCCGGGTGATCCGGCCGACGAAGATCACGCTCGGCCGCTCCGGATCGACGCCGTGCCGGCGCACGATCTCGGTCGCCTCCGGCGAGGTATTGCGTTGCCACAGCTGCGCATCGATCCCGTTGTGCACCACGTGCACCTTGGCCGGGTCGAGATCGGGATAGCTGGCCAGCACGTCGGCCCGCATCCCGTGGCTGACCGCGATCACCGCCGCGGCCGCCTCGTAGGCGGACTTCTCGACATACGACGAGAGCCGGTAGCCGCCGCCGAGCTGCTCGGCCTTCCAGGGCCGCAGCGGCTCGAGGCTGTGCGCGGTCACCACGTGCGGCACGCCGTGCAGCATCGAGGCCAGCTGACCGGCGAAATTGGCATACCAGGTGTGCGAATGCACCAGATCGGCACCGGCGCAGTCCTGGGCGATCTGCAGGTCGACACCCATGGTGCGCAAGGCGGCATTGGCCTCGGCGAGCTCGGGCAGATCGGCATAGCCGGTCGTGTCCGGTTCGTCCACCGGCTCGCCGAACGCCCGGACCTGCACGGTGTCGCCGCGCTCGCGCAGCGCCCGCACCAACTCCGCGACGTGCACCCCCGCGCCGCCATAGATGTTGGGCGGATATTCCTTGGTCAGCAGATCGACTCGCACAACACCAGACGCTAGCGCTCCGTGGGTCCTAAGTTATCCGTATGGCGCGACGTGGTGAACCTTCCGTTCTAGCGATCGTCCTCGCCGGCGGCGAGGGCAAACGACTGATGCCGCTCACGGCCGACCGGGCGAAACCGGCGGTGCCGTTCGGCGGCATCTACCGGCTGATCGACTTCGCGCTGTCCAACCTGGCCAACAGCGGCTTCCTGAAGATGGTCGTGCTGACGCAGTACAAATCGCACAGTCTCGACCGGCACGTGACCAAGACCTGGCGGATGTCGACGATGCTCGGCAACTATGTCGCGCCGGTGCCCGCGCAGCAGCGGATGGGCAAGCAGTGGTTCGCCGGGTCCGCGGACGCGATCTACCAGAGTCTCAACCTGATTCACGACGAGCGGCCGGACTACGTGGTGGTGGTCGGCGCCGACCACGTCTACCGGATGGACTTCGCCCAGATGCTCGACCAGCACATCGAGAGCGGCGCTCGGGCGAGCGTCGCCGCCATCCGGCAACCGATCGAGCTGGCCGACCAGTTCGGTGTCATCGAGCTGGGCGCCGGCGGTGACCGCAAGATCGCCGCCTTCCGCGAAAAGCCTTCCGACCCGGTGGGTTTGGCCGACGCCCCGCACGAAGTGCTCGCGTCGATGGGCAATTACGTCTTCGACACCGACGCGCTCGTCGAGGCGGTCACCGCAGACGCCGAGCACGACGGCAGCAAGCACGACATGGGCGGTGACATCATCCCCGCGTTCGTGCAGAGCGGGGACGCATACGCCTACGACTTCCGCGACAACGACATCCCCGGAGTCACCGAGCGCGACTTCGGCTACTGGCGCGACGTCGGCACCATCGACTCCTTCTACGACGCCCACATGGACCTGGTGTCGATCCACCCGATCTTCAACCTCTACAACTACGACTGGCCGATCCTGACCGACGCCAGCTCCTACCCGCCGGCGAAATTCGTGCACGGCGCCTCCGCCCGGCAGGGCATGGCGACCGGCTCGATGATCTCCTCCGGCACGATCGTCAGCGGGTCGGTGATCGCAGGCTCGGTCCTCGGGCCCAACGTGCGGGTGCACTCCTTCGCCCAGGTCGACGACTCGGTGCTGATGGACAACGTCGACATCGGCCGGCACTGCCGCATCCGCCGGGCGATCATCGACAAGGATGTGCACGTCCCGGCCGGTGCGAGCATCGGCCTGGACCCCGAGGAGGACCGGGCTCGCGGCTTCACCGTGACCGACTCCGGCATCACCGTCATCGGCAAGGGAACGGTCATCGAGGCGTGAATCACCCCGCACCACAGGCAATTTCACACAACGACACACTGCTGGTCACCCTGACCGGCGAGGACCGTCCGGGGGTCGCCGGCGCACTCCTCGCCGCCGCGGCGCAGACCGGCGCCGTCGTGCTGGACCTGGAGCAGGCGGTGGTCCGCGGGCGGCTGCTGCTCACCGCGCTGTTGCAGCCGTCCGCCGGCGCCGCCGACCGGCTGGCGGCCGACCTCGACGCGGTGGCGGAGGCTCACGGGCTGACGATCAGCCGGGATGCCGGCCAGGGTGACAACCCGGCCCGGCGCACCGGCCGCGCGTCGGTCGTCGTGATCGGCGCTCCGTTGCCGGCCACCGGCCTGGCGGCGCTCACCGCGGCGATCGGCGACCAGGGCGCCAACATCGACCGGGTACGACGACTCTCGCGCGACCCGGTCACCACCTTGGAGCTCGACCTGTCCGGGGCCGATGTGACGTCCCTGCGCCGGGAGCTGGCCCTGGTCGCGGCTGCCCACAATCTGGACGTCGCGGTCGCGCCCGGCGGCCTCGCCCGCCGCGGACGGCGGCTGCTCGTCATGGACGTCGACAGCACGCTGATCCAGGACGAGGTCATCGAGCTCCTGGCGGCGCACGCCGGACGCGAGGCCGAGGTGGCCGCGGTGACCGAACGGGCGATGCGTGGCGAGCTGGACTTCACCGAGAGCCTGCACGAACGCGTGCGGGCGCTCGCCGGCCTGGACGAGTCGGTCTTCGAGCACGTGCGCTCCGCCATACGCCTCACGCCGGGAGCACGCACCCTGGTGCGCACGGTCAAGCGGCTGGGCTTCACCGTCGCCGTGGTCTCCGGCGGCTTCCTCGAGATCGTCGGCCCGCTGGCCGCCGAACTCGGCATCGACCACGCCCACGCCAACCAGCTCGAGGTGCGGGACGGCAAGCTCACCGGGCGCGTCTCCGGCACCGTGGTCGATCGCGCCGAAAAGGCCCGCGCACTGCGCAAATTCGCCGAAGCCGAAGCGCTTCCGCTGTCCCGCACGGTGGCCGTGGGCGACGGCGCGAACGACCTCGACATGCTCGCCGCGGCCGGGCTCGGCGTGGCGTTCAACGCCAAGCCGGTCGTGCGCCAGCAGGCGGACGCCACCGTCAACGTGCCCTACCTCGACGCGGTGCTCTTCATGCTCGGCATCTCCCGCGACGAGGTCGAGGACGCCGACGATGCCGACGATGCGGCGGGCGCGCGGGACGGCTCACTAGACTCCTCCCATGTCTGAGGCGTCGCACCGGTCCCTGCTCGTCATCGGTGGGGCCGAGGACAAGGTCGGCCGGGTCACCATCCTGCGCCGCTTCGTCCGGCTCGCGGGCGGCCGCAAGGCGCGCATCGTCGTGATCCCGACCGCGTCGTCGGTCCCGGACGAGGTAGTGGACGTCTACTCCACGGTCTTCTCCCGGCTCGGCGCGCCGCAGATCGACGCGGTCAACCCGCGCACCCGGGTCGCGAGCAGCGATCAGGAGCTGCGGGACCTGGTCGACAACGCGACGGGCATCTTCCTCTCCGGCGGCAACCAGCTGAAGCTCAGTCAGCTGATCGTCGGCACGCCGCTCGGCGAGTCGATCCTCAAGGCCTACGAACGCGGCGCGGTGGTGGCCGGCACCTCGGCCGGCGCGTCGATCATGAGCCAGTTCATGATCTCGATGGGCGACGAGGGCGTGACGCCCCGACAGCGTTCGAGCCAGCTCACCGCCGGACTAGGTCTGCTGCCCGGCGTCATCGTCGATCAGCACTTCGACCAGCGGGCCCGCTACGGGCGGCTGCTGTCGCTGGTCGCGACCTCGCCGAGCCTGCTCGGGATGGGCATCGACGAGGACACCGCCGCCGAGATCACCGACGGCACCGAGCTGACCGTCGTCGGCTCCGGAGCGGTGTTCGTGGTGGACGCGCGCAACGCGGTCACCGACGCGCACGAAGCCCGCCGGGACGCGCCGCTGCTCGTGACCGGCGCCGTCGTACACACCCTGCCGTTCGGGGCGACCTTCGACCTGCCCACGGCGACCCTCACCGACTTCTCCGAGAAGTATGCCGATCTGGCCGTCTCGACCAGTCGGGACCGGCACGACGCGGCCACCGCCGCCGCGGCGTTGCGCCGTTGAGCCGGCGGCACCAGACTCGGGGGCTCCACCCACATTCCCTCTCCGCGAAGGACTGACGACCATTTCGACCAACTCCCCCACGCCGCCGGCTGACGCGCACCTGAAGGTGCTCCAGACCCGGGTCTACCGCGGCCCCAACGTGTGGTCCTACGACCAGGCCGTGCACCTGGTCGTCGACCTCGGTGCGCTCGAGGCGTTCCCGACCGACACGCTGCCCGGTTTCACCGACCGGCTGATCGAGTTGCTGCCGCGCATCGAGGAGCACACCTGCTCGCGCGGACACCGCGGCGGCTTCGTCGAGCGCATGCGGGAGGGAACCTGGCTGGGACACGTCGCCGAGCACGTGGCGCTGGAGCTGCAGCAGGAGGCCGGTCACGACCTGCGCCGCGGCAAGACCCGCGAGGACAAGAACCGGCCCGGCGTCTACAACGTCATCTTCGGCTTCTACGACGAGCGCGTCGGTCTCGCTGCAGGTGAGCTGGCAGTCCGCCTGGTCAACGAATTGGTCCACCCCACAGCCGATTTCGACTTCGACGCCGAGCGTGAGCGCTTCCTGCGACTGGCGGCGCGCACCGCGTTCGGGCCGTCGACCGCGGCGATCATCGAGGAGGCGGTGAGCCGCGACATACCCTGGACACGACTCAACCAGCACTCGCTAGTGCAGCTCGGGCAGGGCGTCCACGCACAGCGGATCCGGGCGACGATGACGTCCAACACCTCGGCCCTCGCGGTCGACATCGCCGGCGACAAGCACCTCACCGGCAACCTGCTCGGCTCGGCCGGGCTCCCGGTGCCGAAGGCCGAGACCGTGCGCACCGCGGACGACGCGGTCGCGGCTGCCCGGCGCATCGGCTACCCGGTCGTCGTCAAGCCGCTGGACGGCAATCACGGCCGAGGCGTGATCCTCGACCTGAAGTCGGATGACGAGGTGCGCGAGGCCTTCCCGCTGGCCGAGGAGCAGAGCCGCCGTGGGGTCGTGCAGGTCGAGTCCTTCATCACCGGCAAGGACTACCGGTGCCTCATCATCGGTGGGCGCATGGCGGCCATCGCCGAGCGGGTGCCGGCGCACGTGGTCGGCGACGGCGAGCACACCGTCGCCGAGCTGGTCGAGATCACCAACGCAGACCCCCGGCGCGGGGTCGGGCACGAGAAGGTGCTCACCCGCATCACCGTCGACGACGCCGCGATCGAGCTGGTCCGCGAGCAGGGTTATGCGATGGACGACGTGCCCGCCACGGGCGACATGGTGAAGCTGGCACTCACCGGCAACATGTCGACCGGCGGCATCTCGGTCGACCGCACCTTCGACGCACACCCGGACAACGTCGAAATCGCCGAAGAGGCAGCACAACTCATCGGTCTCGACATCGCCGGCATCGACTTCATCTGCCCCGACATCACCGCACCGGTCCGCGAGACCGGCGGCGCGATCTGCGAGGTCAACGCCGCACCCGGTTTCCGCATGCACACCCACCCGACGGTGGGCGAGCCGCAGTTCATCGCCAAGCCGGTGGTGGACCTGCTCTTTCCGCCCGGTTCGCCGTCGCGCGTGCCGATCGTCGCGGTGACCGGCACCAACGGCAAGACCACGACGTCGCGGATGCTCGCGCACATCATGAAGGGCCTCGGCCGCAAGGTCGGTATGACGTCCACCGACGGCATCGTCATCGACGAGCGCCTGGTGATCCGCGCCGACGCCTCGGGGCCGCGCTCGGCACGGATGGTTCTGCAGAACCCGCGGGTCGACTTCGCGGTGATGGAGGTCGCCCGCGGTGGCATCCTGCGCGAGGGCCTCGGCTACGACCGCAACGACATCGCCGTCGTCACCAACATCCAGACCGACCACCTCGGAATGCGCGGCATCGACACGCTCGAACAGCTGGCGGACGTCAAATCCGTTGTCGTCGAAGCGGTTCCGCGTGACGGCTTCGCAGTGCTCAACGCCGACGACCGGCTGGTGCGAGCCATGCGGCGCCGCTGCCGCGGCACGATCGTGTGGTTCTCCATGGAACCGCCGGGCAGCCCGGTGCGCGACTTCATCGAGGAGCGATGCCGTCGAGGAGCGCGTGCCGTCGTACTCGAACCGTCCGATCGCGGCGAGATGATCGTGCTCAAGCAGGGTCGGCGGTCGATGCCGCTCGCGTGGACCCACCTGCTGCCGTCGACGTTCGGCGGTGCCGCCCGGATGAACGTCGCCAACGCGCTGGCCGCCGCGGGCGCGGCGTTTGCGGCGGGTGCGCCGCTGCACGACATCCGGCAGGGTTTGCGCACCTTCGACACCACCTACTACCTGTCCCCCGGCCGGCTCAACCGGGTCGAGGTCAACCACGCCGAGGTGTTCGTCGACTACTGCCACAACCCGCCCGGCATGCGGATGCTCGGCGACTTCGTCGAGTCCTACGTCAAGGCCCGGCAGGGCGCGGCCGAGCACCGCATCTCCCGCATCGGCATGGTCGGCGCCGCGGGCGACCGGCGCGACGACGACATCCGCGAACTCGGAGCGATCGCGGCGCACCACTTCGACGTGCTCGTGCTGCGCGAGGACGCCAATCTGCGGCGCCGTGCCCCGGGCGAGTCGGCGAAGCTGCTCGAGGAGGGCGTGCGGGCGGCCATGGCCGACGGAGCGCGCTGCCGGCAGGTCGTCACCGTGCTCGACGAACTCGACGCGACACGGCACTCGGTGCGCATCGCCAACCCCGGCGACCTGGTGATGCTCTGCGTCGACCAGCACGCGGCGGTGCTCGCCGAGCTGGAGAGCTTCACGCATCAGGCCGCTGCCGGCGCGCGCACCGACGAGGACTGTCCGGGTGACCCCGACCTCGACCCGCAGCAGCTCACCTCCGAGGCCGCCGAGTCGTCGGCCGCCGAGGACGGCGAGTTGCGCGAGGTGCTCGACAGTCAGGAGGGCTGACCCGCGTGCGCGCCCCGCGACCGTTGCGACTTGTGCGCGCCCCGGCCGTCTTTCGCGTGCACAACCCGCGACTGTTGCGACTTCTGCACGCCCAGCCGCCCGCGCCCGCCCGCGCGACTCAGTCGATCGCGGCGGTGAAGCGAGTCAGCGAGTTGTGATAGCGCTGCACGTCGGCGTCGGTGCTGGTGGCCGCCAGATGCGTGGCGGCTGCGCGCAGTGCGTCGACGTCCCGCCCGAGGTCGTGCAGGGTGAGAGCACGGAAGAGCACGATCGCGGCGTTATCGGGATAGTCACTCACGAGCTCGTCGAGTATGGCGAGGGATTCGTCCAGCCGGCCCAGGTGCCTCAGGGTCGAGGCCTTCTGGATCAGCGCCCGGTGCCGGAACGGCTCGCGCAACCCCGCGGCCAGCGCCTCGTCATACCAGTCGAGCGCCGCGTCCTCCTCGCCCGCCGAGTCGTAGGTGCCGGCGAGTTCGTAGAGCACCCGGCCGTCGCCCGGGAAGCGCTCGTGCAACGCCTGTGCGGTGCGGATCCGCCGCTGCGCGTCGTCGTCCTGCCAGAGCTCGGTGAGCTCCTGCTCCGCCTCGTGCTCGCCACGCGCCCCGACCACCTTGCGCCGGATCGTCGCGGCGTCGTCGGCGGTCGCGCCGTGCTCGATCAGCCAGTCGTGCAGCATCGCCCGGTCGGAGTGCGTCATCAGCGCGACGACGTCGCCGTCGTGCGCGGTCTGCAACAGCTCCCGCAACCCGCTCGACTCGTCCGGCCACGACCCGAGCGGGGTCACGCCGACTCTCGAAAGGCCTTCTCGCAGAAACGATTCGAGGTTTTCCATCGTGCGCCCGCGCAGGTAGTGCTCCTTGTGCACGACGTGCACCCGGTCGGCCGCCAGCCCCGCCTGCTCCCCCATCGCGACGAGGATCTCGTCGGTGCGGTCGCCGCCGGTGCCGAGTCCGAGCAGCAGGGACGACCCTGGCTGACACAGCCCGCGCGCAACCCGCAGCAGAGCGTCGAGGCCGGCCTCGTTGTGCGCCATGTCCAGCACGACGGTGACCGACCCACCGGGGACCGGCACAGTGTAGATGTTCATCCGGCCGGGGTTGTGCCGGTGGTCGGGTGCGAAGGTGCGCAGGCCCTCGATCACCGACTCACGGGACAGCCCGGCACCGAGTCCGGCCGCCGCGCCGGCCAGCGCGTTGGCGATGTTGTGCTCCGAGAGCCCAGCGAGCGTCATCGGCACGTCGAGCAGGCTGACCAGCCGGTCCGGGGACTCCCCCGGACGCAGCACGGTGATGTCGCCGTCCAGCACGGTGATGCCGCGGCCGTGCGCGTCCAGCGACTCGCGCAGCGCCGGCGCATCGGCGAAAAGGCTGAAACACCAAGGCTTGGCGCTGGCCGACGTGCGCATGGCCCAGACCCGGGGGTCGTCGCCGTTGAGCACGGTCCAGCCACCCGGCTTGGTGACCTTGGTGATGATCGCCTTCACCTCGGCGAGCTGGTCGACGGTGTCGATGCCGTTCATCCCGAGGTGGTCGGCGCTGACGTTGGTCACCACGCTGACGTCGTTGACCGCGACGCCCAGGCCGCGCAGCAGCATGCCGCCGCGGGCGGTCTCGAGCACCCCGAACTCCACGCCGTCGGCGTCGAGGACGGTGCGCGCGCCGGCCGGTCCGGAGTAGTCGCCGCGCTCGATCAGATCGCCCTGCACCAGCACCCCGTCGGTCGAGCTCCAGCCGGTGCGCCGCCCGGCGGTCATCGCCAGGTGCGCGATGAGCCGCGTGGTCGTCGTCTTGCCGTTGGTGCCGGTCACCGCCACCACCGGGATGCGTGGCCGCACGGGTCGCAGCGCCTCGCCGGCCGGCTGCTCCAGCACAGCCGCCGCTGCGGCGCCCACCCGGTCGGTCGAGGGCTTCCCGGCGATGAGGTCGCAGAGCAGAGGTTCGAGCACGGCGCCGACGGCTTCGGCACGCCCGCGGTTGTTCAGCGCGAAGGCGACGACGATCTCGTCCGGGGCGCCTCCGGGACGCACCCGCACCCCCAGGCGCAACGCACCCGTCTCGCGCACCAGGAGCCGCACCGCCCGCTCCACCAGCCGCAGCACGAACCGGCGCCGGGCCTCCGTCCCGGCGTCGCCCGGGTCGCTGCGCCGCACGCCGAGCGAGCGGCCGAGGGCACGCAGTCGCTCACTGTCGCCGGACAGATAACCCGGGACCTCGACGGTGATCTTCGCCGCGGGACGGGTGAAGTAGAGATTGGGGCCTTCGAGGACCCGCACCTCGGTGACCGAGGCTGCGTTGCTGGCCATAGTCCAGATCGTAAGGGGCAGCTACTGACCCATCGCGTGCACGCCGCCGTCGACGTGGACGATCTCGCCCGTGGTCGCCGGGAACCAGTCGGACATGAGGGCCACACACGCCTGCGCGGCCGGCGTCGGGTCGGTGATGTCCCAGCCGAGCGGTGCCCGCTCGCCCCAGACCTCCTCGAACCGCTCGAAGCCGGGGATCGACTTGGCGGCCGTCGTGCGAATCGGGCCCGCAGCAACGAGATTGGAGCGGACGCCGTGCTCGCCGAGGTCGCGCGCGAGGTAGCGGTTGGTCGACTCGAACGCCGCCTTCGCCACCCCCATCCAGTCGTAGACCGGCCACGCAAACTTTGCGTCGAAGGTGAGACCGACCAGCGACGACCCCTTGGTCATGAGCGGAAGCGCAGCAACCGCAAGCGATTTCAGCGAGTATGCCGAAGCGTGCAGCGCGACCGCCGCATCCTCCCAACTGCCCTCCATGAAGTTGAAGGCACCGGGCGGCGCGAAACCGATCGAGTGCAGCACGCCGTCGAGCGAGTCGATGCCGGCGGCGCGCAGCCGGTCGGCGAGGCTGCCCAGGTGCTCGTCCTCGGTGACGTCGAGCTCGAAGAGCTCCGGGGTCTTCGGCAGTCGCTTGCTGATCGTCTGGGTGATCCGCATGACCCTGCCGAAGGACGTGATGACGACCTCGGCCCCCTGCTCCTGCGCGATCCGCGCGACATGGAAAGCGATGGACGACTCCATCGTGATGCCGGTGATCAACAGTCGTTTGCCCTCGACGATGCCTGCCACGTCGCCGTCTCCTCGTGTCGTTGTGCGGATGAAACGTATTGTGCTGCAGCGAATTTCAGTGACCCATGCCCAGGCCGCCGTCGACCGGGATCACCGCTCCACTGATGTATGACGCAGCGTCACTCGCGATGAAGTGCACGACCTGCGCGACCTCCGCCGCCTCTGCCATGCGGCCGGCCGGGACCGAGTCGACATAGGCCTTGCGCTGCTCCTCGGGAAGCTCCCGCGTCATGTCGGTGTCGATGAAGCCGGGCGCGACCACGTTGGCCGTGATCGAGCGCTTGCCCAGCTCGCGGGTGATCGAGCGCGCGAGGCCGACGAGACCGGCCTTCGACGCGCCGTAGTTTGCCTGCCCGGGCGCGCCCATCAGCCCGACAACGCTGGAAACAAAGATGATTCGTCCGCGCTTGAGGCGGATCATGCCCTTCGTGGCGCGGCGGGCGCAGCGGAACGCGCCCGTCAGGTTGGTCTCGACGACCGCGTCGAAGTCGTCGTCGGTCATCCGCATGAGCAGCGTGTCGTGGGTGATGCCGGCGTTGGCGACGACCACCTCGACCGGTCGTCCGAACTTCTCCTCGGCGGCCGCGAACGCCGCATCGACCGACGCGGTGTCGGTGACGTCGCACGCGACGACCGTGGCGCCCTCGGGGCCGCCTGATCCGCTCCGGGAGGTGACGACGACGTCGTCGCCCCCGGCCACGAACGCCTCCGCGATCGCTTTGCCGATGCCTCGGTTTCCTCCGGTCACCAGCACGGTGCGTGGCTGCGGCATGAAGACTTGTCTCCTTCGGTGAGGCGTGATCGGTCCGGCCTCAGAACCCTAGAGGACTACTACGCGGTAGCGCTCATGGGCGCCCGGCGCCGAGAGCCTAAGCTGGAGGGGTGGCCCGCCCCTCCGAGCAGCATCCCATCCAGTCGGCAACCAACCTGCCGCTGCCGGCCAAGCACGACCAGGACGTGCGGATGCGCAACTACGCGATCGCCATGGGCATCCGCACCCTGGCCTTCGTGCTGGCGTTCGTGCTCGACGGCTGGATCCGCTGGGTGCTGGTCGCGATGGCGGCCCTGCTGCCGGAGATCGCGGTGATCGGCGCCAACGCCGCCAACCAGAAGCGCAAGGTGGTGCGCGGCCGGCAGACGCCGAGCGACGCGCGCCGGCAGCTGCACGGCCCCGGCCCGCGGTGAGCCATCGATCAGCACCCGGTGATGCCCCGATGAGCCTGCCGCTGCCCGGCGCGCAGCCGGCCGCCCGGCAGTGCAGCGCCAAGGGGTGCCGTCGCGACGCGGCATACGCGATCCTCTGGCGCAACCCCAAGATCCACGACGAGGACCGCCGGAAGACCTGGCTCGCCTGCGAGGAGCACCGCGCGTCGCTGAGTGACTTCCTCAGCCTGCGCGCCTTCCCGATGGAGGTCGTGCCGATCGCGGAGGTGACCGGCGACTGACACGGGGATCGCCCGGGTGGTCCTACCCGCCGATCGACGACATCGGGCGGTCCGGCTGCCGGAACGTCGGCTCGCCGATCCCGTGCCCGCGCCGCTTGGCCAGCATCGTGCCGCGTATGACGGCAGCCAGCTCCTCGTCGCTCGCGCCGTCGCGCAACGGCGTCCGCAGGTCGCCCTCGTCGCGCGCGAAGAGGCAATTGCGCACCTGACCGTCGGCGGTGAGCCGCACCCGGTCGCACGCGGCGCAGAACGGCGCAGTGACGCTCGCGATGACGCCGACCGTGGCCGGTCCGCCGTCGACCAGGAACAACTCGGCGGGCGCGCTCCCCCGCGCCTCGTCGGGCAGCGGCGTCAGGGTGAAGCGTTCGCCGAGCCGCTCGTGCAGCTGCGCAGAGGTCAGCATCCGGTCGCGGTCCCAGGCGTGCTGGGCATCGAGCGGCATCTGCTCGATGAAACGCAGCTCGAGGCCGCGGTCCAGGCACCACTGCAGCAGGTCGGCCGGGTTGTCGCGGCCGGACTCGTCGTGCATCGCGACCGCGTTGATCTTGACCGGCGCGAGCCCCGCGTCCTGTGCCGCCTTGATGCCGCGCTCCACGTCGTGGAAACGGTCGCGCCGGGTGAGCTCGGCGAAGCGTGCCGGGTCGACGGTGTCGAGCGACACGTTGACCCGGGCCAGGCCTGCGTCGGCCAGGGGTGCGGCGAGCCGGTCCAGGCCGATGCCGTTAGTGGTCATCGCCATACGTGGCGCGTCGGGCAGTGCGGCGAGGCGGCGGACGACGTCGACCACGCCGCGTCGCAGCAGCGGCTCACCGCCGGTCAGCCGCACCGAACGCACGCCGAGCTCGGTGAAGATGCCGACCACCCGGACGAGTTCGTCGTCGGTCAGCATCTCCGGGCGCGGCATCCAGTCCAGGCCCTCCGCGGGCATGCAGTAGGTGCACCGCAGGTTGCAGCGGTCGGTCACCGACACCCGCAGGTCGGTCGCGACCCGGCCGAAGCTGTCCGGCAGGCCGGGTCCCGCTGCAGGTCCGGTTGCAGGTTCGGTTGCAGATCCGGATCGGTCGAGGTGGGTCATAGGGCTCCAGCCTACGGCGGGTAACGTCCTGGCGTGCTTCGTGTGCTGCTCACCCGCCGTTGGCTGACCTGGCTGCTGGTCGCGGTGGTCTGGGCGATCGCCTGCGTCTTCCTCGGCCGATGGCAATGGCACCGCTACGAGTCCAAGTCGCTGGCGCAGCATCAGGTGTCCGACAACTACAACGGCACACCCGTGTCGGTCGACTCGGTGCTGAAGACGCCGGACGCCACGCTGACGCAGGACGACAAGTGGACGCAGGTGCGCCTCGTCGGGCGGTATGACGACGGCAAGCGTCTCCTCGCGCGCAACCGGCCCAACAACAGCTACTACGGCTACGAGGTGCTGATCCCGTTCCGGCAGAACGACGGCAGCACCGTGCTGGTCGACCGCGGCTGGATCGACAACGGCCCGACGGCCGCGGCGCCGGCTTCGGTGCCCGCGACCCCGGGCGGCGAGGTCACGATCACCGGCTGGCTGCTGCCGGGCGAGAAGGCCGCCGCCAAACAGAGCGTGACCGGGCAGGTCTCGTCGATCAACCTGCCCGAGATCCGGCGCGTCACCGGCGACCCGATCCACACCGGCGGCTACGTGCTTATGCGCTCCGAAAAGACGGCCAACGGGGCGGTGCCGGCCAAACCCGCACCGCTGCCCAAACCCGACCCGGGCTCGTATGCCGGCATCAACCTCAGCTACGCGATCCAGTGGTGGGCCGCGGCGGTCTGCGGGTTCGGCTTCCTCTTCTACCGGATCCGGCGGGAGCACCTCGACGCCACCCGCGGCCCGCGGCCGCGCAAGCCGAAGAAGGTGCGCATCTGGGACGAGGAAGACGAGTAGGCCGGGTAGGACGAGCGGACCCGCGCGCGGCGGCCGCTACTTCTTCTTCTTCCGGTTGAGGAAGGCGATCATCGCCTCGCGCGCCTCGTCGGAGTTGAACAGGCTCGCCGACAGCTGCGCGAGGTCGTCGCCGCGTTCGTCGATGCCGGCGATCAGCGGCGCGTTGACCAGCTTCTTGCTCTCCCGCAGGCCCTGCGGGCTGCCCTTCAGCAGCTCCGCGGTGACGGTCTCCACCGTCGCGTCGAGCTGGTCGGCGGGCACCGCCTGGGAGATCAGCCCCATGGCCTCGGCGGCGGCCGCGTCGAAGGTCTCGGCGGTCAGGAAGGTGCGGGCGGCGGCCCGGCTGGTGAGGCGCGGCAGCGTGGTGAGCGAGATCGCCGCGGGCGCCAGCCCGAGCCGCGCCTCGGTGAAGGCGAACGTCACGGTGTCGGCGGAGATCACGATGTCGGCGGCGCCGACGATGCCGAGTCCGCCGGCGCGGACCGGGCCCTGAAGACGGACGACGACCGGGGTCGCGGCGGTAAGGATCATCCGCTGCAGGTCGATCAGCCCGCGCGCGCCGGTCGTCATACCGCCGGAGCTGGCCTCGGAGAGGTCGGCGCCGGAGCAGAAGACCGGGCCGGCCGCGGCCAGCACGATGGCGCGCACGGACTCGTCGCCGTCGGCCTGCTGGAAGGCGGCGACCAGCTCGGTCACCAGCTGGCTGCTGAGTGCGTTGCGGTTGTGCGGGCTGTCGAGGGTGATGGTGGCGATGCCGTCGCCGACCTGCAGGTGCACGAGTTCGGTCGTCATGTGAGCAAGGTAACGCCCGCCCGCGGTCAGCGCCCGACCGGTGCGTCCCGGAACTGCGTGCGGTAGAGGTCGGCGTAGAGGCCGCCCGCGGCGAGGAGTTCGTCGTGCGTGCCGCGCTGCACGATCCGGCCGCGGTCGACGACCAGGATCTGGTCGGCGTCGCGCACCGTCGACAGGCGGTGCGCGATGACGATCGAGGTGCGTCCGGCGAGCGCGCCGTCGAGGGCGCGTTGCACGGCGACCTCGGACTCGCTGTCGAGGTGGGCGGTGGCCTCGTCGAGGACGACCACCGACGGGGCCTTGAGCAGCAGCCGCGCGATGGCGAGGCGCTGCTTCTCACCTCCGGAGAGCCGGTGGCCACGGTCCCCGACCATCGTGTCCAACCCGTGCGGCAGTCGCTGGACCAGCTCCCAGACGTGCGCGTCGCGCAGCGCTTGCTCGAGCTGTGCGTCGGTCGCGTCCGGCGCGGCATACAGCAGGTTGGCGCGGATGGTGTCGTGGAAGAGATGCGCCTCCTGGGTGACGACGCCGATGCGGTCGCGCACCGAGTCGAGCGTCGCGTCCCGCAGGTCGAGACCACCGACCCGGACCGCGCCGCTGGTCGGGTCGTAGAGCCGCGAGACCAGCCCGATCGTGGTGGTCTTGCCGGCTCCGGACGGTCCGACGAGCGCGATCAGCTGGCCCGGGTGCGCCTCGAACGACACGTCGTGCAGCACGGTCTGCCCGTCTCCCCGGTCGGCGCTCAGCACGGTCTGCAACGAGTCGATCGAGACCTGATCGGCCGTGGGATAACGGAAGGTGACGTCGTCGAAGCTGACGCCGAGCGGGCCGGCCGGCAGCGGCCGCGCATCGGGGGCCTGCGCGATCAGCGGCTGCAGGTCGAGGATCTCGAAGACCCGCTCGAAGCTGACCAGGGCGGTCATCACGTCGACGCGCACGCTCGACAGCTGGGTGAGCGGGGCGTAGAGCCGGCCGAGCAGCGCGGCGAGCGCGAGCAGCGTGCCGACGGTCAGCGCGCCATGCACCGCCATGACGCCGCCGATGCCGTAGACGACCGCGGTCGCCAGTGACGCGAGCAGGGTGAGGCCGACCAGGAAGATCGCCCGCTGGACGGCGATGCTGATGCCGAAATCCCTTACCTTCGAGGCACGTTCGGCATACTCGCGGTCTTCTTGGTCGGGGCGCCCGAAGAGCTTGACGAGCAGGGCGCCGGCGACGTTGAAGCGCTCCGTCATACGTGCACCGAGGTCGGCGTTCTCGATCATCTGCCCACGGCTGAGGCCGGCGAGCCGCCGGCCGAGGATGCGCGTCGGGATGAGGAAGAGCGGCACGAGCAGCAACGCCGCCAGGGTGATCGGCCACGAGAGCGCGAGCATCGCGACGACGATGACCAGCACGCTCACCAGGTTGGAGACCACGTTGGACATCACCGAGGTGAACGCCTGCTGCGCTCCGATCACGTCGGAGTTGAGGCGGGTCACCAGCGCGCCGGTCTGCGCCCGGGTGAAGAACGCGATCGGCTGGCGCAGCACGTGCCCGAACACCTCGCGGCGCAGGTCGTAGATCAGCCCCTCGCCGATCGTTGCCGACAGCCAGCGCTCGACGACGCCGAGACCCGCGTCGATCACCGCGACCACCCCGGCGAGCACCGCGAGCCACACCACCAGGCGGGTGTCCTTGTCACCGACACCCCGGTCGACGATCTCCTTGAGGATCAACGGAGTTGCGATCACCAGCAGCGCGTCGAAGACGACCATCGCGAGGAAGACCCCGATCGGCTTGCGGTAGGGACGCGCATAACGCAGCACGCGCTTGGTGGTGCCGGGCTTCAGCTTCGCCGACGCGTCGGACTCCTGGCTGAGTGACCGCAGCATCTGCCAGCCCTGCATGCTCATCGTGCGGTGACGCTCCTTCTCGGTGGGGACCCTGGTCAGGCGTCAGCAGCAACAACGCTGCTGCCGGTTGTATGCCGGGAGCCGCGCACCACCCGCGTCACCCGAAACTGGACGCCGGCGAGCGCGAGGCTCACCACAGCCGCGCCGAGCCAGAGGACTCGCCCGTCGTGCCAGCTCAGGGTGGCACCGATGACCAGCGGCGCGACGGTGGTGGCGACTCCCCAGCTGAGCCCGAAGACGGCCAGGTAACGGCCCGATCCGCCGGGTGGCGCGAGGGCCGACACGGTCGCATAGAGGTGGCCCATCAGCAAGACGTCGGCAACTGCGGAAACTGCCGCAGCGCTCAAGAAGAGCATCGGCTGCTGTGCGAAACCCACCAGGATCAGCGCACCTGCGAGGAGCAGGTAACCGAGCACCAAGGCACGAACTCCGTTGTCGGCGTTCAGTTTCGGGCGCCTCAGAAGCGGTTGCGCGAGCACTGCCGCCACGGCGCCGACGACCGTGCCGGCACCGATCACCCAGAGCCCTACCTGTCGCGAAGCGATCGTGAGCGGCTGGCCGAAGATCGCGGTCATGTAGACGGTGGTGAACACCGTGCCTGTCAGTGACACGATCATGAGCCGCCGGTCTCGCCAGGGCGCAAGCCGGACTGCCACATCGGCAGGGCGACGGTGACCCGACGGCAGGAAAGCTCGCACCACGACCGCGCACGCGACACAGGTGATCGCGTCGATCGCGAACAACACCCGCAGGTCCCAGCCGGCGACGAGCGCCGCCATACCTCCGGCGAGGACTGCGGCGAGCGTCATCGAGACGAAGAGCAGACCGAAGACGGCGGGCCGGGTGCGGTCGTCGCTCACGTCGGCGACCATGGCCTGGGTCGCCGGTTCGATGAGTTCGTAGGCCAGTCCGAGACCGACTGCGGCGACCGCGGCCACCGGCACCGTGCCAGCGGCGACGAGGACCGTTTGCGCCGCGGCACAACCGATCAGCCCGAGCAGGATCGTCGGACGTGCGCCGATGCGGTCCAGCAGCCAGCCGCCGAGCAGTCGCGACGGGATCGTCGCCAGGCCGAACGCGGCGACCACGACCCCGGCCGTGCGCACCGATGCGTGCAACGACTCGGTGAGCAGGACCGCCAGGAAGGCCATCGAGAAGCCGCCGACCCGGTTGACCATCCGCGCGATCAGCAGGGCGCGCAGCGGCGTCGGCAACATCCGCCACGTGGCTGCCAGGCCTCCGGCGTAACTGTCGTCTACACTCTTGCCAGTCACAATCGGGACGCTAGCGAGGGTGGAGGTGACTGGTCAAGTGCTATTCGACAGTCATGTCGAGCGGCTTCTCACAGCGGGGGTCCGACTGACGAACACGCTCACGCCCGGGTTGGACGGGGGTCGGGAGGTGGTGGTGCCGTCTGGCCGCGCGCGGTCGGACGCGGTCGCGCAGGCGCTCACCTTCGATCGCCGACCCACCGTGTCCAGCGCCGACGCGACATTGCTGCTCGAGGTGACGCCGTCGGTACGAGCGGTCTTCGAGGCCGCCGACGCGGGTGACTTCGCGCGAGCCGCTCGTCATACCAACGCGTTGCTCAGGTCCACCGGCGCCAGGCCGCAACTGAACGAGAGCGCCGACGGCACGTGGCACCTGCACTTCCACGGCCCCGACGACCGCTTCGGGCCGGGCTGGGCGGCTGGACTCGCCGCCGGGCTCACGATGGCGCTCGGCGTCGACGAGATCGGCCGACTCGGCGTGTGCGCCGCCGACCGGTGCGACCGGGTGTATGTCGACACCTCCCGCAACGGCGGCCGGCAGTTCTGCTCCACGCGCTGCCAGAACCGGATGAAGGCCGCCGCGCACCGTGCGCGACGGGCGGGGTCGGGCCGCAGCGAATAGCCGGCGCGACCGCCGCGTGCGCACCCCGCGACCGTCGCGACTTCTGCACGCCCAACGCCGGTTCCGCGTGCACACCCCGCAACCGTCGCGACTTGTGCACGCCTTCGCCCAGATTCGGGCGACACCCACCCGCACTCAGGCGAGCTCGACCAGGTCGGCGTAGTCCGGACCCCAGAGGTCCTCGACGCCGTCGGGCAGCAGCAGCACCCGCTCCGGCTCGAGCGCGTCCACCGCGCCGGCGTCGTGGGTGACGAGGACCACGGCGCCCTCGAAGCCGCGCAGCGCCGCGAGGATCTCCTCGCGCGACGCCGGGTCGAGGTTGTTGGTCGGCTCGTCGAGCAGGAGCACATTCGCCGCCGAAACCACAAGCAGCGCAAGGGAAAGCCGGGTTTTCTCCCCGCCCGACAGCACCCGGGCGGGCTTGTCCACGTCGTCCCCGCTGAAGAGGAACGACCCCAGCACCTTGCGAGTGTCGGTCTCCCCCAGGTCCGGCGCCGCCGACTTCATGTTGTCCAGCACGGACCGGTCCAGGTCGAGGTTCTCGTGCTCCTGTGCGTAGTAGCCGAGCTTCAGTCCATGACCGGGTATGACGGCGCCGGTGTCCGGGTCGTCGATCCCGGCAAGGATGCGCAGCAGCGTCGTCTTGCCGGCGCCGTTGAGGCCGAGCACGACGACCTTGGAGCCGCGGTCGATCGCCAGGTCGACGTCGGTGAAGATCTCGAGCGACCCGTAGGACCGCGACAGCCCCTCGGCGGTGAGCGGGGTCTTGCCCGAGGCGGCCGGCGTCGGGAAGCGCAGCTTGGCCACCCGGTCCTGCTGGCGACCGCCCTCGGCACCGTCGAGCATGCGCTCGGCGCGGCGGATCATGTTCTGGGCGGCGGTGGCCTTGGTCGCCTTGTAGCGCATCTTCTCGGCCTGGGCGAGCAGCGCGGATGCCTTCTTCTCGGCGTTCTGCCGCTCCCGGCGCCGGCGCCGCTCGTCGGTCTCGCGCTGCTGCAGGTAGGCCTTCCAGCCGACGTTGTAGAGGTCGAGTTCGCCGCGGTTGGCGTCGAGGTGGAACACCCGGGTGACGACGGTGTCCAGCATCTCCACGTCGTGGCTGATGATGATCAGCCCACCGGAATAGGTCTTGAGGTAGTCGCGCAACCAGACGATCGAGTCGGCGTCCAGGTGGTTGGTCGGCTCGTCGAGCAGCAGGGTCTCGGCGCCGGAGAAGAGGATGCGGGCCAGCTCGACCCGCCGGCGCTGACCACCGGAGAGGGTCTGCAGCGGCTGGTCGAGGATGCGTGCCGGCAGGCCGAGCGAGGACGCGAGCGAGGCTGCCTCGGACTCTGCGGCATACCCGCCCTTGCCGAGGAACTCCGCGTCCAGCCGGGCGTAACGGCGCATCGCGCGCTCCCGGCGCTCGTCGTCCTCGTCCGCCATCGCGGTCTCGGCGGCGCGCAGGTCGCGGATCACGACGTCGAGTCCACGAGCCGACAGGATCCGGTCCCGCGCGATCATCGACAGGTCCCCGGTGCGCGGGTCCTGCGGCAGGTAGCCGACCTCGCCCGACGCGGTCACCGTGCCCGCGGCCGGTTGTCCCTCACCGGCGAGCACCTTGGTGAGCGTGGTCTTGCCCGCTCCGTTGCGTCCGACCAGTCCGACCCGGTCCCCGGGCGCCACCCGGAAGGTCGCGTTCTCCAGCAGGATGCGTGACCCCGCGCGCAGTTCGATCCCCTGTGCGGTGATCACTACCTCATCCTTCCCGACGGTGTCCCGGCGCGTCCGGGCATGCAACGGCGCCCGCCGCTGCCGTCATACGACACGCGGATCAGGCGCCTCAGGCTCTCGACTCGCTAGTCTACGCGCGACAGGTGCATGACCTCGACCGGTTATCCGCGCCATGGCCGCTGACGGAAGGAACATCTCGTGACGTTCAACGACAACGCCAACATCGGTGGCGGGAACGTCGGCAGCGGGGGCAGCGGCGGCGGCGGAGGTGGTCTCGGCGGCGGCATGATGCCGGGCGGCATCGCGGTCGGCGGTGTCGGCGGCGTGATCCTGATGATCCTGATGGTGCTGTTCGGCGGCAACATCACCGGTGGCGGCTCCGGCGGCACGACCGGCGGCGGTAACGCCGGCCAGATCAACTCCGACCCGAACAACCCCTACGGCGGCGGCCAGATCGACCCGGGCAACGACTCGATCCAGCAGCAGCTCGACCAGTGCACCACCGGCAAGCAGGCCAACGAGAACGACACCTGTCTCATCAAGGCGACCGTCGCGAGCGTCGAAGGCTTCTGGAAGGTCTACCTGCCGGCGGCGACGCGACAGCAGTACTCGCCGGCCAAGACCATCGTCTACTCCGGCTCCACCACCTCCGGCTGCGGGCAGGCGAGCAGTGCGATGGGCCCGTTCTACTGCCCCGTCGACAAGCAGGTGTATGTCGACGCCGGCTTCTTCCAGGAGTTGCAGAGCCAGTACGGCTCCGACGGCGGCCAGCTCGCCAAGGAGTACGTCCTCGCCCACGAGTACGGCCACCACATCCAGGACATCCTCGGACTGCTCGGCCGCGCCCAGCAAGACCCGCAGGGCGAGCAGTCCGGCTCGGTGCGCACCGAACTGCAGGCCGACTGCTTCGGCGGCATCTGGGCGGCGTATGCCGACGGCTCGCGCAACGGCAAGAACGGCGTGACGATCGACCCGCTGCTCAAGCCGCTTACCTCCAAGGACATCGACTCCGCGCTGTCGGCCGCGGCGGCCGTCGGCGACGACCGCATCCAGCAGAAGGCCCAGGGCCGGGTGACGCCGGAGAGCTGGACGCACGGTTCGTCGGCGGCGCGGCAGAAGTGGTTCAAGACCGGTTACGAGACCGGCGACATCAACCAGTGCAACACCTTCGACGCGCCGAGCGTGGAGTGACGAAGGCGCAGGCGGTCCGCCCGATCCGGGCGTAAGCTAAAGGGCACACCACAAGGTTGCCCGACCGCTCGTGTCCACCAGGGGGCTGGTTCGACGAGGCGCGGCGGCGGGTTTTCTCTACGGAGGGGGATCCGTCATGTCGCACACCATCCAGCGCCGCCCGCGTCTGCGCGCGGCCGCAGTCAGTGCCGTCCTCGCCGCCGGCGCACTCCTGCCGCTCAGCACCGCGGCCCCGGCCGACGCAGCGCCCTACTGCGGCATCACCTGGGGCTCGGGCGACAAGACCGCCGCCCCGATGTCGACCGACACCGTCCGCAACGTGCGCGCCGGCCGGCAGCCCTGCTTCGACCGCCTGGTCGTCGACCTCTCCGGCTACGACCGCAGCGTCGGCTACTCCGTGCGCTACGTCGGCGCGGTGACCGGCACGTCCGGGGTGCCGGTGCCCCTGGCCGGGGCGACCGACCTGCAGATCAACCTCTGGGCCCCGGCCTACGACAGCACCGGACGCGCCACCTACCGCCCGGCCGACCCGATGCACGCGGTGAACGTGTCCGGCTTCGAGACCTTCCGGCAGGTGGCGTATGTCGACTCGTTCGAGGGCGAGACCACTCTCGGCCTCGGCGTCCGCGGCCGGCTGCCCATGCGGGCGTTCGTGATCCAGGATCCGGCCGGTCAGCGGCTGGTCATCGACGTCGCGCATCGTTGGTGACGGGCTGCGTCATACCGGACTGACTTGTCACGCCCAGGCGGACTTGTCGCGTCCGGGCTCGCTTGTCACGTACGAAGGGGACTTGTCACGTGCTAGAACACGTGACAAGTCCCCTCGCGACGTGACAAGTCCCTGAATGACGGGACAAGTCCCCCTTGCGTGGACGAGTGGCCGCCCCGGGCGCCCGCCCGCTCTTTAGATGTTGAAACCGAGCGCCCGCAGCTGCTCGCGGCCGTCGTCGGTGATCTTGTCCGGACCCCACGGCGGCATCCAGACCCAGTTGATCCGGTGCGACTCGACCAGGCCCTCGAGGGCGGCGGCCGTCTGGTCCTCGATGACGTCGGTCAGCGGGCAGGCCGCCGACGTCAGGGTCATGTCGAGCACCGCGTGGTTGTCGGTATCGACGGTGATGCCGTAGACCAGTCCGAGGTCGACGACGTTGATGCCGAGCTCGGGGTCGACGACGTCGCGCATGGCTTCCTCGACGTCCGCCACGTTCGGCGGGGTGGACACGTCAGTCATCTCTACACTCCTGACTTCGTTGCGGATGCGTTGGCGATGTCGACGCCGGCGCGGGCGAGCGCGTCGGTGTATGCCGTCCACGGCAGCAGGGCGCACTTGACCCGTGCCGGATACTTCGACACTCCGGCGAACGCCACGGCGTCGCCGATCATGTCCTCGTCGCCGGGGTCCTCGCCCTTCGAGGTGAGCATCGAGCGGATCGCGTCGTAGGTCCGCAGGCCCTCGGCCACCGTGTGGCCGATGACCTCCTCGGCGAGCACCGACGCCGATGCGACCGAGATCGAGCAACCGACCGCGTCGTAGGACACGTCCTCGACGCGGGCGTCGGGGCCGTCTCCGGACAGGTGCACGCGCAGCGTGATCTCGTCGCCGCAGGTGGTGTTGACGTGATGGGTCTGCGCGTCGTACGGCTCGCGCAGGCCGGCGTGCTGTGGCCGCTTGGAGTGCTCGAGGATCAGCTCCTGGTAGAGGTCCATGTCAGACCGCCACCCCGAAGATGTCCGGCACCCGGTCGAGCGCGTCGAGGAATGCCTGCACCTCGTCGCGGGTGGTGTAGGGGCCGAAGCTCGCGCGCGTGCTCGCCGGCACCTTGAGCGCGCGGTGCAGCGGCCAGGCGCAGTGGTGGCCGGTGCGGACGGCGACTCCGGAGTCGTCCAGCACCTGGCCCACGTCATGCGGGTGCACGCCGTCGACCACGAACGCCACACTGCCCGTGCGCTTTTCAGCGTCGAGCGGCCCGAGCACGCGCACCCACGGCCGCTCGGCGAGACCGTCGAGCACCGCCTGGGTGATCTCCCGGTCGTGCGCCGCGACGGCATCCATGCCGACCTGCGACAGGTAGTCGCACGCGGCGGCCAGGCCGACGGCCTGGGACTGGTTGGGGATGCCCGCCTCGAACCGCTGCGGCGGAGCCGCGTAGGTCGAGTGGTCCATCAGCACCGTCTCGATCATCGACCCGCCACCGAGGAACGGCGGCATCGCCACGAGCAGGTCGGCCCGGCCGACCAGCACGCCCACGCCGTAGGGGCCGAGCATCTTGTGCGCACTGAACGCCATGAAGTCGACGCCGAGGTCGTCGAAGTCGACCGGCAGGTGCGGCACCGACTGGCAGGCGTCGAGCACGGTGATCGCACCGACCGAACGGGCCTTGTCGGCCAGCCGGCGGACCGGGTTGATCGTGCCCACGACATTCGAAACATGAGCAAACGCAAGCACTTTGGTGCGCTCGGTGACGATCTCGTCGAGGTTGCCGAGGTCGAGCTCTCCCCCGCCGGTCACGTCGAGCCAACGCAGGGTCGCCCCCGTGCGGCGCGCGAGCTCCTGCCACGGGACCAGGTTGGCGTGGTGCTCCATCTGGGTCACCACGATCTCGTCACCGGGGCCGATGCGGAAGCGGTCGGTCTCGGGCGTCTCGGGTATGCCGAGGTCGCCGCCCGCTGAGGCGTTGCTGAACGCGTAGGCGACCAGGTTGATCGCCTCCGTCGCGCTCTTGGTGAAGATCACCTCGTCGGGGCGGGCCCCGACGAAGTCGGCGACGGTGACCCGGGCGCCCTCGAACGCGTCGGTGGCCTCTTCGGCGAGCTGGTGCGCGCCGCGGTGGACCGCGGCGTTGTGCTGCTCGTAGAAGTCACGTTCGGCGTCGAGCACCTGGGTCGGCTTCTGCGACGTCGCCCCCGAGTCGAGGTAGACCAGGGGGCGACCGTCGCGCACCGTCCGCGACAGGATCGGGAAATCCTGCCGCAGCGTTTCGACGTCCAGGTCGGGCATTCGGATCAGGCCTTTGCCTTTGCCGGGAGGAAGCGGTCGTAACCCTCGGCCTCGAGCCGCTCGGCGAGCTCCGGGCCGCCCTCCTCGGCGACCTTGCCGTCGACGAAGACGTGCACGAAGTCGGGCTTGATGTAGCGCAGGATGCGCGTGTAGTGGGTGATCAGCAGCACGCCGGCGTCGGTCTCGTCCTTGGCGCGGTTGACGCCCTCGGAGACCACGCGCAGCGCGTCGACGTCGAGGCCGGAGTCGGTCTCGTCGAGGATGGCGATCTTCGGCTTCAGCAGCTCCAGCTGCAGGATCTCGTGACGCTTCTTCTCGCCACCGGAGAAGCCCTCGTTGACGCCGCGCTCGGCGAAACCCTCGTCCATGCGCAGGTCGTTCATCGACTTCTTGACGTCCTTGACCCAGGTGCGCAGCTTCGGCGCCTCACCGTCGACAGCGGTCTTGGCGGTGCGCAGGAAGTTGGAGACGGTCACGCCCGGCACCTCGACGGGATACTGCATGGCGAGGAAGAGCCCGGCGCGCGCCCGCTCGTCGACGCTCATCGACAGCACGTCTTCGCCGTCGAGGGTGACGGTGCCCGAGGTGACGGTGTACTTCGGGTGGCCGGCGATGCTGTAGGCCAGCGTGGACTTGCCGGACCCGTTGGGGCCCATGATCGCGTGGGTCTCCCCCGACTTCACCGTCAGGTTGACGCCCTTGAGGATCTCCTTGCTGCCCTGCTCGGTGTCGACGGACACGTGCAGGTCGCGAATCTCCAGCGTTGACATATGTTGTGGCTCTCTCTTCTTCAGCTCGCGGAAACGGAGACGTAGACGTCGCCGTCCTGGACGATGACGGGATAGACGGCGATCGGCTGGGTGGCGGGCAGCCCGGTCGGCTCGCCGGTGTCGAGGTTGAAACGGGAGCCGTGCAGCCAGCACTCGATCGTGCAGCCCTCGACGTCACCCTCGGCCAGCGACACCTGGCCGTGGCTGCAGATGTCGTTGACGGCGTGCACGACACCCTTGTCGTCGCGCACCATCGCCACCGGCACGCCGTTGATCTCGGCCAGTGCTGCGGTCTCGACCGGCAACTCCTCGACAGCGCAGACGCGCACGAAGTCGTCGGTCAGTTGGGTGGACTCGCTCATGCCTGCGGGCTCCCGGCGAGTTCGTCGTCGATGGCGGCCATCAGCGGGTCGACGACCTCGGGCACGCCGATCTTGTTGATCACGTCGGCGAAGAAGCCGCGCACGACCAGGCGCCGCGCCTCGGGCTCGGGGATGCCCCGGGCCTGCAGGTAGAACAGCTGCTCGTCGTCGAAGCGGCCGGTCGAACTGGCGTGACCGGCGCCGGCGATCTCGCCGGTCTCGATCTCCAGATTGGGCACCGAGTCGGCGCGCGCGCCGTCGGTGAGCACCAGGTTGCGGTTGAGCTCGTAGGTCTCGATGCCTTCGGCCTCGGCCCGGATGAGGACGTCGCCGACCCACACCGAGTGCGCCGAATCTCCTTGCAGCGCACCCTTGTACGTCACCAGGGACGTGCACTGCGGGGCGTTGTGGTCGACGAACGTGCGGTGCTCCAGGTGCTGACCGGCGTCGGCGAAGTAGACACCCAGCAGGGTGGCCTCGCCGCCGGATCCGGCGTACTTCACGTTGGAGTTGAGGCGCACGATCGCGCCACCCAGGGTGACCGCGATGTGCCGGTAGGTCGCGTCGCGACCGACCTGCGCCTCGTGCTGCGCCAGGTGGTGGGCGTCGTCGTCCCACTGCTGCAGGCTGACCACGGTGAGATTCGCGCCGTCGCCGACGACGATCTCCACGTTGGCGGTGTGCTCGCCCGAGCCGGTGTGCTCGATGATGACCAGGCCCTTGGCGTGGGTGCCGGCCTCGATGACGACGTGCCCGTTGGACCGCTTGCCGGCGGCGCCGTGCACGGCGACCCGGATCGGCGCGTCGTACTCGGTGTCGGCGGCGAGCTTGAGGTGCAGTGCCTTGCGGCTCTGCGCGCTGGCGACCACCGAGGCGCGGTCGCCCGGCACCAGCACGGTGCCGCGAGGCGCCTCGCCGGCGGCGAGCGGCTTGCCGACCACGGACGGGTCGGAGACCTCGACGGTCAGCGCGTCCGCGTCGCCGGGCTCGTCGGCGAGCACCGCGGTGAGCCGGTCGACCGGCGTGAACCGCCAGTCCTCCTCACGGCCGTGCGGCACCGGGAAGTCCGACACCTCGAACGAGGTGCGCCGCTCGGCGCGCGACTGCTCGGGAACGAGCCCGACCTGCGCGGCCGGGTCGGTGTGCGTCTGCGGACCAGACGTCAGCAGCGAGTTCAACTTTGTCCTTCCGATAGAGACTGCATAAGAAGAATTGGGGCACCCCACGAAGTATCGGAGCGAGGTACGAGCGGAGAACTTCGTGGGGATTAGCCGACTGCGCCTTCCATCTGCAGCTCGATGAGGCGGTTGAGTTCGAGGGCGTACTCCATGGGCAGCTCGCGCGCGATCGGCTCGACGAAGCCGCGCACGATCATCGCCATGGCCTCCTCCTCGGACAGACCGCGGGACATCAGATAGAACATCTGGTCCTCGCTGACCTTGGAAACCGTTGCCTCGTGGCCCATTTGGACGTCGTCCTCGCGAACGTCGACGTAGGGGTAGGTGTCCGAGCGGCTGATCTGGTCGACCAGGAGCGCGTCGCAGACGACCGAGCTCCTGGAGTGCTCGGCCCCCTCCAGGACCTGCACCAGACCGCGGTATGACGTGCGGCCCCCGCCCCGCGCCACCGACTTGCTGACGATGGTCGAGCTCGTGTTGGGCGCCGCGTGCACCATCTTGGCGCCGGCGTCCTGGTGCTGGCCCTCGCCGGCGAACGCGATCGAGAGGGTCTCGCCCTTGGCGTGCTCGCCGAGCAGGAAGACCGCCGGGTACTTCATCGTCACCTTGGAGCCGATGTTGCCGTCGATCCACTCCATGGTCGCGCCCTCGTCGCAGGTCGCGCGCTTGGTCACCAGGTTGTAGACGTTGTTCGACCAGTTCTGGATGGTCGTGTAGCGCACCCGGGCACCCTTCTTGACCACGATCTCGACGACCGCCGAGTGCAGCGAGTCGGACTTGTAGATCGGCGCGGTGCAGCCCTCCACGTAGTGCACGTAGGAGTCCTCGTCGGCGATGATCAGGGTGCGCTCGAACTGGCCCATGTTCTCGGTGTTGATCCGGAAGTAGGCCTGCAGCGGGATGTCGACGTGCACGCCCTTCGGCACGTAGATGAACGAGCCGCCGGACCACACCGCGGTGTTGAGCGCGGCGAACTTGTTGTCGCCGGCCGGGATCACCGAGCCGAAGTACTCCTTGAAGAGCTCCTCGTACTCACGCAGGCCGGTGTCGGTGTCGACGAAGATGACGCCCTTCTCCTCCAGGTCCTCGCGGATCTGGTGGTAGACGACCTCGGACTCGTACTGCGCGGCGACGCCCGCGACCAGGCGCTGCTTCTCCGCCTCCGGGATGCCGAGCTTGTCGTACGTGGCCTTGATGTCCTCGGGCAGGTCCTCCCAGCTGGCGGCCTGCTTCTCGGTGGACTTCACGAAGTACTTGATGTTCTGGAAGTCGATGCCGGTCAGGTCCGAGCCCCACGACGGCATGGGCTTCTTGTCGAAGAGGTTCAGCGCCTTCAGCCGGCGTTTGGTCATCCACTCCGGCTCGTTCTTGCGCTGCGAGATGTCCTGGACCACCTCGGGGCCCAGACCGCGCTTGGCGCTGGCACCGGCGACGTCACTGTCGGCCCAGCCGTACTCGTAGCGGCCGATGTCCTTCAGTCCTGGGTTGAGCTCTTCGATGGTGCTCATCGCGAATCCCTTTCAGTCGCTTGGGCGTTGGGCGTCGGAACGAATGTGGTGCACACGTGGTCACCATGTGCGAGGGAGGCGAGGCGCTGCACGTGAACGCCGAGCGTGACCGAGAAGACCTTGGCCTCTTCCTCGCAGAACTGCGGAAACTCCGCGGCGACGTGCTGCACGGGGCAGTGCCCCTGACACAGTTGAACGCCGGCCAGCGGGGTGCCATTCCCCACCGGACGGGTCGACGCGGCGTAGCCTTGCTCGGTCAGCGCCTCGGCGAGAGCCGCCGTGCGGTCGTCGGTCGACGGGCCGGCGGCCTCGACCGCCGGGGCGACCTGGCCGGCGAGCGCCTCGGCACGTTGCCGGGCAAACTCGGTGACCGCGGCCTCACCGGAGTGCTCGCGCATGAAGCGCAGCACCGACGTGGCCAGGGTGTCGTAGTCGCCGCGCAACTCGGCGTGGCCGGTCTCGGACAGCACGTAGGCGCGGGCCGGACGCCCCCGCTTGCGGCCGCCGGGCTGGGGTCGCTCGCGCTCCTCGATCAGCCCGTCGGCGTCGAGGCAGTCCAGGTGCCGTCGGACGGCCGCGCTGGTCAGGGCGAGACGTGCCGCGAGCTCCGCGGCCGTGATCGGGCCTTCCGCCGAGACGGTCCGCAGCACGCGTTCACGCGTGGGCGACTCCGTGTCCGGCCGGTCTGCACCGGTCGGGCAGCTGGTGCCGTCCGCGAAAATCACAACACCAGTGTGCGCTAATTCCCCCAGCGCCCACCAGGAAGGTCTACCTAACCCGCTCGGCGGGCCTGCTCAGCGCGCTCAGCAGGTGCCGAGCAGGCCGTGCTTCTGCTTGAGCGCGAGCACCTTGCCCGCGGAGGCCCGGACCCGGCCCTGGAACCACGCGTCGGTCTTGGCGCGGGCGAGCACCGCGTCATACATCTGCCCCACCAGGCTCGGGTTGACCGTCAGCATCAGGTCGACGCCGGAGACGACCGCCTTGATCGCGCGGAAGGCCGGTGAGTACGGCGAGACGGCCTTGGCGTTGCCGATGTCGTCGGTCATCACCACGCCGGTGAAGCCGAGCGACCGCAGCCAGGAGATGATCGCCGGCGAGAAGACCGCCAACTGACTGTTGTCGATCTTGGCGTAGCGCGCTGACGACATCATGATCGCCTGCACACCCTGCGCCGACGCGTTGGTGAAGGGGTTGATGAACGACGACGTCTTGGTCGTGACGTTGTCCACCACGTTGACCGTGGTGTCGGTGTTGGCGGACACGACGCCGAGGCCCGGGAAATGCTTCGCGGTGGTCGCCACCCCCTGGCCCTGCATGCCGCGTATGACGGCGCCGGTGGCCGCCTTGACCGGGTCGGTGGAGCGCGCGTACTCCCGGTCGTAGGCGCCGATCGGCGGGTTGACCCCGGTGCCGGGCGGGACCGTGTCGGCGACCGGCGCGAGGTTCATGTTGACGCCCGACGCCTTCAGTTGGCCGGCCCAGCGGGCCGCACTGCTCTGCAACGTCGCTGTCGCCCAGGTGCCCTGCACCAGCGCCGTCGGCATCCGGTCGATGCCGCTGCCCTGCAGCACCTGGACGTAACCGCCCTCCTGGTCGGTCGACATCAGCAGCCCCACTCCCGCGGTGCTGGAGGCGTTGACCTGCCCGCGGAACCGGGCCGCGGTCGCCGCCGGCACGGAGGTGCCGCCGTAGCTGCGGCCGGTCAGCATCACGTTGCCGATGTGGCGCTGCCCGATGGACGCCAGGGCGGTCGCGTCCGCGCCGGTCGCCGGCGTGCCCACCATGAACAGTTGGCCGACTATCTGTGGCAACGACATCTTCTGCAGCACTTGCGCGGGCGTGCACGCCGCGGCCGTCTGGAGTCCGGCGGTCTTTACTCCGGCCGGCGCCGCCCCGGCGCTCCCGACCGGTATGGCGACCGCGCAGCCGACCCCCAACACGGTGACTGCCGCCAGCGAGCGACGGCGGGTGCTTCGAACCAATTGCGTTGTCATGTCTCTCCCCTTGTGACATGTGGGTGGTTCGGCAGTGAGCCACCCTCGTCATCGTATGCCGGGATCGGCGACCCGTCACCGGGTCGGCCGGGGGCCACCACTTAGACTTTCCCTTCGTGAAAGCCGCGGTCCCGCCTGTCGTCGTTGACGGCGTGACCCACCGCTACGGCAACCGCATCGCGCTCGACGCGATGACGTGGTCGGCCCCCGACGCCGCCATCACCTGCGTGCTGGGGCCCAACGGCGCCGGTAAGACGACCGTGATGGAGATGGCCGAGGGGCTGCGCCGGCCTGACTCCGGCACCGTCCGGGTGCTCGGCGTGAACCCCTGGGACGCCGACGCCGCGCACCGCCGCCGCGTCGGGGTCATGCTGCAGGACGGCGGCCTGCCCGGCTCCGTGAAACCGATGCGCCTGTTGCAGCACGTCGCGGCCCTCTATGGCACGACCGACGAATTGCCCTCTCTCGTCGACCGATTGGGCATCGAGGAGTTTCGTCATACGTCGTTGCGAAGACTGTCGGGCGGGCAACGGCAGCGGGTGGCACTCGCCGCCGCCCTGGTCGGCCGGCCCGACGTGGTCTTCCTCGACGAGCCGAGCGCCGGGCTCGACCCGCACGCCCGCCTCGACGTCTGGGACCTGGTGCGCGCCACCCGCGACCGCGGCTGCTGCGTCGTGGTCACCACGCACTCCTTCGACGAGGCGCAACGTCTCGCCGACCACGTGATCATCGTCGCCGCGGGCGGGGTCGTCGCGGACGGCACGGTCGACCAGGTCGGCGGCGCGGCCGGACTCGAGGACACCTACTTCGCGCTCACCCGCTCACCGAAGGCAAGCACATGACCACCCCTGCGCTCCGCGTCCGCGCCCAGGCCGCCTTCGAGACGCGCACCCTGCTCGGCAACGGCGAGCAGCTGCTGGTCTCGCTGATCCTGCCGGCGATGGCGCTGGTCGGGCTCGCGGTCAGCGCCACCCCCGACCTCGGCCCCGGCCGCCGCATCGACATCGTCGTGCCGAGCGTGCTCGCGCTCGCCGTGGTGTCGACCGCGTTCACCGGCCAGGCGATCGCCACCGGCTTCGATCGGCGGTATGGCGTGCTGCGCCTCCTCGGCGTCACTCCCCTCGGCCGGTCGGGCCTACTCGCCGGCAAGGCCCTCGCGGTGCTGGTCGTGGTCGCGCTGCAGACGATCGTGCTCAGCGTGATCGGAGTCTGCTTCAGCTGGCAACCGCACCTCGGCGGCCTGCTCGTCGGCGCCCTGCTGATGCTGCTCGGCACCTGGACCTGGGTGGCGGTGGCGCTGCTGCTGGCCGGCACGCTGCGTGCCGAGGCGGTGCTCGCGGTCGCCAACCTGCTCTGGGTGATCTTCGCCGCCGTCGGCGGCCTGCTCTACCCGACCGCCAAGATGCCGGCCGGCGTCGGCGACGTCGTGCGGCTGCTGCCGTCCGGCGCGCTCGGCGACGGCCTGCGCGACGCACTCACCGGGCACGACGGGTCGTTGCTGCGGCCGGTGCTGGTGCTGCTGGTCTGGGGGCTGGCCGCCACCGCTCTCTCCGCCAAGCTCTTCCGATGGGACGACAAATAGTGTCCGACGCCCCTGCCCCGGCCCGCGGGATCCTGCCCCCGGTCGCACGCACCACCGGCTTCGCGGTGTGGCTGCGCCGGCTGTTCTGGCTCAACCTGTTCGTCGAAATCCTGATCGTCGCGACCGGCGGCCTCGTCCGGCTCACGGCGAGCGGTCTCGGCTGTCCCGACTGGCCGCAGTGCGTGCCCGGCTCCATCACGCCGACCAGGCAGCAGGAGCAGTCGTGGCACAAGTACATCGAGTTCGGCAACCGCTCGCTGACCAGCGTGGTGAGCATCGTGGCGCTCGCCCTGCTCGTCGCGGTGATCGTCGACCAGCGCAAGGGCTCGGGCCGGCGCGGGCTGTGGCCGCCGGTGGTGGGTGTGTTGTTCGGCATCGCGGTGCAGGCCGTGGTCGGCGGCATCTCCGTGCGCACCGGTCTCAACCCGGCGATCGTCGCCACCCACTTCCTCACCTCGATGGTGCTGGTGGCCGCGTCCGCCTGGCTGGTGTGGCGTGCGCGGGAGGGCGACGGCGCGCCGAAACCGTTGGTGCCGCGCGAGGTTCGCTGGCTGGCCGCGGTGACCGGCGTGGTGCTCGTCGTGGTGCTCTTCCTCGGCACGATGGTCACCGGGTCGGGCCCGCACTCCGGTGACGACGCCGAAAATCCCGCTCGCCTGTCGTTCGACCTGCGGACCGTCACCTGGCTGCACGCCGACACCGTGATGCTGCTGACCGGTCTGGTCGTCGCCACGCTGATCGCGACGCTCCTGGTGGCCCGCCACACCCGTGCCCCGCGCGCGTGGGCCCTGGTGCTCGGGGTGATCGTGCTCCAGGGGATCGTCGGTTACACGCAGTACTTCCTGGAGGTGCCGGCCGGCCTGGTTGAGATCCACATGATCCTCGCCTGCCTGCTGGTCACCGCGACCACGTGGGCGGTGCTCAGCCTGCGCGAGCGTCCGGTCACGGACACGGCCGCCGCCCAGGGCGTCGATCAGTCCAGTCGGTCCGGTCAGTCCGATCAGACGGGTCAGCGACGGCCGAGCGTCAGCCACCGCTGACGCCGCGGCGCCTCGGCTTCGGCCGCGACCACCTCGACGTCGCCCGGGTGCCGGTCGCGGATCGCCGCTGCGATGCGGTGCTGCAGGGTGAAACCGGCGGCCGGGCAGTGCGAGCAGGTGCCGGCGAAGCCGACCTCGACCAGACCGTCGCGCGCCGACACCAGCCACACGCGACCGCCGTGGGACCGCACGTAGTCGCCGGCCGGGCCGTCGATCACCTCGCGGGCGGCCGCTTCGAGGCGCGCGTCGTCACCCCATTGAGCCGGCGAATCAGCCTGCCAATGCTGGGGATCGGCCAGGGCCTCACGCAGGCTCGACCGGACCGAGGCTCCCGCCGTACGCCAGTCGAGACCGTCGGCGAGGCGGACGACCACGGCGTCGCTCTCGCAGCGCAGCGACTCCACGGTGCCGTCCTGCAGCAGCGCCTCCAGAGGCTCCGCGGCGTGCTGCACGGGGCCCACGAAGGGCGTCACGTCGGCGCCGGTCACCCATCGCACCGACCTGGGATCGGCGGCGACCGGCTCCGGGTGCAGGGCGACCATCAGGCGACCGCCGCGACGACCGAGTGCACGACGAAGGCCATCGTCCAGGCGAGCACGAACATGTAGCCGAACGCGATCGCCGGCCAGCGCCAGGTGCCGGTCTCGCGGCGCATCACCCCGATCGTCGACATGCACTGCAGCGCGAAGAGGAAGAAGGTGAGCAGTGCGGCCGTCGTCGGGGCGTCGAAGAGTTTGCGCTCTCCCCCGTGCCCGTCCGACGTCTGCATCTGCTGCAGGGCGGTCGTGGGCGAGTCGGGGTTGTCGGCGGCCGCGACCTGACCGAGCGTCGCCACGAAGACCTCGCGCGCCGAGAGCGACGCCAGCACACCGACATTGACGCGCCAGTCGAAACCGAGCGGCTCGAAGACCGGCTCGACGGCCCGGCCGGCGTCGGCGGCGAAGCTGTGGTCCAGCACGTATGACGAGGTGGCCGCGGTGTCGTCGGGGTTGATCCCGGCGGCCCGGAAGTCGCTCGTGCCCCGCGCCGGCAGGTTGAGCAGCAGCCAGAGCACGACGGTCACCACCAGGATGATCCGGCCGACCTTGTGCAGGAAGCCCTTGGCGGCGTCCCAGACGGCGACCGCGACCGAGCGGGCCCGCGGCAGCCGGTAGCTCGGCATCTCCATGTAGAACGGCAGCACCGGTCCGTGCCGGCCGGTGAACTTCTTGAACAGCCAGGCGGTGCCCATCGCGGCGAGCGCGCCGCCGAGGTAGAGGCAGAACATCACCAGGCCCTGCGCGCCGACCGGCCCGAAGCGGGTCGACGGGTCGACGAGCAGCCCGACGAGCAGGACGTAGACGGTCAGCCGCGCGGAGCAGGTCATGAGCGGCGCCGCCATCATCGTGGCGATCCGGTCGCGCGCCGACGGCAGCGATCGTGTCGCCATGATGCCCGGTATGGCGCAGGCGAGCGCCGACAACAGCGCCACGAAGGCCCGGCCCTCCAGCCCGGCGCGCGCCATGATGCGGTCCATCAGGAACGCCGCCCGCGACAGGTAGCCGCTGCCCTCCAGCACGGAGATCATGAGAAAGAGCAGGACGATCTGCGGGAGGAAGACCAGGACGCTGCCCACGCCGCCGATCAGGGCGTTGGACAAGAAGGCCCCGAAGATGCCGTGCACGTGCTCGGCGGTGAGCCCGGCCAGCCAGTCGAAGCCCGACTGCACCAGATCCTGCAGCGGCGCCGCGAAGGTGAAGATGACCTGGAAGAAGAGGAACATCGTGACGAAGAACACCGCGGTCCCCCACACCGGGTGCAGCAGCACCGAGTCGATGCGGGCGGTGCGCCGGTCGGCCTCGGGCAGCCGGTAACCGGCCGCGTCGAGCACCGAGTCGACCCATTCGCGCAGCTCGGTGCTGTCCACCGGCGGCGGCACGATCGGCGACGCCCAGGACTCCGGGCGGCCGAGGGCCTCGCGCAGGGCACCGAGGTCGTCGCGCGCACCGGCCACGACCGGCACGACCTGCACTCCCAGTGCGCGCTGCAGCGCGGAGACGTCCACACTGCCCTGACGGCGGGCCAATTCGTCGCGGAAGGTGAGCACGACGGTCGTCGGCAGGCCGACCTGCAGCACCTGGGCCAGCAGCCCGAGGGAGCGGCGCAGCGTGGTCGCGTCGAGCAGCACCAGCACGGCGTCGGGCGTCTCGACGGTGGTATCCCCCGCGTCGAGCACCTGGGTGACGATCTGCTCGTCCGGGCTGATCGCGTCGAGGCTGTAGGTGCCCGGCAGGTCCTCCAGCACCAGCTCGCCGTCGGCGGTGCGGACGGTCCCCTCGAACCGCGCCACGGTGACGCCCGGGTAGTTGCCGGTCTTGGCGCGCAGACCGGTCAGTGCGTTGAAGAGGGTGGTCTTGCCGGAGTTGGGGCTGCCGACGAGCGCGACCCGTGCGGTGCCGCTCGCGACCTTGACCGCCGCACCGCCGTGGTGGTGACCCATCAGGCGTCGACGCGGATCAGCTTCGCCTGTTCCCGGCGCAGCGCGATCTCGTAGCCGGCCACCCGGAAGACGACCGGGTCGCCGAGCGGCGCCTTGCGGACGACGTCGACCGGCGCCCCGGGGGCGAAGCCGAGGTCGTGCAGCCGGCGGGTGGTGGCCGCGGGCGCGGCCGCGGCGAACCCGGTCACGACCGCCTCGTCGCCGACCCGCAACCCGGCCAGCGAGGCAGCGTCCGCCCCGGCTTCGGCGGTGGCTTCCACGGCCGGCAACTGCCGGCCGGCGAGGATCTCGGCGACGAGTGACATGGGCGACCTTCGAGAGACGATGTGGAACGTTAGGGAAGGCTACCCTGCCTTCCTGAAATGTCCACCGTCCCCGGCAGGTTCGCCGGACGGAATGCCCGACCAGTGCCCCATCAGTGCAGGGTCAGGTGCACCAGCGGGTCGATCGCGACCGCGACGAAGACCAGCGTCAGATAGCTGATCGAGTAGTGGAACAGCCGCATCGGCTTCAGCTCGGCGTATGACGCGCCGGCCCGCGCCTTGGCGAGCAGCGTGTGCGCCTCGCGCAGGAACACGCCGCCGGCGACGAGCGCGACCGCGGTGTAGATCAGGCCCATGCCGGCGACCGGCACCAGCACCAGCGTGGTGAGCACGGTGACCCAGCTGTAGATGACGACCTGGCGGGCGACGGCGACGTCCTCGGCGACCACCGGCAGCATCGGCACGCCGGCGCTGGCGTAGTCGTCGCGGAACCGCATCGACAGCGGCCAGTAGTGCGGCGGCGTCCAGAAGAAGACGATCAGGAAGAGCACGACCGCCGACCAGCTGAGCGAGTTGGTGACCGCCGACCAGCCGATGAGCGCCGGCATACACCCGGCGACGCCGCCCCACACGATGTTCTGCGAGGTACGACGCTTCAGCAGCAGCGTGTAGAAGCCGACGTAGAGCACGATCGCGGCCAGGGAGAGCGCCGCCGACAGCCAGTTGACGAGCAGCCCGAGCCACAGCACGGAGACGACGCCGAGCACCAGCCCGAAGGTGAGACCGGCCCGCGGGCTGATCGCGCCGGTGGCGAGCGGCCGGCCCTCGGTGCGGTGCATCAACCGGTCGATGTCGCGGTCGAGGTAGCAGTTGAGGGCGTTGGCCGAACCGGCCGAGAGCGAACCGCCGACGAGAGTGGCGAGGATCAGCCAGAGCGACGGCACGCCCCGGTCGGCGAGGAACATCACCGGGAACGTCGTGACCAGCAGCAGCTCGATGATGCGGGGCTTGGTGAGCGAGACGTAGTCGCGAATCACCGCGCCCATCGGGCGCTTTGGGCGAGAGCCGCGTTCGGCGTCGGCTCGGCCGTCGGCCGGGCGCGGCTCGATCGCGGTCACGTGTCTTCAGTCTCTTTCGTCGCTGCGGTGGTGCAGGTCGTCTCGCCATACGGCGACGGCAAGTCTAGCTCGCGTGAATACCCCTTCGAGCGGGCGGGTATCCGGGATTGACCACCCTGCGCGGGCACCGGCCGCGGGTCTAGGCTCGTGGCGAAAAGTCAATCATCGCCGACTTCCCTCGAAGGAGCAGTCCGTCGTGAGCCAGGACACCTCAGCCACCACCACGGGACGCGACGCGTCCCTGTCCGAGCCGATCGCCACCAATGCCGGCTGGACACCGACCGACGTGCGCGCGGTCGACACCGTCCGTGTCCTCGCGGCCGACGCGGTGCAGAAGGTCGGCAACGGTCACCCGGGCACCGCGATGAGCCTCGCGCCGCTGGCCTACCTGCTCTACCAGAAGGTCATGCGCATCGACCCGTCCGACCCGACCTGGATCGGCCGTGACCGCTTCGTGCTGTCAGCCGGGCACTCGAGCCTGACGCAGTACATCCAACTGTTCTTCTCCGGTTACGGCCTGGAGCTGAAGGACCTGGAGTCCCTGCGCACCTGGGGCTCGCTGACGCCGGGCCACCCGGAGTTCCGGCACACCGACGGCGTCGACATCACCACCGGCCCGCTCGGCTCGGGCATCGCTTCCTCGGTCGGTATGGCGATGGCGCAGCGCCGCCAGCGCGGCCTGTTCGACCCGGACGCCGCGCCCGGCACCAGCCCCTTCGACCACCGCATCTGGGTGATCGCCTCCGACGGTGACCTCATGGAAGGCGTGTCGGGAGAGGCCGGTTCGCTCGCCGGCCAGCAGCAGCTCGGCAACCTGATCGCCTTCTACGACCAGAACCAGATCTCGATCGAGGACGACACCGACGTGTCGTTCAGCGAGGACGTCGCCAAGCGTTACGAGGCCTACGGCTGGCACGTGCAGACCGTCGACTGGCGCACCGGCGACGCACCCGACAGCAACAGCAAGACCTACACCGAGAACGTCGACGAGCTGCTCGCCGCGATCGAGGCCGCCGAGAAGGTCACCGACAAGCCGTCGCTGATCGCGCTACGCACGATCCTCGCCTGGCCGGCCCCCACCAAGCAGGGCACCGGCAAGGCACACGGCAGCGCCCTCGGCGACGAGGAGGTCGCCGCGACCAAGAAGCTGCTCGGCTTCGACCCGGAGAAGAACTTCGAGGTGTCCGACGAGGTGCTGCAGCACGTCCGCAAGGTCAAGGACCGCGGCGCGCAGCTGCACAAGGAGTGGCAGGCCGGCTTCGACAAGTGGCGCGAGAGCAACCCGGAGGGCGCCAAGCTGCTCGACCGGTTGCTCGCGCACAAGCTCCCCGACGACTTCGACAGCGCCTTCCCGACCTGGGAGCCGGACCCGAAGGGCATCGCCACCCGTGCGGCGTCGGGCAAGATCCTCACCGCGCTGGCACCGGTGCTGCCGGAGCTGTGGGGCGGCTCGGCCGACCTCGCCGAGTCCAACAACACCACGATGGAGGGCGAGCCGAGCTTCCTGCCCGAGGACCGCCAGACCAACGAGTGGAAGGGCGGCCCCTACGGCCGCACCCTGCACTTCGGCATCCGCGAGAACGCCATGGGTATGGCGCTCAACGGCATCGCGCTCGAGGGCCTGACCCGGCCCTACGGCGGCACCTTCCTGGTGTTCTCCGACTACATGCGCCCGGCGGTGCGGCTGGCCGCGATCCAGCAGCTGCCGGTCACCTTCGTGTGGACGCACGACTCGATCGGCCTCGGCGAGGACGGCCCGACCCATCAGCCGATCGAGCACCTCGCGGCGCTGCGCGCCATACCGGGCCTGGCAGTGGTGCGCCCGGCGGACGCCAACGAGACGTCGGTCGCGTGGAAGACGATCCTGGAGCACTTCGACAACCCGTCCGGGCTGATCCTGTCCCGGCAGGCGCTGCCGATTGTGGACCGCAAGGAGTTCGCGTCGGCCGACGGCGTGGCCCGCGGCGCCTACGTGCTGGCCGACACCGACGGCACGCCCGACGTGATCCTGATCGCATCCGGCTCCGAGGTGAGCCTCGCGCTCGAAGGCCGGAAGGCTTTGGCGGACAAGGGTGTTAAGGCTCGTGTGGTGTCCATGCCGTGCCGTGAGTGGTTCGAGCAGCAGGACGACGCCTACCGCGAGGAAGTGCTGCCGGCCGCCGTCAAGGCACGCGTGAGCGTCGAGGCCGCCAGCCCCTTCGGCTGGCGCGACCTGATCGGCGACGCGGGCCGCACGGTGTCGATCGACCACTTCGGTGCCAGCGCGGCCGGCTCGGTGCTGATGGAGAAGTTCGGCTTCACGCCGGAGCACGTGGTCTCCGCAGCCGAGGAGTCCATCCAGGCCGCCACCCGCTGACTTCAATCTCTGCAATCTTCTAGGAGGCACGTGATGAGCAACGACAACACACAGGCACTGAGTGACCTCGGCGTCTCCATCTGGCTGGACGACCTCAGCCGCCCGCTGATCAACGGCGGCGACCTGCAGAAGCTGGTCGACGACAAGAACGTCGTCGGGGTGACGACCAACCCGACGATCTTCGCGACCGCGCTGTCGGACGGTTCGGCATACAACGAGCAGGTGGCGCAGCTGGCCGCCAAGGGTGCGACCGTCGACGAGGCGGTCTTCGAGATCACCACCCAGGACGTGCACAACGCCGCGGAGCTGCTGAAGCCGGTCTACGACGCCACCGACGGCCAGGACGGCCGGGTGTCGATCGAGGTTGACCCGGGGATCGCGCGCGACGCCGACGCGACCGCCGAGATGGCCGAGAAGCTGTGGGCCAAGGTCGACCAGCCGAACACGATGATCAAGATCCCCGCGACGCTGGAGGGTATCCCGGCGATCGTCAAGACACTCGCCGCGGGCATCAGCGTCAACGTGACGCTGATCTTCTCGCTGGAGCGCTACCGCGAGGTCATGAACGCCTACCTCACCGGTCTGGAGCAGGCCAAGGAGAACGGCCACGACCTGAGCAAGATCCGGTCGGTGGCCTCGTTCTTCGTGTCGCGGGTCGACACCGAGATCGACAAGCGGCTGGACGAGATCGGCTCGGAGGAGGCCAAGGCGCTCAAGGGCAAGGCGGGGGTCGCCAATGCGCGGCTGGCCTACCAGGCGTTCGAGGAGGTCTTCTCGACCCCGCGCTGGCAGACGCTCGCCGACGACGGTGCGCACGTGCAGCGTCCGCTGTGGGCCTCGACCGGCGTGAAGGACCCGGCATACCCGGACACGTTGTATGTCGTGGACCTCGCGGTCAAGGACACCGTCAACACCATGCCGCCCAAGACCCTCGACGCGGTCGCCGACCACGGCGCCGTCAAGGGCGACCAGGTGACCGGCCACTACGCCGACGCGGCGAAGGTGCTCGACGACCTGGAGAAGCTCGGGGTGAGCTACGCCGACGTGGTCGAGGTGCTCGAGAACGAGGGTGTCGACAAGTTCGACAAGTCCTGGGCGGAGCTGCTCGGCTCGGTCGACTCGGAGCTGAAGAAGGCGGCTGAGAAGTGAGCGAAGAGTCGCAGGCAGAGCTCACCGTCAGCGCGGTCGGCTCGGCGGCCGACGCGATCGCGACCAACGTGCCCGGACTGGTGTCGGACAAGTTCGCCAGCAAGCTCTTCGCGCAGGACCCGACGCTCTGGGGCCCGGCCGCGGAGGACGAGTCGAGCAAGCGGCTCTCCTGGGTCGGCCTCGCGTCGTCGTCGCGTCCGTTGCTCGACGAAATCGCCTCGCTGCGCAGCAAACTCACCGACAAGGGCGTCGACCACGTCGTGCTCTGCGGCATGGGCGGCTCGTCGCTCGCGCCCGAGGTGATCTGCGCGACCGCCGGGGTGCCGATCACCGTGCTGGACTCCTCGCAGCCCGACATGGTGCGCGCCGCGCTCGACGACCGGCTCGAGCAGACGGTCGTGGTGGTCTCCTCCAAGTCGGGTTCGACGGTCGAGACCGACTCGCAGCGCCGGGCGTACGAAGCCGCGTTCAAGGACGCCGGCATCGACCCGGCCGAGCGCATCGTGGTCGTGACCGACCCCGGCAGCCCGCTCGACAAGGAGTCCCGGGGGGCCGGCTACACCGTCATCAACGCCGACCCCGCGGTCGGTGGCCGCTATTCGGCGCTGACCGCCTTCGGCCTGGTGCCGAGCGGCCTGGCCGGCGCCGACGTCGGGCAACTGCTCGACGAGGCCGCGGCTGCGACGCCGATCCTCGCCGCCGATGACGAGGGCAACCCGGGGCTGCAGCTCGGCGCTGCGCTCGGCGGCACCAAGCCGCTGCGCGACAAGGTCGTGCTGATCGACGCCGGCACCAAGGCCGTCGGCTTCGGTGACTGGGCCGAGCAGCTGATCGCCGAGAGCACCGGCAAGGACGGCAAGGGCCTGCTCCCGGTCGTCGTCGGCGACTCCCCCACCGGCGACCAGCTCGACGACGAGCTCTGGGTGCGCCTGGTCGCCACCGACGACGACTCGCAGCCGCAGGGCATCGCGACCGTCGACGTGGGCGGCACCCTCGGCGCCGCGTTCCTGCTGTGGGAGGCCGCGGTCGCCGCGGCCGGCCGGTTGATCGGCATCAACCCGTTCGACCAGCCCGACGTGGAGAGCGCCAAGGCGGCGGCTCGCGAGCTGCTCGGCAAGGGCACCGGCTCGGCCGACGCCCCGGCGTTCACCGACGGTGCGGTCGAGGTGCGCACGGCCGGACCCGACTTTCTCGACGGCGCGTCGACCGTGCCGGAGGCCCTCAAGGCGCTGCTCGCGCAGCTGCCGGCCAGTGGCTACCTCGCGGTGATGGCCTATGTCGACCGCATCGCCGACCAGTCGCTCGCCGACGTGCGGATTCCGTTGGCGCGCAAGCTGAATCGGCCGGTCACCTTCGGCTTCGGCCCGCGCTTCCTGCACTCGACCGGGCAGTACCACAAGGGCGGTCCGGCGGACGGCATCTACCTGCAGATCACCACGGCGCCGGCCGAGGACCTGTCGATCCCGGGCCGGGAGTTCACCTTCGGCGACTTCATCGCCTCGCAGGCCGGCGGTGACGCCAAGGTGCTCGCCGACCACGGCCGGCCGGTGCTGCGGCTGCACCTGACCGACCACGACGCAGGCATCGCCCAACTGCAGCAAGCCATTGCGGAGGTAACCGGTTCATGAGCCCCGCTCGCGTAGCGAGGGGCAACAACCCGCTGCGGGACGCCGACGACCGTCGGCTCCCGCAGATCGCGGGACCCTGCGCTCTGGTGATGTTCGGCGTCACCGGCGACCTGGCCCGCAAGAAGTTGCTCCCCGCCATCTACGACCTGTCCAACCGCGGGCTGCTCCCGCCGGGCTTCTCACTCGTCGGTTTCGCCCGGCGTGACTGGGACGACCAGGACTTCACCAAGATCGTGTATGACGCCGTGCGCGCCGGCGCGCGCACTCCCTTCCGGGAGGAGGTGTGGCGGGGCCTCGAGGAGGGGCTGCGCTTCGTGCACGGTTCGTTCGACGACGACGAGGCGTTCGACGAGCTGGCGCGGCAGTTGCAGGAGCTCGACGAGCAGCGCGGCACCGGTGGCAACACCGCGTTCTACCTGTCGATCCCGCCCAGCGCCTTCTCCACCGTGACCTCCCAGCTGGAGCGCTCCGGCCTGTCGACACCGCGGCCGGGGTCCTGGAAGCGGGTGGTCATCGAGAAGCCGTTCGGTCACGACCTGGCCAGCGCGCGGGAGCTCAACAAGACCGTCGAGCGGGTCTTCCCCGCCGACGCGGTCTTCCGCATCGACCACTACCTCGGCAAGGAGACCGTCCAGAACCTGCTGGCGCTGCGCTTCGCCAACCAGTTGTTCGACCCGGTCTGGAATGCCAACTACGTCGACCACGTGCAGATCAGGATGGCCGAGGACATCGGCATCGCGGGCCGCGCCGGCTACTACGACGGCATCGGCGCGGCGCGCGACGTCATACAGAACCACCTGCTGCAGCTGCTCGCGCTGACTGCCATGGAGCAGCCGAATTCCTTTTCGGCAGACGAGCTTCGGGCCGAGAAAGAGAAGGTGCTGTCGGCGGTCCGGCTGCCGAAGGACCTGTCGACGGCGACCGCTCGCGGGCAGTACACCGCCGGCTGGCAGGGCAGCGAGAAGGTCAAGGGCTACCTGCAGGAAGACGGCATCGACCCCAAGTCGACGACCGAGACGTATGCCGCGCTGAAGCTCGACGTGCACAACCGCCGGTGGGCGGGCGTGCCGTTCTACCTGCGCACCGGGAAGCGGCTCGGCAAGCGGGTCACCGAGATCGCGGTGATCTTCAAGCGGGCCCCTGCGTTGCCGTTCACCGACACCGCGACCGAGGAGCTCGGGCAGAACGCGATCGTGATCCGGGTCCAGCCCGACGAGGGCACCACCATCCGGTTCGGGTCGAAGGTGCCCGGGGCCTCGATGGAGGTGCGCGACGTGACGATGGACTTCGGCTACGGCACCGCCTTCAATGAGTCGAGTCCTGAGGCGTACGAGCGGCTCATCCTCGACGTGCTGCTCGGCGACCCGCCGCTCTTCCCGCGCCACGAAGAGGTCGAACTGTCCTGGCAGATCCTCGACCCGGTGGAGCGCTACTGGGCACGCAAGGGCAAGCCGGAGGGTTACGAGGCCGGCACCTGGGGTCCGGCCAGCGCCGACCGGCTGATGGAACGCGACGGAAGGGAATGGCGACTGCCGTGATTGTGGATCTTCCCAGCACCACGACCAAGGACGTCAGCAAGCAGCTCGTCCGGTTGCGCGACGAGAGCGGTGCGGTCGCCCTCGGCCGGGTGATGACGCTGATCATCGTCACCGACGAGGAGGGCGCGGACGACGCGCTCGAGGCCGCGACCCACGCCAGCCGTCAGCACCCCAGCCGGATCATCGCGGTGGTCACCGGCAACCCGCGCGGCAAGAGCCGGATGGACGCCCAGGTCCGCGTCGGCGGCGAGGCGGGCGTGAGCGAGATCGTCATACTCCGCCTGCACGGGGAGTTGTCGAAGCACGGCGCGAGTGTGGTGACGCCGCTGCTGGCGGCGGACACGCCCGTGGTCGCCTGGTGGCCCGGCGCCGCGAACGACGTGGCGTCCTCCCCCATCGGCAAGCTCGCGAGCCGGCGCATCACCGATGCGTCGCTCGCGAAGGATCCGCGAAAAGCGTTGCAGCGCAGGCGTGCCGACTACGCACCGGGCGACACCGACATGGCCTGGTCGCGCAGCACGCGGTGGCGCGGGCTGCTCGCGACGGCTCTCGACCTGCCGCCCTACGAGCCGGTCACCTCGGTGACGGTGACCGGGGCATCCGACTCGGCGAGCAGCGATCTGGTTGCCGGGTGGCTCGCCGTACGCCTGAAATGCCCTGTGCGGCGGGCGCGTTCGCGTCCTGGCACCGGTCTGGTCAGCGTGCGCATGGAGCGCGCCTCCGGGCCGATCGACCTGGTGCGGCCGGATCGCCGTACGGCGACGCTCAGCCAGCCGGGACAGCCGATCCGGCGGCTGGACCTGACGCGTCCCGGCACGGCGGAGTCGTTGGCCGAGGAGCTCGGCCGGCTCGGCGAGGACGATCTCTACCGCGATGCGCTGGTGCGCGGTCTGCCGATGGTGTCCAACGTCAGCGTGACAGCCAGCAAAGCGGTCGCCTCCGGCGATGCACCGTCGCCGCAGAAGGCGGCCCGCGCCGCCCGCAAGCGGACCACGGACGGCCCGGATCTGACGGTGAAGCAGCTCGAGGAGATGCCGCTGCCGAAGGGGGCCCCGGCCGAGTCGCGTCGCCGGAAGGCGAAGAAGACGGCTGCGAAGGCTGCGGCGACGCGGAAGGCGGCCGCGACCCGGAAGGCCGCGGCGGGGAAGGCGGCCGCGAAGGCGCCGGCTTCGAAGTCAGCCAGCAAGAAGGCGACCGCCACAAAGGTGACCGGCAAGAAGGCCGCGTCGAAGGGCGCAGCCAAGAAGGCGACCCGATGACCGTCGAGCGGCGCGCGACCAAGGATGAGCTCGGCGCGGCGATCGCGTCGGCGCTGGTGTCGGAAATCGTTGCGGCACAACGTGATCGCGGCGTCGCGCACGTCGTACTCACGGGTGGTTCGATGGGTGGCCTGTCGCTCCAGGATCTGCCGTCGGCGTCCGGCATCGACTGGTCGAAGGTCCACTTCTATTGGGGCGACGAGCGATTCGTGCCGTCGGGCTCGGCCGACCGCAATGACGTCGAGGCGGACAAGGCCGCGCTCGACGCGCTGCCGGTGCCCCCGGAGAACGTGCACCGGGTGGCCTCCTCCGACCAGGCGCCCGACGCCGAGACCAGCGCGCGCGAGTACGCCGAGACGATCCGGGGCACCGAGGGTGACGGGATGTTCGATGTCGTGATGCTGGGCGTCGGGCCGGACGGGCACGTCGCGTCCCTCTTCCCGCATCATCCGGCACAGCGAACCGAGGGCGCCATCGCGGTCGCCGTGCACGACTCCCCCAAGCCGCCGCCGGATCGGGTGTCGCTCACCTTCGAGGCCCTCAACCGCAGCCGCCAGGTGTGGCTGATGGTCGCCGGCGCCGAGAAGGCCGATGCCGTGGCCGCCGCCCTGGCGCCCGGCGCGGACCGGTGGGATGTGCCGGCGAGCGGTGTGCACGGCACGGATTCGACGATCTGGTGGGTTGACGCGGATGCCGCGTCGAAACTGGACGATGGCGACGGTTCGGCGAGCTGACTTCGCCGACCCGCAGCTCGTGGGGTTCCTGAGCGCGCACCTCGCCGAGCTGGCACCCACCTCGCCACCGGAGAGCCGGCACGCCCTCGACATCGACGCACTGCGCGCCCCGGGCGTGCGGCTCTGGACCGCGTATGACGGTGAATCTCTTGTCGGCACAGTCGCTCTCGCTCCGGTTGACACCGGACACGAGGAGCTGAAGAGCATGCGCACCGACCCCGCCCGGCGCGGGCGAGGGATCGGTGCACTACTGCTCGATCACGCCCTGAGCGACGCTCGCTCGCGAGAGGTGACGCGGGTGTCCCTGGAGACCGGCAGCGCGGACTACTTCGCCCCGGCCCGGGCGCTCTATCGCCGGCGCGGGTTCGCCGAGTGCGAGCCGTTTGCGTCATACACGGTGGATGTGCATAGCACCTTCATGACGCTCGACCTGCGAGGGACGGCGTGAGCGGCAGCAACGTGGTCGGCGTGCTCGCCCGAGTGTTCGTCGATGATCTGGACGGCGCGGTCGACTTCTACACATCGCTGACCGGCGTTGCGGCACAACGGTTCTCGTTTCAGGACGTCGAGCTGGCGTGGGTCGGCAACTTCCTGCTGCTCGCCGGCGACGCTTCGGTTTACGGCGATCGGACCGCCACTGTTCTGGTGCACTCTCTCGCGCCGGTCATCCGCGATCTCGCCTCCTACGACGGTGCGATCATCGAGGGCCCGACAGCCGGCCCCAACGGTCGCCGGTTGATCGCGCGACACCCGGACGGGTCGGTGTTCGAGTACATCGAGGAAGCTGGTCATCCGGCGCCCTTCATTCCAGGAACGCCGGACGATTTCACGAGCGTGCGCCGCACCTCCCATTCCGCCACGCAACACCATCCCACCGGCCACTGACAAGTCTGCCGAATCCCACGAATCACACTGGAAACACATCGGATTCGTCGCGCCGGACCCTTCCCATGTGATTCGAACAGATGTATGGTTTCGGTATGTCGAACCTGCAGCACGCACTCACCGATCAGGTGATCGCCGCTGCCACCACGACCGAAGTGTTGGAGACGGCACAGACGCTGCTGCGCGCCGCGTTCGACAAGACCCGCGACGACACCACCAGCGCACGAGGCGACGGGTCGGACCTCTCAGATGACGAGCTCCTCGACCAGGTGCTCGCGACGCAGCGGGTGCAGAACTCCGCCTGGGCCACCCAAACGCTGCGGCTGGAGCAGCTGGCGCAGCGTGAGTTCGACAAGCACCCGGAAAGCCCGGACACGTGGACGCCGTTGGAGGTGGGTGCCCGGTTGGGGTGGACCGATCGGCAAACCAGCCTGCGACTGACCCAAGCGGTCGAGAGCGTGCGCTACACGCCGCAGCTGCTCCACCACGCCGGGACCGGCGAACTGGAGTCGCGGAAGGTGGTCGCGGTCAGCGACGCCCTCGCCGACGCAATCCCCGCAACCGACACACCCGGAGCACCCGACAGTGTCGAGGCACCTGAGTCACCCGAGGCGCCTGAATGTCCGGCCGACCTCGCCGCGATCGTCGAGGCCGAGATCCTGGCCAGTGACCCGGAGGCATCCACTTCGACGAAGCTGCGCCGGCGCGCGCAGCGCTTGTTGGTGCAGCACGCGCCGGTCGCGTCCGATCAGGCGTCCGCGGCGCGGCGGCGCGACTGCACCAACGTGACCGTCGAACCGCACTGGGAGCCGGGCATGTCCATGCTCACCGCCGTCCTGCCGTCGTTGGACGCGGCGAAGCTGATGGCCGCAGTCAACGCCCACGCCCGCCTGCTCCACGACTCGACCACCACCAGCAAGAGCCTCGGCGAATGCCGCGTCGACGCCCTGACGGACATGCTCCTGTCGAACGCGCAAGTGACGACCGAGCTCGTCTTGCACGTCCCGTTCCACCCGGACACCGCGCCGTCCACCAACGCGAGCCCGGGGACCGGCACCGGCGTGAGCGGGACCGAAGCGCCCGGCTCGCACGATGCCACGGGCACGAGTGACGCGACCGGCACGGGCGACGCGACGAGCGCGAGCGACGCAAACGGCACGGGCACGGGCGGTGGGGTTGGTGTGCTGGACCGACTGAGCATCATTGACGACGCAGCAGCAGCGAACGGCGCGGCGCCCGGGGTCGTCGGCGCGTGGATGTCGAAGGTGCGACCGCCCGGTCCGCCGAAGGTCATCCTCCCGGTCAACCGGAGGGTCCTCGATCTCGGCGGCTACCGACCGATCAGTGAGGCGGAACGCCAACTCCAAGCGATGTTGCTCGAAGCCACGCTAGGCACTGGCACCCGGCCACCGCCTGACCCAGCGCCATCGGCGGGTCCCGTACGCACCACTGATCTCACTGATACCCGGCGAGCCGGTGATCGAGCGTGTCTTCCCCACAGACTTCCCGCGCCCACCGTGGACCCGGTGCGTTACCGACTCGGCGATGTCCAGGTCCCGGGTGTCGGTGTCATCCCCGCCACCGTGATCCGTGAACTCACCCGTCTCCTCGGGGTGAAGCTCACCCGCGCCCTCGTGGATGCCGAGACCGGGATCGTCGCCGAAACCAGCTGCCACTCGTACACACCCGGCGCCGGGTTGGCGCGGTTCGTGCGGGCCCGTGACCAGCACTGCCGGTTCCCCGGCTGCACCCGACCCGCAAAACTCACCGACCTCGACCACGTCACCCCGTATCCGGACGGTCCGACCGCAGCCCACAACCTGCAGTGCCTGTGCCGGCACCACCACCGCGCCAAACACGAAGCCGGTTGGACTGTGTCCATGACAACTGATGGCGTGTGCAGCTGGACCAGCCCCGCCTGGCACACCTACACCACTCGACCCGCCGACTGAGGACTGCTGATCTCGATACGGCCTCGCCTAGCGGCTCGGCCTACTCGATCAGCACTCGGGGCGGGTTCGGGCTGCTCGACCAGCATGAGGAGGGCTCGACCTACTCGATCAGCGCACGGGAAGCGGCTCGGGCTACTCGAACAGCACGCCGGGGTCACGCCAACTCCACCACCTCACCGTCGTGCAGGGCCAGATAGACGTCGTTCCGGAGCGCGTTCGCCTCGGCAGCGGTCAGCGTTCTGTCGAGGGGACGGATGACCAGGCGCACCAACGCATTCACCTGGTTCGGCCGGAGACCGAGCCGCGCGCGTGCCGGCTCCGGCAGGTCCGCATACGCAGTCCTCGACAGCAACTGCACCGACTCGAGCTCGGGCGCGCGGTCACCAAGCGCAGCACGCACCCGGTCCCCGAGCAGCTCCTCGTCCGACCCGCTCGACAGCACCAGCGACAGATCCCGGCGCACCGCAGGCATAGCCGAAACCGGTTGATACGTGGACAGATCCAGCATCTGCCTCGCAATCCGCGGGTCGGTGGCGCGCAGCAACCGGATGTCGCCGATCGACTTGCGCAACATCAGCGCCCGATCGAGCCCGATTCCGACCGCGACACCGGCCCACTCCGCAGGCGAAAGTCCCGCGCGCCGAAGCAACCAGGGTGCGATCAGACCGCCCTCCGCAAGTTCCAGCCACTCCCCCTGACCTGCACCCGGCCCTCCACCCGACGCATCCGTCCGCCGAACGTCGAGCTGCAGCCCACCTTCGGTGTAACTGTGCGGCGAATCGACCACGCGCCACTCGCAACCCGGCAACGCAACCCCGGCCACGGCACCGAGCGTCGCGACCAGGTCGTCCCGGTGCACCGGTGACCGCGTCACCCGCCACAGGTCGAGTTGGTGCGGCTCCCCGGTGTGCGTGCGGTCGATCGCATCCCGCCGATAGGCAAGACCGGCCGCGGCATACAGCGCATCCGCCGGACCACCACGCTCCAAGTGCCGGGCAAGCGCCGGCGGCAGCATCGCGCTGGTGTGACTGCGGAGCATCACCGACGAGCTCACATAACGTGAATATCGTTCACTACGAGTGATATCCGACGGCGCGTAACCGAGCGCGTCATAGTTCGCGGCGGTCGAGACGAGCGCACTCTCCCGCAGCTGTATGACGGGACATCGCGCCAACTCGCGCACGCTCTCGACGAGCGCACCGAGCAGTTGCTGCATCGCGTGCGGCCCCTGCCCCGGGTCGGTCAGGTCCCGGATCAGGAGCGCGTCGATCAACTGGGTGGTGCTGAGACAGGTGGACATGGCAAATCCTTCCGGCAGTGAGGGGAATGAACGATCTCCCTCGGCCGGCCGCCCCGGTCTCAGCCGCGCGACGCGACGAGCCCGCGGCCGAGAACCGGCCGAGGGCAACGAAATCGCCGCGTGAGTGCCATGCGTGTCTCCTAGGTCGAATCGCACGCTAGCCGGGCGGCCGGACACCCGTCGACCGCTTTTTCGCGGCGGGACCGCGCCCGACCGATGATTCTCCGCTCCCGCGCAGGTCGGTAGGGGTGACACCCATCGTCGGCACGAAGGAGACCACATGTTCCGCGCCGCACCGCCGGCAACCCCTACGGGGCGCCCACTTCATTCAACCAACGGGTTGAACATGCGTGAGCCGCGTACTACGGTTCCGGTATTCAACCAATCGATTGAATACCGGAGGTGGCACCGATGGACGAACTGTCCCTGGTCTTCGCCGCGCTGGCCGACCCGACGCGCCGCGACATGGTCGCGAGGCTCACCGAGGCCGATGCCACCGTCAGCGAACTCGCCGCGCCCTACGACGTCAGCATCCAGGCGGTCTCCAAGCACCTGAAGGTCCTCGAGGACGCCGGCCTGGTCACCCGCAGCCGCGATGCCCAGCGCCGGCCGGTGCATCTGGAGGCGGAGGTCTTCGACCTGATGACCGCGTGGATCGAGCGATACCAGCAACGCGCCGAGCTGCGCTACCGGCGCCTGGACGCCGTGCTCGACGCGCTCAACGACACCGACAGCAACGACCCTGACAGCAAAGACTCTGACAGCACAGACTCTGGCAGCACAGACGCACACAGCAACGACACGCACACCGACACCACCAGGAAAGGACACGCATCATGAGCACCACCGACGCCACCGATGCCGCCGACATCACGGAGGCGGTCATCGAGGCGGACCCGAAGCTGCCGATCATCCGGATCACCCGTGATTTCAAGGCAACTCCCGCGCAGCTGTTGCGCGCACACACCGACCCGGAGCTCTACGCCCGGTGGGTCGGCCCGGACGACATGACCACCGAGATCGACTACTGGGACGCGCGCACCGGCGGCAGCTGGCGCTTTCTCAACCTGCGCGGCGGCGAGGAGTTCGGCTTCCACGGCAGCTTCCACGAGGTCAGTGACGACCGTGTCGTGCAGACCTTCACCTGGGAGGGTATGCCGGAGGGCGTCTCGCTGCAGACCCTCACCTTCGAGGACCTCGGCAACGGCCGCACCCGGCTGCACGCCCAGTCACTGGTCGACTCCTTCGAGGCCCGCGACGGCTGGCTGGCCAGCGGCATGGAGGTCGGCATCAACGACGGTTACGCAAAGCTCGACAACCTACTCACCCAAGGAGCCATCTGATGGACGCCAACACCCTCACCACCTGCCTGTGGTTCGACGATGACGCGCAGGCAGCAGCCGAGTTCTACACCGGCCTGTTCCCCAACTCCAAGATCGGCCAATCATCACCGATGACAGTCGAATTCACGGTAATGGGCCAGCCATTCCTCGGGCTCAACGGCGGCCCGATGCACGCCCGGAAATTCAACGAGTCGATCTCGTTCCAGGTCCCCTGCGCCGACCAGCAGGAGGTCGACCGGTTGTGGGCCGCGCTCGGCGACGGCGGCACCGAGAGCAACTGCGCCTGGGTGCAGGACCGCTTCGGTGTCTGGTGGCAGGTCATCCCGACCCGGCTGCCGGAGCTGCTGGCCGACCCCGACCCGGCGCGCGCAGAGCGCGCACTCCAGGCCATGTATCAGATGCGCAAGATCGACGTGGCGGCCTTGGAGGCGGCGGCGGACGCCACCACCTGAGCGATCACGCAAGAGAGCGGAAACCCGCCACTGGATCGTTACGTTGTGGCTACTTGATCAGGCCGCGCTGGCGCAGGGTGTCGAGCGCCTCGTCGAGGATGACCGCACCCTCCTCGTCGCTGCGCCGCTCCTTCACATACGCCAGGTGCGTCTTGTAGGGCTCTGCCTTCGGCGGCGCGGGCGGGTTCTCCTGGTCCTGACCGGCCGGGAACCCGCACCGCGGGCAGTCCCACGTCTCCGGCACCGACAGGCCCGGCTCCTGCGCGAAGCTCGGCCGGGTCTCGTGCCCGTTGGAGCACCAGTAGGAGACGACGACGCGTGGCGCGGCGTCACCACGCTCGGCCTCGCCCATGGGACCGGCGCCCACCCGGCTCCCGCGAATTGCATTGCCTCCGGCCACAATTGCTCCTAAACGCGTCGAGTTGTCGGGGGTGTGACGGTCACGCGAAGCGCGCGACCAGGCCGAGACCCACGATGGCGGCGAACCAGATCAGGCTCGCGATGATGGTCAACCGGTTGAGGTTGCGCTCGGCGATCGAGGAGCCGCCGAGGTTGCTGCTCACGCCGCCGCCGAACATGTCGGACAGGCCCCCGCCCTTGCCCTTGTGCATCAGGATCAGCAGCACCAGGAACAGGCCGCTGAGGACGACCAGTGCCTGCAAAGCGATGCGCAGCACGTCCACGCTGGAGACTCACCTTCGGTTGATTGCATGCGTATGGCGCTTCCGCGCCTCGGACAAGATTACACGTCGCATGGCGACCGCCCCGACAACGCCGGCCGACCATCCCGCCAACGTCGGCCGACCAGCCTGACGACGTGCGCCGGCCGGCGCGTCAGCCGACCATCCCCTGGTGCGCCTTGTACCGGCAGATGGCCGCGAACTCACCAGCATCCAGCGACGCACCGCCCACGAGGGCACCGTCGACGTCGTCCTTGGCCATGATCGAGGCGACGTTGCCGGACTTCACCGACCCGCCGTAGAGGAAGCGCACCTGGTCGGCGACGTCACCGGAGTAGAGCTCGGCGATCGTGTCGCGCAGCGCGGCGCAGGCCTCTTGCGCGTCGTCCGGGGTGGCGACCTCACCGGTGCCGATCGCCCAGATCGGTTCGTAGGCGACGACGAGCTTCGCGACATCCTTGGCCGGCACTCCCGCCAGGTCGGCCGTCAACTGACCGACGATGTAGGGGATCTGCTCCCCCGCCTGCCGCACCTCGAGCGGCTCGCCGACGCACAGGATCGGGACCAGGTCGTGCCGGAACGCGGCCTTGACCTTGGCGTTCACGGTCTCGTCGGTCTCACCGTGGATGGTGCGGCGCTCACTGTGCCCCACCACGACATACGTGCAGCCGAGTTTGGCGAGGAACGCACCGGAGATGTCACCGGTGTAGGCGCCGGAGTCGTGCGGCGACAGGTCCTGCGCCCCGAACTTCAGCTTGAGCCGGTCGCCGTCGATCAGCGTCTGCACCGACCGGATGTCGGTGTATGGCGGGAGCACCGCCACCTCGGTCTCGTCGTGGTCGTGCTTCTTGTCCCGCAGCGTCCAGTCGAGTTTCTGCACCAGCACGGTGGCCTGCTGGTGGTCCAGGTTCATCTTCCAGTTGCCGGCGATCAGCGGGGTGCGGCCGGCCTTCGTCTCCTTCGCCATCAGGACTCCAGCACCTCCAGGCCGGGGAGGGTCTTGCCCTCGAGGAACTCCAGGCTGGCGCCGCCACCGGTCGAGATGTGGCTGAAGGCGTCGTCGGAGAAGCCCAGCTGCCGCACGGCGGCTGCCGAGTCGCCACCGCCGACGACCGTGGTCGCGCCCTTCGCGGTCACGTCGGCGAGGGCCTGCGCGACGGCCTGGGTCCCCGCGGCATACGGCTGCATCTCGAAGGCGCCCATCGGGCCGTTCCAGAAGACCGTCTTGGCGGTGCCGATGGCCTGCGCGAACGCGGCGGCCGACTCGGGGCCGATGTCGAGCCCCATCCGGTCGGCGGGGATCGCGTCGGCGGCGACGACCTCGTGGTCGGCGTCGGCCGAGAACTCGGTCGCGGCGACGATGTCGGTCGGCAGCACGATCTGCACGCCGCGGTTCTCCGCGTCGGCCAGGTAGCCGCGCACCCGGGCGACCTGGTCCTCCTCGAGCAGGCTCTTGCCGACCTCGTGGCCCTGTGCGGCGAGGAAGGTGAAGACCATGCCGCCGCCGATGAGCAGCAGGTCGGCCTTGCCGAGCAGCGCCTCGATGACGCCGAGCTTGTCGCTCACCTTGGCGCCGCCGAGCACCACGGCATACGGCCGCTGCGGCTTCTCGGTGAGCTGCCGCAGCACGCCGACCTCGGTCTCGACCAGGCCGCCGGCCGCCTGGGGCAGACGCTCGGCGATGTCGTAGACGCTGGCCTGCTTGCGGTGCACGACGCCGAAGCCGTCGGACACGTAGACGTCGGCGAGGTGCGACAGCTGGTCGGCGAAGGCAGCGCGCTCGGCGTCGTCCTTGCTGGTCTCCCCCGGGTTGAAGCGGAGGTTCTCCAGCACCGCGACGTCACCGTCGTTCAGCCGGTCGACGGTCTCGTTGGCCGACTCCCCCACCGTGTCGGTGGCGAAAAGCACTGGGGTGCCGAGGAGTTCGGCGAGCCGGTCGGCAACCGGACGCAGCGAATACTTCTCCTCCGGCACGCCCTTCGGACGGCCGAGGTGCGCACACACGACGACCCGGGCGCCGGCGTCGCGCAACCGCTGGATCGTCGGCACGGAGGCGCGGACCCGACCGTCGTCGGTGATCGCGCCCGCGTCGTCCAACGGCACGTTGAGGTCGCTGCGCAGCAGCACGGTCTTGCCCTGGAGCTTGCCCAGGTCGTCGATGGTGCGCATCGGTCTCAGAGGTCCTTGCCGACGAGTCCGACGAGGTCGGCGAGGCGGTTGGAGTAGCCCCACTCGTTGTCGTACCAGCCGACGACCTTGACCTGGTTGCCGATCACCTTGGTCAGGCCGGAGTCGAAGATGCAGGACGCCGGGTCGGTGACGATGTCGGTGGAGACGATCGGGTCCTCGGTGTAGCGCAGGATCTTGCCGTCGGCGGCCTTCTTCACCGCGGCGTTGACCTCCTCGACCGTGGTCTCCCGGCCGGCCTCGAAGGTGAGGTCGGTGGCCGAGCCGGTCGGGGTCGGCACGCGCAGCGCGTAACCGTCGAGCTTGCCCTTCAGCTCGGGCAGCACCAGGCCGATGGCCTTCGCGGCGCCGGTGGAGGTCGGCACGATGTTGAGCGCGGCGGCGCGGGCGCGGCGCGGGTCCTTGTGCGGGCCGTCCTGCAGGTTCTGGTCCTGGGTGTAGGCGTGCACCGTGGTCATCAGACCCTTGACGATGCCGAACTCGTCGTTCAGCGCCTTCGCCATCGGGCCGAGGCAGTTGGTGGTGCAGGAGGCGTTGGAGATGATGTTGTGCTTGGCCGGGTCGTAGTCGCCGTCGTTGACGCCCATCACGATCGTGATGTCCTCGTTCTTGGCCGGCGCCGAGATGATGACCTTCTTGGCGCCCTGGTCCAGGTGCACCTTGGCCTTCTCGGCGTCGGTGAAGATGCCGGTCGACTCCACCACGATGTCGGCGCCCAGCTCACCCCACGGCAGGTTGCTCGGGTCGCGCTCGGCGAACGCCTTGAACGTCTTGTCGCCGGCGGTGATCTCGGTCTCGGTCGCGCTGACCTCACCCGGGAAACGGCCCAGGATCGAGTCGTACTTCAGCAGCATCGCGAGCGACTCGTTGTCGGTCAGGTCGTTGACACCGACGATCTCGATGTCGGCGCCGGAGGCCACGACGGCTCGGAAGAAGTTGCGGCCGATGCGGCCGAAGCCGTTGATTCCCACGCGGACGGTCATCTTCGGGACCCATCCCTTTCTGTTTGAACTTCTGTTTGAACTTGGCTCGATGGAGGCAGTAACGAAGCTGTTGAGCTCTGGGGTTGAGCTCTGGTGTGAACTCTGGGTCGAACTCTGGAGTGGATCGACGCCTCGACCCTAGAGGATGACTTGCCGGTAACCGGAACCAGCCCGATCGGCTGTCCGGCGACCGGACAGTAGGCGGGTCAGGTGCAGGTCAGCTCTCCAGCATCTCCTGGGTCAGGTTGGCGTCGGTGCCCGGTATGCCGAGCTCACTCGCGCGCTTGTCGGCCATCGCGAGCAGGCGGCGGATGCGGCCGGCCACGGCGTCCTTGGTCATCGGCGGCTCGGCCTTCTGGCCGAGCTCCTCGAGGCTGGACTCCTTGTGCTCCAGCCGGAGCCGGCCCGCCTCGGCGAGGTGATCGGGCACCTCGTCGCCGAGGATCTCCAGCGCCCGCTCGACGCGGGACCCGGCGGCGACCGCGGCCTGCACCGAACGCCGCAGGTTGGCGTCGTCGAAGTTGGCGAGGCGGTTGGCGGTGGCGCGCACCTCGCGCCGCATCCGGCGCTCCTCCCAGGCGAGGAACGCGTCGGTCGCGCCCAGCCGGGTCAGCATCACGCCGATCGCGTCGCCGTCCCGGATCACCACCCGGTCGACACCGCGCACGTCGCGCGCCTTGGACTGCACGCCGAGCCGGCGGGCGGCGCCGACCAGGGCCAGCGCGGCTTCCTGTCCGGGGCAGGTGATCTCCATCGATGACGACCGGCCGGGCTCGGTGAGCGAGCCGTGGGCGAGGAACGCCCCGCGCCAGGCCGCCTCGGCATCGCAGACGGCGCCGTTGACCACCCGGGGCGGCAGGCCGCGCACCGGGCGGCCCCGGTGGTCGATCAGGCCGGTCTGGCGCGCCAGCGCCTCGCCGTCCTGCACCACCCGCACGATGTAGCGGCTGCCCTTGCGCAGCCCGCCGCTGCTCATCATCAAGACCTCGGGTGTTTGACCGTAGAGGTCGGCGATCGCCTGCCGCAGCCGGCGGGCCGCGGCGGCGGTGTCGAGTTCGGCCTCGATCACGATGCGGCCGCCGATGATGTGCAGGCCGCCGGCGAACCGCAGCATGGCCGAGACCTCGGCCTTGCGACAGCAGGTCTTGGTGACGGCATACCGGCTCAGTTCATCCTTGACGGCTGCGGTCATCGACATACGAATTCAATTCCTCGCTGTAGCAGGCGGTGCCGTCATCGTACGGCCAAACAGTTGAATAGTGGACCGCTCACTCCACCACATCCCGATAGGCCGCCGCCAATCGGAGGCTGTCGTGCGCACCCGGCTTGTCGGTGTCGGCGACATCGGCGAAAACCACTTCCGCGCCTAGCGATTGGGCGGTGCTGCGCAACTGGTCGCCGTGGTCGCCGACCACCGACGGGTCGGCGAGGACGACGTCGAGATGCAGGTCGGGCGCGTGGGCGGCCAGCACCTCGAGGTGGTCGGAGGCGCTGAAGCCGACGGTTTCGCCGGTGTTCATCACCATGTTGAGGGTGACCAACCGCTTTGCGGTGGTGTGCACGAGCGCGTCGCGCAGGTCCGGCACCAGCAGATGCGGCATGACCGAGGTGAACCACGACCCCGGCCCGAGGATCACCCAGTCGGCGTCGTAGACCGCCTCGACCGCCTCCTGGCAGGCGAGCGGCGGGTCGGGATGCAGGCGTATGCCGAGCACCCGGCCGCGGGTGGTCGCCACCTCCACCTGTCCGACGATGTCGGTCACCTCGTCGGGTGCGTCGGGGTCGGCGCCGAGCACACTGGCCTCGATGCGCAGCGGCTCGGCGGCCATCGGCAGCACCCGCCCGCGGGCGCCGAGCAGCCGGCCGACGAAGTCGAGGCCGGCGATGGGGTCGCCGAGCAGGTCCCACAGCGACGCGATGATCAGGTTGCCCAGGGCGTGTCCGCCGAGCGGCCCCTCGCCGGCGAAGCGGTGCTGCAGCGCGTCGCGCCATTGCAGCCCCCACTCGGAGTTGTCGCAGAGCGCGGCCAGCGCCATACGCAGGTCACCGGGCGGGAGAATGTCGAACTCCTCGCGCAGGCGGCCGCTGGAGCCGCCGTCGTCGGCGACCGTGACGATCGCGGTGATCTTGTCGGTCACCAGTTGCAGCGCCTGCAACGACGCGAACAGGCCGTGACCGCCGCCGAGCGCGGCGACTGCGGGACGCGGACTCATCGCGCGTTCACTCCCGCCCGAGGTCGCGGTGCACCACCAGCGACTTCACCGAGTCGGAGTCGAGCCGGGAGGCCAGCGCCTCCGCCATCGCGACCGAGCGGTGCTTGCCGCCGGTGCAGCCGACCGCGAGGGTGACGTAGCTGCGGCCCTCGCGCAGGTAACCCGCGGTCATCGGTTCGAGCAGCGCGAGGGTGCGGTCGAGGAACTCCTGCGCACCCGGCTGGGCCAGCACGTAGTCGGCGACGACCGCCTCCTGGCCGGTGTGCGGGCGCAGCTGCGGGTTCCAGAACGGGTTGGGCAGGAAGCGCATGTCGAAGACCAGGTCGGCGTCGAGCGGGATGCCGTACTTGAACCCGAACGACATCACCGCGATGCGCAGCGCCGGGCCGTCGTCGCCGCCGACGAACTCGCGCACCTTGGCGCTCAGCTGGTGGACGTTGAGGCCGCTCGTGTCGATGAGTATGTCGGCAGTCGCGCGCAGGTCGCGCAGCGTCTCGCGCTCCTCCTGGATCCCGTCGAGCAGCCGCCCCTCCCCCTGCAACGGATGCGGCCGGCGTACCGACTCGAAGCGCCGCACCAGCGCCTCGTCGGTCGCGTCCATGAAGATGACCGTCGGGCGCCACCCCTTGTCGCGCAGGTGGTCCAGGCCCTCGCGGAAGTCGGTGAAGAACGCGCGCGACCGCACGTCGACGACGGCGGCCAGCTGGGGCATCTCCTCGTTGTCGCGGGAGATCAGGTCGGCCATCGAGACCAGCAACTGTGGCGGCAGATTGTCGATGACGTACCAGCCGCCGTCCTCCAGCACGTTGGCCGCCGTGGTCCGTCCGGCACCGCTCATGCCGGTGACGACGATGAGCTCCGCCGAACGGGCGGACGGCTCGTCGAGGTCGGTCATCCGGTGGTCTCCTGGTTCTGTTCCGGGGTGGTCGGGTCGGTGGTCGGGTTGGTGGTCGGGTCGGTCGACACATCGGGTGCGTCGGTGCTCCCGTCGTCCAGCACCTCGCCCGTGGTCAGGTTGACCGCGGGTGCGGCGCCGTCATCCTCTCGCAGGTGCGCGTGGATCGTCGCGGCAAGCGCCGGACCGATGCCCTTCACGCCACCGATCTGCTCGACGGTCGCCGAGCGCAGCCGCTTCACCGACCCGAACTCGCGCAGCAACGCCTTACGGCGCACCTCGCCGAGACCCGGTATGCCGTCCAGCGCGGAACGCGTCATCGCCTTGGACCGGCGCTGCCGGTGGAAGGTGATCGCGAAGCGGTGCGCCTCGTCCCGGACGCGTTGCAGCAGGTAGAGCCCGTCGCTGGTGCGCGGGAGGATGACCGGGAAGTCGTCGTCCGGCAACCACACCTCCTCGAGGCGCTTGGCCAGGCCCACCACCGCGACGTCGTCGATGCCGAGTCGCTCCAGCGCACGGGCCGCGGCGTCGACCTGCGGCTTGCCGCCGTCGACCACCACGAGCTGTGGCGGATAGGCGAATCGCTTGGGTTTGCCGGTGGTTTCGTCGATCGGGCCGCTGGCGACGGCCGGGCCCTCCTCGATGACGGTGGTCCCGTCGTCGCCAGTGTTGCTGGTCTCGTCGCTGTCGCCGGTGTCGTCGAGCTCGATGTCGCCGGCATTGTCACGCTCGTCCAGGTAACGCCGGAAGCGCCGGGTCAGCACCTCGTCCATCGCCGCGGTGTCGTCCAGCCGCACCGAGCCGTCCGGCTGCGGGGTGCCGCGCACGATGAAGCGCCGGTATTCGCCCTTGCGGGGCAGGCCGTCCTCGAAGACGACCATCGACGCGACGACGTTGGTGCCCTGCACGTGGCTGACGTCGAAACACTCGATGCGCAGCGGCGCCTGGTCGAGCGACAGCGCCTCCTGCAGGTCCTGCAGGGCTTGGCTGCGCGCCGTCAGATCGCCGGCGCGGGCCACCTTGTGCCGGGCGAGCGCCTGGGTCGCGTTGCGCTGCACGGTCTCCATCAACGTGCGCTTGTCGCCGCGCTGCGGCACGCGCAACTCGACGCGGGCCCGGCGCAGACCCGCCAGCCACTCCTGCATCGCCTCGGCGTCCGGCGGCAGGACCGGCACCAGCACCTCGCGCGGCACACCCTCGGGGGACTCCCCGCCATACACCTGCAGCAGGAGGCGTTCGACGACCTCGGCGACCCCGAGATCGCCCTCGCTCTGCTTGTCGACGACCCAGCCGCGCTGCCCGCGGATCCGGCCGCCGCGGACGTGGAAGACCTGCACGGCGGCCTCGAGCTCGTCGTCGTCGATGCCGAAGACGTCGGCGTCGGTGGCGTCGCCGAGCACGACCGCCGACCGCTCCAGGGCCTTCTCCAGCGCCTGCAGGTCGTCCCGTCGCCTGGCCGCGGTCTCGAAGTCGAGTTCCGCACTGGCGGCACGCATTTCGCGCTCGAGACGCTTCACGAAGCGGCTGGTGTTGCCAGCCATGAACTCGCAGAAGTCCTCCGCGATCTCTCGGTGCTCCTCCGGCGTCACCCGGCCGACGCAGGGCGCCGAGCACTTGTCGATGTAGCCGAGCAGGCAGGGGCGGCCGACCTGCCCGGCGCGCTTGAAGACGCCGCTGCTGCAGGTGCGCACCGGGAAGACGCGGAGCAGCTGATCGAGGGTCTCGCGGATCGCCCAGGCGTGCGCGTAGGGCCCGAAATACCTGGTGCCCTTGCGTTTTGCGCCACGCATCACCTGCGCGCGCGGAAACTCCTCGCCCATCGTGACCGCGAGATAGGGATAGGACTTGTCGTCGCGGTACTTGACGTTGAAGCGCGGGTCGTACTCCTTGATCCAGGAATACTCGAGCTGTAACGCCTCGACCTCGTTGCGCACGACGGTCCACTCGACACTCGCGCCGGTGAGCACCATCGTGCGGGTGCGCGGGTGCAGCGCGGAGATGTCCTGGAAGTAGGACGACAGGCGGCTGCGCAGCGACTTGGCCTTGCCGACGTAGATCACCCGGCCGTCCTTGTCGCGGAACCGGTAGACACCGGGGTCGACCGGGATCTCCCCCGGCTTCGGGCGGTAGGTCGACGGGTCTGCCACCCACCCAGCTTATGAACCGGCGCCCACACCCGACGCTTCCGGGGCGTGCACAGGTCGCGTGCACAGGTCGCGACCGTTGCGGGTTGTGCACGGGGCTAGGGCACCTCGATCAGGAGATGACGATCGTGCTGCCCTGGACGGTCGCGGTCTTGGCGGGCAGCGGCTTGCTCGCCGGACCCTGCAGGACCGAGCCGTCCTTGATGCTGAACTCGCTGCCGTGACAGGGGCACATGATCTTCTCGCCCTGCACCTGCGTGACCGGGCACCCCTGGTGGGTGCAGATGTTGCTGAACGCCTTGAAGCTGCCGGCGGTCGGCTGGGTGACGACCGCCTTGAGGTCGGCGTCGATCACCCCGCTGCCGACCGGCACCTTCGAAGTCGGTATGCCGGCAGCCGCGCCCGCCGAGCCGCCCGTGGAAGCACCTGCGCCCGAGCCGCCCGACGCAGCTGCGCCCGCCGAGGACCCGGCCCCGGCCGATGACCCGGACGAGCCCGATGACCCCGACGAGCCGCAGCCGGTCAGCAGCGCAGCCGCGACCAGGCCGCCGCCGAGGCCGGCTGTGCGCAGCACCAGCCGCCGTTCGGGCTCCGCGGCGGCGTCGGCGAGGTGGTCCGGGGACTGCGGGGCGTTCTGCGCGCGATCGGTCATGCACCCATCATGGCCGGTTGACCCGCCAATCGGGTGCTCGACAACTGCGAGTTTGCTGAGCGGAGGGTGCTGGGCGGCTACTTCTCGGCCGCCGCCTTTTTCGCCGCAGCTTTCTTCGCGGGCGCCTTCGCAGTGGACGACTTCGGAGTGGACGCCTTGGCAGTGGACGCCTTGCCAGTGGACCCCGCAGTGGACGCCTTCGCCGTGCGGGTGGTGCTCCGCGTGGTGGTGCGCGCCTGCGCCGCGGCGGTGCGCTTGGTCGCCGCCGGCTTCGCCGACGTGCTGCCGCCCGTGCCCGTGCCGTTGCCCGCGCCCTTCCCGGCCGGCTTCTTCGCGCCGGCCGCCCGGCTCTGCGACGGACGCTCGGCCGCACCCTTGGCCAGCAACGGCGCAAGGAACTGGCCGGTGTAGCTCTCAGGCACCTGCGCGACCTCCTCGGGCGTGCCGGTGGCCACGACCGTGCCACCGCGGAAGCCGCCCTCGGGTCCCATGTCGACGATCCAGTCGGCGGACTTGATCACGTCGAGGTTGTGCTCGATCACCACCACCGTGTTGCCCTTGTCGACCAGCCCCTGGAGCACCCCCAGCAGCTTGCGGATGTCCTCGAAGTGCAGACCGGTGGTCGGCTCGTCGAGCACATAGATGGTCCGGCCGGTCGACCGCTTCTGCAGCTCGGCGGCGAGCTTCACCCGCTGCGCCTCGCCACCGGAGAGCGTCGGCGCCGGCTGACCGAGCCGGACGTAGCCGAGACCGACGTCGACCAGAGTCTTCATGTGCCGGGAGATCGCCGGCACCGCCGCGAAGAACTCGTTGGCCTCCTCGATCGGCATGTCCAGCACGTCGGCGATCGTCTTGCCCTTGAAGTGCACCTCGAGGGTCTCGCGGTTGTAGCGCGCGCCGTGGCACACCTCGCACGGGACGTAGACGTCCGGCAGGAAGTTCATCTCGATCTTGATGGTGCCGTCGCCCTGGCAGTTCTCGCAGCGTCCGCCCTTGACATTGAAGGAGAACCGCCCCGGCTGGTAGCCGCGGACCTTGGCCTCGGTCGTCTCGGCGAACAACCGGCGGACGTGGTCGAACACCCCGGTGTAGGTCGCCGGGTTGCTGCGCGGGGTGCGACCGATCGGGCTCTGGTCGACGTGCACGACCTTGTCGAGCTGGTCGAGCCCCTCGACGGTGCGGTGCCGGCCCGGCACGTGACGTGCGCCGTTGAGCTGGTTGGCCAGCACGTTGTAGAGGATCTCGTTGACCAGCGTCGACTTGCCCGAACCCGAAACGCCAGTGACCGCAACGAGATTGCCGAGCGGGATGCTGACGTCGATGTTTTGCAGGTTGTGCTCGCGCGCACCGCGGACGGTGATCTCCCGGCCGTCGTGCGGGCGACGTATGGCGGGAGTCGCGATCTCACGCCGTCCCGCGAGGTAGGCGCCGGTGATCGACTCGGCGTTGTCGAGCAGCTCGCGCACCGGGCCGGAGTGCACCACCTTGCCGCCGTGCTCGCCCGCACCGGGGCCGATGTCGACGACCCAGTCGGCGGTGGCGATGGTGTCCTCGTCGTGCTCGACCACGATCAGTGTGTTGCCGAGGTCGCGCAACCGGGTGAGGGTCTCGATCAGCCGGTGGTTGTCCCGCTGGTGCAGCCCGATCGACGGCTCGTCGAGCACGTAGAGCACGCCGACCAGGCCGGAGCCGATCTGGGTGGCGAGCCGGATGCGCTGGGCCTCACCGCCGGACAGGGTGCCGGCCGGGCGGTCCAGCGACAGGTAGTCGAGGCCGACGTCGAGCAGGAAGCCCAGCCGCGCGTCGATCTCGCGGATCACCCGCTCGGCGATCTGCCGCTCGCGCGCGGTGAAGTCGACGCCGTCGAGGAAGCCGGCCGACTGCGAGATCGGCAGGGCGCACACGTCGGCGATCGACCGGCCGCCGATCGTCACCGCGAGCGACTCGGGCTTGAGCCGCGCACCGTGACAGACCGGGCACGGCACCTCGCGCATGTAGCCCTCGTAGCGGTCCCGGCTCCAGTCGGACTCGGTCTCGGCGTGCCGCCGCTTCACGAAGGGGATGACGCCCTCGAAGCCGGTCGAGTAGCTGCGCTCCCGGCCGTAGCGGTTGCGGTACTTGACGTGCACCTTGTGGTCCTGCCCATGCAGCAGGGCCTCCTTGGCCCGCTCGGGCAGCGCGTGCCACGGCGTGTCGAGGTCGAACTTCAGGTCGTCGGCAAGCGCACCGATGACGCGCAGGAAGTAGTCCGACGACTGCGAGCCCTGCGCCCAGGGCAGGATCGCGCCCTCCCGGATCGACTTGTCCTCGTCGGGGATGATCAGCGTGACGTCCACCTCGAGCTCGGTACCGAGGCCGGTGCACGCCGGGCAGGCGCCGAACGGCGAGTTGAAGGAGAACGACCGCGGCTCGATCTCGTCCATCCCGAGCGGGTGGTCGTTGGGGCAGGCCATCTTCTCGGAGAAGCGCCGCTCGCGCATCGGGTCGTCGACCTCGAAGTCGACCATCTCGGCGATCATCACCCCGCCGGCGAGCCCGAGCGCGGTCTCCACCGAGTCGGTGAGGCGCTGCTTGCCCGAGGTGTCGCCGGCCCGCGACACCAGGCGGTCGACGACGACGTCGATCGAGTGCTTCTTCTGCTTGGCGAGCTTCGGCGGGTCGGCGAGCGACACCACCTCGCCGTCGACCCGGGCCCGCGAGTAGCCCTTGCCCTGCAGCTCGGCGAACAGCTCGAGGTATTCGCCTTTGCGGGCCCGCACCACCGGTGCGAGCACCTGGAAGCGGGTGCGGTCGGGCAGTTCGAGCAGCCGGTCGACGATCTGCTGCGGGGTCTGCCGCTGCACCGGCTCGCCGCAGATCGGGCAGTGCGGCCGACCGGCCCGGGCGAAGAGCAGTCGCAGGTAGTCGTAGACCTCGGTGATCGTCCCGACGGTCGAGCGCGGGTTGCGGTTGGTCGACTTCTGGTCGATCGACACCGCCGGCGACAGGCCCTCGATGAAGTCGACATCGGGCTTGTCCATCTGGCCCAGGAACTGCCGGGCGTATGCCGAGAGCGACTCGACGTAGCGTCGCTGTCCCTCGGCGAAGATCGTGTCGAAGGCGAGCGACGACTTGCCGGACCCGGACAGCCCGGTGAAGACCACGAGGGCATTGCGCGGCAGGTCGACCGAGATGTCGCGCAGGTTGTGCTCGCGGGCGCCGCGAACGCGCAAATGGTCATGGCCCCTGCCGGAAACGGGCAGGGTGGAAGTAGTCGGCGAAGGCACGGGATCAATGCTAGGTCCGACCACCGACAGCCCTCCGCGCGAGGCATACCGCTCGGCATACGCTGCCGGGATGAACGCGCCCACGCCGATCGAGGAATACGCGATCATCGGCGACACCGAGACCGCTGCCCTCGTGAGCCGCCAGGGATCCATCGACTGGCTGTGCCTGCCCCGCTTCGACAGCGCCTCCTGCTTCACCGCTCTGCTCGGCGGTCCCGAGCACGGCCGCTGGTTCCTCGGGCCGGACGGTCCCGCGGACAGCCACCGCCGCTACATCGGCCGCTCCTCGGTGCTGGAGACGGTGCACGAGACCGCGACCGGCATCGTCAAGGTCACCGACCTGATGCCGCTCGGGCCGGACCGCGCCGACATCGTGCGCATCGTCGAGGGGCTCGACGGCGAGGTCGACATGCGGCACGACTTCGTGGTGCGTTTCGACTACGGCCGGATCCGTCCGTGGATGTCGCACGAGGCCGGGCACGAGGAGGACCACGACGTGCTCGTCGCGATCGCCGGCCCGGACATGCTGCTGCTGCGCGGCAGCCGGCTGCCCCACGCCGTCGACGGACACCATCAGGACCTGTTCACCGTGCACGCCGGCGAGCGGCTGCAGTTCGACCTGTCGTGGTTCAGCTCCTGGAAGCAGATCCCGCCGCCGCTGGACATCCCGTCGCGGGTCACCCGCACCATCGAGACGTCGCAGAAATGGGCGTCGCACTCGACCTACGAGGGCCCCTATGCCGACGCCGTCGTCCGCTCCCTGCTGATCCTGCGACTGCTCACCGACACCCGCCGCGGCGGCATCGTCGCGGCGCCGACGACGAGCCTGCCGGAGGACTTCGGCGGGGTGCGCAACTGGGACTACCGCTTCTGCTGGCTGCGCGACGCGTCGCTCACCCTGGAGGCGCTGCTCAAGGTGGGTTTCCTGGAGGCGACCAGCCTCTGGCGCGACTGGCTGGTGCGCGCCATCGCCGGTGACCCCGAGGACATGCAGATCATGTATGCCGTCGACGGCGGCCGCAATCTGCCGGAGCGGGAGCTGACCCACCTGCCCGGCTATGCCGACTCGCGCCCGGTCCGCATCGGCAACGGCGCGGTCGACCAGAAGCAGACCGACGTGCTCGGCGAGGTGATGATCGCGCTGCAGATGGCGCGCGACCTCGGCATGCCCGAGTCGGAGCACGCCTGGCGGGTGCAGCGCGCGATGGTCGAGGAGCTCGCCGAGCACTGGGACGACCCCGACAACGGCATCTGGGAGATCCGCGGCCCGCTGCGGCAGTTCACCCATTCCCGGGTGATGGTGTGGGCCGCGTTCGACCGCGCGGTGCGCGCTGTGGAGGAGCACGGCCTGGACGGCCCGGTCGACAAGTGGCGCAGGCTGCGCGACCAGGTCCGCGAGGAGGTGCTCACCCAGGGCTTCAACACCGCGGAGAACACCTTCATTCAGCACTACGACACCACCGAGGTGGACGCGAGCCTGCTCGTCATACCGCTGGTCGGCTTCCTGCCGGGCGACGACCCGCGCGTGCTCGGCACGATCGAGCGCATCGAGCGCGACCTGATGCACGACGGGCTGCTGCTGCGCTACCGCACCGAGGCCGGCGTGGACGGGCTGCCGGGCACCGAGCACCCGTTCCTCGCCTGCAGTTTCTGGCTGGTCTCGGCGTATGCCGCGGCCGGCCGCCTCGACGAAGCCCACGAGCTGATGAGCAGGCTGCTCGGCCTCGCCAACGACGTCGGGCTGCTCTCGGAGGAGTACGACCCGACCGAGCACCGGATGGTCGGCAACTTCCCGCAGGCGTTCAGCCACCTGACGCTCGTCGGCGCCGCGGTGGCGATCGCCGAGGCGGAGGCGCGGCGCGGGATCTCCCCCGCCCACCGCGACACGACAGAGCGCAGCACCGACGGAAACGATCGAAAGGACGATCATGACGACCGCTGACCCCTATGACGGCAACGTCACCCCCGGAGACGCGCCGGCCGGCCGGGACCTCGGCGTCGCCCGGCTGACCAAACTCAGCGTCTCCGGCATGCACAACAACGTCTACCTGCTGACCGACGCCGCGACCGGCGAATCCCTGCTGGTCGACGCGGCGAACGACTGGCCGGCGATCGCCGCGATGATCGACGCGGACGGCGGGACGGTCACCCAGATCGCGACCACGCACCGGCACGCCGATCACACCGGCGCGCTCGCCGAGGCCGTCGCGGCGACCGGGGCGCGCACCCTGGCCGGCGCCGACGACGCCGGCGAGTTGCCGGTCCCGGTCGACGTGCCGCTGTCGGACGGCGACACCGTGCAGGTGGGAGGGCTGACGCTCGACGTCATACATCTGCGCGGGCACACGCCCGGGTCGATCGCGCTCGCGATCACCGATGCCGACGGCCGGCGGCACCTGCTCACCGGCGACTCGCTGTTCCCCGGTGGCGTGGGTGCGACCGACCACTACGACTACCAGTCGTTCCCGCAGCTGATCGACGACGTCGAGCGCCGGATCTTCGGGCGCTACGACGACAGCACGTGGATCTATCCTGGCCACGGCAACGACACGACTCTCGGCGCCGAGCGCCCGCAGCTGCAGGAGTGGCGCGCCCGGGGGTGGTGAGTGCGCGAAGGGGGATGAAGGTGTTTGATGGCTCGGTGATTGATGACCTGGCCGGAGCAACTACGGCAATTGTTGACGTGGGGGTGACCGGCCTCTGGTCCGGCCCGAACGCGCCCCGCTCGGTCGACGCGCCGTTGACCGCGGACGCACCCGACCATGACCGCTGGCTGGACTCCCTCGACGCCGCGCCGGCGCGCGAGGACAGCCGGCACGGTCTCTACGGCCGCTACGACTCCGAGGTGCTGCGCGGCGAGCCGGTGGTGATCGCCGAGCGCGGCCCGGACGGCTGGAGCAGGGTGATCTGTCCGTGGCAGCCCAGCCACAAGGACAGCACCGGCTACCCGGGCTACGTCCGCACCGCCCACCTGCGCGAGGTGGGCGGCGTGCCCACCGACGAGCCCGCCACGGATCGCGCGTTCAGCCGCGAGGCTCTGCTCGCCGAGGCCCGTCGTCACATCGGGCTGGCCTACCTGTGGGGTGGCATCTCGCCCGCCGGGCTGGACTGCTCCGGCCTGGTGCACTACGCGTGCCGCACGCTCGGGTTGCTGGTGCCGCGCGACGCCGGCGACCAATACCTCGCGTGCGACGACATCCCGGTCGAGGACGCCGAGCCGGGTGACCTCTACTTCTTCGCCCACCCCGACAAGCCGATCCACCACGTCGGCATCGCGACCGGAGGCGGCCGGCTGCTGCACGCCCCGTCCACCGGACAGGTCGTCGTCGAGGAGGAGATCCCCGAGGCGCGCCTTCGCACGCTGGTCGCCGCAGGACGCATCAAGCCACTTCGGTGAGCACCGGCCGGCCGTCGAGCAGCGGCGCGGGGACGATCGTCCCCGCGCCGCTGCTCGTGCTGGGCGGCATCGTCTCGGTGCAGTTCGGCGGAGCGCTCGCGAGCACCCTGCTGCCGCTGGTCGGCGTCGCCGGCTCGGTCGCGCTCAGGCTGGTGCTCGGCGCCGCCATACTGCTTGCCTGGGCGCGGCCGTCGTTCCGCGGCCGGGACCGCGCGGACTGGGCCACCGTCGGCGCGTATGCCGCAGCGCTCGGCGCGATGAATCTCTGCTTCTACGGCGCACTCTCCCGGCTGCCGATCGGTGTCGCCGTCACCGTGGAGTTCGTCGGGCCGCTCGTGCTGTCGGCGGCATTGTCGCGGCAGCGCCGCGACCTGCTGGCGGTGGGCTGCGCGGCGATCGGCGTGGTGCTGGTGTCGGGTGCGCTGTCGACCGACCTGGGCTCGCTGGACCTGGTCGGCATCGGGCTCGGTCTCGCCGCGGGTGCCTGCTGGGCGGCATACATCATCACCTCGGGCCGCACCGGGCAGCGGTTCGACGGTCTCGACGGACTGGCGATCGCGATGGTGCTGGCCGGGTCGGTCGTCCTCCCGTTCGGCGTATTCGAAGCCGGCACAGCGGTGTTCAGCGGCGAGGCACTCCTCAAGGGCGTCGGCATCGCAGTGCTCTCGTCGGTGCTGCCCTATTCGCTGGAGCTCATCGCACTGCGCCGCCTGCCGGCGAACGTCTTCGGCATCCTGCTCTCGCTGGAGCCGGCGGTTGCCGCGCTCGCCGGACTGCTGGTGCTCGGGCAGCGGCTCTCCCCCGACAAGCTGCTCGGCCTGGCCCTCGTCGTCGGCGCGAGCGTGATCATCCTGGGTGCGCGGCGCCCCGGGCCGGGCCGGGACGAGACGGGTCTTCGGGACGTATGACGACGCGTGTGACGATGAGTGTGGCGATGCGCCGTACCATCGCCGGATGACCGACAGCTACACGATCGACGTCATCCCCGGCGACGGGATCGGCCAGGAGGTCATCCCCGCCGCGACGGCCTGCCTCGACCTGGTCGCCGAGCGCCACGGCTTCGCGCTCCACTGGCGCGACCGCGAATGGGGTTCTGATTACTACAGATCCACCGGTCGCATGCTGCCGGTCGACGGGCTGGAGCAGCTCTCGACGGGCGACGCGGTCTTCCTCGGCGCGGTCGGCGACGTGGACATCCCGGACGACGTCACGCTGTGGGGGCTGCTGATCCCGATTCGGCGCGAGTTCGAGCAGTACATCAACCTGCGGCCCAACCGCACGCTGCCCGGCGTCCCGTCACCCCTCGCCGGGGACCGTCAGCTCGACGTGCTGGTCGTGCGCGAGAACGTCGAGGGCGAATACTCCGAGATCGGTGGCCGCTTCCGGCGCGGCCGGCCCGACGAATTCGCGCTCCAGGAGGCCGTTTTCACCCGCCAGGGCATCGCACGGGTGACGCGCTTCGCCGCGGAGCTGGCCGCCGGGCGCACGGGCCGGCTGGTGTCGGCGACCAAGTCCAACGGCATCATCCACACCATGCCGTTCTGGGACGAGGTGGTGCGCGAGACCGCGGCCGACTTCCCGGGCGTGACCGTGGACAAGGTGCTGATCGACGCTCTCGCCGCGCGGGTGGTGTCGGCGCCGGAGAGCCTCGACGTGATCGTCGCGTCCAACCTCTTCGGCGACATCCTCTCCGACCTCGCGGCCGCGGTCGCCGGCTCGCTCGGGGTGGCCCCGAGCGCCAACCTCAACCCCGAGCGCGAGCACCCGTCGCTGTTCGAGCCGGTGCACGGCAGCGCACCCGACATCGCCGGGAAGGGCTGGGCCAACCCGGTGGCGGCCATCTGGGCCGGCGCGATGATGCTGCGTCACCTCGGCCGCCCGGAGGCCGCCGACGACCTGGAGTCCGCCTTCGGCGCGGTCCTCGCGGGCGGCACCCGCACCCGCGACCTCGGCGGCTCGGCGAGCACCGGCGACTTCACCGAGGCGGTGCTGGTCGCACTGCGGGGCTGACGGTCGCAGCTCGCCGCAGTGCAGCTAGTGCAGCTCAGCGCCGACCGGCTCGGGTCAACTCAGCTCAGCCTCGCCGCCGGCCGCGAGTGCCGAGTTCCCTTGAGACGTCACGGATTCCGGAGACGTTGTGGATGCCGGCGCGGTCGCGTTCGCGCTCGGCGTCCGCAGGCACGGGCTCCGGTTCCTGGCACGGGATCGACCGGCCGCGCAGCGACGCTCCGGCTGTCTCCGGCACCTTCACCAGCGCGATCATGCCGACGACCATCGCCAGCATCATGTAGAAGGCCGGCATGTAGCGGTTGCCGGTCCAGCTGACCAGCGCGTCGTCGACCGACGCCACCGTGCCACCGAAGGCAGCCGTGGCGACGTTGTAGCCGATCGCCATACCGGCGTAGCGCACGTGCGCCGGGAACATCGCCGGGAAGGTCGCGGAGATCGTGCCGAGCTGCGGCAGGAAGACCAGCCCGAGGATGGTGAAGCCGGCGATCGCGCCGAGCAGCCCCTGACCCATCAGCCAGAAGCACGGCAGGGCCAGCACGAAGATCGCGGTCAGCGAGAACCACCACATCGGTTTGCGGCCGACCCGGTCCGACATCGCGCCCGCGATCCAGATCAGCGCCATCATCACCAGCTGCCCGATCAGCACCACAATGTCCGACTGCGTGCTGGAGATGCCGAGCGAGGAGCTCATGTAGGTCGGCATGTAGGTCAGCAGCGTGTAGTCGGCGATGTTGAGCGCGATCACCAGACCGAACAGTTTGAGGATCGGCTGCCAGTACTGCTGCAGCAGGTCGCGCAGCGCACCGGTGGCCGCCTGCTCGGTCTGCTGCTTGTCCTCGAGCTCGCGGAAGACCGGGGTGTCCTCCATGCGGGTCCGCAGATAGAGACCGACCAGGCCGAGCGGCAGCCCGATGAGGAACGGGATGCGCCAGCCCCAGGAGTTCATCGCCGACTCGTCGAGGGTGGCCCGCAGGATCAGCGTGATGACGATGCCGCCGCTGAAGCCGAGGAGAGTGCCGAACTCCAGGAACGACCCCCAGAAGCCGCGTCGCTTGTCGGGGGCGTACTCGGCCATGAAGGTGGCGGCGCCGCCATACTCCCCGCCGGTGGAGAAGCCCTGCACCACGCGCAGCACGATCAGCGCGATGGGCGCCCAGATGCCGATGTTGTCGTAGCTCGGGATACAGCCGACGAGGAAGGTGCCGACCGCCATCAGGATGATCGTCAGCGCCATCACCCGGTTGCGGCCGATGCGGTCGCCGATCGGGCCCCAGAAGATGCCGCCGAGCGGACGCAGCACGAACGACACCGCGTAGACGAGCAGGGTGGCCAGCTGGCCGTAGCGGCCGGGGAAGAAGTTGGTCGTCAACTCGGCGACCAGATAGGCGTAGACGCCGTAGTCGTACCACTCGGTGGCGTTGCCGATCATCGAGGCGCCGACCGCGCGGCGCAGGGTCTTGGTGTCGACCGGTTGGTCCGGGGTGCCCGGCTGGTCCGACACGGTTCCTTGTGCTGACATGTGCTCCTCCTTGAGCATCCGCGGGCGAAGAGATCAGTCGGTGCCGCCACCCAGCACGGAGTCGACCGACTCCGACCACAGCGCAGCGGCCTCGTCCACCTCCTGTTCGCTCACCACGAGTGCGGGGATGAAACGCACGACCTCGCCGTACGGGCCGCAGGTGAGCAGCAACAGCCCCCGCCGCGCCGCCTCCTGCTGCACGGCAGCCGCCGTCTCACCGTCGGGTTCGCCACTCGCAGAACGGAATTCGTTGCCGATCATCAGGCCCATCCCGCGCACGTCGTGTATGCCGTCATACCCGCTCGCGGTCCGGCGCAATCGCCCGATCAGCTGCTCGCCGCGCTCGGCGGCGTTGGCCACCAGCTTCTCGTCCTCGATGACGTCGAGCGTCGCGATCGCCGCGGCGCAGGCGACGGCGTTGGCGCCGTACGTGCCGCCCTGCGACCCGGGCCACACCCGGTCCATCAGCTCCGCAGGGGCGGCGATGCCGGAGAGCGGGAAGCCCGACCCGATGCCCTTGGCGGTGACCAGGATGTCCGGCGTCACGCCGAAGTGCTCGTGCGCCCAGAAGCGGCCGGTGCGCCCCCAACCGGTCTGCACCTCGTCGAGGATCAGGAGGATCCCGTGCCGGTCGGCCCGCTCGCGCAGGCCGGCGAGGAAATCGGGGTTGGCCGGCACATAGCCGCCCTCGCCGAGCACCGGCTCGACGAGGAACGCCGCGGTCTCGTCCGGCGCGGTGAGCGTCTGCAGGGCGAAGTCGAGCTCCTTCAGGGCAAAATCCGTCGCCTGCTCGACGCTCCACCCGTAGTGCGTCGGGTTCGGGAACGGCGCGACGTGCACCCCACCCATCAGCGGCGAAAAGCCTGCGCTGTAGCGGGTGTTCGAGGTCGTCATGGTGGCGGTAGCCACCGTGCGGCCGTGGAAACCGCCGTGGAAGACCATGATGTTGGGGCGGCCCGTCGCCTGCCGGGCGAGCCGCAGCGCCGCCTCGATCGCCTCCGAGCCGGAGTTGGCGAAGAACAACCGGTCCAGCTCAGGTGGCAGCACCTCCCCGAGCCGCTCGGTGAGGGTGAGCAGCGGCCGGTGCATGACGGTCGTGTACTGCGCGTGGATCAGCCTGCCGACCTGCTCCTGCGCGGCGGCCACCACCCGCGGGTGGCAGTGGCCGGTGCTGGTGACACCGATCCCCGCGGTGAAGTCGAGATATCGGCGGCCGTCCTCGTCATACAGGTTGACGCCCTCGCCGTGGTCGGCGAGGACTGGGGTCGCCTGTTTCAGTGCGCCGGAAAGCTCAGTCATGAATCCGCCTCTTGGTAGATTGTCGACAATCAGATTAGCGCACACGGGAGCTTTCACATGGATTTGCGAAACATCGGCGCCTCGGGCAACGCACGACTGCTCGCCGACACGCCCACCGACCTGCTGATCGACGGCGCCTGGATGCCGGCCGAGGGCGGCGCGACCTTCCCGGTGAGCGACCCCGCGACCGGCGAGGAGCTGGCGAGGGTCGCCGACGCCTCCCCCGCCGACGGGCGCCGCGCCCTGGACGCCGCGGTGGCCGCGCAGCCGGCGTTCGCCGCCACCGCGCCGCGCGATCGCTACGACGTACTGATGGGCGCCTACCAGCTACTGATGGAGCGGATCGACGACCTCGCCCTGCTGATGACGCTCGAGATGGGCAAGCCGCTTGCCGAGTCGCGCGGCGAAATCACTTACGCCGCAGAGTTTTTCCGGCACTTCGCGAGTGAGGCGCTGCGGATCGACGGTGGCTATCAGCAGGCACCGGCCGGCAACGCGCGCTTCCTGATCGCCAAGCAGCCGGTCGGGCCGTGCCTGCTGATCACCCCGTGGAACTTCCCGATGGCGATGGGCACCCGCAAGATCGGGCCGGCGATCGCCGCCGGCTGCACCAGCGTGGTCAAGCCGGCCCATCAGACACCGCTGTCGATGCTCGCGCTGGGCGAGATCCTCCTGGAGGCAGGGCTGCCGGCCGGCGTCGTCAACATCGTGACGTGCACGTCCGCGGGCCAGGTGATGGAGCCGCTCATCCGCTCGGGCCGGGCTCGCAAGCTGTCCTTCACCGGGTCGACCGCCGTCGGCAAGGTGCTGCTCGAGCAGTGCGCGGACCAGGTCCTGCGGACCTCGATGGAGCTCGGTGGCAATGCACCGTTCATCGTCTTCGACGATGCCGACCTGGACGAGGCGGTCGCCGGCGCGATGGCGGCGAAGATGCGCAACATGGGTGAGGCCTGCACCGCGGCGAACCGCATCTACGTGCAGCGGACCGTGGCGGAGGACTTCTCACGCCGCCTCGCCGACGCGATGAGCGCCCTGCGGGTCGGGCCGGGCGCCGAGGACGGCGTGCAGGTCGGTCCCCTCATCGATGCCGCGGGCCGCGACAAGGTGATCGACCTGGTGGCCGACGCGAAGGACCGCGGCGCCCGCGTGCTGACCGGCGGTAGCGCACCCGAGGGCGCCGGATTCTTCTATCCCCCAACGGTTTTGGTCGACGTGCCGGGCGACGCACGGATGGCGCGTGAGGAGATCTTCGGTCCGGTCGCGTCGATCATCCCGTTCGACACCGAGGACGAGGTGGTGGCCGCGGCCAACGACACGGCATACGGGCTGGTCTCCTACGTGTTCACCGGCGGCCTGCGACGTGCGCTGCGGGTCGCCGAGGCGCTGGAGTCCGGGATGGTCGGCCTCAACCAGGGCGTGGTGTCCAACCCGGCCGCACCCTTCGGCGGCATCAAGGAGTCCGGGCTCGGACGCGAGGGCGGTGCGATCGGCATCGAGGAGTTTCTCGAGGTGAAGTACATCGGCATCAGCGTCTGAGCGAGCCGCTGGATGCCGGGTCGCGCTACCGGGCCGTCAGGCGCTCGACCGCGTCGGCCATGTGCAGCTGAAGGAGCCGGTCGGTCTCAGCCGGATCACCGTCGATGAACGACTGTGCGATTGCTCGGTGTTCGGCCACCCGCACCTCGTCGCCCTCGTAGGTCGGATCGAGCGCGTGGATGCCCATCCGGGTCTCGGTGAGCAGCGTCCGGTGCATCCGCGACAGCCGAGGGCTGCCGGCGAGACGGACCAGCAGGTCGTGGAACTCGATGTCGGCGGCACCGACACCGGTCGGGTCGTCGGCCTCGGCGGTCGCGCTCATGGCGTCGGTGATCTCCATCAGCGCCGCGCCCGCCTCCTGGGCGTCACCGCGGTGGATCTGCTCCGCGGCCGCCCGCTCGACGGCCTGCCGGGCGACATACATGTCACGCACCCGCTCCGGCGTCATCTCGATCACGAACAGACCCCGGTTGCGGATCGACAGCAGCAGTCCCTCCTGGGTGAGGCGCTGCAACCCCTCGCGAAGCGGGCCGCGGCTGACCCCGAGCTGCCGCGCCAGGTCGGCCTCGCCGAGCTGGCTGCCGGGCGGCAGGTCGCCGCGCTCGATCGCGTCGCGCACCCGGTCGGCGACCATCGCCGCGGTCGACTGGCGAAACACCGGCTCGAGTGGGCGTCTTTCGGCCTCCGCGCTGGTCATCTCCCTGCTCTCCTCATCCTCCGGTCAGCACATTACTGGCTCGTATGGCGCAGGCCCGCGCCCCACCACGCCGCCGAGCAGGCGGATCGCGACTCGCACGTAGGTGCGCGCGGCCACGAGCAGCTCCCCGATCGGCACCGACTCGTCCGGCCGATGGGCCTGGTCGTTGACCGATCCGGGTCCGAGCACCACAGTGGGCACGCCGAGGTCGCGGCTGACGAAGCCGCCGTCGCACGCGGCGGTCCAGCCACCCGGCGGCCGGCCGGGCCCACCGGATCGCGCGAGCGACTCGTCCACGACCGTCACGAACCGGTCGTCCGCCGAGGTCTCGAAGCCGGGCATGCTCATCGGCAGCTGCACCTGCACCGTGAGGTCGTCCCGCTCCAGCCCCAGTCGCTCGATGCGGGCCACGACCTGCGCGAGCACGGCCTGCGGGTCCTCACCGGGCAGCAGTCGCCGGTCGGCCTGGACCCGGCAGGCGGCGGGGACGATCGCGGTGCCCTGTCCCCCGCTCACGATGCCGACGCTCCAGGTCGCCGGGCCCGCGAGCGGGTGTGGCGTTGCTGCGAGTTCGTCGTTCCACGCCCGCAGCGATTCGATGACCCGGGCTGCCCCGTAGATGGCGTTCCGCCCGTCCGAGGGCCGGCCGGCGTGCGCCGCCCGGCCGTGCACGGTGATGTCGAGGTAGCAGTCGCCGCGGGCCGCGACGATCGTCTGCAGATCGGTGGGCTCGGCGGTGATGCACCCGAGGTAGGCAGGGTGCGCTCCAGCCGCCATGAACCTGCGGATGCCGAGGCCGCCCTCCTCCTCGTCGACGGTCGCCGCCAGCTCGACCCGGCCGGTCAGGGCGGTGCCGGTCTCTCGCGCGCCGCGCTGGACCGCGTCCATCGCGACGACGCACGCGGCGAGACCGCCGAGCATGTCGCTGGTACCGCGGCCGAGGATGCGCCCGTCCCGCACGTCGCCGCCGAACGGATCGACCGACCAGCCGTCGCCGACCGGCACGACGTCGGTGTGCCCCAGCAGCAACAGCCGCGCCCCGTCGCCACCGTCGGTCGTGGCCAGGACGTTGTCCCGCCCGGGCGCCGCCGGGTCGGTGCGCACCGACAGGCCCCGGTCCCGGCAGGCGGCGACGAGCGCGGCGACCCTGGCCTCCTCCTCGCCCGGCGGGTTCTGTCCGCGACAACGCACCAGGGTCTGGGTCAGTGCGACCAGGTCCGCCTCGTCGACCAGCGACAACGCGGTCCGGGTCAACTGCGAAACCTCTTCTGCTGCAACGTCACTCATCGCCGCGAGCCCATCCGGTCGACGGCTCTGCGCAGCCGGGCGATGCCCTCGCGGATGCGGTCGGGCGTGCTGGACGCGAAGCACAGCCGGAGCGCATTGGGGAAGCGCTTGCTCGGCGAGAACGCATTGCCCGGGATGAAGGCGACGCCCTCGGCCAGGGCGATCTCGAAGAGCGCCTCGGTGTCGACCTCGCCGCCGAAGGTCACCCAGAGGAAGAAGCCGCCCTCGGGGTCGGTCCAGCGCGCCATACCGTCGAAGTGCTCGGTGAGGGCGTCCTGCATCGCCCGCTTGCGCGCGCCGTACGCCGTCCGCTGCGCGATCAGGTGCTCGCCCAGGTGGCCGCCGGCGAGGAAGCCGCCGACCAGGCGCTGCATCGGCAGGTTGGTGCAGGTGTCCATGGCCTGCTTGGCGTTGATCAGCAGGTGCTGCAGCGCCGGATCGGCGTCGACCCAGCCGACGCGCAGGCCGGGCGCGATGATCTTGGAGAAGGTGCGCACCGCGAACACCAACGGGTCGCCGTCCGCGAGCGTCAGCAGCGACGGGATGTCCGTGCCGGCGAAGCGGAGCATGCCGTAGGGGTCGTCGTCGATCAGGACGCTCCCCCATCGGCGGCTCAGCTCCAGCAGCCGCTCCCGGCGCTCCCGCGACAGGGAAGCACCGGACGGGTTCTGAAAGGTCGAGATCGCATAGATCGCCTTCGGCGTGCGCCCCGCCTGCTCGACGAGCTCGGCGAGCCGGTCGACCTGCAACCCGTCCTCGTCCACCGGCGCCTCGAGCAACTCGGCCTGATAGGACAGTGCGGTCGCGGATCCGTTGGTGTACGTGGGTGATTCGACGATGACGAGGTCGCCGGGGTCGACGAAGAGTTTGAACGCGAGGTCGAGTCCCTGCATGCCGCCGGCGGTGATCGTCAGCCGTTCCGGGGTGGTGGGTTCGCCCGTCTCGGCGAGCGCACCGAGCAGTGCTTCGCGCAGCATCGGGTCGCCTTCCGTGGCGGCGTAGTCGAACGCGTCCGGCCGGCCGAGCTGATCGTCGGCGATGCCGTGCAGGATGCCGGCCGGGATCGCCTCGGGCGCAGGGCTGCCCATCGCGAAGCGCACGATGTCGTGCCGCTGCTGGGCCAGCAGGGACGTGCTCGAGTCGATGACCGAGCCGACCAGGTCGGTGGTGCGGGTTGCCAGGGGCAGCGTGCTCATGTCACTCCTTCGCCGTCAGGCCGCGGGGCACATCGGTCAGCAGGTCGGGACCGTCCGGTCCCACCAGCAGCGACTCCGAGGTCTCATAACCCCAGCCATCCATCCACATGCCGAGGATGATGTGGAAGGCCATGTCCTGCTCGATCTCCGTCTCGTCCTCGGCCCGCACGCTCATCGTGCGCTCACCCCAGTCGGGCGGGTAGCCGATGCCGATCGAGTAGCCGATGCGCGACTCCTTGGAGAGCCCGTACTTCCCGATGGTGTCGGTGAAGGCCCGGTGTACGTCGCAGGTGCGCATGCCGGGACGCAGCTGCTCGAGCAGCGCGACCATCCCCTCGTTGGTCGCCTCCGCACAGTCGACGAGCTGCCGCGGCGCCTTGCCGAGTACGACGGTGCGCGCGAGCGGCGCGTGGTAGCGGTGGTAGACGCCGGCGAGTTCGATGGTGGTCGCCTCGCCGCGCTGCAGCTCCAGATCGCTCCAGGTCAGGTGTGGTGTGCCCGCGGTCTCCCCGGTCGGCAGCATCGGCACGATCGCCGGGTAGTCGCCGCCGAGCTTGCGGGCGCCGAGCGCCTGGGCGTGCTGGATCTCGGCGACCACGTCGCACTGCCGGCGCCCGGGTTCGAGCTCGCGCAGTGCGGTCTCCATCACGCACTGCGCGATTTCCCCTGCCTTGTGGAGCTTTTCGCGCTCCAGCGCCGACTTGCGCACCCGCACCCAGTTGACGAGTTCGTTGCTGTCGACGAGGGCCGATCGCTTCAGCCCGGACTGCAGCGCGAGGTAGCTGCGCACCGAGAAGAAGTGGGCGTCGAGCTCCGCCGCGACATACTCCTCGGGGTCGTCGACGAGCACGCCGAGCTCGAGCGCCCGGTCGACGACCCAGTCGAACGGGTGCACGTCGGAGCGGTTGACCAGGTGGTCGGGGTAGCCGTGGATCCGGTCCCGCGGGAGGAACGCCGTGTAGTGCGCGCCGGCGGCGTCCATGGTGCGCGTGAACAGGTGGCAGTCGCCCTCGGCCGGGACGATCAGGCACTGCGGCATGTAGAACGACCAGGCGTTGTAGCCGGTCAGGTAGTAGAGGTTGGCCGGGTCGGCCACGACCAGGCTGCTGAGGGATCGCTGCGCCATGCGGTCCTGCACGGCGCGCAGCCGGGTGCGGTATTCCTGCTCGGGGAACGGCCGGGAACGCAAGGTGCCGGATGCGGCGGCGGGGGACGTCTGGCTCACCCGATCATGGTGCATCTCGAAATGATTGTTGACAATCTTCACGCGCTCCCTCTTGAGTGAGCAGGTGACTTCGCCACCCACGATCCTGGTGCTGACCACTCCTGACCTCGGCGTGCCGGCCGAGCTGGGGACGCTGGGGCCCCGCACGACGATCCGGGCGACCGACGCGGCGGGCCTCGCCGATGCGATCGCGGGCGTCGACGCGCTGCTGCTCTGGGACTTCTTCTCCCCCGCGGTCGCATCGGCCTGGCAGCGTGCCGATCGGCTGCGATGGATCCACGTCGCGGCCGCCGGGGTCGACCGCCTGCTCTTCCCGCAGTTGCAGGAGTCGGACGTGGTGGTGACCAACGCGCACGGGGTCTTCGACCGGCACATCGCCGAGTTCGTGCTCGCCTCACTGCTGGCGCACACCAAGCTGCTGCACGAGAGCCGGCAGCTCCAGCAGGAGCACGTATGGCGGCACCGCGAGCCGCTCCCCCTGCACGGCACCCGGGCGCTGGTGGTCGGCACGGGTGGCATCGGCCGCGGCATCGCCCGGCTGCTCGGTGCCGTCGGCGTCGAGGTGACCGGTGCCGGGCGAACCGCTCGCACCGGAGACGGCGACTTCCGGACGATCCTGCCGAGTGACCAATTGCCCTCGTATGTCGGCGAATTCGACCACATCGTCAACGTCACTCCACTCACGCCGCAGACGCGCGGACTGTTCGATCGGCAGGTGTTCGACGCGATGCGGCCCACGGCATACTTCGTCAACGTCGGGCGCGGGGCGAGCGTGGTCGAGGCCGACCTGGTCGACGCGTTGCGCGCCGGCTCACTCGCGGGAGCAGCGCTGGACGTCTTCGAGCAGGAGCCGCTGCCCGCCGACTCGCCCCTCTGGGACGCGCCCGGAGTCGCGATCTCGCCCCACCTGTCCGGTGACGTGGTCGGCTGGCGGGCGCAGCTCGCCGCCCAGTTCGTGAGGCTGGCCGACCGTTTTCTGGACGGCGACGATCTCCCCGACCCGGTCGACAAGCGGCTCGGCTTCGTGGTGCCGACGAGGTGACCCCGTGACCGACGCCGACCTGCCCGGTCTGCCCGACCTCCTCGACCTGCCCGACCTCGCCGCGATCCGGCGAGCGGCCGGCCGGATCCGCGGCGACGTGCGCCGCACCAGCCTAATGACGAGCGCGCAGCTGTCCGACCGCACCGGTGCCGACGTGCGGCTGAAGCTGGAGATCGAACAACCGACCGGCAGCTTCAAGGTGCGTGGTGCGGCCAACGCGATCCGCGCCGCGACGGAGCGCCGCCCGGTGCCCGGACTCACGACCGCGTCCACCGGCAACCACGCTCGGGCGGTCTCCTACGTGGGGGCGCGCCTCGGGCTACCCGTCACCGCATTTCTCGCCGCCGGCGTCCCGGCCGACCGGGTGCGCGCGCTCGAGCAACTGGGCGCGACCGTCGACCGCTCCACCGCCGACCAGACCGCGGCGATCGACGCCGCGGCGACACTGGCCGCAGAGCGGGGCTATGAGTTCGTGCCGCCGTTCGACCACCCCGACGTCATCGGCGGCCAGGGCACGATCGGACTCGAGCTGTGCGAGGACCTGCCCGACCTCGACGTCGTGCTGGTGCCGGTGTCCGGCGGCGGCCTGATCGCCGGCATCGGCTTGGCAGTCACAGCGATTGCGCCGCGGGTGCGGGTGGTCGGCGTGTGCGCCGAGCGCGCCGACGCCATGCGCCGTTCGCTCGCCGCGGGCCACCCGGTGCCGGTGCCGGAGGTCGACACCGTCGCGACCTCGCTGCTCGGTGACCTCGGCCCGGACAACCGCTACACGTTCCGAGCAGCGCAGACGGTCATCGACGACCTGGTCACGGTCGACGACGATCAGCTCCGCGCCGCGATGGGACGCCTGCACGCCGAGGACGGCCTCGTCGTGGAGGGCGCCGCGGCGGCAACGGCGGCCGCACTGTGGGCGGCGGGTGACCGGTGGCGAGGACGGCAGGTCGCCGCGCTCGTCACCGGCAACGCGGTGGCTCAGCGGCCCTGACGGCCGGCGAGCAGGCCCTTGCGCTCGGCGCGGCGCTCGAACCAGATCGTCATCAGCGGCGGGATGCTGCTGACCAGCCCGAGCAGCGACTCCTTGCCGGGCCACTTGTGGCTCACGGAGACCCAGATGAGGCTCAGCACGTAGAGGATGAAGATCGTGCCGTGGATCGGCCCGAAGATGCGCACGCCGAGGTCGCCGGACTGCACGATCCACTTGAAGAACATGCCGATCAGCAGACCGATCCAGGACACCGCCTCGGCGAACGCGGTGATCTTGAAGGCCAGTGCGGCCTTGCCGGCGGCGGCGCGCGGGCGCGTGTCGTGGTCGTCAGCGGTTGCGGTCATGCCGACATCCTACGTGGCGTAGTAGATCGCTACTTGGTCGCCTCGGTCATCTGCCGCAGCTCCTTCTTGAGGTCGCCGAGCTCGTCGCGCAGCCGAGCCGCGAGCTCGAAGTGCAGGTCGGCCGCCGCCTGGTGCATCTGCTCGGTCAGCTCCTGGATCAGCCCGGACAGGTCGGACGCGGGCAGTCCGGACACCCGGCCCCCGGTCGCGACGTCGGTGTCCGCGGCCGCCGCGCCGCGGCCGTTGCCGCGCTTGGGGCTCTTGCCGCGCGACTGCACCCGGCCGCTGCCGATCAGCCCCTCGGTGTCGGCGTCCTCGCGCTGCAGCATGTCGGTGATGTCGGCGATCTTCTTGCGCAACGGCTGCGGGTCGACGCCGGCCGCCTTGTTGTAGGCGAGCTGCTTCTCCCGGCGCCGGCCGGTCTCGTCGATCGCCTCCTGCATGGAGGGGGTGATCGTGTCGGCATACATGTGCACCTGGCCGCTGACGTTGCGAGCTGCGCGGCCGATGGTCTGGATGAGCGACCGCGCCGAGCGCAGGAAGCCCTCCTTGTCGGCGTCGAGGATGCTGACCAGCGACACCTCCGGCAGGTCCAGACCCTCGCGCAGCAGGTTGATGCCGACCAGCACGTCGAACTCGCCGAGTCGCAGCTCGCGCAGCAGCTCCACACGGCGCAGCGTGTCGACCTCGGAGTGCAGGTAGCGGACGCGGACCCCCTTCTCCAACAGGTAGTCGGTCAGGTCCTCGGCCATCTTCTTGGTCAGCGTGGTCACCAGGACCCGCTCGTCCTTCGCGGTGCGCTCGTTGATCTCGTGCAGCAGGTCGTCGATCTGGCCCTTCGTCGGCTTCAGCACGATCTCCGGGTCGACGAGGCCGGTCGGGCGGATGACCTGCTCGACATACTCACCGCCGGCCTTGGCGAGCTCGTAGTCGCCCGGTGTCGCCGACAGATAGACGGTCTGGCCGATGCGCTCCAGGAACTCCTCCCAGCGCAGCGGCCGGTTGTCCATCGCGCTCGGCAGGCGGAAGCCGTGATCGACCAGCTGCCGCTTGCGGGACATGTCGCCCTCGTACATCGCGCCGATCTGCGGGACGGTCTGGTGCGACTCGTCGATGACGAGCAGGAAGTCCTCGGGGAAGTAGTCGAGCAGGCAGTTGGGGGCACTGCCCGGCCCGCGGCCGTCGATGTGCCGCGAGTAGTTCTCGATGCCGGAGCAGGACCCGACCTGGCGCATCATCTCGATGTCGTAGGTCGTGCGCATCCGCAGCCGCTGGGCCTCCAGCAGCTTGTTCTGCTTCTCCAGCGTCTTGAGGCGGTCCTCCAGCTCGGCCTCGATCGAGCTGATCGCGCGCTCCATCCGCTGCGGCCCGGCGACGTAGTGCGAGGCGGGGAAGACATACATCTCCTGCTCCTCGCGCACCACCTCGCCGGTCAGCGGGTGCAGGGTGTAGATGCGCTCGATCTCGTCGCCGAAGAACTCGATGCGGATCGCGAGCTCCTCGTAGACCGGGATGATCTCGACGGTGTCGCCCCGCACCCGGAAGGTGCCGCGGGTGAAGGCCAGGTCGTTGCGGGTGTATTGCATCTGCACGAACCTGCGCAGCAGGTCGTCGCGGTCGATCCGCGATCCGACCTTGAGCGCCTGCATCCGGTCGACGTACTCCTGGGGCGTGCCGAGGCCATAGATGCACGACACAGACGCGACCACGATCACGTCGCGCCGGGTGAGCAGCGAGTTGGTCGCGCTGTGCCGCAGACGCTCGACCTCGTCGTTGATCGACGAGTCCTTCTCGATGTAGGTGTCGGTCTGCGGGATGTACGCCTCGGGCTGGTAGTAGTCGTAGTAGGAGACGAAGTACTCGACCGCGTTGTTGGGCAGCAGCTCGCGGAACTCGTTGGCCAGCTGCGCCGCCAGGGTCTTGTTGGGCGCCATCACCAGGGTCGGGCGCTGCACCTGCTCGATGAGCCAGGCGGTGGTCGCCGACTTGCCGGTGCCGGTGGCGCCGAGCAGCACGGTGTCCTGTTTGCCGGACTTGACCCGCTCGGCGAGGTCGGCGATGGCGGTGGGCTGGTCACCGCTCGGGGAATATTCGGAGACGACTTCGAACGGCGCAACCCGGCGCTGCAGATCGGTGGTTGGGCGCATAGCGTCAATCTAAACGTCGGCACCGACACGGCGATTCCCGAAGGGGCAGATCGACGCTCAGCGGTAGAGCGCGGGACGCTCCATCAACTCGACCGGCACCGTCGCGCCGCCGTCGGCCAGCGCCCGCACGCCCGCGTCGCAGACCGCGGCCGCGGCATACCCGTCCCAGGCGGTCGGGCCGTCCTGCACCCCGCGGGTGACAGAGCCCGCCCACTGCCGCAGCTCGGCGACGAAGGCCGGGCCGAACCGCGCGTTGTGGTCCATCCCCTGCGGCCCGTCGCCGAGCCGCATCGTGCCGGTCTCGGCCACTACCTCGCAGCCGACGTCGTAGGAGTGCCGGTTGTTGACGAAGATCTCGACACCGACCCACACCCCCGAGGCGCTGGTGAGGACCAGCACCAACGGGTCCTGCAGCTGCGTGCACCGGTGACGGGTCGGGCGCGGGCGGTCGACGCGGGCCGAGCAGATCTCCTCGCCGAGCAGCCACCGGACGATGTCGATGTCGTGGATGCCGGTGTCGGTGATCGACATCTCGCGGGTGTAGCGCTCGGGCACCCGCGGGTTGTGGTGCCGGCTGTGCACGATCAGTGGCGCACCGAACTCGCCGGACGCCACGGTGTCCCGCAGGTGCCGGTATGCCGCATCGAACCTGCGCATGAAGCCGACCGTCACGAGCCGTTCGCCGCGAGCCTGCTCGGCCCGCATGATCTCGGCGCAGTCACCCGCCGAGGGAGCCAGCGGCTTCTCGCAGAAGACCGGCTTGCCCCTCTCGATCGCCGTGATGACGGCAGGGGCGTGCGCCGGCCCGGAGCTGCAGACCAGCACGGCGTCGACCTCCCGCGCGGCGATCAGGTCGCGCGGGTCGGCGAAGGGGACGGCGCCGAACTCGGCGGCGACCCGAGCAGCGTGCTCCGGATCGAGGTCGCTCACCCCGGTGATCTCCACGCCCGGCACCTGCGTGGCCAGCCGGGTCAGATGTGACCGTCCCATCGCACCCAGGCCGATCATGCCGACGCGCACCGTCATTCCTGCTCTCGCGCTTGCGGATTCGCGGGATCCCCGAGCCCGTGCGCTGCGAGATAGCGGCGGGTGCGGATCGCGTTGGGCAGCGGGTATGCCGAATCGCACGGATACATGTCCTGCTCGCAGATGCAGTAGAGCGGCTTGTCGAGCGCACCCAGCGCGTCGATGACCGAGGGCAGGTCGGGCTCGCCCGCGGGTGGTGCGACCGACGCGTGGTGGGCGACGGCCTTCGCGAAACTCCAGTCCTCGTCGTGCGCTCGGCGCACGACGGCCGGATCCATCGCCTTGATGTGCACGTAGGAGATGCGGTCGGGATAGCTGCGGATCAGGTCGAGGTTGTCGCCCCCGCCATACACGATGTGACCGGTGTCGAGGCAGAAGCCGACGTATGACGGGTCGGTCGCTCCGAAGACGCGATCGATGTCCTCCCGGGTCTCGATGTGCGAGTCACCGTGGGGGTGCAGCACCAGCTGCAGACCGTAGTCCTCCTTCATGATCCGCCCGAGGCGGTTGGCGTTGTCGACGTAGAGCTCCCACGCATGGGCGGAAAGGGTTCTCTCGTCGATGAATTCGCCGGTGTGCTCGTCGCGGAACATCGGCGGAAGGTGCACGACGAACTCCGCACCGAGAGCGGCGTGGGTCTCGGCGATGGCCCGAAAGGTGCGCTCGGTGTCCGGCCAGGCCTCCGCCTTGTGCAGCACACCCCACCCGGTGCCGGCGACGACTCGCATGCCGCGAGCGTCCAGCTCCGCTCCGAGTCGTGCGGGATCGGTCGGGAAGTAGCCGAAGGGCCCGGTCTCGAGCACCGAGAAGCCGGCCTCGGCCATCTCATCGAGGGCCGTCTGCCACGGGATCTGCCGGGGGTCGTCGGCAAACCACACGCCCCATTGGTCCGGGCAGACGCCGATCGTGAGCTGCTCGATCATCGGCCGCTCCCCTCCTCACGACCGAACGGCAGTCGTGCGTCTACGGATTCACCCTTCCACGTGGTGCGCACCCACGCGTGCGCGGGATCGTCGCGGATCAGCCAGACCCGTTCGTCATCCGGTCCGGCCATCACGTTGAGGTAGTAGAGGTCGTAACCGGGCGGCGCCATGGCCGGGCCGTGCCAGCCGTGCGGCACCAGCAGCACGTCGCCGTTGCGGACCGGGACGCGCACGTCGATCGGCCGGTCGTCCGTGCCCGAGATGCAGCAGTAGCCCATCGGATCCGACGCGGGCGGGGCAGTCGACGCGGCACGTGCCTCGAAGTAGTAGATCTCCTCCAGCTCCGACTCCTCGCCGGGCCGGTGTTCGTCGTGCTTGTGCGGCGGATAGGAGCTCCAATTGCCGGACGGGGTGATCACCTCGCAGGCGATGATCGAACTCCCCGGCATGACGTCGGGGGTGCCGAAGTTGTGCACCTGACGCGAGCACGCGCCGGCGCCGCGCAGCTCGATCGGCACCTCGCTGCCCCGGACGACGGCGAACGGCACGTCGGCCTTGGCGCGGGCGGCACAGAGCGCGACCCGGACGTCGCCGACGGCGCGCAGGAGGAAGGACCGCCCCCTCGGCAGGTAGGCGCAGTCCGCGACGCCGTGGAAGACCGACGCTCGGCCGGCGAGAGTCTCGCGGCGGCCGTCGGCCTCCACCTCGACGTCGCCCCCGGACAGCGGCAGCACGATGTATTCGTCGGCGCCGGACACGATCCTTCGAGTCTCGCCGTCGGCCAGGTCGGCGACCAGCAATCCAGTGTGTTTCCAGGCACTTCCGTCGGGCCGGATCGCCACGTCGTACCCGTCCTCCCGGGACAAGCCGAGCGGACGGAACCACCCGCCTGCGTCGAGGCTCATCGTCGTCCACCCGCGTCCTCGACGAAAGCATCGAGCTCGGCGCTCGTCGGCATCGCCGCGCTGCACTCCAGGCGGGCAGCGACCATGGCTCCGGCGGCATTCGCGCGACGCACCGCATCGACGACCGGGAGGCCGTCGAGCAGACTCGCGCAGAACGCTCCGCCAAAGGCATCGCCTGCGCCGAGGCCATTGACCACGTCGACCGAAACCGCTGGTATCACTTCGGATTCACGATCGGTGCGGACGAGCACACCGCGTGGCCCCTGTTTCACGACGGCGATGCGCACACCTCTGTCCAGCAGGGCGGCCGCCGCCCGCTCCGGATCTCGCTCCCCCACTGCCACCTCGCACTCGTCGCGGTTGCCGATCGCGATCGTGCAGTGCGAGAGCGCCTCCCCCGCCGCCGCACGCGCATCGCTGACGTCGTCCCAGAACATCGGCCGGTAGTCGAGGTCGATCACCGTGTGGTCGGTCCGCCGACGCACCTCCCAGGCGTGCCGGTGGGCGTCCCGGCTGGGCTGCCGCGACAACCCGGTGAGGGTCGACCAGTAGATCGGGACCGCACGCACCACATCGGCGGGGATCTCCGCGGGCTCGATGCACAGATCGGGCGCGATCGGCAATCGGTAGAAGTACAAAGGGAATTCGTCTGGCGGGAAGATCTCGCAGAAGGTCACGGGGGTCGGCAGGTCCGGCACCGCGACCACCCACTCGTCGTCGACGCCGAAGTCGCGGAGAGCGCGGTGGACGAATCGACCGAAGGGATCATTCCCGGTGCGGGTGATCACCGCGGCGCGCTTGCCGAGCCGGGCCGCGGCCACCGCGACATTGGTGGCGCTGCCGCCCAGGAACTTGCCGAAGGTCTCGACGTCCTCCAGACGCGACCCGACCTCGCGTGGATAGATGTCGACCCCCACCCTGCCGATGGTGAGCACCTCGATCACAGGTAGTCCCGCTGCTCGCTCTTGGCAGCCTCGTAGGCCGCGCGAGCCGCCTGCGTGCCGGCCACGTCACTCACCTCGGCCACCGGCACGTCCCACCATGCGGTGCTCGGCGGATGCGGCCCGTAGAGATCGGTCTCGATGTAGAGCACGACCGGGCCGTCGAGCCGTGCGGCCTTCTCGTAGTTTGCCCGGAACTCCTCGATCCCGTTGCACCGCAACACCTCCACGCCCCAGCTCGCGGCGTTGGCGGCCAGGTCGAACGGCACCTGCTCGCCGTCGAGACGCCCGGTCCGCCGATCCCTCATCCGGTATCGCGTGCCGAACCGTCCGCTCCCGACGGACTCGCTCAGCGCGCCGATCGACGCGAAGCCGTGGTTCTGCAGCAGCACGACGATCACCTTCAGTTGCTCGGCGACGATCGTGGCGAGTTCCATCGGCAGCATCTGGTAGGAGCCGTCGCCGACGACAGCCACGACCTGACCCTCGTCGCCCTTTGCCATGCGCACGCCCATCGCCGCCGGGATCTCGTAACCCATGCAGGAGTAGGCGTATTCGAGGTGATACTGCTCCGGCGTGGACGCTCGCCACAAGCACTGCAGGTCCCCCGGCATCGAGCCGGCGGCGTTGACCAGCACATCGTGCGGACCGAGCAATGCGTTGAGCGCACCGAACACCTCGGTCTGCGCCGGCAACGGCTCGTGATCGAGGTGATAGCAGTCGTCGACCACTTGCTGCCATTGCGCGCTGCGCTGCCCGATCTCGGTGCGATAGTCCTCGTCGATCACGTAGCCGTCGAGCGCCGTGCGCAGCGCGGTCAGGCCCGCTCGCGCGTCGGCGACGAGGGCGATCGCGGAGTGCTTGGCCGCGTCGAGGGCCAGTACGTTGAGGTTGACGAACCGCACCTCGGGGTCGGCGAAGACCGTGCGGCTCGCGGTGGTGAAGTCGCTGTAGCGGGTGCCGACCCCGATCACCAGATCCGCCCGGCGAGCGATCTCGTTGGCCGCACCGCTGCCGGTCGCCCCCACTCCCCCGACGGACGAGGGGTGGTCCCAGTTGACCGCACCCTTACCCGCCTGGGTGTCGGCCACGGGAATGCCTGTCTCCGTGGCGAATTCGCGCAACGCCTCGGATGCTTCGGCATACACCGTGCCACCGCCGGCAATCACCAGGGGTCGCCGGGCGTTGCGGATAGCGGCCACAGCGCGCTCGACCGCCGCCGGCTCCGGCTCCTGCCGCGCCACGTGCCAGGTCCGGTCGGCGAAGAACCCGGCCGGCCAGTCGTGCGCCTCCGCCTGCACGTCCTGCGGCAGACACACCGTGACCGCGCCCGTCTCGGCAGGATCGGAGAGCACCCGCATCGCACCGAGCAGGCTCGGCACCAGTTGCTCCGGCCGGCTGACCCGGTCCCAGAAGCGCGAGACCGGCCGGAAGGCGTCGTTGACCGAGATATCCGGGCTACGAGGGTCTTCCAGCTGTTGCAGGGCTGGGTCGACGGCGCGGGTCGCGAACGTGTCGGAGGGGAGCAACAGCACCGGGAGACGGTTCGTCGTCGCCAGCGCGGCGCCGGTGACCATGTTCGTCGCGCCGGGCCCGATCGACGTGGTGACGGCGAGCGTTTGGAGGCGATGTGCGGTCTTGGCGAAGCCCGTGGCCGCGTGCACGGCACCCTGTTCGTTGCGCGCCAGGTAGTAGGGCATGTCGTTGACCCCATCGGCACCCGCCCGCAGTTCGGCCTCGTGCAGCGCCTGCCCGATGCCGGCGACGTTGCCGTGCCCGAAGATCCCGAACATCGCGGGGATCAGCCTGCGGCGCACGCCGTCCCGCTCGGTGTGCTGCGCAGCGAGGAAGCGCACAACCGCCTGGGCGACGGTCAACCGCACCGTCCCGTCACCGGTTGCCATACCTCACCTCTCTCGTGGGCCCTTCGAACCTCGCTGACCTCATTGTGGTCACACCTCCGCCATCATGTGCGTATGGCGATCGACCCGACCCGTGAGGTGTTGCTGCGGATCGGTGGCGCACTGCTCGCCGGGGCGGCCCCGGTGCCCGACGTCGAGGCGCAACTGATCGCGCTCGGCCACCGCCTCGGAGCTGCCGAACCGCGGGTGGCGGCGACCCCGACCGCCGTCTTCGTCAGCGTCGACGCCACGCACGACATGGCGCTGCAGACCGTGCACGGCTCGCTCCGCTTCGAGCAGATGTCGCGGGTGCAGGACGTCATCGACCGGTTGATGCGCCGCCGGATGCGCGCCGCGGAGGCGCTCGTCGCACTCGACGACATCGAGGCCATGCCGTCGACGCGGGCGCCCTTCCTCTGCGACCTGGCCGTGGTGCTGATCGGCATCGGCATCTGCTGCATCCTGCAGCCCACCTGGCGCGACCTCGGGGTCACCGCGGTGGCGTCGCTGCTCGTGGTCGGGCTGGTCTGGCTGAGCCGCCGGATCACCCTGGTCGGCACCCTGCTGCCACTCCTCGCATCCTTCGGGGTGGGCCTGCTCGTCCTGCAGGCCGACCGGCTGTGGCACCTCGACGGCACGTTGCGCACGATGGTGAGCGCGATCGCCGTGCTGCTGCCCGGGTCGGTCATCGTCACCGGTATGTCGGAGATCGCCTCCGGCGCAGCCGTCGCCGGCACCTCGCGACTCGTCTCCGGGATGGTGCAGCTGATGCTCTTCGCCGTCGGGCTGTTCGCCGCGGTGTCGGTGAGCAGCGACAGCCTGGACGTGCTGACCAACGTGCGCGCGCAGGAGCTGGGACCGCTTGCGCCATACCTCGGAGTTGCGTTGGTGGGCCTCGGGATCGTGCTTAACGTCGCCGCGTCGCGCAACGCGATCCCCTGGATCTTCGCGGTTCTCGCCCTCACCTTCGCCGTGCAGTCGACCGTGCAGTGGCTCGGCGGGGTGACCCTCGGCGGCCTCGCCGGCGCGATCGTCGCCTCGCTCGGGGCCGCGCTCGTGCACCGCTTCAGCGGCCGCCCCCTGCGCCTGGTCGTCTTCCTGCCCGCCTTCTGGCTGCTCGTGCCCGGCAGTCTCGGACTGCTCAGCACGGCCGAACTCGCCGCCGGTCACGACGGGCTGGCTGCCGTCTCGACCGCCGTCAGCGCGGTCGTGGCGGTCGCCGCCGGCACCCTCATCGGGAGTGCCGCGGGCCGTGCGCTCGACCGCCGACTCGACCCGGCGCCGCCGGAACTCCCCGAGCCGGTGGACGTCGCCGACGTCGACCGCCATTGATGCGCCTATAGATTGGGACGTATGACGCGACGCATCATCATCACCGGCGGCGGCACCGGCATCGGTCGCGCCGTGGCCCACCGCCTCCTCGTCGAAGAACCCGAACTCATCCTCGTCGGCCGGCGCGCGGACGTCCTGCAGTCCGCCGCCGACGAGCTCCGCGCGGTCGACGAGCAGGCCGACGTCACGACACGCAGCTGCGACCTCACCGACGCGGCGACCGTGCAGCAACTCGCCGACGATCTCGCCGGCGGTCCCGCCATCGACGTGCTGGTGGCGAATGCCGGGGGCAACTACGGGGTAGGAGCGGACGGTGATCTCACTGCCATCGCCCATGCCTGGCGCGCCGACTTCGACGGCAACGTGCTGTCCGCGGTGCTGCTCACCCATGCCCTCCTGCCGCACTTCGCGCGGCCTGGCGGCCGGATCGTGGCGATGAGCTCGATCGCCGCCCTGCGCGGCTCAGGGTCCTACGGCGCGGCCAAGGCCGCGGTCAACGCGTGGGTGCTCGACCTGGCGAATTCGCTGGCCTCCGAAGGGATCACCGCCAACGCGGTCGCACCCGGATTCGTCCCGGATACCGAGTTCTGGGCCGAGCGACTCGCCGCCGACCCGGACCTCGCCGCGTCCAGGGTCGGGACCATCCCGATGGGCCGGGCCGGCACACCGGACGAGGTCGCGGAGGCCGTCGCCTACCTCGCGTCGCCGGACGCGGGCTGGACGACCGGGCAGATCCTGCAGGTCAACGGCGGCACCCTGCTCGGCCGTGGTTGAGGGCCTCACCTTCCTGCTGCTCGGCATCGGCTTGTTGCTCGGTGTCGTGCTGCCCAATCTCGTGGCGGGCCGGGCGATCTCGGCGCCGCTGGTCCTGGTCGCCTTCGGCGGCCTGATCGGTCTGCTGCCCTTCCCGGACGGTGTGTCGCTCTCTCCGCTGGACCACCCCGAGATCACCCAGCACATCTCCGAGATCACCGTGCTGATCGCGCTCACCGGCGTCGGCCTCGCGCTCGACCGCCCTCTCACCTGGGCGAGGTCGACCTGGCGGCGGTGGTCGACGACCTGGCGGCTGATCTTCATCGCGATGCCGCTGACCATCGCGGCGACCGCGTGGCTCGGTTGGTGGGTGGCCGGCCTCGCGCCGGCGACGGCGTTGCTGCTCGCCGCGGCCCTGGCCCCGACCGATCCGGTGCTCGCCGCCGACGTGCAGGTCGAAGGGCCCACCACCGACCAGCACCCGGACGAGCTCGACGAGGAGGACGAGGTGCGCTTCGCGCTCACCTCCGAGGCCGGCCTCAACGACGGCGCGGCCTTCCCGTTCCTGTACGCCGCGATCGCGGTGCTGGCCGGCGGCTCGATCTGGTCCTGGGCGCCGCAGTGGATCGCGTGGGACCTGATCGCACGGACCGTGATCGGCGTCGTCGTCGGCTGGATCGTCGGTATGGCGTTGGCACGCATCGCATTCCGCGCGCCGAAGAACCTGCGCGTCTCCCGGCTGGGCGACCCGCTCCTCGTGGTCGCCGCTCCGTTCATCTCCTACGGACTGGGCGAGATCGCCCAGGGCTGGGCGTTCCTGTCGGTCTTCGTGTGCGCGGTCACGATGCGCTCGGCGGACCCGACCCACGAATACCACGAGGCCATGCACGGTGTGATCGAGCGGCTCGAGCGGCTCTTCACGCTCGTCATGCTGCTGCTGATCGGCGCCTCGCTGACCAACGGCCTGCTCGGCGACCTGACGCTGTCCGGCGCCGCGATCGGCGTGCTGCTGGTCTTCGTCGTACGGCCGGTGGTGGCGTGGATCTCGTTGTGGCAGCGCAAGGCCCAGGACTTCTCGGGTCCCGGCCACCTCGGTCCCCGCGAGCGGATCGCAGTTGCCTTCTTCGGCGTGCGCGGCATCGGCACCATCTACTACCTGGCCTATGCGACCGCACACCACGACTTCCCGGGCAGCGACCGCCTGTGGTCCATCGCGGCCTTCACGATCGCGTTGTCCGTCGTAGTGCACGGCGTTGCCGCGAGCCCGATGGTCGGGCGCCTCGACCGGATGCGAGGCGCGGCAGCCGCCTGATCGCACGTCGGCGGTGTGTTAGCGTCGTCATGTCCTTCGCGGGAGTCCGGTGGACCGGACTGAGAGGGGGCTGACGCCGCCCCGACCGTCACCAACTTGATCCGGGTCATGCCGGCGCAAGGAGAAGCCATGGCGACCAATCACCTTCCGCACCTTCGGATCTCGCCCCTTCCGCAATGACCTCCGTCGCCGTTCTCGGCGGTGGCGTGATCGGGCTGTCGGCCGCCTGGGAGCTCGCCCGGCGCGGCGCGGACGTGGTGCTGGTCGACGTGCCGCTCCCCGGGCGCAGCTCGCCCGTGGCAGCCGGGATGATCTCGGCCGCCGCCGAGGTCGACTACGGCGAAACCGGGCTGTGGGAGCTGACCTCGCGGTCGCAGGCGCAGTGGCCGGGCTTCGCCGCCGACCTGGAGCGCGCCGCCGGCCGGCCGGTCGGACTGCGCCGCACCGGCACGCTGCTGGTCGCGACGGACCGCGACGAGCAGCTGCGTCTCGAGCGGCGGCTGAAGCTCCTCGCCGACCTGGGCGTCGACGCCGACCGGCTTGACCGGCGCGAGTTGCGGCGCAAAGAGCCCGCGCTCGCTCCCTCCGTGCGCGGAGCGGCCTGGCTGCCCGACGATCTCTGCGTCGAACGCGGCCAGGCCCTCGCGGCGCTGCGGGCGGCGGTGACCGCAGCCGCTGTGCGGACGGTCGAGGCCGAGGGCCGGGTGCTGACCCGCGACGGCCGGGCCGTCGGCGTCGAACTGGCCGACGGCCTGGTTGCTGCCGATCACGTGGTGCTCTGCGGCGGCTGGCGCAGCGCGGCGGCCGTGGATGCCTCCGCGGCGTTGCCCGACGTGCGTCCGGTCAAGGGTGAGCTCATCGACCTGGAGCTTCCCGCACCAGCCGTGACGAGCACGGTGCGGGCGGTTGTCGACCGCGTGCCGGTCTATCTGGTGCCCCACGACGACACGCGGCTGACCGTCGGTGCCACGAGCACCGACGTCGGCGCCGACACCGCCCCGACAGTGCGGGCCGCGCTCGAACTGCTCAGCGCCGCAACGACTCTCGTGCCAGAGCTGCGTGACGCGCGGATCGCCGCGCACCGCGTCGGTCTGCGCCCGGCAAGCGCGGACAACCACCCGTCGATGGGCGTCTCGCCGATGCCCGGGCTCATCCTCGCCACCGGTCACTATCGGCACGGCTTCCTGCTCGCGCCGCTGACCGCATCCATCGTCGCCGACAGCGTCATGGCGGCACGCACCGAAGGAGACTCATGATGGCCGACACCTTCCGCCTGAACGGCGAGGAGCGACCGTTGCCCGCCGAGGCCACGGTCAGCCGCATGCTGGCGTCGGAGGGGTGGGACGGTGCGTGGTTCGCCGTGGCTCTGGACGGCGCAGTGGTCCCGTCCTCGCAATGGCACTCCACCACGGTCGCCCCCGGCGCCGAGGTCGAGATCGTCCGTCCCGCGCAAGGTGGCTGAGATGACCTCGGACACCTGGGAGTTCTCGGGTCGCAATCTCACCAGCCGGCTACTGCTCGGGTCGGGTGGCGTCTCGTCGGCGGCGGTCCTGTCCGCATGCATCGCCGAGAGTGGCACCGACGTCGTCACCGTGTCCATGCGTCGGGCCGGCGCCTCGGCCACGAGTGGTCTGCTTCCCGCCATACAGGCAGCGGGCGTGGAGGTGCTGCCCAACACCGCCGGTTGCCGCACCGCGCGCGAGGCGGTGCTCACCGCGCAACTCGCGCGGGAGGCGTTGCGGACCGACTGGGTCAAGCTCGAGGTGATCGCCGACGACCGCACGCTGCTGCCCGATGTGCTCGAACTCGTCGACGCCGCAGAGCAACTCGTGGACGACGGCTTCCGAGTGCTGCCCTACACCACGGACGACCTCGTGGTCGCCCGTCGGCTGCGCGACGTCGGCTGCGCGGCAGTCATGCCGCTCGGCTCGCCCATCGGCTCCGGGCTCGGCATCCGCAATCCGCACGCGATCGAGCTGATCTGCGGCGAGATCGAGCTCCCGGTCGTGCTCGACGCCGGTCTCGGCACGGCATCCGACGCGGCACTGGCCATGGAGCTGGGCTGCTCCGCGGTGCTACTGGCGACCGCCGTCACCCGCGCCGAGCGTCCCGAGCTGATGGCGGCGGCGATGCGTGACGCGGTCCGCGCCGGTCGCGCGGCGCACGACGCGGGCCGCATCCCGAGAAGCTCTCTCGCGCGGGCATCCTCACCGACCACCGGGATGGTCGGCAGGTGAGTGCCGTGCCGTCCCTGATGTTGGTCACCGACCGGCGACAGGTTGGCCGCCGGCGGCTTACCGACGTCGTCGGCGCGTGCGTGGCCGGCGGCATACGCAACGTGTTCCTGCGTGAGCGCGATCTGCCGCAGGCGGAGTACGACGAAGTCCTTGCCACAATGCGGCGCGACATCGCGGACCGGGCAGCGATCTTCACCCGTTCGCCCGATCCGCGCGCAGCCGGCTGCCAGCTCAGCTCGTCGGACCGTCTCCCGTCGCCCCGGCCGCCGATCGTCGGCCGCTCGGCGCACGACGCCGACGAGCTGCGTCGCGCGATCGACGAGGGCCTCGACTACGTCTTTGCCGGTCCTTACGCCGAGTCGGCGTCGAAACCCGGCCACGGACCCGCGCTCGGTGCACGGGGCATCGAAGCCTTCGTCCGCCTCCCCGGCGCGCCACCCGTGATCGCGATCGGCGGCGTGCGTCCCGCGGATGCACCGGACATCGCCTCTGCGGGCGGACACGGGATCGCCGTGATGGGCCCGCTCATGCGGGCAACCGACCCGACCGACCTCGCCGCCGAATACAGCAGAGCTGCAGCCGTTTTCGTCGGCGTGCCTCATCCGTCAGAGCCCATGTGACCACCTCCCACTCCACGGGCAATCCCAACGCGCACAGATAATTGACACTGACAAGTAGTCTCTCTATGGTTGACACAGTCAACAAAAGAGAGGTTGTCGATGAGCACTGTCGCGGAGCGCAACACCCAGAGTCTGCGGATCGGCCGAGCACACCCCTGGCGCATCCCTGTGCTCGTCGCGGCGGTCGTGATCGCCGGCCTTGCGGCTCGATCGCCCATCACGGCGGTGGGTCCGCTCGGCGATCGCATCGGCAACGCCTATGGACTGTCACCGACCGCGATCGGGGCCCTGACGACGGTCACGATGGTCGTCTTCATGCTCTGCTCTCCGTTCTCGACGACACTCGGCCGGCGATGGGGCATCGAGATTGCGATCGTCGCCGGCTTCGCGCTCAGCGCCGTGGGCGTCGGGCTGCGCACCTACCCCGCCGCCTGGGCGCTGTATGCCGGCACCGTGCTGCTCGCCGCAGGCCTCTGCCTGCCGAACGTGTTGCTGCCCATGGTGATCCGGCGTGACTTCCCGGGATCGGTCGGCACCATGACCGCCGTCTACACCTCGATGATGACCGTCGGTGGCGCCCTCGGCTCGTGGACGGCGTTGCCGCTGACCCGGCTGTGGGGCTGGCACGCCGGGCTTGCCGGCATCGGCGTCGTCGCCGTGCTGGCGGCCTTGGCGTGGGCACCCTTCGAGCGCGAGCACCACCGGCCGGGTCCGGATGACCAGCCGACCGGACGCAGCTGGCGCAGAGCGCTCGGCTGGCAGGTATCGCTCTTCTTCGGCATGCAGTCGCTGCTGTTCTACTCCTCGGTCGCCTGGCTCGTGCCGATCCTCGTCAGCAAGGGACTGACGACCGGGTCAGCGGCCACGCTGCTCAGCCTCTTCACGCTGATCGGGCTGTTGCCCGCGATGCTCGTGCCGCCACTCGCCTCCCGCGCGACCGACCAGGTCGCGGTCGCCGCCGGCATCGGCGCGCTGCAGATCCTCGGCGCGCTCGGCATCGTCCTGCTCACCGGACCCGCTCTGGTGGTCGCCGTGCTCGTCACCGGCATCGGCCTCGGCGCCGGAATGCCGCTCGGTTTCGCGTTCTTCGGGCTTCGCACCCGCGACGGTCACTCCGCCGGCGACCTGGCCGGCATGGCGCAGTGCGTCGGCTACGGCGTCGCGGCGCTCGGTCCGGTGGTCATGGGTCTGTTGCACCAGTGGACCGGCGACTGGGGCCTCGCACCGTGGTTCCTCGTGCTCGTCGGCGGCGGCACGCTGGCCCTGGGTATGCTCTCCGGACGTCGCCGCCTGCTCTGAGGCGGCACCACGCCGACCGCGCGAAGGAGCGCTCGATCCGGATGCTGCCCGACGGCCTGCAGGGAGACGGACGCGACGCCTGGCGCGAGTTCCTGCGCGTTTCCCGCCTCATGGACGATCACCTCAGCGCGCTGCTGCACCAAGAGCCAGTCAGCACAGGGGAATTCGGGGTGCTGATCGGTCTCGCGGAGCTTGGCGACAGCGCCCGGATGTCCGACCTGGCCGGGCACGTCCTGATGTCGCCGAGCCACCTGTCGCATCGCGCGGCACGCCTGGAGCGCAAGGGCCTGTTGCGGCGCACCAAGTCCCCCGACGACGGCCGGGAGACCTACGCGGAGCTGACCGCGCAGGGCCGGGCCCTCATCGACCGGTTGCTGCCGCCATACGCCGCCGCCATCGAGGAGAAGTTTCTGGCCCACTTCTCCGACCGGCAGCGCAAGGACCTCGCCACCTGGATGCGCCGGGTCGACTGACCCTCACGGCACCCGATGGGTCCACTCCGGGGTGCCGAACTTCTCCGCCACCAGGGTGCGAGCGCGGGCGAGTTCGTCGTCGGTGTATGACGATTCGGCACTCGCGTAGTGGGCGAGGAACGACGTGCGGAAGCTGTCGATGATCGCGTCCCGCGCCATACCGGTCTGCGAACGCATGGGGTCGACCCTCTTGTTCGCGCTCTTGGTGCCCTTGTCCGACATCTTCTCCCGGCCGATGCGCAGCACCTCCAGCATCTTGTCGGCGTCGATGTCGTAGGCCATCGTCACGTGGTGCAGCACGGCACCGTCGGCGAACCGCTTCTGCGCGGCTCCGCCGATCTTGCCCTTCTCCGACGCGATGTCGTTGAGCGGCACGTAGTGGGCGTTGATGCCGACCTCGGCCAGCGCGGTCATCACCCACTCGTCGAGGAAGGCATAGGACCGCTCGAAGCTCAGCCCCTCGACCATCGACGATGGCACGACGAGTGAGTAGGTGATCGTGTTGCCCGGCTCCATGAACATCGCGCCACCTCCGGAAATCCTTCGCACCACGTCGATTCCGTACTTCGCGGCACCATCGGAGTCGATCTCGTTGCGGTAGCTCTGGAACGACCCGATCACCACCAGCGGTGAGTCCCAGTCCCAGAAGCGCAGGGTCGGGCGGCGCGTCCCGGCCGCCACCTCGTGGGCGATCACCTCGTCGAGCGCGACGTGTTCGACCGGCGGCAGTGTGGTCGCCGGGATGACGTCGAAGGTGTGGTCGTCCCAGCCGGTCGCCTTGCCGAGAGCACGCCGCACGGCAACTCCGATGGCGTCGGCGTTGAACCCGATCAGCTGCACGGCCGGGTCGAGCGCGCCGGTGATGGCGGCGGAGAGCTGGTCGACGGAGGCGTCGGCCGGCAACCCGGTCAGCGCTGCGTCGATGTCCTCGAGTGCGTCGTCCGGCTCGAGGAAGAAGTCACCCGACACCGAAACCCTTGCCAGACGCCCGGATTCGACTTCGACGTCGACCGCGACGAGTTTGCCGCCCGGGACCTTGTATTCACCACGCATGCCCTGCTCCTACTTCGCCTCGTCGCGACGTGCAACGGCTCCCCGCACTGCCCGGGACTTTCGAGACTACCTTTCTGCCGTGTCCAGGCCTCCGGCGCCGTCCTGCCACGAGGTCACGATGCGCCGAGCTCCGCGGCCACCCGGTCACGGGTCCGCAGCGCCCGCGCACTGGTGACCGCGAAAGCGATTGCCACCAAGGCAATCCCGCAGAGAGCAACCACCACCCAGGCCCCGCGGGACGCCGCGGCGAGGCCGGTCGTCAGATCTCCCTCGAGGTTGCCGAGCGCGATCGCGGGCAGCACGGCGACGCCGAGCGACGTGCCGACCTGGCGGCTGGTCGATGCGATCCCGGCCGCGACACCCGCCTGCGCGCGCGGCATGCCGGACACCGCGGCATTGGTGATCGGTGCGTTGATGAAGCCGACGCCGACGCCGAACAACACATAGGCGACGCCGAGATACCACAACGAGGTCGAGTTGTCGGTGCCGAGCAGGAGCAACCCGCTCACCCCGACTCCGACGCCGGCCAGGCCCATCGGCAGGCGCGGGCCGCGTGAGCCGACGAGCTGACCGGACACCGGTGAGAAGATCGCCATCGCGATCGCCATCGGCAATGTCATCAGGCCGGCCTGCAGCGGCGACATACCCCGAACGTCTTGCAGATAAAGGGTGTTCAGGAAGAGGAACCCGGCAAACGCGCACATCCCGATCACCGCGCTGAACACCGCTCCACTGAACGGCATGCTGCGGAAGAAGCGGGGGTCGAGCAGCGGCTCCCTCCTCCGCAGTTCGTATGACGCAAGCGCCGCTCCGGCGGCCACCGCCACGGCGACGCACCCCAGCACCGGCACCGACGTCCAGCCGAGCTCGCGGCCCTCGATGATCGCGTAGGTGACGGTCGCGAGGGCGACGATCACCAGGAGCTGGCCGACGGGGTCCAGGCGCCGCATCCGGTCGGCCCGCGACTCGGGCACGAACAGCGCTGTGAGCACGATCGCGGCGACGACCACCGGCAGGTTGAGCCAGAAGATCGCCCGCCAGCCCACGGCGTCGACGAGGGCGCCGCCGATCACCGGACCCAGCGCCATGCTCAGCCCCACGACTCCGCCCCACATGCCGATCGCCTGCGCACGCTCGCGCGGGTCGCGGAAAGTGTTGGTGATGATGGACATCGCCACCGGGTTGAGCATCGAACCGCCGACTGCCTGCAGTATGCGGGCGGCGATCAGCATGCCCGGGTCCTGGGCCAGGGAGCAGAGCAGCGACCCGACGCCGAAGATCAGCAGACCGATCTGGAAGACCTTGCGCCGTCCGAGCCGGTCTGCGGTCGAGCCGGAGAGCATCAGCAGACTGGCGAGCACGAGCGTGTAGGCGTCGATCACCCACTGCAGCTGGCTCGCGCTGGCGGACAGATCGCGACCGATCGCCGGCAGCGCGAGATTGACCGCCGTCGTGTCGACGCCGACGATGAAGAGACTGAGGCAGCAGATCGCGAGGATGCCGAGGCGCCGCCGCCGGGTGAGCTCCTCGTCCGCCGATGGGGCCGTCACTGGTCGACCGCCGCCCGCATCTTGTCGATCAGCCGCGCCAGCTCACGACGCTCGGCGGCGGACAGTGCTGCGATCGGCGCCGGCAGCACCCCCGGAAGGTCGCGCAACCGCTCCAGGAGCGCACGGCCGGCATCGGTGATGTGCACCAGCCGCACCCGGCCGTCGGTGTCGCTCGCGACCCGCTCGGCGTAGCCGCGCTCGACCAGGTCTCCGACGATCACGGACACCGCCGGCGCGTCGACATGCATCATCTCGGCGAGTTCCCGCTGCGTGCGGGCGTGATCCTCGATGCGCCGCAGCAGCCGGAAGCGGCTCCACGGCATGGCCATCTCGTCCTGCAGCAGCGTCTGCGCGAGACCCTTGTGATCCATCACGAGCGCCATCAGGCCCAGCCAGACGGCGATCGGGGTGATTTTAGTTGTGCGCATACAATAATTGTACGCACACAACTAAAAGCGGGTGTTCCCCGGGACTACCTCCGGTCGCCGGTTGCGGCGTCGAAGAGGTGCAACTCCCCCGCCACCGGCGAGATGCGGATCAGGTCGCCGGTCTCCGGACGCCCGCTCTTGGGCAGCCGCACCGTGATGCGCGGCCCGTCCGGATCGCCGTCGGGCCGCCCGTAGACGAACACCTCCGCGCCGAGCGATTCCACCAGCTCGACCCGCAACGGGATGGCGTTCTTCTCCAGCTCCGACGCGACGGTCCACGACTCCGGCCGGATGCCGAGCGTCACCCGGCCGGCGTCGCCGATCCGGGCACGGTCCAGCGGCACGCTCGCACCGAGCAGCTCCGCCCTACCGTCGCGCACGTCGGCGTCGAGCAGGTTGATCGCGGGAGAGCCGATGAATCCGGCGACGAAGGTGTTGACCGGTCGCTCGTAGAGCGTCTCCGGTGTGTCCACCTGTTGCAGCACGCCCTCCTTGAGGACCGCGACCCGGTGACCCATCGTCATCGCCTCAACCTGGTCGTGCGTGACGTAGACAGTCGTGACGCCCAATCGCCTTTGCAGTGCTGCGATTTGGGCGCGGGTCGACACGCGCAACTTGGCGTCGAGATTGGACAGCGGCTCGTCCATGCAGAAGACCTTGGGGTTGCGCACGATCGCGCGCCCCATCGCCACGCGCTGCCGCTGCCCGCCGGACAGCTGCCCCGGTTTGCGCCCGAGCAGCGGCTCCAGCTCCAGGATCTTCGCCGCCTCCAGGACGCGCTCGTGCGCCTCGGCCTTGCTCACTCCGGCGTTGCGCAGGGCGAACGCCATGTTCTCCTCGGCCGTCATGTTGGGATAGAGCGCGTAGCTCTGGAAGACCATCGCGACGTCGCGGTCGCGCGGCCGCACGCCCTTCTGGTCGTGCCCGTCGATGAGCACCCGGCCGCCGTCCACCGGCTCGAGGCCGGCGAGCATGCGCAACGTGGTGGACTTCCCGCAGCCGGACGGGCCGACCAGCACCAGGAACTCACCGTCCTCGATGTCCAGCGTGACGCCGTCGACCGAGGGACGGTTGTTCCCCTTGTGCACCCGGGTCGCCCCGTCGAAGTAAACCGATGCCATCGTTACGACTTCAGCTTCTGCTTCACCTGGGAGTCGTATGCCGCGGTGATCGTGCCGCCCAGCGCGCTGAACGTGGACCGGACGTCGGAGCCGGCCACGATCTTGTCGAGCGCCTGGCCGATGTCGGCCCCGCCACCCGGCACGAACACGCGGGCGTAGTCCTGCGGGCGGGTCTTCGGCAACTGGTCGACGGCGACCTTGAAGTTCGGGTTCTGCTTCAGGTATGCCGCCTCCGACGGCTCCTGCAGCGCCGAGGTGCGCACGGGCATGTAACCGGTCGCCTGGGTGAACGTCGCGGTGTTCTTGGCGTTGGTCAGGAACTCCACGAATTTCGCGGCGTTCTTCTGCCGCTCGGCGGAGATACCCGACGGGATCGCGACGCCCGCACCACCGGTCGGGCAGCACTTGACGCCACCCGGGGCGGGCACGAAACCGACGCCGAGCTCGAACGGCAGATCCTTGAATCCGCCCAGGTTGCCGGTGGATTCGAGCAGCACCGCACCGAGTCCGGCGCTGAAGTCGCTCGCCGAGTCGGCCGAGGTCTTGACGTACTTCTTCTTCGCCCAGTCCTGCAGCACCTGACCGGCCTTGACCGTCCCGGCCTCGGTGAAGGTCGGCGTCCACTCCTTGGAGTAGCCGCCGCCGTACGACCACGCGATCGCCTGGAACGTCCAGTCGAGGTAGTTGGCGCCGTCGTCCAGGATCAGCGCGCTCTTGCCACCGCCGATCGCGCTCTGCAGCTTCGGCGCCCACTGGGTGAACTCGTCCCACGACTGCGGCGACCGGTCCGGCAGGCCGGCCTTCTTGAAGACGTCCTTGTTGTAGTAGAAGACGACCGTCGAGCGGGCGTACGGGATCGCGTAGTGCTTGCCCTGGTAGAGGTAGTCGGCATACAGGCCCTCGACATAGTCGCTCGTCGACAGGCCGTTCTGCGCGAAAAGCGCTCCCACGTCAGCAAATCGGTTGTTCAGCGCGAAGTTGAACCAGGTCACGTCCGAGGCGACCACGACGTCGGGCAGGCTGCCGCCGGCCAGGGCCGCGTTGAACTTCTGCGCAACCTCCTCGTAGTCCTTGCCCGCGTCGGTGAGCTTGACCTTCAGCCCGGGGTTCGCCTTCTCGCAGTCGGCGATGATCTTCTGCTCGGTCGCCTTCGACTTCCCGGGGTGGTTGCTCCAGAAGTCGATGGTGCTGGACGAGCCGCCGGCCTTGGCACTGCCGGAGCTGCTGCCCTCGGACCCGGTGCCGGCGCAGGCGGCCAGACCGGTCGCGAGTGCCGCACCACCGGCAACCCCCAGGAAGCCGCGGCGAGTGAGGTCGGACATGTGGATTCTCCTTAGAGTGAACGGTTTTCAGCCCTTGACCGCACCGGCGGTGAGGCCCTTGATCATGTGTCGTTGCAAGGCGAGGAAGACGATCAGCACCGGCAGCATCGCGAGCACCGTCGCCGCCATCACCGGCCCCCAGTTGGTGATGCCGTCGTTGTTCTGCAGTTGGGTGAGACCGATCGGCAGGGTGCCGACCCGGCTGTCGTCGGACATCAGGAACGGCCAGAGATATTCGTTCCACTCGTTGACGACGGTGATGATCGAGAACGCGATCAGCGTTGGCCAGGACATCGGCAGGACCACCCGCCACAGCAGCTTCAGCGGACCGGCGCCGTCGAGCCGTGCCGCCTCGATGATCTCGCCCGGCACGGAGAGGAACTGGTTGCGCATCAGGAAGGTGCCGAACGCGACGCCCGCCAGCGGGATGATGATGCCCTGATAGGTGTTGCGCCAGCCGAGCTGGCTGACCAGTGCGTAGTTGGAGATCACCGTGATCTGGTTGGGCACCATCAGCGCGGCGATCACCACCAGGAAGACCAGGTTGCGGCCGGGAAAACGCAACAACGACAAGGCGTATGCCGAGATCACTCCGAGCACGATCTTGGCGACCGACAGCAACAGGGTGATGATCACCGAGTTGCGGAAGAAGGCCCAGAAGTCGATCTCGGTGGTCGCCGACTTGTAGCCCGCGGTCGTCGGGTGCGCCGGCCACCACTGCGCCGGCTGGGTGTAGATGTCCGGCTTCTCCTTGAACGAGGTGATCACGATCCAGAAGAGCGGCAGCGCCACCAGCAGGAAGATCGCGACCATGCCGAGGTAGCCGGCGATCTTCATCCCGACGCCGCCGAAGCTCGCGGCCTCGGCCTGGTGTGCTCCGGCGGGCTTCTCGTTGGGTTCGAACCCGGTAATAGCGTTCTCAGTCACGGCGCATCCCCCGATCCATCACGCGCACCTGGACGACGGTGACGACCAGCAGGATCAGGAACATGATCGTCGCGATCGTCGCGCCATACCCCGCCCGGCTGTTGACGAAGGTCTCCCGATAGACCTGGTAGACCAGCGTCGTCGTGCCGTAGCCCTGCGGGCCGCCGCGGGTCATCACGTTGATGATGTCGAAGACCTGCACGGAGTTGAGCAGCACGGTGATCGACAGGAAGAACGTCGTCGGGCGCAGTTGTGGCAGAAGGACTTTGGTGAACCGGCGCCATGCGGAGGCGCCGTCGATCTCGGCCGCTTCGTCGAGGTCGGCGCGCCGCCCCTGCAGCGCGGCAAGGTAGATCACGAATGTGTAGCCGAGGTTCTTCCAGATGTAGGTCGCGGTCACCATGAACAGCGCCCAACCGGGTCGCTGGTAGAAGTCCGGCACGGAGAGGCCGACCCGGTCGAACAGGTCGCGGATCATCCCGAAGTTGGGGTCGAAGACGAACTGGAAGGCGATGCCGACCGCGGCACCGGAGATGACGAACGGCGCGAAGATCGCCGAGCGCACCAGGTTGCGGCCGCGCAGCTGCTGGTCGAGCAGGATCGCCAGGCCGAGCCCGAGCGCCATCGAGATGCCCACGGTCGCCACGGTGAAGATCAGCGTGTTCTTCAGCACCTGGTGCGCGTTGGGGTCGTGCCACCAGGTCGTGTAGTTGTCGAAGCCGATGTAGTGCGCGACCGGCGCCGAGATGTTCCAGTCGGTGAACGACAACCGGATGTTGTCGGCAAGCGGGCGGTAGGTGAAGATCACCAGCAGCGCGAGGTTGGGCAGGAGCAGGAGCGCCGCCAGCAGCCATTCGCCGTACGGCCTACCGCTGCGCTTGGGCGGTGCGCCGACGGGCTCGGGTGGTCCGGACCGCACTGGCGCCGGCGAAGATTGGGGCGTCGCGGTCACGAGCGGAAAGTGTCACGGTCGGGGGTGGGCACCCGGTGAACGATAGTGGTCTCTCAGCTGACGTGGGGTTAACTTCCGGATGCTTCCCGGGCTTTGTCCACCAGCTTCGCGTTGTATGGCGCAAGCCGCTCCCGCCAGAGCGAATCCACCTGCGCGAGCAACTCCTCACGCGTGCCGTTGTTGTCGAGCAGCACGTCGGCGACCGCGCGCCGCTGCTCGTCGGTGGCCTGCGCGGCGATGCGGGCCCGCGCATCCTCCGGCGTCATCCCCCGGTCGCGCACCAGCCGCTCCAGCCGCACGTCCTCCGCCGCGTCGACGATCAGCACCAGGTCGTAATTGCCGGCGAGACCGGTCTCGACCAGCAGCGGCATGTCGTGCACGACGATCGCCTCACGGGGTGCGGCGGCGCGCGCCTGCGCGGTGAGGTCGGCGATGCGCGGGTGGGTGATGCGCTCCAGGTCGCGACGCGCATCGGGGTCGGCGAAGACGATCGCGCCGAGCGCAGCGCGGTCCAGCGAGCCGTCCGGCTGGAGCACCTGGTCGCCGAATCGCACTGCGATCTCTGCAAGTCCGGGTGTGCCCGGCGCGACGACCTCGCGCGCCAGCCGATCGGCGTCGATCACGACGGCGCCGAGCTCGGTCAGCCGGGCCGACACCGTCGATTTGCCGGAGCCGATGCCGCCGGTCAGTCCCACGAAGAGCACGCCGCCGACTCTAGTCGTCGACGGCCGCGGCGGGGCTGCCGGCCAGCTGCTGCAGGTGCGCGGTGAGCGCAGCCCGGATGCGGCGTGCACCGAGGCGCGGCTCGAGCGTGCCGTGCAGGGCCAGGCCGTCGGTGAGCGCGTGCAGCCGAGTGGTCTCGGTGGCCACGTCGAGGTCGACCCCGTAGACCTGCTGCACCGTGAGCACGCACGACTCCATGAGACCGCGGAGCCGGGTGTGCACCTGGCGCCATACCGCGCCGAGGCTCTCGTCGGTGCGAGCGGCCATGGTGAGCGCGAGCCACACCTCCGACTCGGCGCGCCGGGCGGCATCCAGTGGCAACACGGTCTCCAGCAGCCGCACCAGGCCGGGCAGGTCGGTCGCGTCGGCGCCGAGGCGGCGCACCCGCTCCCCGACCCGGTCGGCCAGCGTCTGCATTGCGAAGGCGACGAGCGCGTCCTGGCCCTCGAAGTAGTGCCGGACCGCGCCGACCGACCGGCCGGTCTCGGCGGCGACCGTGCGCACCGACAGCGCGGCGTATCCGTCCCGGCGGATCACCCGCCACACCCCATCGGCGATCTCCGCGCGGCGCTCCTCATGATCCACGACCTTCGGCATGCTGCTTTTTTATCACACTCGTGCTATTTTGTGGTTACAGCACAGTCGTACTACAAAACGAAGGGAACGTGCCGATGCTGATCGGGGTCATCATCGCGTGCGAGATCGGCTTCTGGGTCTTCCTGCTCGCCGGTCTCAGCGCCCGTTATCTGTTGCGCCGCAAGCGGTTGTCCGGTGTCCTGCTCGCCCTCGCGCCGGCGGTCGATCTCGTGCTGCTCGTCGCGACCGTGCTCGATCTGCGTGGCGGCGGCGCCGCGAGCACGCCGCACGCCTTGGCGGCGGTCTACCTCGGGGTCTCCGTCGGCTTCGGCCACCGGATGCTGCGGTGGGCCGACGAGCGGTTCGCCCACCGTTTCGCCGGCGGTCCGGCACCGGCGACCAAGCCCCGGTATGGCGCCGCGCACGCGGCCGCCGAACGCTCCGCGTGGTTCGCGCACCTGCGCGCCTGGGCCGTCGGCTGCGCGCTGCTCGGCCTGGCGATCGTGGCGATCGGCGACGCGAACCGCACCGAGGTGCTGCTCAACACCGCCCGCCTGTGGACGCTCGTGCTCGTGATCGACGGCATCATCTCGTGGAGCTACACCGTCCGCCCGAAGGCGGCTCCGCGCGGGACGTGACGCGGTGGGGAGGTGGCGCGTCGCGTGCACACCCCGCAACCGTCGCGACTTGCGCACGCCGACGCGCATCTCGTAAGCGGAAGTGCGGCTGACGTCACGGTCGCTTACGAGACGAACAACCAGCCCCCCGCGACTCGTAAGCGGAAGTGCGGCTGACGTCACGGTCGCTTACGAGACCGGGCCCGCGTGCGCAGCCCGCGACCGTCGCGACTTCTGCACGCCCCCAGCCCGACCCGCGTACACACCCCGCAACCGTCGCGACTTCTGCACGCCCCCGCGCGTCTCGTAAGCGGGAGTGCGGCTGGCGTCACCCTCGCTTACGAGAACGGTGCCGCGTGCACACCCCGCGACCGTCGCGACTTGCGCACGCCCGTGCGCATCTCGTAAGCGGGAGTGCGGATGACGTCACGGTCGCTTACGAGACCACGGGCCCCGCCCCCAAGCAGCAACGCGAAAGCCCCTGGAAACCAACGGTTTCCAGGGGCTTTCGGCGTCACGCGAGCCGGATCAGGCGCCGGTCAGCTTCTCACGCAGCGCGGCAAGCGCCTCGTCGGAAGCCAGCGTGCCCTCGGCCGGGGCCTCCGGCGCGGCGGACGAGCTGCTGCTGGAGCTGCTCGAGCCGGAGTCGCTGCTCTCCGAGGAGTAGGAAGTCGCACCGGACGCGGCGTTGGCCACGGCCTCGGCGTCGTCCTTGCGCGCCTGCTCGATCTGCGCCTGGTGCGCCTCGTAGCGGGCGTGCGCCTCGGCGTACTGCTTCTCCCACTTCTCGCGCTGCGACTCGAAGCCCTCGAGCCACTCGCCCGACTCCGGGTCGAAGCCCTCGGGGTACTTGTAGTTGCCCTGCTCGTCGTACTCGGCGGCCATGCCGTAGAGGGTCGGGTCGAACTCGACCTGGCCCGCGGCGGCGTCGTTGGCCTGCTTGAGGCTCAGCGAGATGCGGCGACGCTCGAGGTCGATGTCGATGACCTTGACGAAGATCTCCTGGCCCACCTGCACGACCTGCTCCGGCAGCTCCACGTGGCGCTCGGCCAGCTCGGAGATGTGGACCAGACCCTCGATGCCGTCCTCGACGCGGACGAACGCACCGAACGGCACCAGCTTGGTGACCTTGCCCGGCACGACCTGGCCGATGGCGTGGGTGCGGGCGAAGTGCTGCCACGGGTCTTCCTGGGTCGCCTTCAGCGACAGCGAAACACGCTCGCGGTCCATGTCGACGTCCAGCACCTCGACGGTGACCTCGTCGCCGACCTCGACAACCTCGCTCGGGTGGTCGATGTGCTTCCAGGACAGCTCCGAGACGTGCACCAGACCGTCGACGCCACCGAGGTCGACGAACGCACCGAAGTTGACGATGCTGCTGACGACGCCGGTGCGGACCTGACCCTTCTGCAGCTCCTTGAGGAAGGTCGTGCGGACCTCGCTCTGGGTCTGCTCCAGCCACGCGCGGCGGGACAGCACCACGTTGTTGCGGTTCTTGTCCAGCTCGATGATCTTGGCCTCGATCTCCTTGCCGACATACGGCTGGAGGTCGCGCACCCGGCGCATCTCGACGAGCGAGGCGGGCAGGAAGCCGCGCAGGCCGATGTCGAGGATGAGGCCACCCTTGACGACCTCGATGACGGTGCCGGTGACGACGCCGTCCTCTTCCTTGATCTGCTCGATGGTGCCCCAGGCGCGCTCGTACTGTGCGCGCTTCTTGGACAGGATCAGCCGGCCTTCCTTGTCCTCCTTCTGGAGAACCAGGGCCTCGACGTCGTCGCCGACGGCGACGACCTCGTTGGGGTCGACGTCGTGCTTGATGGACAGCTCACGCGAGGGGATGACGCCCTCGGTCTTGTAGCCGATGTCGAGCAGGACCTCGTCCCGGTCGACCTTGACGATGACACCCTCGACGATGTCTCCGTCATTGAAATGCTTGATCGTCGCGTCGATGGCGGCGAGCAGCTCCTCCTCCGACCCGATGTCGTTGACAGCGATCGGCGAGGTGGTGGTGGCAGTCATGTAGTAGGAAACCTTTTGGTGGGCTAGTTGATGGACAGATGGTCGAGCAAAATGCGCACACGCGTGCGCTGCTCTACCCTACCGACCCGTCCACAGCCCGGTCAAAGCCGGCGGTGACCAGCCGATCCGTGACCACATGTGACCACATGTGACCACGTGTCCTGGACACATGTGGTGGTATGACGCACGTGATGGACAGCTTCGGGGTCGGTCGCCGCGGTGCCGGACGGGAGGAGACCCGCTCGGCCAACCGCCGCTGGTGGGACGACGAGGCCGTCCCCTATTACGCCGAACACGGCGACTTCCTCGGAGATTCCGACCTGGTGTGGGGTCCGGAGGGGCTGACCGAGTCCGAGCTGCGGCTGCTCGAGCCGCTCGCCGGCCGCGACGTGCTGGAGATCGGTGCGGGCGCGGCGCAGGGCGGCCGCTACGTCCAGGGGCAGGGCGCCCGGGTGGTCGCGACGGACCTGTCCGCCGGGATGCTGCGCCAGGCGGCGCTCATCGACCGCGACGCGTCCCGCCCGGTGCCGCTCGCCCAGTGCGACGCGATGGCCCTGCCGTTCGCCGACGCGTCGTTCGACGTGGTCTTCACGGCATACGGGGCGGTCCCGTTCGTGGCCGACAGCGCGGCGGTGATGTCGCAGGCGGCGCGGGTGCTGCGGCCCGGCGGCCGGCTGGTCTTCTCCACCACGCACCCGATCCGCTGGGCGTTTCCCGACGTGCCGGGCGTCGCCGGCCTGGTCGCCGACCGCCCCTACTTCGACCGCACGCCGTATGTCGAGCAGGACGACACCGGCCGCGCCACGTATGTCGAGCACCACCGCACCCTCGGCGACCGGGTGCGCGAGATCGCCGCGGCCGGCCTGGTGCTGGTCGATCTGGTCGAGCCGGAATGGCCCGCGCGCAACACCGCCGAGTGGGGTGGCTGGTCACCGACCCGGGGCCGCATCATCCCCGGCACGGCCATCTTCGTGGCGCAGAAGCAGCCGTCCCGCGCCGGGGCGGACCTTTAGCGCTCGTGCCCCGTGAGGATCTCGGTGGTCGCCTCCGGCGAGAGCACCGGCTCGGCGGCCGCGTGGTCGCGGAACCAGCCGATCGTGCGCCGCAGGCCGTCCTCGATCTGGATCTTCGGCTCCCAGCCGAGCAGCTCGCGAGCGAGCGTGGTGTCCGGGCGTCGCACGGTCGGGTCGTCCACCGGTCGCTCGATGTGGGTGACCGCAGAGCCCGAATTGGCAAGTTTCACAATCCATCCCGCGAGATCGACCATCGAGATCTCGTGCGGGTTGCCGATGTTCACCGGGCCCGGGTGACCGGTCGACGCCATCGCGAGGATGCCGGCGACCAGGTCGTCGACGTAACAGATCGACCGGGTCTGCAGACCGTCACCGGCGACCGTCACCGGCTCGCCGGCCAGCGCCTGCCGCACGAAGTTGGGGATGGCGCGGCCGTCGTTCGGACGCATGCGCGGCCCGAAGGTGTTGAAGATCCGCACGATGCCGGTGTCGACGCCGTGGCTGCCGCGGTAGGCCAGGGTCAGCGCCTCGGCGTAGCGCTTGGCCTCGTCGTAGACACCCCGCGGGCCGACCGGGTTGACGTGGCCCCAATAGTCCTCGCGCTGCGGGTGCACCTGCGGGTCGCCATACACCTCGGAGGTGGAGGCGAGCACGAACCGGGCGCCCTTGTCGCGGGCCAGGTCGAGCGCGTGCCCGGTGCCGACCGAGCCCACCCGGAGCGTCTCGATCGGCATCCGCAGGTAGTCGACCGGTGAGGCCGGGCTGGCGAAATGCAGCACCAGGTCGACCGGGCCGTCGACGTCCAGGCCGGCGGTCAGGTCCTGCTCCAGCAGGGTGAACCGGCCCGAGTCGTGCAGGTGCCCGACGTTGGCCGGGCTGCCGGTGCAGAAGTTGTCGACCGCGACGACCTCGTCGCCGCGCTCCACAAGGGTCTGCGACAGGTGCGAGCCGAGGAAGCCCGCACCGCCGGTCACCACGGCCCGCACGCCGACCTACCGATCGTCGCGCGCGGCGTGCCGGGACGAGCGCAGGCCCGCGTCGGTGGCGTCGGGGTCGTCGTCGTACGCGACGGTGTCGTCGTCATACGCACGGTCGTCGGCGTAGTCGTCGTCCGCGGCGCGGCGGTCGGCGGCGCGGTTGCGCCCGAGCAGCGCGGCGAGCACGACTCCGCCGATCAGCAGCAGGACCCCGAGGATGCCGAGGATCCACGGCGCCAGCTTCAGCGCCTTCAGCTGCATCGACTTGGTCTTGTAGTCGTCAACGTTCTTCTTCACGGTCGCGTCGTCGAAGATCGAGTTGGTGGTCAGCACCTGCACCGACTTGTCGTTCGCCGGGTTGGTCAGCCACTGCTTCTGCGCCTCACCGACCTTGATGAACGCACCGGTCTCGGGCTCCACCCAGATCGTGCGGTCCACCGAGTAGGACCAGTCGGCGGTCACCCCGGGGCTGTCCTGCGCTCCGCCGAAGAGGAAACCGGGGGCGTCCTTGGTCGGGGTCGCCTTGAGGGTCTGCCGCGGCACGGAACCCTCGAACCGGTAGACGCTCAGCCCGTTGAGCTTGTCGGTGCCGGCGTACTTCATGTCCATCGGCTTCATGATCGACGCGTCCCAGTACTGGTACGTCTTGCCCTTGTCGACGCCGAACGGGAACTTGACGGTGTAGCCCTCGTGCTTGACCGGCTTGCCGTTCTGCGAGTCGTTGCAGCAGTTGACCGGCAGACCGGTGTGCCGGTCGACCGCGATCCGCTCGGTGACCGCCTGCTGCGGCGTCTTGGTCTGCGGGATCGTCGAGAACTGGTTCTTGTCGAAGACCACCACGTTGTCGCCGTGGTCCTCGCTCGCCGGTTTGTCCACCACCGCGGTGATGCGCGTGGTCAACGTCGCGCGCTGGAATTTCAGCGTGCCGGCGTCGAAGAGGTAGGCGTTCTTGTCGACCGCAACCTGGCCGGTGTTCTGATCCATCGGGATCACGGCGAGTTTGTCGTAGGCGTAGAACTTCAGCAGTAACGCCATGGTCAGGAAGAACGCACCGAAACCGATGACTATCGCGGACTTCCGCACTGTGGCCCTCCGGGGGTGTGATCTGGAACTTACCGGACAGTAGCAGGAACTGTGCGACTTGTGTCACACCGTCCGCTGCGAGCCGGAAACGATGTGCCGCACCACGTCGAGCAGCGGCACCTCCGGACCCACCCGGTATGACGGGACGCCCGCCGCGGCGGCCGCCTCCAGGTCGCCGGGCTGGTCGCCGATCAGCACGCATCGGGCGGGCCGTGCCCAGCCGGCGCGGGCGAACGCGCGCAGCAGCAGACCGGGCAGCGGCTTGCGGCAGTCGCAGGTGCCCGTCTGGTGCGGGCACACCTGGATCGCGTCCAGGTGGGCACCGGCGGCGCCGAGGCGCTCGGCCAGGGCGCGGTGCACGGCCAGCAGCTGCGCGCGCGACAACTGCCCCGTCGCCATACCGCGCTGGTTGGTGACCAGCACGACCGCGCACCCGGCCGCGTTGCAGCGTCGCACGGCCTCGGCGGCGCCGGGCAGCAGCTCCAGCGCGGCCGGGTCGGCGATGTAGCCGGGACGGTGCACGTTGAGCGTGCCGTCGCGGTCCAGGAAGACGACGTCGAAGGGTGCGCCGGGGGCCGGCCGCCCGATGGGTGCGGTCTCCTCACCGAGGAGTTCGGCGGTGGTCAGCTCTCCCGGCATACGACGTCGACCGCCTCGCACCAGGTGTGGGTCCACAGCATGTGCACCTCCTGGATGCGCGGGGTGTCCGTGCTCGGCACGACCAGCACGTGGTCGGCGGCGCCGTGCAGGTTGCTGCCGCGGGCGCCGGTCAGCGCGATGGTGCGCAGCCCGGCGTCGCGGGCCACCTGCAGGGCGCGCAGGATGTTGGGGCTGGCGCCGCTGGTGCTCATCGCGAGCAGCACGTCGCCCGGCCGGCCGAGCGCGGAGACTCCGCGGGCGAAGGTCTCCTCGTAGCCGTAGTCGTTGCCGACCGCGGTGATCGAGCTCAGCGACTCGGCGAGGTTGACCGCGGGCAGCGGCGCACGATCGTGGATGCACTTGCCGATGAACTCGGCGGCGATGTGGCTGGCGATCGCGGCGCTGCCGCCGTTGCCGGCGACCAGCAGGGTGTGCCCCTCCACCAGCGCGTTCAGCAGCGCCGTGCCGGCCGCGTCCACCTGCTCGACGAGCCGCGGGTCGGTCAGCTCCTCGACCAGCTTGGCCCAGGAGGCGATCCCCTGTTGATGCTGTATGGCGATCGCGGGCCCCCGCCGCTCGGGCCCGACGTCGTGCAGCGCGTGTCCGGTCGGCATCAGTGCTGTCCTCTCCAGGTGGTCATTCCGTGCTGGCTGAAGGTGATCTCCGACAGGGTCAGCCCGAGTCGCAACAACTCCTGGGCGACGATGTGCCGGCGCTCGAACTCGCAGACGAAGATCAGGTGGCCGCCGCCGCCCGCGCCGGTGACCTTGCCGCCGAGCGCGCCCGCGTCGAGCGCCGTGGTCACCGCCTCGTCAATCAGCGGGGTGCTGATGCGGTCTGACATCTTGCGCTTCTGCGCCCACGCCTCCCCCAGCATGCGGCCGAACTCGTCGACCTCGCCGCGGACCAGGGCGACCTTCATCCGCTCGGCGAGCACCTTCTGTGCGCGCAGGCCCTCGAGGGCGTCGCTGTTGCCGCCCTCGTAGCGGCTGCGCTGGTCCTCGATGATGTGGTCGCTGACCCGGGTGTTGCCGGTGAACGCCAGCAGCATGTTGTGCTCGAGCTCGTGCGCGGTGTCGTCGCGCACCCGCAGCGGGTTGACGATGACCTCGTCGGGCTTGAACTCGATGAAGTTGAAGCCGCCGAACGCCGCGGCGTACTGGTCCTGCGAGCCGCCGGGGATGCCGAGGTCCTCGCGCTCCAGCCGGTAGGCGAGCTCGGCCACGTCATACGGCGTGAGGTCGAGACCGCAGTGCTGGGCGACCAGCCCGATCACCGAGACCATCACCGCGCTGGACGAGCCGAGACCCGACCCCGGCGGTGCCTGGGTGTGCAGGAACAGGTCGAACCCGCCGGACGGCCGGGCGCCGTCGATGTTGCGGATCCGCCCGATCGCCGCCTTGGGCAGGTCGAGCTTGCCGTCGAACTCGACCGGGTCGTCGACCCCGAAGCCGATCGACATGCCGTAGTCCAGCGACTGGACGGTGATGACCCCGTCCGAGCGCGGGCGCAACGTGCTGAACGCGAAGGCGGAGATGGTCGCGGACAGCACCGCGCCGCCCTCACGCTGCGGGAACGGCGTCACGTCGGTGCCGCCGCCGGCGAACGAGATCCGCAGCGGGGCACGGGCACGGAGCACGGGTCTGCTCGGATCGACCGCATCGCGGTCCGGCAGCAACCGGTCGTCGGTCGCGGTCATGATGGCCGTCCTGAGTCTTCGGTGGGGCGGGAATGTCGGGAATATCGGGAGTACTGTCGGGTCGTCCAGCCCGCTGGCGCCCCCGCGCCAACGGCCCTGCGCAACGCGCCGTGTGGCGCTCGTCATACAAATCTACTGCAGAGTAGGCATTGTGCATCGGTATCGGTTGATCGACGGGTTGCGGGCTGCAGCGGCCTTGCTGGTGCTGACCGCGCACGTTGCCTTCTGGACCGGTGCCTCCAACCTCGACGTGGTCGGCGCCGTGCTCGCCCGCGGCGACGCCGGGGTCGCGATCTTCTTCGCGATCAGTGCGTTCCTGCTGCTGCGCCCGTGGCTGCGAGCGGCCGCCACCGATGGTCCGCGCCCGGACGTGCAGGTGTATGCCGTGCGCCGCGTCGCCCGGATCGCCCCGGCATACTGGCTCGCCCTCGCCGGGGTGCTCGCCGTCGCCGCCCTGTGGCCGGTCACCGGCGGGCTCGGCGGCATGGCCAAGGTGGTGCAAAACGTCTTCCTGCTGCAGGCCTACACCGGCAACACCTACCAGGGCTTCAGCCAGACGTGGAGTCTCACCACCGAGGTCGCCTTCTACGTGCTGGTGCCGTGGCTCGGCAGCGCGCTCGGCCGGTCGGTGCGTCGCTCCAGGCGCGGCACCTACCTGCGCCTCGCGGGGATCGCCGCGCTCGGGGTGGCCGCGCAGGGCGTGACCGCGGCCTGGACGGCGGCCGATCCGGCCTCGCACGCCGGCGCCCTCGGCATGAGCTTCGTCGGCCACGCCGCGTGGTTCGCGGCCGGTGCGGCGGTGGCGGTGGCGCTGGAGACCGGGGACCTCGAACGCCTCCGGGCGGTCGGGACCGGCACCTGGTGGAGCGCGGCCGCGGTGCTGCTGCTCCTTGCCTCCACCGGCATCGCCGGGCCGTGGGACCTGCGCGCCCCGACGGTGCCGCAGGCGCTCGCCAAGGAGGCGCTCTACGCGATCATCGGCGGCCTGCTGGTGCTCGGTGCCGCCCGCGGCCCGTCCGACGATCGCTGGCGGGCGGTCGCCGCCTCACCGGTCACCCGGTTCGCCGGGGACATCTCCTACGGGGTGTTCCTCTGGCACCTGCCGGTGATCCAGCTGATCTACGTCATCGGCGACCAGCCGATCTTCACCGGGTCGTTCGGCGCGGTGCTCTTCGCGACGCTGATCTTCAGCGTGCTGATCGCGTGGGCGTCGGCGACGCTGGTGGAGCTGCCGATCCTGCGCTGGGCGCACCGCGCGACGTCGCGTGCTCGACCAGCGCGCGAGCCAGCACGGCAAGGGTGAGCGTGCCGAGCAGCTGACCGGCGATCGCTCCGGCCGACTTCGCGTCGACGACCCCGAAGAACGCGAGCGCGACCCCGGCCAGCACCAGCGCCCCCAACGCCGTATGCCGCAGCAACCGGCTCGGCACGGCCGCCGCGGCCAGCCCGGCGAGCAATCCGGCCGGCCCCGCGACCAGCCCGCCGACCACGACCGCGAGCACGCCGCCGGCGATTCTGGCCGAGGTGGGGACTTCGCTGGTCGAGCAGGCCGAAGCACCGCTGGTCGAGTAGGCCGGACTGTCGCTGGTCGAGTAGGCCGGAGTGTCGCTGGTCGAGTAGGCCGAAGCGCTAGCGGAGGCCGTATCGAGACCAGCTGGCCTCGATACGCGGCCGGCTCGTCCCTCGCCGCCCGCTACTCGACCAGCACCATCGCGGCCGGCTCGTTCCTCGCTTGTCGAGTAGGCCGGACTCTCGCTGGTCGAGTAGGCCGGACTGTCGCTGGTCGAGTAGGCCGGAGCGCTAGCGGAGGCCGTATCGAGACCAGCTGGCCTCGATACGCGGCCGGCTCGTTCCTCGCCGCCCGCTACTCGACCAGCACCCTCTCGACCAGCAACCCTTCGGCGGCACAGCCACGCGGCCGCGAGGTAACCGGCGAGCAACGCGAGCGCGGCCACTCCCCCGGCCAGCAGCCCGGCGCGCTGCGGGGTGGTCGGGGTGAAGGTGAGAGTCAGCCCCTCGGCGCCACCGGCGGGCACGCGGAAGCCCTGCCGCCACCCGTCGACCTCGACCGGCTGCAGGACGCGACCGTCGCCGTCGGTCGCCCGCCAGCCGGCGTTGAAGCCCTCCGTCAGCGCGACGACACTCGTGTCTCCCGCACCGACCGAGATCGTACGACGACCCGAATCCCCTTGCGCCGCAGTGATTTTGCGGGTGGCCGACGGTGCGGCGCCCTCGGGCACGTGGCCGATCAGTGCGAGCTCGGGTTGTAGCCCGGATGCGCCGGCGACGACGACCGTGGCCTCGCCCGTCGCGGGCAGCCGCACCTCGCCGCACGGCTGGGCGGGGATGAGCCGGCGTTGTTGCAGGTCCTGCGCGCTCGGACTCGCCCGCAACGGGATGCGCGTCGTCCGACCACCGACGGTCACGGTGACCGACCCGGCCGCCCCGCACTCCCCGCTCACTACCACGTCGCCCGCCGGCGGCCGCAGCCAGACGGTCGCCGGGAACACGACGTCGCCTTCACCCGCGAGCTGCACCCGCCGGGTCAGCGTCGCGCCGTCCTCGGTCTCGTGGGTGAGCAGCAGCGCCTGACGGGTCAGGTCCACCGGTTGCGGCAGGTCGAGCACGGACCCGAGGCCGACCCCGGGCAGCTGTAGCTCCCGGATGCCCATGATCGGGTCCGTGACACCGTCCGGCGCGATCAGCCGGACCGCGACCGACCCGGCGCGCGACGGTGGCACCGACACGGTGACCTCGTCGCGCCCGCGCACCGGCACGACCTGGGTGCGGCCACCCACCTGCACCTGCACCTCCCGCGGCAGGTTCGCGCCCTGCTGCGGTGCGGCCAGTGCGATGCGCACCTCGCGCACGGTCCGTCCGCCGAGCTCCCCGCCGAGCGTCGCCGTCGTCTCGTGGTCACCGGTCAGCCAGGCCGTGCCCGGGTTGCCGTCGAACGCGGCGTAGGCGCCGGCCTGCGGACCGACGTAGGCGCGCGCGAACGGGTCTGCGCCCGAGGAGGATTCGGTCACCGAACGCCAGCCGATCCACACGCGGGCCGGTTGGCCGGCCGGGTCGGTGGCGGGTGGCAGGTCGCGGGCACCGATGCGGTCGGGCGTGTGGTCGGAGCGAGTCAGGGTCGGGCTGTAGGCCCGCGCCGTCGGGACGCCGTTGTTGTAGGCGCGCCAGCGCATGGTGTCGGTCACCACGTCCGGGCGGTCACCGGCGCCGGAGGCCGGCTGCAGCCACTCCCTCGGCGAGAGCAGCCCGGCGGCCTTGAGCGCGAAGCCGGCCTCGGGTCCGCCCGCGACGCGGAGCGGGGTGGCGGCATACGCCGTCGCGCGGGCACCGGTCGCGGGCGTCACGTCATACACGGTCAGCGCGGAGGCGCCGGAGCCGTAGGTCGCCGCGACCCGGAAGCCGGGTGAGCTGCGCAGCGTCTTCTCGATCTGCTGCCACGGCAGGGCCTGCACGCTGGGTGCGAGATCGTGGCGCAGCACGAGGCGGGTGATGCCGAGCCTGGCGAGGCCGTCGGCGAGGCTCGGCTGCGGCACTCCGCTGGCCGCCAGGCGGTCGACGGCGTCGAGGATGCGGGTCGAGGCGGGTATGCCGAGCGGCGCCGCGGCGCGGGTCACCACCGGTGATGTGGCGAGCGCCGACAGCGGCTCGTCGGTCGTCGCTCCCCACGTGTAGGTCGAGGTGCGCGAGTTGGGCAGCAGCATCGTCGAACCGCCGGATGCGCTTGCGGCAGCGTCGATTTCGTGTGCGACCTGGGTCCAGGGACGTGGCACCGCGGAGTAGGCGTCGATCGCGCCGACGCGGCCCTGCCAGATGGGGGTGGCGGCCGCGCCGACGAGCACCGCGAGCGCCGCCGGCAGGAAGCGGTCCCGCGCCCGGCGCGAGACGGTGACCCGCTGCAGCACGGCCGCGAAGCCGATGGCGAGCGGCAGCCGCAGCATCGGGTCGGCCTTGTGCACGTTGCGCAGCGGCGCCAGCGCGCCGTCGAGCAGCCCCCGCACGTCGTCGGAGAGCGGACTGCCGACCGTGCCGCCGTGCCCGAGCGCCATGAACAGCGTGGCGCCGACCAGGCATCCGAGCGTCCACCGGGCCAGGTGACCGCGCTGCCGCAGCAGACCCCAGGCGCCGATGCCCGCGACCGCGCAGGTTGCGAGGATCGCGGTGATCGACTGGGCGAGCACCCAACCGCCCTGCCACACCGGATGATCCGCGCTGTCGAGGATGTAGGCGATCCAGTCGTTGGCCCCGCGCAGCACGTTGGGCACCGAGGTGACCGCGGTGGTGATCGAGGCGGTCTCGATGTAGTCGAGGAACGGATAGGCGTAACGCCCCAGCACCAGCAGCGGCAGCAGCCACCAGAGCGCGCCGAGGATCACGGCCGGCAGCCACCAGACCAGCCGCCGCCGGCCGACCGGGTGGGTGACCAGGTAGGCGAACGGCAGGGCGAGCACGATCCCCGAGGCGGTCGCGTTGACGCCGCCGAGCGCGGCGGTCAGCACCCCGGCGAGCGCCACCTGCCGGATCAGCACCGGCCGGGGCAGGTCACGGTCGGTGAGCGGCAGCACGGCGAGCACCAGCCAGGGCGCGAGCGCCATCGGCCACGCCTCGACCGAGATCACCGGCAGCACGGTGAGCATCCGCGGCGAAAGCGCGTAGGTCGCGGCCGCGAGCAGCGCCGGCACGGCGCCGGCGACGCCGAGCCGCCGGATCAGTCGGTCGGCGCCGGCGAACGCCACGACCAGCAGGAGACTCCACCAGATCCGCTGGGTCGCCCACGCGGGCAGGTCGAGCGACCGCGCGACGCCGAACACCGGGCCCATCGGGAAGAGGTAGCCGTAGGCCTGGTTCTGCAACTCGCCGAGCCCGGCATGGGTGTTCCAGGCGTCCAGCGCTCGGCCGAGGTAACGCCAGGGCGAGATCGTCAGGTCGATCTTGGTGTCGGGCTCGGTGCGCCCCGGTGAGACGAGCCAGGGCAGCAGGCCGATCGCGATCACCGCGAGCGCCCACTGCACCCGGTGTATGGCGGAGCGCTCTGCCGTCATCGGCGCCGCAGGATCAGCAGCAGGTTCCAGGTGACGAACTCCCGCAGGCCGGGCACCCGCAGGATGTGCCGGGCCGTGTCGGGCAGGTAACGGGGTCGCGCGACGAGCAGGTCCACGTCCGGCTGCTGCCGCGCCCAGCGCAGCCCCTGCGCGATGCTGACCCGGAACAGCGTGCGGTCGATGGTGTTCTTCGGCGGGTGACCGTTGCGATGCTCGTAGCGCCGGGCGGCGCGCTGACCGCCGAGCCAGTGCCAGGGCGAGGTCTCGTGACCGCCCCAGGGCGAGAGCCAGTTGGTGTAGGACAGGAAGACCAGGCCGCCGGGGCGCACCACCCGCACCATTTCGTCGGCCGCGTGTTCGGGCCGGCGCACGTGCTCCCAGAGGTTGGAGCTGAAGACCAGGTCGACGCTGCGGTCGGCGAACGGCAGGGCCTCGGCCGTGCCGACGACTCCCCCGTCGCGCACCGACGGCACTGCCGGGTCGTGGTCGATCGGCACGTAACGCACTCCCGCCGAACGGAATTCGTGCGCAAACTCGGCCGGCCCGGCACCGACGTCGAGCATGGTCGCACCGGAGAGGTCGGTCCATTCGGCGAGCAGTTCCCGCGAGTCGCGGGCGAGCGCGCCGTAGAACACCTCCGGCCGGGTCTGCTCCACGGTGAAAGCACGGAACAGCCGCACCGATCGTCCGATGCCACGATCCATCAGGCGGGCTTCCGGGCGGTGAGGTGCAGGGTCGGGCGCAGCGCGGGCCGGGCCGCGCGGGCCGCCAGCACGAGCGGGGCGCTCGCCATACCGGCGAACAGGACGGGACGCTCGCCGAGCACGCCGTGCGGGCGCGGGCGGGGTCGCAGCATCCGGGTCAGGCTGCCGACGTCGGTGGTCAGGCTGTCGAGGGCCGGGCGGGTGATGCGCACATCGACCAACCCTACGGAGGTGGCGGCCCGGCGCAGACTCTCGGCCGTGAAGAAGCGCACGTGTGTCGGGTCCTCGAGCATCCACCAGGCCTGCCCGTAGAGCCGCAACCCGTCGCTGTCGCCCGCCGGAGTGAGGAATTGCGCCGTGCCGCCCGGCTCGAGCAGATCGGCGGCGACCTGCAGGGTGCGCAGCGGATCGGTCACGTGCTCCAGCACGTGGATGCCGTAGACGAGGTCGGCGCGCACCCGGTCGGTGTCCACCTGCTCGACGCCGGTCGCGTGCAGGTCGCCGCGGCGGCGCACCTCGGGGTCCACCGCGAGCTCGAGCTGGTCGGGGTCGGCGCCCGCGACGGCGGCCCCCGCGTCGAGGAAGCGGCGCAACATGCTGCCCGTGCCGTAGCCGATCTCGAAGACCGACCGCGGCGCCGGGCCGGACGCAAGCAGCCGGTAGGTCAGCGCGAGACGCCACCGGTCGAGGGTCGGTTCGCCGCCGTACGCGTGATCGCGGTGGCCGGCGGGCGCGGCGTCGAGGTCGCGCAGCAGGTGCCCGCAGCGCGCGCACCTGTGCAGCGTCGCGCCGCCGCGAAGGACGAACGCAGCCGTCGGACCGCCGCAGATCTCGCACGATCTGACACTTGACCGGACACTCATGTGACTTTGGTTACCTTTGAGTAGGAATCGGCGCTACTCTAGCGGCCGACCGGAGGAGACAAAGCCGTGCGTAGTGAAGAATCCGGGCCGGATCGGCCCATGCGGGTGCTCTATCTGTCGTGGCGCGATCGGGACAATCCCGAGGCGGGCGGCGCCGAGACGTTCACCGAGCGCACGGCCGAGGTGCTCACCGAGATGGGCGACCGGGTCACCATCTTCACCTCCCGATTCCCCGGCGCGTCGCCGACCGACCGGCACGGCAATGTCGACATCGTCCGCCGGGGTGGTCGCTTCACCTGCTACCCGCTCGGCCTCTGGTATGCCGCTCGGCACCGCCGCGACTTCGACGTCGTGCTCGACGTGCAGAACGGCGTGCCCTTCTGGGCGCCGCTGCTCGCCCGGCGGCCGGTCGTGAACATCACCCATCACGTGCACCGCGACCAGTGGAGCGTCATCTTCGGGCCGCGGCTGGCGAGACTCGGCTGGTTCCTGGAGTCGCGCATCGCGCCGGTGGTCTACCGCCGGTCCCGCTACGTCACCGTGTCCCAGGCCAGCCGGGACGACCTGGTCGAGCTCGGCATCGACGCCGACCGCATCGACATCGTCTACTCGGGCAACGACCGCCCGGCAGCGCTCGAGCAGTCACCGGTGCACGACCGCAGCGACACCCCGGTGCTCACCGTGCTCGGCCGGCTGGTCCCGCACAAGCAGGTGGAGATCGCGATCGACATCGTCGCCGAGCTTCTCCCGGCATACCCGCAGCTGCGGCTGGACGTGATCGGCGCCGGCTACTGGCACGAGGCGCTGGTCCGCTATGCGACCGACCGCGGAGTGCTGGACCGGATCGACTTCCACGGATTCGTCGACGACGACACCAAGCACCGGCTGCTCGGGCGCTCCTGGCTGCTGCTGATGCCCTCACACAAGGAGGGCTGGGGCCTGACGATCGTCGAGGCGGGCCTGCACGAGACGCCGGCCATCGCGTTTGCGCACGCGGGCGGCCCGACCGAGTCGATCCTGCACGGGGAGACCGGGTTGCTCGCGCTCAACCCGCAGCAGATGAGCGAGCAGGTCGGGGTGCTGCTCGGCGACGAGTCGCTGCGCTCGGCGCTCGGCCGCGCCGCTCGTGGACACGCGCTCGGCTTCGACTGGCAGCGCAGCGGGCGGGCGCTCGCGGCGACGCTGCGGTCGGTGCTGGGCCACGCCCCGCGCCCCCAGCAGCCCGCGGGGCGGCCGCGCCGGCTGCGGTCGGTCCACGAGATCGCGGCCGATCACCGGGAGGTCGGTGAGGGCGCCGCTTGAAGCGATCAGGCGTGACGGCCCGGCCCGGCGCGCCACTTCGGCGTCCGGGCATGACGAAAGGCGGCCACCCCGGTGCGGGGTGGCCGCCTTTGCGTTCGAAGTCCGGCGTCGTCGCCTGTCAGGCGATCAGTCGTGGCCGGTCAGGCGATCACTGGTTGTAGTCGATGTTCTGCGAGAACTTCTGCGGCTGGGTGATCGAGCCCTGCTGGGCGATCAGTCCGAAGATCGCCACTGCCGCGAGCAGCGCACCCACGATGGCGCCACCGACGTTGTACGCGACCTTCTTGTTTCCCTCGCCCATCGACTTGGCCCTCTCTCGTCTGACGTTGCGCCCTTGCCGTGCACCACTATAGCGGCAAGTTACCCCCGAGTCAGTCCTCTGACATCACTTCTTGACACGGTACCAAGAATCGCGCGACCCGCAACCAGGACGACCGCCGCCGCCGCGAGCAGCCAGCCGAGGTATCGCTCGGGGCCGCGCGAGTGCCGATCGGGCGTCGCGACCGGGCCCAGGTCGTGCAGCCGCAGGGTGCCGTCGCGGGCGAGCACGCGCGTGCCGGTGAGGTCCGGCATCCCCGCCGTGGTCGGCTGATCGGTCTGCACCAGCACATATCGCACGCCGGCGGAGCGCAGCACCGCGAGCGGGTCACCCGCGCCGGCGAGCGCCCGGCCGACCGCGGCCGCGTCGGGGTCCTCCCCCGGCACGTCCCGGCCGCCGGCGAGCGGGAGGCTGTCGTTGACCAGCACCCGGCGGTCGAGCAGCCGCTGCCACGGGTCGAGCACGACGACGTCGTGGTCGAAGGCGTAGCGGCGGTAGAGATTCCATGGGAACACCGCGACGCCGCCGGGCGGCAGCCGGTCGATGCGCTCCTGCATCGAGCTGTATGACGCGGGGTAGCTCACGGCGCGCCACGTCCCCCCGGCGCCCCACGCCGGGCCGGTGAGGGTGATCACCGGCCAGAGCGCCACGATCGCCGCGACGCCGAGCGCCGTCGCCCGGCCGCTGCCCACCCGCGCACCCGCGTCGCGCACCCGCTCGGCGAGGCGGCCGGCGAGCACCGCGACGAACACCATCCAGAGGCCGACGAACTTCTGTGCGTCGCGCAGCAGCCCCCCGCCGGGCACGTCGGTGACGACCGCGGTCATCACCTCGCGCAGGCCCGGCACCGCGGTGGCCGCCGCGAGCAGCAGGCCGACCAGCCCGGCGACGCCGAGACCGGCGAGCGCGGGACTGAGCCGCCATACCCGATCGCGGACGGCGAGCGCCAGGCACAGCAGGACCACGAGCAACGCCAGCCCGGAGGTCACCGGCGACTCGCGGCCGGCGAACCAGACGCCGGAGTTCCAGATGCCGCCGCCGGTGAGCAGCGAGCCGATCACACCCCACGGCGTGTCGGGGCGGGACATGAAGGCCTCGACCCCGGCGCGGCTGCTCTCCTGCGACGGCGCGAGCACCAGGTAGGCGTACCACCAGGTCGCGTTGGCGAGCAGGAAGACCAGCAGCGCCCAGCCGAGATCGGCCAGTCGCCGCCGCACCGGTTGCGTGTCGCCCGGCACCGCCAGCGTGCACAACACGGCGATCAGGCCGAGCACCGCGCCGGTGGAGCCGGTGGCCGCAGAGAGCAGCAGCCAGACGCCCAGCCGCACCGGTGCCCGCGGGCTGCCCTCCCGGCAGGCCGCGGCCGCCGCGACGAGGAACGGCAGGCAGGAGTAGCCGAGCAGATAACCCCAGTGCCCGATCGCCAGCCGCTCGGCGACATACGGGTTCCAGGCGGCGGCGAGCGCGGCCGCCGCGGCGCCGAGCCGGGTCCGCGACAACGCACCGACGCCGGCGCCGACACCGGCGAAAACCACCAGCAGCACAAGCTTTTCGACCACCCAGCCCGGCATGAGGTGGGAGAGGAGGGCCACGACGAAGTCGTTCGGGACGGCGCGCGGCACCGAGCCGTCGACGCCGAGCGTGCGGTCGCCGAGGGGCAGGCGCGGCACGAAGACCAGGTCGTAGAAGAGCAGGTAGCCGGGCCGCAGCCCCGGACCGAGGGCGAGCAGGCCGCACGCCAGCCCGACCAGGCCGCCGATCGTCCGCTGGCCAAGCCGCGCTCCCGCTCGGTCCGGCGCGGTCATCGCCCGGCGTGAGTCTCGATGTCGGCGAATGCCTCGCCCATCCGCACGCACTGGGTGGCCAGGTCGTGGTCGGCGACCATGCGGTCCCGGTTGACCACGCCCACTCGCAGGCGGCGGTCGGCGTCGGTGAGGAAGGTCAGCAGACCGTCGGCCAGCGCCTCCACGGTGTCCTCGACCATGAGGTTCGGGGGCTGCACGGCCTCGTCGTTGGTGCCGCACCGGGTGGTCACAACCGGCAGGCCGCACGCCTGCGCCTCCAGGTAGGCAAGCCCGAGCTGCTCGGTCCACTTCCAGGTCGGCCGCGGGGCGGTGCAGAAGACGGCGGCGTGGCGCAGCAGGTCGGCGACACCGTGCGCGTCCAGCTGCCCGGCGAGGGTCACCCCGGCGGAGGGGTCCGCGGCCGCCGCGGCCACCCGGTCGCGCAGGGGCCCGTTGCCGGCGACCACCAGCCGCGCCTCGGGCAGCTGCCGGCGCACCAGCTTCATCGCGTCCAGCACCCGGTCGATGCCCTTGTTCGGGGCGAGTGGCGAGACGAATGCCACCGTCGGCGCGGCGGTCGGGTGATCGGCCGGGGCGAAGATCGTGGTGTCGACGCCGGGCTTGACGACCCGGATCTTGTGATCGGGAAAACCGTTGTCCAGCAGGTGTTCTCGCGCGGCGTCCACCATGCAGAGGAAGAGGTCGGCACCGCGCGATGCCGCGACGGCCCGGTTGTAGGGCGGCACCTTGTAGAGCGGCTGGTCGGGCAGGTTCTCCCAGGTGATCACCGCCTGCAGCGGACGACGGTCGCGGCGCCACCCGCTCGCCTGGCCGGTGACGAGCGAGCACAGCTCGAGCGTCGTCACCCAGTCGTATGCCGAGGGCTCCTGCTCGTCGAGGCCCCGCACCCAGGCGAGCGCCCCGGCCTCGATGAAGCGCTTGACCGGGCGCCGGTAGGTGCTCGGCACCCAGGTGATGTCGCCGACCGGCTCCTGCGCGGCCAGCGCGGTGACCGACGTGCCGGGCATCCGGCTCATCCAGTAGAGCTCGCGGCGGGGCCGCTGATCGGGCAGCGACACCCACAGCAGGCGGCGCGGGGAGCTCATCGGGTCGCCTCCGCGCGGTCGCGGCGCCCCCGGCGCGCGCCGAGGGCGTAACCGACGGCCTCCAGACTCCGCAGCACCACCATGCCGCCGGCGTGCGCCGGATCGGCGGCGAGCCGTCGCCAGTTGGCGGCATACGCCTTGAGCACGGCGCGGCCCTGCTTGCCGACCGCACCGTCGTGCTGCCCGGCGAAGGCCGGAATGCTGCGCCCGTAGTAGTAGCGCTTGCTCAGCACGTCGCCGACCGTGAGCCGCCCCTCGTCGTGGTCGACGATGATCGGGGCGAGCTCGATGCGCCGGCCCTCGGACCGCATCCGCAGCCTCAGGTCGGCGTCCTCCGGGCCGGACATCGCCAGGTGGAAGCCGCCGTCGCCGAGCAGGTAGTCGCGGCGCACCAGCCGCGGGTTGTGCAGCCAGGGCTGGTCGAGGTAACACTCGCGCTCGAGGGCGCGGCACGCGGTCCAGAAGCCGCTGCCGATGGTGCGCTCGGGCAGCGCGACACCGGTGGCACCCGACCGCAGGGCGGTCGCGACCGCGACCTCGACGCTGCGGGGCGGCAGCACCATGTCGCTGTCCAGCCACAGCACCCACTGGCCGGTCGCCTCCGCGATGCCGAGGTTGCGCTGGGCGGAACGCTCCGGTCCCCCGGTGAACGTCTCGTCGGCGAATTCCCTTGCAATGGAAGCAGTTTCGTCGGTGCTGTGGTTGTCGACCACGATGAGTTCGATGCGCGGGTAGGTCTGCGCCCGCACCGACGCCAGGCATGCGCCGATCGTGCGGGCGTTGTTGCGGGTCGGCACGACCACGCTGACCAGGGGCTCTTCGCTCACGTCGGGTCATCCTCCGGGTGTGTGGACTCGACCGGTGCGGCGATCCGCTCGCGCAGTGCACCGGCCAGGCCGATCACCAGCCCGGCACCGGCAAGATAGTGCGGCCACATGCTCTTGGTCACCCCGTCGGCGCTGATCTGGCCGCGCAGATCGCCGAGCGCGACCAGGTAGACCGCCATCGAGGCCAGCAGCAGCACCGCGCCCGCCGCCTGCAGCCACCAGGACGGCACTGGGCGGCGACGCAGCAGCACGACGACCGCGGCGCCCGCGACCAGGCCGGCCCAGCCGACGAAGAAGCCGCCGAGCAGCACCAGCGTCACCTCGAGCACGGGGCGCGGCAACCGCCCACGGACCCGGGCGAGTATGCCGGGCCGAGCCGCTCCCGCGGCAGTCTCGCGGGAGGCAGCGTGAGCGGGCCGGTGCGCGGGCGCGTGGGCGCGTGCTGCGGCACTGCCCGCCACGGCACCGTCGTCGCGAGCAGTGTCGTCGCCGGCCGTGTTGTCACCGGCAGTGTCGTCGTCCCGCTCGGGACGGCCCGCGCCGCTGCCCCACTTGCGGCGGAAGAACGGGAACACCGCGAGCGCGACCGCGCCGAACACGGTGAAGACGCTCACCCCGAGGGCGATGTCGGCGATCAGCTGCGGGGTGTAGCGGATCTCGATCGTGTACTTGCCGGCCTTCGGCAGACTCCAGCCGGCCGAGTAGCCGTCGACCAGCTGCGCGGGCCCGAGGTCCTTGCCGTTAGCGGTGGCGCGCCAGCCGCCGGCGATGCTCTGCCCGAGCACCACGGTCGCCGGCCCGGAGGTGGTGACCGTGAGCAACTTATGGGTGGCCGAGTCGTCGCGCACGGTGGTGACCGGCTGCGCGGGTTTGGCGGCGGCACGGTCGTAGTCGTCGTCGAACTGCAGCGAGTCGAGGGTGAAGCCGGAGACCGGCTCGATGCGGTGCTGGCCCTTGGTGAGGCGCAGGGTGCCGCAGCCGACCCAGTCGCCACCCTGTGTGGTCGGGCCCTGCAACTGGCCGGCCGGCCGCATCCGCAGCGGCTTGCCGTCGACGGTCGCGACCTGCACGCACCGCGGGTCCTCGGGACCGGCCGCGGCGATGGGGCCGGGCACGATCGCGGGGCCCATCGTCATACCGGTGTCGATCGTCGGGAATTTCGGCGGGATGCCGCCGCGCTTGCCGGCCGTGTCGTCGACGGTCATCCGCACCGTGCTGCCGCGCAGCGGCTTGCCGTCGACCTCGGGCACCGCGATGTCGGTGGTGCCGTCGCGGTCGAGCGTGCCGCTGGCGACGTTCTTGCCGTCGACCGAGATCGTCACGCGGCGGGCGTAGGCGTTGTCCCTGCCGTCCGGGTTGCCGTTGCCGGGCCGCTGGGTGATCCGCACCGAGCTGATCTCGCGCTCCGGGCCGCCGATCTGCCACCATGCATCGGCGAGGTTGCTGCCCGGCTGCCAGGCGGTCGCGCCGTCGGCGTCGGCAGCGGCGGAGGCCCGCACGTCCGGGTTGCTGAAGTAGAAGCCGGAGGACCGCGCGCTCTGCGTCGAGGGGTAGCCCGCGAGCTGGTCGTAGACCGCGTCGAAGGAGCCGGTGACGCGGATGGCCGCGGTGCTGTCGAAGGTGCGGTCGTCGGGCAGGCTGACCTGCCGGCGGAGCGCTGTCTCGGCGTCGTCGCTGGTCGAGGAGCTACCCTGCTGGCGGGTGAGCAGCACGTGCAGCGGGGTGGCGTCGAACTCCGCACGCTGGGCGGGCGTGAGCCCGGCGTAGAGCGCGTCGTAGGTCAGCGGGGTGCGCGCGACCCGGCGCGCGAGCTGGCCGGGCATCTGGATGTCGCTGATCCCGACCAGGTTGTACCCGCCGCCACGGGTCGAATCCACCGTGACCGTCACCGTTTTCGCGGAGACGCCGCCGAGGTCGAAGTCGGCGTAGCCGGCATCGGGCAGCCGCTTGGTGACCGCGTTGCCGCCGGCGCGCACGGTCACCTTGTCGATCCGGCTGGTGCCGACCTGCGCCTGCTTGATCCGCATCGTGTTCAGCCGCACCGGTGCCGGCTGGGTGATGGTCAGCGCGTTGCCGGCACCGCGGTCGAAGTCGCCGAACAGCCACGCGGTGTCCGGGTCACCGTCGAGGGCGTTCTCCGGCACGGCATACGGCAGGTCGAAGAACGCGCCGCCCTGGGAGGTCGCGCTCACGAGCGCGCCGTCGCGCTGGAGAACGGTTTGGTCGGCCGGGTTGTCCCCGAGCGTGCGGGTGGCACCGAGCGGCTGGTCGGCGGCGAGCAGCGCCCCCTCGTTGTTGGCGAGCCGGTTGGTGATCGCGTCCCGCCGGGCGTTGGTGTCGGTGAGCACGAGCGTGTGGTCGCCGCCGAGCGAGGCGGCCAGCTGCGCCGGCGAGAGGTCCTGCGCGTAGCGGAAGGACGGAGTGGCACCGAGCAGGCCGCCAGCCACCATCGCCGGCACCGACCAGCCGTCACCCGCCACCACCAGGGAGTTGTCGGCCGGCTCGACCCGGAGCGACGTGCGGGGGTCGGTGACGGCGTACTGCTGCAACGGTGGCAGCAGCTGCTCGCCCGCGGAGATGGCGTCGGTGTTGCCCGCGAAGACCCACTCACCCTCGCTGCCGAAGTTGCGCACCCCGCGCAGGCCCTTGTCCTCGTTGGTGATGCCGGCCAGCTGGGCGGGCCGCAAACCGCCGGTGTCCTCCCAGATCGTGTCGTGGCGCATCAGCACGGTGTCCGCGCCCAGGTAGCGGGCGTAGGTCGACATCGTGCCCGGCGGCACCACGGAGTTCTGCACGGTGGCGTCCAGCGACTGCAGGAAGTTGCCGCCCGGCGCCGACGCGTTCGGGGTCGTCTCCGGGATCACCACCTGCCGGGTGAAGAGCGAGTTGGCGACGTCGTCCGGCCGGTCGACGGTCCACCGGTAGGCGGGCCGGGTCTGGCCGGGCATGAAGAGCACCCCGGCCCGCGGGTCGCCCTTGTTGATCGACGCGGCGGCGTTCTTCCAATAGGCCGGGATGTCCATCGGCGAGGTGTAGAGCCGGTTGGTGAGCGCCGGCAGCGTCCAGGCGAAGACGAGCAGCGCGGCGAGCGCACCGGTGATCGGTGCGAGCCCCTCGCGGCGCATCAGCCGCGGGGCGACCGCGACGACGCCGGCGGCGATGGCGAGCGCGAACCCGAGGGCGAGCACCGCGCCGACCTTGTTGGTGGTCCGGAACGCGCCCATCGCCGGCAGGTCGAGGAACCACTGGTAGACGTAGCCGAACGGCGACGCCGGGCGCGCCGCCGACGGGAAGACGCCGACCATCAGCACCGCCGCGATCGCCACGCTGAGCGCGGCGAAGATCCGCGCGGCGCCGCGCAGCCAGCGCATCGAGACCAGGGCGAGCGCCGGCCAGAGGATGGTCAGCACCATCACCACCGGGCTGGTCAGGTAGACCGCGTCCTGCGGCACCCACGCCCCGTGGCTGTCCTGCCCGTAGAGCGACCACAGCCCCACCCCGCGCAGCACCTCGGGGTATGACGAGACCTTCGCGATGCCGGTGAGTGTCTCGGACTCACCGACGATCTGGTTGCCGGTCGAGATCGCTCCCGCACCGGGCACCAGCCAGTAGACCGACACCCCGACCACGAACAGCGCGCACCGGCCGAGCACCGCGACCAGGTGCTGCCACGGCGTGCGCCATACCCGCAGGGCGGCCACGCAGATCGGCAGCAGCGCCAGCAGTCCGAACAGCGGCACGACCGCGACGTTCATCCCGCTCATCGCGAAGAACGTCAGCCCGAAGACCGCGGGCCAGGCCCAGTTGCCGGGGCTCCACCAGCGCCCGGCCGCCGGCCGCTGCACGGCGCGGACGAAGACGAGCACGTTCCACGGCAGCAGCGCCATCGGCAGCGCGATCGCGAGGGTGGTGCCGGCCTGCACGGTGTAGGGGTTGGCGAGCATGACCACGCCGGCGGCGAGGCCGCCCCACTGACCGGCCCTCGGCACCAGGCGCCGGGTCAGCCGCGCGGTGCCCCACGCGGTCGCCAGCCACAGCGCGAAGTGGAAGATCTTGAACGTCCACTCCGGCGACAGCCCGATGCCGCGCAGCGCGGCCGTGACGAGCAGCACCGGGACCAGGCCGACGTTGAAGTTGGGCGACCCGAGGTAGGGCGACGACGTCCACGCCGAGAGGTACTGACCGATCATCCGCCCGGGCGCGAGGTAGACCTCGGGCTTGATGTCGGTGTGGAACGAGCCGAGCCCGTTCAGGGCGACGATCAGGGCCAACACGAGGGTCAGCCCGGCAACCGTCAGGCGGTATGCCGTGACAGGTCGGCGCAAGACGGTCGGCTCCCAAGAGACTGGTCGGCAGGGTCGGATCGTGGGCTGAGCCACAAAGTGACGATCAATATAACTGCTGAGTAACCTGAGTCACGTCATGGCTCACCTGTGAGATCCGATCCCGAACGTCAGGCCGCCCGCATCGTGTCCGATCGCCCCCGCCGCAGACCCGCCGTCCGCAAGACGGCACTCGGTGCGCTGCTCGGCATCGCGATGGGCCTTTCCAACGTGCTCGGCTACCTGGTCGTCATGCTGCTGTCGCGGCCGCTCGGGCCGGCGGCGTTCGGCGGCTACACCGCCCTCTCGACATATGGCGTGCTGCTCTCGATCCCGGCCGGTGTCTTCCAGGTGGTGGTCGCGCGCCGGCTGTCCGGCAACGACAGCAACCACACCAACAACAGCACTCACGGCGACACCGGAAACCCCGCGACCTCCGCGATCGGGCCGGCACTGCTGATCGGTGCCGGCTGCTTCGTGCTGACGGCCGCGATCGCGCCGCTGCTCAGCCGCCTGTTCCACCTGCCGTCGGCGGCGCCGGTGCTGCTCGGCGCGATGCTCGTGCCGATGATGGTGACCGGCTGCTTCCAGGGCATGCTGCTCGGCCGGCACCGGCTGCGGGCGCTGTCGGCGCTCTATCTGGTGACCGCGCTGACCCGGGTGGTGGCCGCGGTGGTGTGTGCCGCGCGCGGCTTCGGGGTGACCCAGGTCTTCGCCGCGATGCTCGTCGCGGGCTCGGTGTCGGCGCTGTTCGGGGCGTGGCTGTGCCGGGCCGACCTGCGCTCGCTGCCGATGACCGGCCACGAGCTGGCCGGCGAGATGCTGCGCTCGAACAGCACGCTCGCGGCATACATCGCGCTGACCAACGTCGACGTGCTCTTCGCCCGCCATTTCCTCACCCCGCACGACTCCGGCGGTTACGCGCTCGCCTCGACCTTCGGGCGGGCGGTCTGCTGGGGCACCCAGTTCGTGGCGCTGCTGGTCGTGCCGCGGATGCAGCGGCACGGCGCGACCCGTGCCCTGCTGCGGGCCAGCGCGGTGGTCTTCGGCATCGGCGTGGTCGGCTTCGGCATCGTGGCGATCTCCCCCAGCGGCTGGATCACCGTCGCGGGCGGCGCGGACTACCGGGAGTTCGGCGGCCTGGCGCTGCTGTGCGTGCTGCTCGGGATCGCCTGGGCGGTCGCGCAGGTCTGGTTGTTCAGCGAGATGAGCACCAACACCGGCGCGTTGGGCGCGCTGACCTGGGGCGTCATCGTCGCCGAGTGCCTTGCGCTGGCGCTCTGGTGGCACGACTCCCCCGAGCAGATCGCGATCGTCTGCCTCGTCGGCGCGCTGGTGATCGCGCTCGGCGGGCTGCTGCGGGTGACCCTGCAGCACCGCACCCGCATCGAGCTGACCGAGGAGTCGGCGGTCGCGGTCGCCGACCGCGCCTGAGCGGCCGGCTCAGCCCACCCACACGGTGGTCACCGTGTCCGGTGCGCCGTGGAATCTCACCTGCCCGAGCCTGATGCCGCCCTGGGGCGCCGGACCCGCGGCCTTGCCGTTCACGATGTCGATCAGCACGATCTGGACCGCCGCCCTCGGCGCCCGGTCGCGCAGCCGGAAGTCGGTGTCCTCGGGCTGGGGCCAGGGGGTGAGCGCATAGGTCGGGTAGCCCGCCGCGGGCAGCAGGTAGGCCAGCGCCTGGGTGAGGCTGGCAAAGGGCAGGAAGCCGTCGCCGTCGACCCGCACGGGCGTGCCGGGTGGCACGTGCTTGCGCAGGTAGCCCACCGCGAGCGAACCGACGCCTCGCGCCTGGTCCGAGTCGTCCCACTTGTAGCTGCCGAGCCCGGCGACGCCCACGAGCAGGCTGACCACCACGAGCGCGGCGGCGACCGCCGAGGGTGCCCGGCCGGGGCCGGTGGTGCCGAGCCGCCCGAGCAGCGCCGTGAGGTGGGGCCACGCCGCGAGCAGCAGCACCGACCAGCCGAACGCGACGATCGCGAGCAGCGCGACGAACCAGTAGGTCGGCACGTAACCGGCCCTGATGTTCCAGGTCGACAGCCCGAAGGAGACGAAGGCGAGCACCCAGACGACGCCCCCGGTGCCGACCACGCCGAGTCGCACGCGGCGTCCGGAGCGCCGGGCGGCGACGAGCGCGACCAGCTCACGCACCAGCAGCGCGACCATTGCGAGCGCGAACACCACGCCGCACACCACCGTGACCGCGGTCGGGGACGGCATCGCCACCGCCCGCGCGAAGGGATAGAGGCCGGGCAGCGGCGTCAGGCCGCTCAGCACCGCGCCGGTGATGTCGAGGGTGCCGATGCGCGCCCCGGCCCCGCCGCTGGTGGCGTATGACGCGAGCTGCTGCAGGTTGTTGGGCCGGTGCTGACCGAGCTCGACCAGGCTCGGCAGCCACACCAGCAGCAACGCCCCGGCCGCGACGAAGCCACCGATCACGCTGCGGCGAAAGCGCGTCGACTCGATGCCCGCGCGCACGCGGACCGCGCCCACCACGAGCAGCACCGCGCTCAGCGCCCCGACGAGCACGACGTTGGCCAGGTTGGCCTGCGCCACGTAGGAGGCCGCCACGACATACAGCCAGGCGGGAGTGGGGCGGCGGGCCAGCAACGCCCAGGCGCAGAGCAGCATCAGCAGCGCGGGGAAGGCGGCCGGGTAGGGGTTCAGCGGGCGCACCACGCCGCCGATGCCGAGCAGACCCTGCATGCAGACGGCCGCGCCGGTCATGATCAGCAGCAGGGGCGTCCCGCCGATGCGGCGCGCCACCCAGAGGCAGCCGAGCGCCGATGCCGCCACGATGGCGAGGCTGCCGAGCAGGATGCCGGCCGGGCGCTCACCGACCAGCACGTTGAAGGGTGCCATCAGGTAGAACTGCATCGGCCCGGGCTGGTGGGCCGCAAGGGCCGGGTCGGTGACCCCGGTCGTGGAGCGCATGCCCATCGTGGGCGGATGCGCGCTGAAGACGTCGTGCACCTTGGCGGCCAGCAGGCCCTCGTCGCCCTGCGGGGTCCAGCCCCCGACGACCAGCCGGACATACGCGATCACCATGGGCGCCAGCACCGCGCACCCGCACGCGGCGCCGACCAGCTTGCGGCCGCGCGAGGCGGCCGCGTCGATCCTCGTGCTCAGCTCCCCCGAACCCAAGAAATCAGCCTCCGTCGATCGCCCGTGACCGGCCCATCACCACGCCCGCGACCTTCTTGGCCACTCCCGGGAAGCGGCTGCCGACCGCCCACGCGGCACTGTTGAGCTGCTTCTGCAGCGTCGTCTGGTAGACCCGCAGCGCCTCGTCGGCCTTGCTGAGCCCCCGCTTGGCCCCAGTGCGGCGGAAGACCAGCGCGTGCAGCCCGTTGGCCCACCGCGGGTCGTCGGCGTGCGCTGCGTCCCAGGTGGCGACGATCTGCCAGCCGGGGTGCCGGCGCAGGAACATCCGGTGCGCGCGCTGCACGACCGGCCAGGTCGCGTCGTCGACCAGCACCAGCGCCTCGTCGGCGAGCAGCGGCTCGGCCACCGCAAGGGCCAGGTAGTGCGCCAGGACGGTGTGTTCGCCGTCGTAGAAGTAGATGCCGACCGGCTTGTCGATCAGGCCCGGCTGCGCCATCAGCTTGAAGCAATCGCCTTCCAGCAGGTGCACTGTCGCGCCCCCGGCACGGGTGCGCAGATTGTCCTGGAGTTCGGCCCGAGCCTCCTGGCCCGCCATCCCGAACTCCAGGAAGTTCTCCATCGCGTAGAACGTCTTGTCGGCGTTGCCCTGGGTGGCGCCGACCAGCGAGCGGCCCTTGAACGTGCCGACCTCGAGGTAGGCCTCGTCGTCCGGCAGCAGCGACGCGGCCAGGTTGAGCACCGCGAGCTCGTTGGGGCTGGTGAAGCCGGTGACCTCCGCACCGATCTGCGCCCAGCGCGGGTCGGTCGGGTCGGTGTCCTGCGGGTCACCCGGGAAGACGGTGCCGAGGGCGTCGAAGAATCGCGAGGTCTGCATGAGCGCACAGAGTAACGCTGATCACACCAAAAGTTACCGACGGGTCAGGAGCGTCTCATTGCGACACCGACCGGCTGGGCAGGGCGGGGCCGTAGAGGCGTTGCAATTGCGGCGTGAAGTGCCGCCACCAGGTGGCGGTGCCGGCCTTGTCGAAGTGCACCCCGTCGGGCCGCAGCACCTGCCCGTCGATGGTCGCCCGGTAGCGGCCGCCTGGGCAGAGCCAGGCCCGCTGCTCCAGCACGGCGGTCTTGGGGTGGGTGCGCGCGACCTCGGCGATGACGTCGTTGACGGCCTGTTGCCGCCGGGGGTCGTTCTGTTCGGTGGCACTCAGCGCGTCCAGCCGCTGGTTGACGCCGGGCAGCGCCGCCGCGCCGGTCGCACCGCGCCGGTCGTAGCAGGGCACGTCGGCAAGGGCCACGGGGAACTGGCCGTTGCCGCCCGCGACGTCCACCGCCCGGCCGTATGCCGCGACCATCGCGCTGCGCCACTGCGGCGTGCCGACGGTCAGCAGCCTGCCGTCCACCCACCGGTCGAAGAGTTCGGCCGAGCCCGACATCACGATCGCGAGGCGTGGCCGGGTCTCGCGCACGAGCGCCGACCAGCGTGGCGCCCAGCCCGTGCACTGCGGGGCCACCCCGGTGCGTTCGCCGGCGACCTGCAGGTCCTGGGGCACCGCGACACCGCACCCGAGCTGGGTGCTGGAGCCGACGCTCAGCTGCGGGAAGTCCCGCTGCGGGAAGTACTTCCAGAGGGTGAACGCGACGGAGTCGCCGAAGACGTCGACCCGGTCCTGCCCCGGACGCATCGGCCCGGTCACCGTGCTGATGCTGCCGGGCAGGGCGGTGCCGAAGATCGGGTCACGCGCGCCCGCGGTCGACACGAAGGACGCGGTCAGGCCGACCGCCAGCGCCGTACCCGCCGCGATGACGCCGCCGTGCGGGAGGAGCCGGCGCAGCGCACGCCGGCGTATCGGTCGCTCGACCGCCCAGTCGAAGGCGAACGCGACCACAAACACCACGACCATCCGCAACGCCACCAGCGGCACTCCGGTGAGGCCGGTGCGTTCGGGGTCGAGGATCAGGAAGAGCGGCCAGTGCCAGATGTAGAGGCCGTAGACCCGCTTGCCGATCTCGACGATCGGCCGCCAGGACAGCGCCCGGGCGATGCGGCCGTCCGGGGAGACGGCCAGCTGCCAGCCGAGGCTGATCGCGGCGAGGCCGGTGACGAAGAAACCGCCGTAGAAGACCCACTGGCTGCGGTCGTCGACGAAGAACGGCGCGAGGAAGAACCAGCCGAGCCCCGCGGTCGCCGCGGCCGCCGCCAGCGTGGTGACCTTGATCGGCAGACCGGCCAGCACGATCGAGCGGCGGGCGCGCCCGCTGCGTCGTTGCCGGTCGGCGGCGATCTTGAGGCCGACCGCGAGCGCGCAGCCGAGCAGCAGCGCTTGCGCCCGGGTGAACGAGTTGTAGTAGACGTTCGAGGGGTCGGTGTAGGGCTGGTAGAGCACGGCCATGAGCACGGCCGACCCGGCGGCCAGCGCCACCAGCACCGTCGGCAGGAAGCGCAGCCGTCCGCCGCGCAGGGTGAGCCAGCCGAGGAGGAACAGCGGCCAGACGACGTAGAACTGCTCCTCGATCGACAGCGACCAGGTGTGCAGCAGCGGCGACACGGTCGAGCCGGTCTGGAAGTAGGACTGGTCCTCGTGCAGGAAGCGCCAGTTGGACCAGAACGTCAGCGCCGAGACCATGTCCCACCGGAACCGGCCGAGCGTGGTCGGGTCGGCGAGCCACTTGGCGTATGCCGCGGCGAGCAGCACCACGCCCACCATCGCCGGCAGCAGCCGGCGGGCCCGCCCGGACCAGAACTCCAGCAGCGGCACCGTCCCCCACCGGTCGTACTGCCGCAGCAGCAGCGAGGTGATCAGGTAACCGCTCAGCGCGAAGAACATGTCGATCGCGAGGAACGACCCGGCGAGGGCGCTCCAGCCGGCGTGGTAGAGCAGGACGATCAGCACGCCGATGCCGCGGATGCCGTCGACGGCCGGCTGGTAGTGCATGGCGTTACGGGCGGTGCTGCCCCCGGTGGCCTGGGCGCTCACGAGCCGCCCTTGCCGATGTGCAGCACCGAGGTCAGCAGCCACGCCCACACGCTCGGGGTGATCTGCTCGGAGAAGTGGATGCCGTCGCCGTAGACCGGCATGCCGGGCAGCGTGCGTGGGCGGCCGCCGGCGCAGACGGCCGACCGGACGTCGGCGACCGGGACGTTGCGGCGCCCGGCCCAGGAGGCGAGGTAGGCGTCGATGCGGTCGGCACTCTTCAGCTCCGCGAGCACTTTCGGGTCCTTCTCGCGCAGCGCGGTGAGCAACTCGTTGGCGGCCGGGATCGAGGAGTCGTCACGGCACGACTGGTTGGCGATCACCACGCGCATGCCGGCCCGCTCCCCCGCCGAGCGCACCCGGTCCAGCGCCGCCCCGATCGCGGCCTCGAACGCCGGGTCGCCCCACCACCGTCGCGCGCCGTCGATCGTGTGCCGGAAGCCGATCAGCACGCTCGGAAAGATCACCAGCACGTCGGCGTCGGAGGCCCGCAACCGCTGCTCGAGCTTCTTCTTCCCGTCGCGGCAGTCGGCCGGGTTGGGACTGGACCCATCGTTGATCGGGTTGATGTAGGGCTGGTCGAGCAGATCGCATCCGGGCACCGCCACCGACCTGGCGGAGACTCCCGCGAACTGCTTCTTGGGGAAGTTCTGCGTCAACAGGTAGGGCACCGAATCGCCATACAGTGCAACGGTGTAGGGCTTCTCGGGTTTGCTGTATGCCGGCTGCCCGCTCACGAGCGGCACGACGCGCACCGGTGCGTCCGGCGGCGGCGGGGCAGCGGCGGACGCCTTGGCCCCGACACTCACCCCGACCGCGCCGAGCGCGAGCGCGACGACGCAGGCGACCGCGACCGAGCGCGCGGTGAGCAGCTTGCCGGCGATCGCACGCAGGCCCTCCCGCCGGACCGGCAGCTCGAGTCGCTGGTAGGACAGCACCGCGATGCCGATGGTGAGCGCGAAGCCGAGCACGACCCGCACCACCGCGCCCTGGTCGGGCATGGCCTGCGCCAGCCAGAGCCCGATCGGCCAGTGCCAGAGGTAGCACCCGTAGGAGATCCGGCCGAGCGCGGCGAGCGGCGGCACCGCGAGCACCCGCTGCAGCGCCCCGATGCGGTCGTCGGCGACGGCCCAGACCCAGGCGACCATCGCGATCGAGAGGGCGAACATCCCGCCGCGGGTCATCAGCTCGGTCTGCGGATCGGCGACGACGAAGCCGATGACGCTGATCGCGAGCGCCGCCCAGCCGACGTATTGCACCGTCTGTGCACCCGGGCGCGGCAGCGGCGCGCGGTCGCCGGCGGCCCGCGGCGCCAGCCAGGCGCCGAGCGCGGCTCCGAGCAGCAGCGACTGGGCGCGGGTGTCGGTGCCGTAGTAGGTGTGCGAGCGGGCCACGTCGGTGCCGACACCGACATACGCCATCCAGACCGCCGACACCACGGCGAGCCCGAGGAAGACCGCCACGAGAGCGCGGCGGTTCTTCAGCCAGGCGGTGAGCCCCAGCACGAGCAGCGGCACGACGACGTAGAACTGCTCCTCGACCGAGAGCGACCAGGTGTGTTGCAGCAACGACGGCTCGGTGAACTGCACGAAGTACTGGTTGCTCTGCGCGATGAGCCGCCAGTTCATGAAGTAGCCCATGGTCGCGAGCACGTCCCAGCGCAGCGGGGCCCGCTGGGCGTCGGAGGCGAAGAGGAATCCCCAGACCAGCACGGTGAGCAGCAGGGCCCCGAGCGCCGGGAAGAGCCGGCGCGCGCGGCGGGCGTAGAACGCGCCGAAGCGCAGCTTGCCGGTGGTGACCCGCTCGGCGACGAGCAGCCGGACGATGAGGAAACCGGACAGCACGAAGAAGACGTTGAGCGTCAGCCAGGCGCCGTGGAGCGCGCTGACGCCGAAGTGGTAGGTGAGCAGGAAGATCACCAGCACCCCGCGGATCCCGTCGAGGGCCGGCAGGTGCGGCGCGGGCGCCGGCACGGGCGGCCCAGTCGGCACGGTCGGTGCCGGCGGATCGGTGGCGGTCACGGCGTGCCCGCGGGCGTGCCGGGCACCCAGCGCGCGATCTGCGGCATCAGCCACTTCCAGAAGGCCGCCGCGCCCGCCTGGGTGTAGTGCACACCGTCGTCCCGCAGCTGGACACCGTTCACCTTCTCGGTGAAGGTGCCGGTGGGACAGACCAATTGGTTCGTGTCGGCGAGGTGCACCTGGTCCGGGTGCTTGGCCGCGAACTTCGCGAGGATGTCGTTGACGGCCGCGGCCCGGCGCGGGTCGTTGCGGTCGGTCGCCATGTTGACGCCGTTGACGACGTACTTCGGCTGGCCGAGGCACGGCACCTGGGGTATGACGATCGGCAGCTTCTGGCCGCCCGCGGCCTTCTGCATCGTCTGCAGCCCCTCCTCGAGGCGGCCGAGCAGGTAGTCGGTGTAGGCCGGGGTGCCGACGGCGAGGTTCTTGTCGCCGACGTAGTGGTCGAACACCTCCCACGGGCCGAGGGTCCAGACGACGACCTTCGGCTTGGTGGCGCCGACCCCGTCGGACCAGTGCATGAAGATGTTGTCGCAGCCCTTCTCCTCCGGCTGCCGCTTGCCGCTCACGATGACGTTCTGCTCGGCGGTGCCGCAGCCGAAGTCGACGTTGGCCGTGGGTTTGACGTCCGGGAAGGTCTGCCGCGGGAAGTTGTAGCCCAGGCTGAAGCCGACCGAGTCGCCCACGATCAGCAGCGGATACTTGCCGTCACCGGCGCCGGTGACCACCGTGTTGGAGCCCGCCTGTGCCGCCGGCGCCAGCCGCAGGCCGTTCACCGAGAGGGCGATCACCATGGCGGTCGCGGCGACCGCGGCCAGCGGCACCACCGTGCTGATCCGTCTGCCGAGCCGGCGCAGCGCGCCCTTGCGGATCGGGTTCTCCACCAGGTAGTAGGACCCGGCGGCGAGCAGGAAGGTGGCCGCGAACCGGGCGATCTGCAGCGGCACGCCGGAGATGTGCAAGTGCTCAGGGGTCATCACCACGAACAGCGGGAAGTGCCAGAGGTAGAGCCCGTAGGACAGCATCCCGATCCAGGCGAGCGGCCGCCACGAGATGGTCCGCGCGACCGAACTGCCCGGCAGCAACTCCACCGAGAGGATCAGCAGCGCGAACATCGCGTCGAAGAGCAGGTAGCCGCCGTAGAACACCCAGCCGCTCGCCGGGATGAAGAAGAACCAGAAGAGGGTGAGAGCCGCGATCGTCCAGCCGAGCACCATGATCTCGGTGCGCCGCCTGGCGGTGAAGGCGGCGAGGCGTTGCCGCGGCACCATCGACAGCGCGACCGCGAGCACCGCGCCCACCAGGATGTCCTGCATGCGGGTGTCGGTGCCGTAGTAGACCCGCGACGGGTCGCCGCCCGGCACATACACCAGCGCCATCACCAGCGCGGAGAGGGCCGCCAGACCCACCATCACGCCGAGGATCTTGGCCTTGCCCCGCGGCCCGAACGCCTTGAACAGCACGATCATCAGGATCGGGAAGATCAGGTAGTACTGCTCCTCGATGCCGAGCGTCCAGGCGTGTTTGAACGGCGACTCGACCGCAGTGCCGAACTGCTCGAAGTAGGACTGGCCGGTGAAGATCATCCGCCAGTTGGCCACGTAGAACAGGGCCGCGAGACCGTCGCCCTTGATCGTCGCCGGCGTCTGGTCGCCGAAGATGCGCGGCACCGCGAGGGACACCACGACCAGCATCAGCAGCAGCGCCGGCAGCAGGCGCTTGGCCCGCCGCGCGTAGAAGCCGACCAGGTCGATCGAGCCCCACCGGTCGAGTTCCTTCAGCAGCAGGCCGGTGATCAGGTAGCCAGACACCACGAAGAAGACATTGACCGACCAATAGCCGCCCGTGACCCAGTCGTAGGGCACGTGGAACAGCATGATCGTCAGCACCGAGACGGCACGCAGGCCGTCGAGCGCCGGGCGGTAACCGCCGCCGGTGGGTCGTGGGCTCATGGGGAGGTCGGCACGTCCGTCGCGTGATCGGGGGAACTTAACGTCGCGTCAGCATAAACGAGTGAGAGCGCCGTCACACGCCAGGCGTACCGGCCAGTAGGACGACCGGTAACAAATCGCCCGCTCAGCGCCGCCCGGCGAGCAGCGACGCGGTGACCACCGTGTCCCGCAGCTGGGTGCCGTCCGGCACGACCACGTCGTGCGGCACGACGCACCGCTCCAGCCGCGCGCCGGCACCGATGCGCGCGCCCGGCAGGACCACGGTCGCGTGCAGCGCGGCATCCTGCGCGACCTCGGCGCCCTCGTGCACGCTGCTGCCACCGTCGACCCGGGCCGACGCCGCGACCTGCGCGGTCGCCGCGACATACCGCTCGGGGTCGCCGGCGGGTGCGGCGGGCAGCCGGCCGCTCACCGCGTCACCGCTCGCGTCGCGGTAGGCGAAGGGATCGCCGACGTCGCGGAAGTAGCCGTCGTCGACGTGACCGAGCACCGGCACGCTGTCCTCGACCAGGCGCGGGAAGACGTCGCGTTCGAGCGACGCCGGGCCGGCCGGCAGCCCCCGCAGCAGGTCCGCGTCGATCACGTAGGTCCCGGCATTGACCGTGCCCGGCCCGCTGCCGGTCTTCTCGGCGAAGTCCAGCACCCGGCCGTCCGGGGCCAGCCGCACCGAACCGTATGCCGCGACGTCCGGCACCGCCCGCACGTGCAGCGTGAGCGGGTAACCCTCCGCGGCGGCGAGCTGCCGGCGCAGGTCGTGGCTGGAGAGCAGGTCGCCGTTGAGCACCACGACGCGGCCGGCGCCCGGCACCAGCCGGGCCGCGGCGGCGGCCGCTCCGCCGGTGCCGAGCGGCTCGTCCTCGGCGAGATAGGACAGCGAGAGCCCGTGGTCGCCGCCGTCGCCGAGCACCCCCGGGAAGTCGGCCGCGCGATATCCGGTCGCGACGACCACCCGCCGCACACCGGCCGCCGCGAGGCGGCGCAACTGGTAGCCGACGAGCGGCTCACGACCGAGCGGCAGCAGCGGTTTGGCCGCGTGGTCGGTCAGCGGGCGCATCCGGGAGCCGACGCCACCGGCCAGCACCACCGCCGACACATCCATGAGATGCATTATGCGCACCGCCGGTACCAACGGGTAACGTGCGCGGAACATGTGGGGCCGCCGATCGCGAGAGGAGTGAGTATGCCGGTGTCCGTCGCGCGGCGGCTTCGGCTCATCGCTCACTCCCCCGCCACCTACCTGGTGCTGATCGCGCTGGTGCCGCTGCTGTTGGCCTACCTGCGCACGGCCGCGCACGGCTGGTCGCCCGAGGGTGACGACGCCGTGATCGCCGACCGGATCCGGATGGTCTTCAGCACCAACCCACCGGTGATGGGCCAGAACTCCACCTCCGGGCTGCAGGCCGGCAAGGTCGACAGCCACCACCCCGGCCCGCTGGAGTTCTACCTGGCGGCGCCGGTCGCGCTGCTCTTCGGCTTCCACAACCTCGGCATCCTCACCGCCGTCGTCGTGCTGAACGGCCTCGCCATCGCCGGCACCGTGCTCATCGCCTGGCGCCTGCGCGGGCCGCGCACCGCGATCCCGATCGTCGCCGCCGTCGTGGTGCTGCAGTGGGTGCTGGGGCCGGAGGTGCTGGTCCGGCCGCTCAACACCTATGTCGCGGCGCTGCCGGCGCTGCTGGTGCTGGTCAGCGCGTGGGCCGTCCTCGACGGTTACCTCGCGATGCTCTGGGTGTATGTCGTGAGCGCCTCCTACGTGGCGCAGGCGAACCTGGCGTTCACGCCGTTCGTCGTCGGGCTCAGCGTGGTGCTCGCACTGGTCGGTCTGGTCCGGGTGCTGCGCCGCCACGACGGCCCGGGCCGGTCGCCCGACGCACGCCGCAGATCGCTGCGTGCGTGGGCCATCGCCGGCGGGGTGCTGCTGCTGGTGTGGTTGCCGTCGCTGCTCGAACTCGTGCTCTACTCCCCCAACAATCTCGCGCAGCTGTGGCGCTACCGCAGCGAGTCGCAGGCGGACGGCACACCGTGGTCGCGGGCCTTCGCCTACCCGCTGGGGCAGCTCGGCAGCCTCGGTTTCGGCCGGTTCACCGCGGGCAACGGCGCCACCCGCGGCGGACTCGCCGCGTCCTGCGGTGCGGTGCTGCTGGTCCTGACCGCGCTCGGGGCATTCGGCGGGCGGAAGCTGCCGCACACCGCGGGCAGCACCGCGTGCGGGGTCGCGCTCGCCGCGGTCGCCGCCGAAACCTGGGGGCTGACCTACATGGCCGGTATCCCGGTCGCCTACTGGACGATGCCGGTCTTCGCCATCGGGGTGTTCCTGATCGCGGCGCTCGCCATACGCGGGTGGGAGCTGGCGCCGGAGCACGTGCACCGCTTCCACCTCGGTCGCACCGGCTGGGCGTCGGTCGCCGCCGGCGGCGTGCTCGTCGCGGTGTTCGCCTCCGTCGGCGCCACCCCGCCCAACTGGACGGCGATGGACCGCGCCCGCACCGCGACCGACCGGCTGATCCCCTACCTCACCGAGCACGTCGCGCCCGGCTCGCGGGTCAAGGTCGGCGGCGATGGCTTGACCGCGCTGACGATGAACTCGGCGGTCGGCTTCCAGCTGGACCGGCGCGGCTACCACGCCTACTACCTGCTGGCCCGCAAGACGGCCGAGGACACCGACGACTACCACGTCGACCGGGCCGACCGGCTGCCGCCGGACGCCTACGCCCGGGTGAGCCTGGTCGAGCGCACATCGGGCGGCGGCTGGAGCTCGCCGCAGCCTCCGGGCAGCCAGGCCGTCGACCTGGTGCCGGCCGATGCCGGCGGTCCCGCGGTGCGCGCGTTCGTGACCGTGCCCGACCAGCTGCGGCCCTGATCCGCCCTTGTCCCGGCGCTGATCCAGCCCTGATCGGGCACCGATCCGGCGCGGATCCGGCCCCTTCGCGACACCGCCGCACAGCTCGCGGCCGTAAGTTACCCCGGCGAAGCTCACTCGTGAGTAACATGCCGACCATGGCCGAGGAGTTCGAGACCCGCACCGTCCTGTCGTTGCGCACCGGCACCAAGATCTGCGTGCTCATCGCACTCGGTCTGCTGGTGGGCGCCGTCTACTTCTACTTCGTCCCCATCACGGGGGTGCGCACCAACACCGGCTCGGTCTTCGGGTGCGGTTCGGCGTCCAGCCCCGCCACCGGCGGCTTCGCCGAGGGTGCGTGCGGCAAGGTCGCCGACGTCTACAAGTACCGCGCGATCGCCTGCATCGTGCTCGCCCTGCTGACCGCGGTCGTCGGTGGTCTGCTCTTCGGCGCCGACCGGCGCCAGGAGACGCGCGCGGTCCGCACGGATGTCGACCGGCGCCACGACGACGACGAGTCCGGCCGGGACCGGCACCGCGCCGACGACCGGGCGGACCTGGCGGACCGGGAGGAGCGACCGCGCCACGGGCGGGACGAGTCGCCGGCCGCCGAGACGGTCACCGGCACCCAGACGACGAGAGTCACCGAGACCACCACGGCGACCGACAGCGCCGCCACAACCGACGCCGAGTCGGCCACAACCCGCGCCCAGCGGCGCGACTCGGACGGCAAGCGCTACTGAGCAGGTCCGCGCTACCGAGCAGGCGGGCGCTGCTGAGCAGGTAAGCCGCTACCACTGAGCCGCCAGGCGGCCGCTCAGTGCGCGGCCGCGTGCCAGGAGTTGCCGACGCCGACGCTGACGTCGAGCGGCACGTCGAGTGCGACGGCCGCGCCCATCTCGCGACGCACCAGCTCCTCCAGCTGCTCCCGCTCGCCGGGCGCGACCTCGAGCACGAGCTCGTCGTGCACCTGCAGCAGCATCCGGGACTCGAGCCGCTCGGTGCGCAGGGCGTCGTCGACCCGCAGCATCGCGAGCTTGATCACGTCGGCGGCGCTGCCCTGGATGGGCGCGTTCAGCGCCATACGCTCGGCCATCTGGCGACGCTGCCGGTTGTCGGACGTCAGGTCGGGCAGGTAGCGGCGGCGGCCGAGCATGGTCTCGGTGTAGCCGGTGCGCCGCGCCTCGTCGACGACCTCGCGCAGGTAGTCGCGCACCCCGCCGAAGCGGGCGAAGTATTCCTCCATCAGTGTGCTGGCCTCGCCGGTGCTGATCGCCAGCTGGCGGGACAGGCCGTATGCCGAGAGCCCGTAGGCCAGGCCGTAGGACATCGCCTTGACCTTGGCCCGCATCTCGGCGGTGACGTCCTCGGGCGCGACGGCGAACACCCGGGATCCGACGAAGCGGTGCAGGTCCTCGCCGGTGCGGAACGCCTCGATCAGGCCGGCATCACCGGACAGGTGGGCCATGATCCGCATCTCGATCTGGCTGTAGTCGGCCGACATCAGCGCCTCGTAGCCGGAGCCGACGACGAACGCCTCGCGGATGCGGCGGCCGGCCTCGGTGCGGATCGGGATGTTCTGCAGGTTGGGGTCGGTCGAGGACAGGCGTCCGGTCGCGGCGATCGTCTGCTGGTAGGTGGTGTGGATGCGCGCGTCGTCGGCGATCGACTTGATCAGCCCCTCGACGGTCACCCGCAACCGGGACGAATCCCGGTGTCGTAGAAGGGCTTCCAGGAAGGGGTGCTCGGTCTTGGCGTAGAGCTCGGTGAGCGCGTCGGCGTCGGTGGTGTAGCCGGTCTTGGTCTTCTTGGTCTTCGGCATCTGCAGGGTCTCGAAGAGCACCACCTGCAGCTGTTTCGGCGAGCCGAGGTTGATCCGCTCCCCGTCGATCGCCTCGTAGGCGTCCTCGGCGGCCTTGTCGAGGGAGTCGGCGTAGTCGCGCTCGAGACCGTCGAGCACGTCCGGGTCGGCGTAGATGCCGAAGCGCTCCATCTGGGCGAGCACGTCGATCAGCGGGAGTTCGATGTCGGCGAGCAGCGTGGTGCCCTCGGTGCGTTGCAGCTCCTCGTCGAGCGCGGCGGCCAGGTCGAGCACCGCCCGGGCCTGCACCATCGCCTCCTGCGCCGCGGAGTCGTGGCCGTCGAGGTCGAGCATGCCCTGCGCCGGGTCGTCCTGCTCGGGCCGCAACTCCCGGCGCAGGTGGCGCATCACCAGGTCGGACAGGTCGTAGGCGCGCTGATCGGGCCGCACGAGGTAGGCGGCGAGCGCGGTGTCGCTGACCAGCCCGGCGAGCGGGAGGCCCGCCGCGTGCAGCGCCTGCATCGGCCCCTTGGCGTCGTGCAGCACCTTGCTGCGGGTGGGGTCGGCGAGCCACTCGCGGACGGCCTGCTCGCCCTCGCTCGGCAGCGTCTCCAGGTCGATGTATGCCGCCCGGCCGTCCTCCTCGCCGCCCACGGCGATCGCAAGGGCGTGCACGTCGCCGGTGCCGCGCGCCCACTGCCCGAGCACGTGCACCCCGGCGCGCTCCTCGGTCGACAGCTGCGACTCGACCCACTCGGCGACGTCGTCCGGCGCGAGCACCTGACCGTCGACCTCGATGCTGCCCTCGGCCTCCTCGCCGGCGGCGTCGAGGGTGGCGAACAGCCGCTCACGCAGCACCCGGAACTCCAGGCCGTCGAAGACCTGGTGCACCTGGTCGCGGTCCCACACCTGCCGCTGCAGGTCCTCGACCGTCACCGGCAACTCGACGTCGCGCACGAGTTGGTTGAGCCGCCGGTTGCGCAGCACCCCGTCCAGGTGCTCGCGCAGCGCGTCGCCGACCTTGCCCTTGATCTCCCCGACGTGGTCGACGATGCCGGGCAGGTCGCCGTAGAGGTTGATCCACTTGGCGGCGGTCTTGGCGCCGACGCCCGGCACGCCCGGCAGGTTGTCGGACTTCTCGCCGACGAGTGCGGCGAGGTCGGGATAGCTGGCCGGCGGCACCAGGTAGCGCTCCTCGACCTTGGCCGGCGTCATGCGCCACAGGTCGGAGACGCCCTTGGCCGGGTAGAGCACGGTCACCTTGTCGGTGACCAGCTGCATCGCGTCGCGGTCGCCGCTCACCACCAGCACCTCGTCGAAGCCCTGCTCCTCCGCCTGGGTGGACAGGGTGGCGATGAGGTCGTCGGCCTCCCAGCCGGCGAGTTCGACGTAGCGGATCTTCAGCGCGTCGAGGATCTCGTGCACCAGCGAGACCTGCCCCTTGAACTCGTCGGGGGTCTGGGCGCGGCCGGCCTTGTACTCGGCGTACTCCTCCGCCCGGAAGGTCTGCCGGGAGACGTCGAAGCACACCGCGACGTGCGTCGGGTCCTCGTCGCGCAGCACGTTGATCAGCATCGAGGTGAAGCCGTAGACCGCGTTGGTGGGCTGACCGGTGGTGGTCGAGAAGTTCTCGACCGGGAGGGCGTAGAAGGCGCGGTAAGCCAGGGAATGACCGTCGAGCAGCAGCAGGCGTTTCACGCGTGCCACCCTATGGGCCATGACCGACAACGCAGCCACATCCCCCACCCCCGCCGGCGGCACCGACCTGGTGACGTTCTTCAACGAGATGAATGCCGGCACGCTCGGCGAGAAGATGGGCATCCACTTCGTCGAAGCGACCCCGGAGCGGATCGTGGCGACCATGCCGGTCGAGGGCAACAATCAGCCCTACGGACTGCTGCACGGCGGCGCGAGTGTGGTGCTCGCCGAGACCCTCGGCTCGGTGGGCGCGGCGCTGCACGCCGGCGAGGGCCGCATCGCGGTCGGGCTCGACATCAACGCCACCCATCACCGCGGCGCCCGCTCCGGCCTGGTCACCGGCACCGCCACCGCGCTCTCGCTCGGGCGCACGCTCGCGTCGTACGACGTCGTGATCACCGACGAGGACGGCAACCGCCTCTGCACCTCCCGCATCACCTGTCTGCTGCGCGACACCGCACCCAAGGCCCAGTAATCCCGCGCGTGGGCGCCCGCATCCCGTGAGCGACCGTGACCCTGGCGTCACTCCTGCTGACGGTTTGCGCGCCCGGCCGACTCCTGCCGCAGCCGCGCGGCCTGCCGGATCAGATGATCGCGCTCCGGCACGCTCGTCGCGAGGTCGGCTGCCTCGGCGTACCACCGTGCGGCCGAGGCCAGGTCGCCGGCGGCCTCGACCAGGTGCGCCCGCGCCGCCGTATGACGAGGCAGCCTCGCGTCGAGCCGGTCGAGCTCGGCCAGCCCGACGAGCGGCCCCTCGGCCTCTCCCAGGGCGACGGCCCGGTTGAGCCGCACCACAGGGGAATCGGCGATGGCGAGCAACTCGTCGTACCACTCCACGATCTGCACCCAGTCCGTCTCGGCAGCACTCGCCGCGTCCGCGTGCAGCGCTGCGATAGCCGCCTGCGCCTGATACTGGCCCAACCGGTCCCGCGCGAGGGCAGCCTGCAGCACCCCGACGCCCTCGGCGATCAGTGCGGTGTCCCAGCGCGCCCGGTCCTGCTCGGCCAGCGGCACCAGCCTGCCGGAGGCGTCCGTGCGCGACGCGCGGCGCGAGTGGTGCAGCAGCATCAGCGCGAGCAGCCCGGCCACCTCCGGGTCGTCCGACAGCGACGCCAGTTGCCGGGTCAGCCGGATCGCCTCGACCGCGAGCTCGACGTCGCCGCCGTACCCCTCGTTGAACACCAGGTAGAGCACCCGCAGCACGGTCTCGAGCGACCCCGGTCGGTCGAGCGGCACATCCGCGACCGTGCGCTTCGCCCGGCTGATCCGTTGCGCCATCGTCGCCTCCGGCACCAGGTGCGCCCGAGCGATCTGGCGGGTCGTCAGACCACCGACGGCGCGCAGCGTCAGCGCGACCGCCGACCCGGGCGACAGCGACGGATGAGCGCAGAGGAAGTAGAGCCACAACGAGTCGTCCATGCCGTATGCCGGGCCGGTCACGGCCGCAGAGTCGACCGCGAATTCTCTTGCTGTGCGCGATGATTCGGCCCGCCGCGCGTCGAGGAACTTGCGCCACGCGACGGTGACGAGCCAGCCCATCGGGTCGCGCGGCGGGTCGCCCGGCCAGGACTCGAGCGCCTTGAGCAGCGCCTCCTGCACGGCATCCTCGGCCGACGCGAAGGCCGCTCCGCGCCGGACGAGCACCCCGATGACCGCGGGCACCAGGTCCCGCAGCTGCGTCTCGTTCACTCGGTCAGATCAGCCGAGTCGTCGAGGAACGGCCGCAGCTCCAGCCACTCCCGGATCGGCTTGCCACCGGCGCCGGGGGCGTCCGACAACTCACCGGCCAGTTCGACCGCGCGGTCGTAGCTCTCGACGTCGATGATCATCCACCCGGCGATCAGGTCCTTGGTCTCGGCGAACGGCCCGTCGACCACGGGCGGCTCCCCCTCGCCACCGGCCCGCACCCAGGTGCCCTGCGGCGACAGCGCCTGGCCACTGACGAACTCCCCGGTCTGCTCCAGCCGCTCGGCGAAGTCGTCCATGTACTTCAGGTGCGCGGCGAGTTCGTCCGGTGTCCACTGGTCCATCGGCACGTCGTTCGGTGCGGCCGGCGCGCCGCGATAGTGCTTGAGCATCAGATATTTGGCCATGGTCGGGTTTCCCTTCCTGCCTCAGGCATCTTGCCGCGCGGCGCGTGCCCGGACCAGTTCCTCGACGGCGCTGGGCAAGGTGTGCTCGAAGTCGATCAGCTTCGCCCAGGTCGGGGTCACGACGATCCGCACCATCGCCGGGTAGAGCGAGCGCACCTCGGCCTCCCACTCCACCCGCTGTTCGTCGCTCATCCGGTAACTGCCGTTGATCTGCAGATACTCCTCGGGGATGCCGTCCACGAGGTCGAGTTCGACGGTGCCCCGAATCAGCAGGATCTTCGGCGGGTGGACCTCGGTGTCGATCGTCAGCGCCACCTGCGGGTTGCGCCGCAGCGAGGGCAGCTTGGGCGCGTTGGTGCTGGTGCACAGCACCAACGTCGAGCCGTTCCAGGCGAACGCGATCGGGATGCACCGCGGAGTGCCGTCGACCGCGACATACGCCAGGCGCGCAATGTCGCGGGCCAGTAGTTCCGCGCTGCCCGGACGGTTCAGGACCTCGGTGACGTCTTGTTGGTCCATCGTCTTGCTCCTGTTCCAGAGGTGTCGGGCCGCCGTGGTGGGCGGCTCGTACCCCTGGGACGGAGCAGCCCGGAGGTTCTCGACATCCTCCGCGAAACTTTTCCGGCCGGTTACTCCGCCGACGAGGAGGCCATCGCTACCCGGGTGCGGGAGCGGGCGCGCAGCGACCGCCTGCGGCGTACTGCCTCCGACACCGACGGACCCTGGTGGCTGCCCGCCAGCCGGCGACGCAGCGCGGCGGCGGTCGTGGTGCGCTCGGTGACCACCGACGCGAAACCGAGCCGGGCGAAGAAGCGGTTGGCGTCACGGCTGGTCGCCGGCACGCAGGAGACGATGTCGGACGCGCCCAGGTGCTCGGCGTATGACGCCACCATCGCCAGCAGCGCCTTGGCGACCCCGCGCTGGCGCCGCCCCGGCTTGACCCAGAGTAGGTCGATCCAGACCGCGATGTCGTCGTTGAGCGCACTGACCGGGCCGTGCATGACGACGGTGAAGCCGACCGGCTCCTCGTCGATGGTCGCGAGGTAGATGCGCACGTCCTCGCGCTGACACGAGACCCGCAGGCGACCCTCGCGGATGGCGCGTTCGGCATGGTCGGCCGACAAACCCTGGGCGGCACGAGACTCCACCCACAAAGCGGCGAACCGCTCCTCGTCGCCCGGGCTGACCCGCGCGACCTGTACGGCCGATCTGGCCATTGACGTCCCTCCGTGGGAGACCCGGGTGAGTAACTGAGTAATTGGAACCCAGCAGTCGAAACCCGGTAGTCGAAAACCCAGTAATTGAAACTACGACTGCAAAGACTGCAAAGACTGCAGACCGCAGCGTACGCCTCTCACCCGGGTGCCCGACATAGGCCCTGCACAGTCAGGCGTCAAAACCGACTGGCCAGTAGCCCCAGCACGCCGACCCGGTCAGCCGCCGAGGTATGCCGCCTTCACCGAGTCGTCGGCGGCGAGCTCGGCGCCGCTGCCCTCACGGGTGATCCGGCCGGTCTCCAGGATGTAAGCCCGGTTGGCGAGCTTGAGCGCCTGGTTGGCGTTCTGCTCCACCAGCAGCACCGTGGTGCCCTGCTGGTTGACCTCCTTGATGATCCGGAAGATCTGCCGGATGAACTGCGGCGCGAGCCCCATCGACGGCTCGTCCAGCAGCAGCAGCTTCGGGTGCGCCATCAACGCCCGGCCGATCGCGAGCATCTGCTGCTCGCCGCCGGACATCGTGCCGCCGCTCTGCTTCTGCCGCTCCTTCAGGCGCGGGAACAGGTCGAAGACCCGGTCGAAGTCCGCCGACATGCTCGACTTGTCCTTGCGCGCGTAGGCGCCCATGTCGAGGTTCTCCAGCACGGTCATCGAGGGGAAGATGCCCCGGCCCTCCGGGGTCAGCGAGATCCCGCGCACCACCCGCAGATGCGCCTTGGTGCGCGAGATGTCGTCGCCGTCGAAGGTGATCGACCCGCCCGACAGTCCGAGCAGGCCGGCGACGGCCCGCATCGTGGTGGTCTTGCCGGCGCCGTTGGCGCCGATCAGCGAGACGATCTCGCCCTCCTCCACGTGGATCGACATGTCGTGGATGGCCTGGATGCGCCCGTAGTGGACGCTCACGTCGTCCAACTCAAGCAACGCCATCGTCGTCCTCGTCTTCCTCAACGCCAAGGTATGCCGCGATCACGGCCGGATCCTGCTGAATCTGCTGCGGTGCGCCTTCGGCGATCTTGCGCCCGAACTCGAGCACCACGATGCGGTCGGTCACGCCCATCACGAGCTTCATGTCGTGCTCGATGAGCAGCACCGTGTATCCGTCGTCGCGGATCTGCCGGATGAGCTGCATCAGCTCCTGCTTCTCCGCCGGGTTGAAGCCGGCCGCCGGCTCGTCCAGGCAGAGCAGCTTCGGCTCGGTCGCGAGCGCCCGCGCGATCTCCAGGCGCCGCTGGTAGCCGTAGGGCAGGCTGCGCGACGGGGAGGTCGCCTGGTCGGCGATGCCGACGAACTCCAGCAGCGCCATACCCCGGTCGATCGACTCCCGCTCCTCGCGAACATGCCTGGGAGTGCGGAAGATTGCGCCCGGGACGCTCGTGCGGTGCCGGGCGTCCAGCCCGACCACGACGTTCTCCAGGGCGGTCATCTCACCGAACAGCCGGATGTTCTGGAAGGTGCGCGCGATGCCCGCACGGGTGATCGCGTGCCGCTTCTTGCCGAGCAGCGACACCCCTTCCATCGTGACGTTGCCGGAGGACGGCTTGTAGACGCCGGTCATCGCGTTGAAGCACGTCGTCTTGCCGGCACCGTTCGGTCCGATCAGGCCGAGGATCTCGCCGCGCTTGATGTCGAACGTCACATGGTCCAGTGCGGTGAGGCCGCCGAATTGCACTGTCAACTCGTCCAATTGGACCAGCGGCTCGCCCTCGCTGACCGCGATCTCGCGGTCGGGCGCGACGATGTCGGCAATCTCCTCCTGGCTGATCGGCACCCCGTCCGGGCCGGTCACGGCCTCCTGCGGGCCGGACGACTCGCTCACTTGTCCTCCTCCTTGCGCAGGCTGATCGAGGTCGCGCCGGTCGCCGCCTCGGTCGCGGTGCCGGACGGGGCGCTGCCCACCCAACTCCGCAATCTGCCGATGGCCGCCAGCAGATGGTTCCGCGCGCCGAGCAGCCCCTGCGGACGGAAGATCATCAGGATCACCAGGATGATGCCGAAGATCAGGTACTTCTGATCGGCGAGGGACAGGAAGCGGTTGGGGATGTAGGACACGATCGCACCGCCGAGCACCGCACCGAACTTGTTTCCGGTGCCGCCGAGCACGACGGCGGCCAGGAAGAGCATCGACGTCGGCACGTCGAACTTCTGGTTGTTCACGTAGCCGATGCCGCCGGCGAAGATCGCGCCGGAGAGGCCACCGATCGCCGCACCCATCGCGAACGCCCAGAGCTTGAATTTGAACGTCGGCACGCCCATGGTCTCGGCGGCGTCCTCGTCCTCCCGGATCGCGATCCAGGCCCGCCCCACCCGGGAGCGTTCCAGGTTTCCGAGCAGCAGCATGATCACAATGATGATGGCGACGGTGAGCCAGTACCACGGGGTGAGGTTCTCCGGGGAGAACCACGGGTCGCTCTTGCTGCCGCCGGGCGGGTGGCCGATGTTCTGAAAGCCCGAATTTCCTTTGAGGGCAGGGATGATCGTGGCCAGGATGCGGATGATCTCACCGAATCCGAGGGTGACGATCGCCAGATAGTCGCCGCGTAGTCGCAACGTCGGTATGCCGAGCATGATCCCGAAGAAGACGGTGACGACCATCGCCAGCGGCAGCGTCCACAGGTAGGGGATGTGCACCAGCGAGGAGTCCGGACTCGTCCAGAGTGCCGCCACGTAACAGCCGACCGCGAAGAAGCCGACATAGCCGAGGTCGAGCAGACCGGCCTGTCCGACGACGACGTTGAGACCGAGCGCGGCGAGCGCGAAGCGGGCCATGTCGAAGCACGCGGTCGGGAAGTCGTACCCCGGCTCGGTGGTGATCAGCGGCGGGTTGATCATCGGCAGCAGGAACACCAGCAGCGCGACCACCGAGAGCACCAGCCACTGCTGCCAGCGCTCGAGGTTGTTCCACCAGGTGCCGAGCCCGGCGAACCTGCCCTTGCGGGTGCTCATCGCGAGCTGCTGGTCCTGCTTGTCCTGCGCCTGCGCGGCGCCGCCCATCGGCGCGTTTCCCATGCTCATGCCGCGCCTCTTCCCTCGCCTGCGGGCCTCACTGCGTTCGTGTCCTCGGCTCGGTCGCCGCTCAAGCTCATGCCGCGCCTCTTTCCTCGGTGCTGCTCATCATCACGCACGCACCTTCGCCAGATTGGAGCCCAGGATGCCTTCCGGCCGCACCATCAGCACCAGGACGAGCACCACGAAGCAGACGACGTCGGTCCAGTCGGACCGGCCGAGCAGCACCTGGCCGTAGTTGCCGATCACGCCGAGCAGCAGGCCGCCGAGGAGCGCCCCGCGGATGTTGCCGATGCCGCCGAGCACCGCCGCCGTGAAGGCCTTGATGCCGAGGATGAAGCCGCCGTTGTAGACCGCGCCCGACGGGATCTTCATGATGTAGAACAGCGCGCCGGCGCCGGCCAGCACACCACCAATGACGAACGTCGTCATGATGATGCGCTCCTTGTTCACGCCCATCAGCGTCGCGGTGTCGGGGTCCTGGGCAACGGCGCGGATGCCGCGCCCGAGGCGGGTGCGCCGGATGAACTGGTCGACCGCGACCATCATCACCACGGCGGCGGTGACGATGATGACCTGGTCGCTGGTGATGATGGCGCCGAAGATGTCGAAGACCGGCTTGGCCTGGAACATGATCACCGCCTCCTCCTTGTTGGCGCCGCGCCACCAGAAGATCGCGTACTGGATCACGAAGGACATGCCGATCGCGGTGATCAGGAAGACCAGCCGCGGGGCACCGCGGTCACGCAGCGGCTTGTACGCCACGCGCTCGATGATGAGCGCGACGATCGCGGCCGCGGCCATCGCCGCCAGACACGCGAGGACGAGGTCGCCGATGATCGCCACCGTGGACAGGTTCGGCGGCGACGCCCCGAAACCCAGCCAGGAGAGGGTGAACACGACCGCGTAGGCGCCGGTGATGAACACTTCGGAGTGCGCGAAGTTGATCAGGTTGAGCACGCCGTACACGAGCGTGTAGCCGAGGGCGACCAGCGCGTAGATCGCGCCGAAGGTGAGCCCGTCGAAGGTCGCGCTCCAGAACTGGTCGTGCAATGCGGTGAAGTCGAAGCTGACCCAGGTGTCAGCAGGCATGGCGGCAAGCAAGGGTGAGACCCTTCATCTTTTGACGAATAGTATTCAGTGAGAACCGAACCCGGCCGAGCACGGGCATCCGTGCCCGGCCGGTTCCGTCGTGTGCGATCCGGATGCGATCCGGTGATCAGTCGATCTTGCCGACGGAAACGATCTTGCCGTTCTCCACCTTGTAGCCGTAGACGACCAGGTCGGACAGCTCCCCCTTGCTGTCCCACTTGTACTTCTTGGACAGTCCGCTGGCGTCGTAGTTCTTGACGAAGTCCTTCAGCTTGGCGCGGGTGGTGTCGCCCTTGTCGATGCCGGTGAGCAGGATGGTCGTGGCGTCATACCCCTCGACCGAGTAGGTGCCGGCCGCCTTGCCGCCCGAGACGCTGTTGTATGCCGAGGCGAAGCTCGGGATCAGGTCGCCCGGGATGCAGGGGCAGGTGAAGTAGGCGTTCTTGCTGGAGTCGCCCGCGAGCTTGATGAACTGGTCGTCCTTGACACCGTCGGGGCCGAAGAAGACGCCCTTGAAGCCCTTCTGCACCAGCTGCTGGTCCAGCGGCGAGCCCTCGTTGTAGTAGCCGGCGTAGAACACCGCGTCGGCCTTGGAGTCGATGACCTTCTGAGCCGTCGAGGAGAAGTCGGTCTGCTTGCCGACCGTGTGGTCCTCCCCCGCCGTCATGCCGGCCTTGTCCAGGCCTTCCTTGGCGGTCTTGAACAGGCCGGAGCCGTAGTCGGAGTCGTCGCCGATGACGAAGACCTTCTTGGCGCCCAGCTTCTTGGCGAGCTTGGCGACGGCCGGACCCTGCACGTTGTCGTTGCCGAGACCGCGGAAGAACGTGGTCCAGCCGTTGGCGGTCAGCGTCGGGTTGGTCGCCGACGGGGTGATGTGCACCAGACCCGCCGACTCGAACGCGGCGCCGGTCGCCTTGGACTCACTCGAGAACGGCAGGCCGATCACGCCGACGACGTTCTGGTTCTTGGTGATCGCGGCCACCGGACCGGTCGCCTTCGTGGCGTCACCCTCGGTGTCGGACTTGATGAACTTCACCTGGCAGCCCGGGTTGGCCTTGTTGTGCTCGTTGATCGCGAGCTGCACGCCGTTGTAGATGTTGATGCCGAGCTGCGCGTTGTCGCCGGTCATCGCACCGACATACGCGATGGTGGTGTTCGGGGAGCACTTGGCCTTGCCGTCACCGGCCGGCTTCACCGCGTCCGCCGGGACGTCGATCTTGGACTGCGCGGGCAGGTTCTTGAGGTCACCGCCGAGGGCCCCACCCGAACCGCTGCCCCCTCCACTGCCGGAGCTGCTGTTGGCGCAGCCGGCCACGGCCATCACTGCCACGATCGCCGGGATGGCGAGTTTCTGCGTTGCACGCACGAAGGTTCCTCCTGAGACAGGACACGCGTTCGCCCAGTGCGCTCGCGCGTGGAACCGAAGATTAGAGCGAATTCGTGCAGATGGCGCGCAATTTCAGACCTTTCGAGGCCGGTTCGTGATGAAACGACCGTCCAGATGCTGCGAATTGCAAAGTCCTGGACGCCCGACCAGTCAGGACGACGGGTGCTCGGCCCCGTTGATCACCGCGTCGGCGACCTCGCGCATGCCGAGTCGGCGGTCCATCGCGGTCTTCTGGATCCAGCGGAACGCACCGGGCTCGTCGAGTCCGAGCTGCTTCATCAGGATGCCCTTGGCCCGGTCCAGGCTCTTGCGGGTCGCGAGCCGGTCACCGAGGTCGGCGACCTCCTGCTCCAGCGCCTTGCGCTCCGACCAGCGGGACCGTGCGACGGTGATCGCCGGGCGCAGGTCGTCGATCGTGAAGGGCTTGAGCACGTAGGCCATCACGCCCGCGTCGGACGCGCGCTCGACCAGCTCCTTGTCCGAGAACGCGGTCAGCATCACCACCGGCGCGATGCCGGCCGCGCCGATCTCGTCGGCGGCGCTGATGCCGTCGAGCACGGGCATCTTCACGTCCATCACGACCAGGTCGGGGCGCAGCTGCGCGGCCTGGTCGACCGCCTGCCGGCCGTCGCCCACCTCGGCGACGACCTCGTAGCCGGCGTCGCGCAGCATCTCGGCGATGTCGAGGCGGATGATCGCCTCGTCCTCGGCGACGATCACGCGCAGGGGGCTGGTTTCGTTGCTCACGTCCTCCAGCCAATCACAGCCATGTTTCGCGCATGCTACGGCGCGTCAGCCACGCACGTGCCGGCCGGAGGACGGACAGACAGGCATCGCGTGGCTGCCGGACGACGAGGCACGAGTCGTCCGTCAGCCACGCAGGTGCGCGACACCGGCCCAGCCGGGGTCGGCCTCGACCGAGACCTTGACCTTGCCGTCCGGCCAGCCCGCGACCGCCGCCCTCACCTGGTCCGCGGCGGGGGTGGAGCCCTCGGCATACACGTGGAGCAGGCAGGTGCCGCCGCTGCTCTCGCGCGCGACCACGCGGCCCTGGCCCTCGAGCCGGTCGGTGATGTGGTCCTGCAGCCGGCGCAGCGCGGTCAGTGAGCCGTTGCTCGGCAGGTCGTTGTCGTCCTTCTGCGCGTAGGGCGCGGCGACCACGATGTGGCTGTCCAGGTGCGGAGCCCACGCGGCCGCGAGCGGCACCTGCGCGACCGCCGACACCGGGCCTTTCGGACCGGATCCCTGCAGCACGAGCCACTGCGGCTCGCCGTCGGCGGCGGTGAACTCCTCGCGCAGGTCGCGCACGACCGCCCGCAGCCCGGCGAGGCCGAACCCGTCGAGCGGCGGCTCGGTGCTGGTCACCAGCTCACCGATCCAGGTCTCCGTCGCCTCCTCGCCGAGCGCCGCGTCGAGCGCCAGGAAGGAGATCGAAAGTCGTTGCTGCTCGCGCAGATCCGCCAGCCGCGGGTGGTAGAAGGTGACGTCGACGCGGCTGCCCTGACGGCGTACGCCGACCCGGGCGTCGTCGAGGCCGACCTGCACGTCGTCGATCTCGATGCCGTGCCCGGCGAGGTCGGCGACCGGCTGCCGCGAGTCGGCGTAGGACCACACCAAGTCCGCCTCCGGCGCCCGGCGCAGCCAGCGGCGGGCGACCGCCCGCAGCTCGGGGTCGCCGGCGGCGGTGACCACCAGCAGATGCGCGGACTCGCGCCCGCGGGCCAGCTCCCAGGCGAGGCCCTCCTCGATGGCGGCAACCCGTTTGCTGAGCTCGATCGCGGTCTCCGGGCCGGCGGTGTCCATCGCGATCGTCCGCGAGCCGCCGTCGGCCCACCACGCCCAGAAGGCGTCGATCGCGGCGGCCGGGTCGTCGCGGCGCTTGCCGAAGAATGCCATGCGGACTATCCAACCCCCTCTCAGAACAGCGCGCGCACCTGGGCGAGGGCCTTGTCGGCATACCCCTGCCACATGCGGCCGAAGACCGGCAACGCGATGCTGCTCAGGGCCATTCGCGGGTAGACCCGCCACGCCCAGGTGACCTGCGTCTCGGCGCCGCGCGGCGTGAACGACCAGCGGCCGTCGACCCCGCCGGCGAGCGGTCTCAGCGCGCCGGTGATGTCACCGATGTGGTAGCTGAACGCGGTCGGTGACTCGACCGACACCAGCTCCTCGCGCATCGTGCCGCCGTCGGCGAGCACGATCGTGCGGGTCTGCCCGACGGTGCCCCACACCCCCTGCTGACCGCGGACCTCCTTGATCGGCGGCAGCGCGAGGTGACGCTTGGCGAAGAGCTGAGGCAGCGGCGCGACGAGCACGTCGCGGAACGCCCGCTCGGGGTCGGCCGGCACGAGCACGGACGCACTGACGTCCAACGGTGAGTTCATGGCCGCACGCTACTCGCGCGGCTCAGCGGGCGGCCAGGTATGCCGCAGCGGTCGCGCGCAACCGGGCGTGGCTGCCGCCATAGAGGTCGGAGGGGCTGGGCAGGAACCTCTTGCCGACCTTGGCGACGGACGTGTAGTTGGTGTCGCACACGTTGGCGAGCGGCGACTCGACCGCCTGCGACAACAGCTGGTAACTGTCGAGCTCGCTCATCCCGGTGGACGCCGAAACCCATTGCAGCAGATCGAGTTGCGCGATCCGGAACGCGTCTTCGAGGGGCCGGGCGGACCCGGCGGACATCACGTGGGTGTCGGTCTCGATGCGCGGCCAGGGCGTCGCGACTCCCTTGATGAGTTCGACCGCGATGACCGTGTCCATCGCACACTCGATCGCGGTGCCGCACGTCTCCCCCTCGCCCTGCCGGGCGTGCCCGTCGCCCAGGCTGAGCAATGCGCCCTCGACGTTGACACCGAGGTAACACGTTGCACCCGAACGCATTTCGGGGGTGTCGAGGTTGCCGCCGTGGGCGTCCGGCACGAGCGCGGATCGCACCTCCAGATTGGCCGGGGCAACTCCGACGGTGCCGTGCATCGGGTCCATCGGCAGGGTCATCGTGTGCTCGCTGTCGAGCGCGTGGAAGGTGCACTCTCGCGCGGCGGCGTCGACGTCCCAGATCCAGACACGCTCCGGCAGCGGCGGCTGCAGCGTGGCGGTCAGGTGCGTCGAGGTGAGCGCCCCGAAGAGCGGCACCGTGGTCGACGCGCCCCAGTCCCGCGCGGGCCGCAGGTCGACGAAATGCACCGCCACGGTGTCCCCCGGCTCCGCGCCGTCGATGTAGAACGGCCCGGTCTGCGGGTTGAGGAAGGGGAAGTCGCAGACCTCGCTGACCAGATCGGTCGCGCGGCGCACCTTCCCGGCATAACAGTCCTCGGTGAAGACCTCCAGCACGGCGCCGGACGGGACGCGCGCGATCGGCGCGGCTCCTCCGAAGGTCCAGGCGAACTGCTCCGGGGTCGGCGAGAAGGAACGGACGTCGAGGTCGCTGGCCATGATCGCAGCGTAGCCATCCAGCGTTTGCTCGACGTTCAATTGAGTTCTGCCCGAACGGCACTCGCCCCGCCATACCGTCTTGCGTTGGTTCGCTATGGATGCGATGTGAAGGCGTTGTGAGGGTGGGAGCCGATGGAGACAAGTGCCGTCGTACGCGCGCGGCAGGTCAGCAAGTCGTTCGGTGAGATCGTGGCGCTCGACGCCGTCGACCTCGACGTCCCGGCCGGGCAGGTGCACGGCCTGATCGGGCCGAACGGGGCGGGCAAGACGACTCTGCTGGGCCTGCTGCTCGGCCTGGCGCGTGTGAGCTCGGGCTCGCTCGAGGTGCTCGGTGCCGACCTGGGTATGCCGGGGGTCCCGCCTGCCGGGGTCGCCGGATTCGTCGACGGCCCAGGGCTTTACCCGTCCCTGACTGCCCGGCAGAACCTCGCCGCGCTCGCCGCACTCCGCGGTGGTCGTCGTGGTGGTCGTCGTGGTGATCGTCGCGGCAGCGGCCGCCACACGACCGATGCGCGCGTCACCGCGGCACTGGACGAGGTCGGTCTGGGCGAGGTCGCGGACGACCGCCTGCGCGGCTTCTCGCTCGGCATGCGGCAGCGTCTCGGGCTGGCCGCAGCGCTGCTCACCGAGCCACGGCTGCTGGTGCTGGACGAGCCGTCCAACGGGCTCGATCCAGCGGGCACCCGCCAGGTGCACCGGGTGCTCACCCGGCTCGCCGACACCGGCGTGGCGATCGTGATGTCCAGCCACCGCATGGACGAGCTCGCGGCGCTCTGCGACGAGGTGACGATCCTGCACACCGGCCGCGTCGTCTTCTCCGGGCCGGTCGGCAAGCTCGCCGCCGAGAGCGGCGACCTCGATTACCGCGTCGTCACCTCTCGGCCGGACGAGGCGGCGCGAATCGCGGCAGCCACCAACGGTGTTCGGCTGGTCACGGGCGGCGCACGATCGGCCGCGGCACCCGACGCGCTGACCGTGCACGGGCCCGTCGCGGCGATCGACGACCTGGTCGGCAGTCTCGTGCGCGGTGGCATCGCGATCCGTGAACTCGGACCCGTCGTCCCGCCACTCGAGGCCGCCTTCCTCGCCCTCACCGACGGCACCGAGGAGGGTGCTCGATGACCACGCTCGCCCCGACAACCGCCGCACCGACTACTACGGGCACTGCCGGCGCCGCCGGGCTCGCACCCACCCTGCGCTTCGAGCTGGCAAAACTCCTGTCCCAGTGGCGGATTCGCATCGTGCTGATCGCCTGCTGGGTCGCACCCGGGCTCTTCGTAGCGGTGGTGAGCCAGCAGAGCTCACTGCCCACCGACACCGTCTTCGGACGCTGGATGCACGCCACCGGCTGGGCCGGCCCGCTCGTGGTCCTGAGTTTCTGCTGCACCTGGGCACTGCCCTTGCTCACCGCGCTGGTCGCCGGCGACGTCTTCGCCGCCGAGGACCGGCTCGGCACCTGGCGGCACCTGCTGGTCTCGGTGCGGTCCGCCCGGCGGATCTTCGTCACCAAGGCCGTCGCCAGCATGAGCGTGATCCTCGCGATGGTGCTCGGCCTCGCGGTCTCCGCGATCGCCGGCGGCCTGCTGGCCGTCGGGAACCACCCGCTGGTCGGGCTCGACGGGCACCAGATCGGCTCCGGCGACGCTGCCCGGCTGGTGGGTGCCGCGTGGCTCTACGTGACCGTCGCGGCACTCGCCTTCGCCGCGGTGGGCCTGCTCGGTTCGGTGGCGTTCGGCCGCTCCCCGATGGGCCTGCTGCTGCCGGCGGTGCTGGCAATCTGCCTGCAGTTGCTGCAGATGCTGCCGCTTCCGGTCGCGTTGCGAATGGCGTTGCCGAGTCAGCCGTTCCTCGCCTGGCGTGGCCTGTTCACCGCCCCGGTCCAGACCGCGCCGATGGTGGTCGGGCTGCTGGTGAGCCTCGCCTGGACCGTCGCCGCGACCGTCGTCGCCTACCTGCTCTTCCGCCGCAGGGACTTCACCGACCTGGCGTATGACGGTGCCGGCCGCCGGGCCCTGGTCGCAGGTGTGGTGCCGCTGGTCGCGCTGACCGCAGTCGCCGCCGCGGCGGTCGCGGCCGGCTTCGGCGGCGGTGGCTCCGGCATCAGCAAGCACGCGGTCGAGGAGACGGTCGGCACGGCATACGGCCACCTCTATCGGCTGCAATCCCGAGAACTGCACCGGCCCGACGTCCCCGAAGCCCAGCTGCGCAGTGCCGCCACCTGCACCAAGGGTGGCAGCAGCGACGCGGCCGGACCCGGGAACGACTGGCGGTGCGTCGTCACCTGGCGGCTGCCGGGCGTCACGTCGACCGGCTCTGCGATCTATCAGCTCGACGTGCAGGCCGACGGCAAGTTCGTCGCCGACGGCGACGGGCCGGCACCGGTCAACGGCTACTTCCAGGTGCAAACTCCCGCAGGAGATTCGCCCAACCCCCTCTGGCAGATCGACGGACTCGTCGACCTGCTCCACTCCCCGAAAGGCTGAACATGCACGTCACACGGCAACGTCGTAGTGCCCCGCAGGGACCACGCAAACTCACCGGCCGCCGGCTTCGGCTCGCGGTCGCCGGAGCCGCCGCGCTCACCGTCGCCGGTGGTGGCCTCGCCGCCGCCTCGACCAGTGCGTTCAAGGACCACCAGGTCGGCAGCACCTACGCCGACGGCCTCCAGGTCTCGAGCAACCAGGTGATCAAGCCGATCGGCGAGCGGCTGCTCACCGAGAGTGGCAAGTTCATGGGCTCGACCGTGAGCCCCGACCAGCGCTACCTGGCCGCGTCCAGCGCCGACAGGAAGGTGTCGCTGCAGATCGTCGATCTGTCGACCTACAAGGTGATCTGGAAGGTCGGCACCGCCGCCGGCGTCAACCAGAGGCTGTCCGACCTGACCGTCGGCCAGGAAGGCCCGACCTACTCCCCCGACGGCAAGGTCCTCTGGCTGCCGCAGAAGAACGGGCTCACCCGATTCCCGGTCAACCCCGACGGCACGCTGGGTGCGCCGACCACGGTGAAGCTGCCGAAGGACGGCGACAAGTCGGCGCTGCCCGCGCAGAGCACCTACTCCGCCGACGGCAAGACCCTGTATGTCGCGCTCAACGGCCAGAACGCCGTCGCCGAGCTCGACCCGGCCACGGGTGCAGTGCGCAAGAAGCACGCCGTCGGCATCGCTCCCCGGCAGATCACCGTGGTCGGTGGGAAGATCTACGTCAGCAACGAAGGCGGTCGACCCGCGAAATCCGGTGAGACCACTATCAATTCGTACGGCACGCAGGTCCCCGCTGATCCCTACCTCGGCACCTCGACCACCGGCACGGTCAGCGTCATCGACGCCACGTCTGGCGCGGTGAAGTCGATCGACGTCGGCCTGCACCCGACCGCCCTGCACACCGACGGCAAGGCGCTCTTCGTCGCCAACACCGGCAGCGACACGGTATCGGTGATCAACACCGGCAGCGACAAGGTCGTGCAGACGGTCAACACCCAGCCCTACGCATCCTCGAAGGTCGGTTACGAGCCGACGAGCATCGCCGTGCAGAACGGCAAGCTGCTGGTCTCGCTCGGCCGCGCCAACGCTGTCGCGGTCTTCAACTACGCCGGCAACCCGCAGGAGCCGGTCGGGCTGGTCGGGCTGCTGCCGACCGACTACTTCCCGATGACGCTCGCCACGGTCGGCAAGCAGGTCGTGGTCACCAACACCCGCGGCATCGACGCGCGCGGCCCGGCCGTCACGATCAACAAGGGTCCGCAGGTGCCGGTGGTGAGCGGCCACGGCACGCACAGCACGACGGCGTCGCTGACCCGCTTCACGCTGCCCAGTGACACGGAGATCAAGAAGGCGACCAAGACCGTCTTCGACCAGAACGGCTGGGGAAACAACGACGTCCAGCAGGCGACCGGCAACCGCCAGGCTGCCGTCCCGGTGCCGGCCAAGATCGGCGACCCGTCGACGATCAAGCACGTCTTCCTGCTGGTGAAGGAGAACCGCACCTACGACCAGGTGTATGGCGACGACCCCCGCGGCAACGGCGACCCGAGCCTGGCGCAGTTCGGCAAGCAGGTCACCCCCAACCAGCACAACCTGGCCAAGCAGTTCGGCCTCTACGACAACGTCTACGACATCGGCACCAACTCGGCCGAGGGTCACAACTGGCTGATGCAGGGCGACAACCCGGCGTACACCGAGTCCAGTGCGGGCGAGTACGAGCGCAGCTACGACACCGAGGACGACGTGCTCGGCCACCAGCGGTCCGGATTCCTTTGGACCAGTGTGGAATCGGCCAAGAAGTCGGCGCGCAACTTCGGGGAGTTCACCCAGTTCCTGACCAAGCCCGCGGGCGCGGACTGGCAGTCCTACTACTGCGCGGCCAAGGGCGTCGAGGGCGGCGCGGACCCGAGCACGCTGACGACGCCGGCGCTGAAGTCGGACACGTCCTCGCCGATCCCGTCGCTCAACGACATCACCGTGCACGACTACCCGAAGTTCGACACCGAGATCCCGGACATCTACCGCTACCAGATCTGGAAGAAGGATTTCGAGAAGAACGGGCCGGCCAACCTCAACATGTTCTGGCTGTCGAGCGACCACACCGGGGGCGCACCGTCGTCCCGGGCGCAGGTCGCCGACGGTGACCTGGCGGTCGGCAAGATCGTCGACCAGATCTCGCACAGCAAGTATTGGAAGGACTCGGCGATCTTCGTCGTCGAGGACGACAGCCAGGACGGCGCCGACCACGTCGACGGGCACCGCGCGCCGGTGCAGGTGATCAGCCCGTGGGCCAAGCACGGCACGGTGAACAGCACGTTCTACTCCCAGATCAACATGGTGCGCACCATCCAGCAGATTCTCGGTGCGCAGCCGCTCAACCAGAAGCTCGCGGCGGCCACCCCGATGTACGACGCGTTCACCAAGAAGCCGGACTTCACGCCATACACGGCGACGCCCAACCAGGTGCCGCTCACCGAGAGCGTCACCCCGCCGCCCGCGTGTGGGCCGGACACCCCGGCAGGTACGGCGGGAGCCGCGGCCAAGCCGCGGACCGTGCCCAAGGCGCAGCAGGCAACCGCTGCGGCGTGGGAGTCCTGGCGCACAAAGCAGTCGTTCACCGGCCCCAACCCGACGCCCGACTCGGCGTCGCCGGAGCTGATGAACCGCTTCACGTGGTACCAGGCGAACAACTGGTCCAAGCCCTACCCGGGCGACCAGAAGATCTACACCCCGTCGCAGGTGCCGGGCGGTTACCTGCCCAGCAACGAGGTGGAATGACCTGACAGCCCACGAGATTCGCCCCGGCCGGTCGGCCGGGGCGAGTTTCGTGTGCGCTGCTGTCGGGGTGCTGCCCAGGGTGTTGTCGGGGTGCCGTCGAGTCCGCGACGGCTGCGTCAGCGAGGGGTGCCGGAGGCGGGATTTGAACCCGCACGCCCTTTCGAGCAAAGCATTTTGAGTGCTCCGTGTCTGCCGTTCCACCACTCCGGCGGGAGTGCTGCGCCAGTGTACGGGAGCGAGCGACGACGCCCCCAATCGGCGTACGGGCGCGCGCATCCACCCGGTCCCACCGCGCATCTCGTAAGCAACAGTGCCGCTGACATCACCCTCGCTTACGAGACCAACAATCCTGCGCGTCTCGTAAGCAACAGTGCCGCCGGCGTCACCCTCGCTTACGAGACCAACAATCCCGCGCATCTCGTAACCAACGGTGCCGCTGACGCCACCCTCCCTAACGAGACCAACAAACCCGCGCATCCCGTAAGCAACAGTGCCGCTGACGCCACCCTCCCTAACGAGACCAACAAACCCGCGCATCCCGTAAGCAACAGTGCGGCTGACGCCACCCTCGCTTACGAGACAGCGACCGCTCGCGGCCGGCTTCTCAGCGCAGCTCTTCGTATGCCGGCGCGACGTGGTTTCTCGCGTCGCCCAGCTTGTGCACGCGCAGCGCGTTGGTGGAGCCGGGGATCCCGGGCGGCGAACCGGCGACGATGACGACCAGGTCACCCTCCTGGGCGCGGCCAGTCTCGAGCAGCGTCTCGTCGACCTGCATCGCCATCTGATCGGTGTGCTGCACCTGCGGCATCAGGTAGGTCTCGACACCCCACACCATCGCCAGCTGTGACCGGGTCGATTCCTTCGGGGTGAAGGCGAGCATCGGGCGCGGGCTGCGCAGCCGGGCCATCCGTTTGGCGGAGTCACCGGACTCGGTGAAGGTGACCAGGTAACGCACCCCGAGCAGATCGCCCACCTCGGCCGCGGCCGCGGTGACCGCGCCGCCCTTGGTGTGCGGCCGGGTGCCGAGCGGCGGGACCCGGTCCAGGCCGTGCTCCTCGGTGCTGGAGATGATGCGGGCCATCGTGCGGACCGCGTCGATCGGCCAGGCACCGACACTGGTCTCCCCCGACAGCATGATCGCGTCCGCGCCGTCGAGCACCGCGTTGGCGCAGTCGCTCGCCTCGGCGCGGGTGGGCCGGGAGTTCTCGATCATCGACTCGAGCACCTGGGTGGCGACGATCACCGGCTTGGCGTTGCGGCGGCACATCTCGATCGCGCGCTTCTGCACGAGCGGCACCTCCTCGAGCGGCAGCTCGACACCGAGGTCACCGCGCGCGACCATCACCCCGTCGAACGCCTCCACGATCGCTTCCAGATTGTCGACCGCCTGCGGCTTCTCGACCTTCGCGATGACCGGGATGCGGCGACCCTCCTCGTCCATGATCTGGTGCACCCGCTCGATGTCCTTGGCGTCGCGCACAAAGGACAGCGCGATCACGTCGGCGCCGAGCCCGAGCGCCCACCGCAGGTCGGCCTCGTCCTTCTCCGACAGCGCCGGCACGCTCACCGCCACGCCCGGCAGGTTGATGCCCTTGTTGTTGGAGACGACGCCGCCCTCGACCACCTCGGTGAGCACGTCGGTCGGGCTCACCTCGATCGAGCGCAGACACACCTTGCCGTCGTCGACGAGCAGCAGATCCCCCGGCTGCACGTCACCGGGCAGGCCCTTGTAGGTCGTGGACACCCGCGTCTGGTCACCCTGGATGTCGTCGACTGTGATCGTGAACCGGTCGCCCTTGGCGAGCGTGATCGGCCCGTCGGCGAAGCGGCCGGTGCGGATCTTCGGGCCCTGCAGGTCGCACATCACGCAGACCGCCCGGCCCGACTCGGCGCTCGCCGCGCGGATCTCGGAGTAGACCTTCTCGTGGTCGGCATACGACCCGTGCGAGAGGTTCAGCCGGGCGACGTCCATGCCGGCGTCGACGAGGGCACGGAGCTTGTCGGGTGCAGAGGTCGCAGGTCCAAGTGTGGCAACGATTTTGGCTCGACGCATGCCCCCAAGCCTAGTGAGGGGCACGTATGCCGGAACCCCCGTCCGGCATACGTGCGAGTAACCCTCACGTCACCCCGTGCGCCCCTCAGACGACGAGCGGCCGATCGGTCGGCGCGATCGGCGCAGGCAGGTCGGACTGGCCCGAGAGGTAGGCGTCGACGCCACGCGCCGCGGCCCGTCCTTCGGCGATCGCCCACACGATGAGCGACTGCCCTCGACCGGCGTCGCCGGCGACGAAGACGCCGGGCACCGACGACATGAAGTTGTCGTCGCGGCGGACGTTGGAGCGCTCGTCGAGCTCGACGCCGAGCTGTTCGACGAAACCCTCGCCCTCCGGCCCGAGGAAGCCCATCGCGAGCAGCACCAGGTCGGCCGGGATCTCGCGCTCGGAGCCCTCGACTTCCTCGAATCCGCCCTGACCGGAACGCACTTCGACCAATCGCAGCGCCTTGACGTTGCCGTTGCCGTCGTCGATTGCGGCCTTGGTGCTGATCGAGTAGACCCGCTCCCCGCCTTCCTCGTGCGCGCTCGCGACGCGGAAGATCATCGGGTAGGTCGGCCACGGATGCGCCTCGGACCGCTCCTCGCCGGGCTGCGGCATGATCTCCAGGGAGGTCACCGACTTCGCGCCCTGCCGGTGCGAGGTGCCGATGCAGTCGGCGCCGGTGTCACCGCCACCGATGACGACAACGTGCTTGCCCTCCGCGGTCACCTGGTCGGCGACGGTCTCGCCGAGTGCGACCCGGTTGGCGTCGGGCAGGAAGTCCATCGCCTGCACGATGCCGCCGAGCTCCCGGCCCTCGACCGGCAGATCGCGCGGCACCGTCGCGCCGACCGCGAGGACGACCGCGTCGTAGCGCTGCCGCAACTCCTCGGCCGTGACGTCCACACCGATCTCGGTGTTGCACCGGAAGCGCGTGCCCTCGGCGGTCATCTGCTCGATGCGCCGGTCGAGGACGGACTTCTCCATCTTGAACTCGGGGATCCCGTAGCGCAGCAACCCGCCCGGCTTGTCGGCGCGTTCGTAGACCGCGACGGTGTGCCCCGCGCGGGTCAGCTGCTGGGCAGCGGCGAGACCGGCCGGGCCGGAGCCGACCACCGCGACCGTGCGGCCGGTCAGCCGGACCGGCAGCTCGGGCGTGACCTTGCCGGCGGCGAACGCCTGCTCGATCGTGGTCACCTCGACCTGCTTGATCGTGACCGCGGGCTGGCTGATGCTCAGCACGCAGGCCGACTCGCACGGCGCCGGGCAGAGCCGGCCGGTGAACTCCGGGAAGTTGTTGGTGGCGTGCAACCGGTCGATCGCGTCGCCCCAATCCCCGCGCCAGGCAAGGGTGTTCCACTCCGGGATCAGGTTGCCGAGCGGGCAGCCCTGGTGACAGAACGGGATGCCGCAGTCCATGCAGCGACCGGCCTGCTGCTGCAGGTCGCCCAGCTGCTGCTCCTCGTAGACCTCTTTCCAGTCCTTGATGCGGACCGGCACGGGCCGGCGCTGCGGGAGGCTGCGCTCCCTGGTCTTCAGAAAACCGCGGGGGTCAGCCACGGGACACCTCCATGATGCGATCCCACACGACGTCTCCGTCGGGGTCGAGTCCTTCGGTTTCGGCCTGCGAGCGGACATCCAGCACGCGCTGGTAGTCACGCGGCAGCACCAGTGAAATGCGTTCGGCGCTGACCGGCCAGTCCGCGAGCAGCTTTGCGGCGACCGCGGATTCGGTCCATTCGACGTGCTTGGTCAGCAGCTTGTGCACGAGTTCGCGGTCCTGTTCGCGCAACGGCATCACGTCCACGAGCTCGGTGTTGACCAGCTGCTCGTCGAGGTCCAGCACGTAGCCGACGCCGCCCGACATACCCGCGCCGAGGTTGCGCCCGGTCGGGCCGAGGATGAGTGCCGTGCCGCCGGTCATGTACTCCAGACCGTGGTCGCCCACGCCCTCGACGACCGCGGTCGCGCCGGAGTTGCGCACGCAGAAGCGTTCGCCGACCAGACCACGCAGGAAGATCTCGCCGCTCGTCGCGCCGTAGCCGATGACGTTGCCGCCGACGACGTTGCGCTCGGCGACCAGTGAGGCGTCCCGCGTCGGGCGCACGACGACCCGGCCACCCGAAAGGCCTTTACCGACATAGTCGTTCGCCTCACCGAACAGCCGCAAGGTGACGCCCTTGGGGAGGAACGCGCCGAGCGACTGACCGGCCGCACCGGTCAGGGTGACGTCGATCGTCTGGTCCGGCAGACCTTCGGGATGCCGCTTGGTCACCTCGTGGCCGAGCATCGTGCCGACCGTGCGGTTGACGTTGGAGACGGGCAGGTCCAGCCGCACCGGCGTCTGTTGCTCCAGGGCGTCGCGGCTCATCGTGATCAGCTGCTGGTCGAGGGCCTTCTCCAGCCCGTGGTCCTGCGCCACCAGGTGCCGCCGGGCGGCACCGTCGGGCAGGTCGACGTCGGTCAGGATCGGCGTCAGGTCCAGGCCCGCCGCCTTCCAGTGGTCGACCGCTCGCTCGGTGTCGAGCGTGCCGACCTGGCCGATTGCCTCGTCGAGGCTGCGGAAACCGAGCGATGCCAAGAGTTCTCGGACTTCCTCGGCGATGTACTCGAAGAAGGTCTCCACGAACTCCGGCTTGCCGGTGTAACGCTCACGCAGCTCCGGGTTCTGGGTGGCGATGCCGACCGGGCAGGTGTCGAGGTGACAGACCCGCATCATGATGCAGCCGCTGACCACCAGGGGCGCGCTCGCGAAGCCGAACTCCTCGGCGCCGAGCAGCGCCGCCACGACCACGTCACGGCCGGTCTTGAGCTGGCCGTCGGTCTGCACCACGATGCGGTCGCGCAGCCCGTTGAGCAGCAGCGTCTGCTGGGTCTCGGCCAGGCCGAGCTCCCACGGACCGCCCGCGTGCTTCAACGACGTGAGCGGCGCCGCGCCGGTGCCGCCGTCGTGACCGGAGATCAGCACCACGTCCGCGTGTGCCTTGGAGACTCCCGCGGCGACGGTGCCGACGCCGACCTCGGACACCAGCTTCACGTGGATGCGGGCCGCCGGGTTGGCGTTCTTCAGGTCGTGGATCAGCTGCGCCAGGTCCTCGATCGAGTAGATGTCGTGGTGCGGCGGCGGCGAGATGAGGCCGACGCCGGGCGTCGAATGCCGGGTGCCGGCGACCCACGGGTAGACCTTGTGGCCGGGCAGCTGACCGCCCTCGCCGGGCTTGGCGCCCTGCGCCATCTTGATCTGGATGTCATCGGACTCGGTCAGGTAGACCGAGGTGACACCGAACCGGCCGGACGCGACCTGCTTGATCGACGAGCGGCGGGTCGGGTCGAGCAGGCGGTCCAGGTCCTCGCCGCCCTCGCCGGTGTTGGAACGCGCACCGAGCCGGTTCATCGCGACCGCGAGCGTCTCGTGCGCCTCCTTGCTGATCGAGCCGTAGCTCATCGCGCCGGTCGAGAAGCGCTTGACGATCTCCGAGACCGGCTCGACCTCCTCGATCGGCACTGCGGGCCGAGTCTGCTTGAAGGAGAACATCCCTCGCAGGGTCATCAGGCGCGACGACTGGTCGTCGACCCGTTGGGTGTACTGCTTGAAGATGTCGTAGCGCCGCGCCCGGGTGGAGTGCTGCAGGCGGAAGACCGTCTCGGGGTCGAACAGGTGGGGCTCGCCCTCGCGCCGCCACTGGTACTCGCCGCCGGTCTCGAGCGTGCGGTGCGACTGGTGCTGCCCGCCGCGCGGGTAGGCCGTCTGGTGGCGCTCGGCGATCTCGCGCGCGATCGCGTCGAGGCCGATGCCGCCGAGGCGGGAGACCGTGCCGGTGAAGTATTCGTCGATCAGCTCCTGCGAGAGCCCGATCGCCTCGAACACCTGGGCCCCGCGGTATGACGCGACGGTGGAGATGCCCATCTTCGACATCACCTTGAGCACGCCCTTGCCGAGCGCCTTGATGAGGTTCTTCACCGCCTGCTCGGGGGTGACGCCGGTGATCGCGCCCCGGCGGACGAGGTCCTCGACCGACTCCATCGCGAGGTAGGGGTTGACGGCTGCCGCGCCATACCCGATGAGCAGCGCGACGTGGTGCACCTCGCGCACGTCACCGGCCTCGACGAGCAGGCCGACCTGGGTGCGGGTCTTCTCGCGCACCAGGTGGTGGTGCACGGCCGCGGTGAGCAGCAGCGACGGGATGGGCGCGAACGCCGCGGTGCTCTCCCGGTCGGACAGCACCACGAAGCGGTGGCCGTCCTCGATCGCCTGCGACACCTCGGCGCAGATGCCCTTGAGGCGTGCGCGCAGCGCGCTCGTGCCGCCCGCGACGCGGTAGGTGCCGCGGATGACGTAGGTCTCGTAGCCGGGGAAACTGCCGTCGTTGTTGAGGTTGACGATCTTGGCCAGCTCGTCGTTGTCGAGCACCGGGAAGTCCAGCTCGAGCTGCCGCGCGTGCTGCGGGCCGACCTCGAGCGCGTTGCTCTCCGGGCCCATCAGCGTGCCGAGCGAGGTGACGAGCTCTTCGCGGATGGCGTCGAGCGGCGGGTTGGTCACCTGCGCGAACAGTTGGCTGAAGTAGTCGAACAGCAGCCGCGGGCGGTCCGACAGCACCGCGATGGGGGTGTCGGTGCCCATCGACCCCAGCGCCTCGGCGCCGCCCGCGGCCATCGGGCTGAGCAGCACCCGCAACTCCTCGTGGGTGTAGCCGAAGGTCTGCTGCCGTCGTACGACCGAAGCCGGTGTGTGCCAGACGTGTTCGCGGTCCGGGCGGTCGGACAGCTTGATGATGCCGGCGTGCAGCCACTCCTCGTAGGGGTGCTCGGTCGCCAGGTCGCGCTTGATCTCGTCGTCGCTGATGATCCGGCCCTGAGCAGTGTCGACCAGGAACATCCGGCCCGGCTGCAGGCGGCCACGGCGTACGACGCGGGACGGGTCGAGGTCGAGCACCCCCGCCTCCGAGGCGAGTACGACGAGGCCGTCGTCGGTGACGGCGTAGCGGCCGGGACGCAGCCCGTTGCGGTCGAGCACCGCACCGACGAGCGTGCCGTCGGTGAACGCGACACAGGCGGGCCCGTCCCAGGGCTCCATGATCGCCGAGTGGTACTCGTAGAACGCCCGGCGGGCGGGGTCCATGGTCGCGTGGTTCTCCCACGCCTCGGGGATCATCATCAGCACCGCGTGCGGCAGGCTGCGGCCGCCGAGGTGCAGGAGCTCGAGCACCTCGTCGAAGGTGGCCGAGTCGGACGCCTCCTGGGTGCAGATCGGGAAGAGACGCTCGAGGTCGCCGCCGAAAACGTCACTGCGCAAAGTGGATTCGCGTGCCCGCATCCAGTTGCGGTTGCCGCGCACGGTGTTGATCTCGCCGTTGTGCGCGATCAACCGGTAGGGGTGCGAGAGCGGCCACGACGGGAAGGTGTTGGTCGAGAAGCGGGAGTGGACCAGTGCCAGCTCGGTGGCGAAGCGGCGGTCGGACAGGTCCGGGAAGAACGGTTCGAGCTGGCCGGTGGTGAGCATGCCCTTGTAGACGATCGTGCGTCCGGACAGCGACGGGAAGTAGATCTCGCGCTCGCCCTCGATGCGCTTGCGCAGCGCGTAGGCCTTGCGGTCGAGGTCCAGGCCGGACAGGTCGGTGTCGGCCCCGGCGACGAACGCCTGCCGGAAGACCGGCATGACCTCGCGCGCGGCCTCGCCGACGAGCGTCGGGTCGGTGGGCACGTCGCGCCAGCCGACGACTCGCAGGCCCTCCTCGGCCGCGATCTGAGCGAACCGCTCGCCGATGAACCACTGCTCGTCGGCGTCGGTCGGCAGGAAGGCGATGCCCACGGCATACGAGCCCTTGGCGGGGAGCTCGAAGTCGCAGACCTCGCGGAAGAACTCGTCGGGGACCTGGGTGAGGATGCCGGCCCCGTCACCGACCGACGGGTCGGCCCCGGTCGCACCACGGTGCTCGAGGTTGCGCAGCGCGGTCAGCGCGTGGTCCACGATGTCGTGGCCGGGCGTGCCGCGCATCGTCGCGACCATCGCGACACCGCACGCGTCGTGCTCCTGTGCCGGGTTGTAGAGACCCTGCGCCGCAGGGATGCCGGAGAAGGCGCCGCTCACGGGGAACCACCGTCCTCACCTTGTAATCGAACGAGACATAAGGCTCGGGGGACGTCGCTGGCCACCGGTCGGGTCAGACTATCTGTCGCCGCCTGGTGTTCACAACCTGGACGCAACGTCTCGGACTATGAGACACCCTGCGGATCGCTCAGTGCACCCGATTGAGGGGTGCCTCGCCGCCTGCTCAAGCGACGGAGGCCGTGGCCTCATCCTCCTCGGCGACGTGCTCGCGCACGCCGTCCGGGTGGCGCCGGCCCATCAGCACGAAGCCGATGAGGCCGATCAGGAAGACCAGCACCGAGACCCACACGTTGACCCGCTGCCCGAGGATGCGGTTGGCCGGGTCGTTGCGCAGCCACTCCATCCAGATGCGCCCGACCGGGTAGAGCATCACGTAGAGGAAGAACGAGCGGCCGCGGCCGAGCGTGAACCGGCGGTCCAGCAGCACGATCACCAGCGCGATGACCAGGCAGAAGATCGACTCGTAGAGGAAGGTCGGCTGGAAGTAACCGGCCACGACCGGGTCACCGGCCGCGTCCTTCACCGCGTGGCCGGCGCTCTCGTCCCACTCGTAGACCTTCAGCCGCCACGGCAGGTCGGTGGTGCGCCCGTGCAACTCGTTGTTGAAGTAGTTGCCCCACCGGCCCATCGCCTGGGCGAGCACCACGCCTGGGGCGGCCGCGTCGGCGTAGTCCCAGAACGAGATGCCGTGCCGGCGGCAGCCGATGTAGGCGCCGACCGCGCCGAGCGCGATCGCCCCCCAGATGCCGAGGCCGCCCTTCCAGATCGCGAAGGCGTCCAGCGGGTTGCCGTCCTTGCCGAAGTAGGGCTGCGGCGAGGTGATGACGTTGTAGAGCCGGCCGCCGACGATGCCGAACGGCACCGCCCACCAGGCCACCGTCAGCGCATCCTCGCTGCTGTAACCGCGGTCGGCCAGCCGCCGCCCGCAGATCCAGATGGCGGCGACGATGCCGGCGAGGATGCACACGGCATACATCCGGATCGGCAGGGGGCCGAGCCAGAAGACGCCGACGGTCGGGCTCGGCAGGTATGACGCTTCGGTGGTCACCGGCGCACACCCGCGGCGAGCTCGCGAGCCAGCGTGTCGAGGCGGGCGAGGCCCCGGTCGAGGTCGTCCGGTGCATCGACGAGGCACGACACCAGGGCCGAGCCGACGATGACGCCGTCGGCGAATTGCGCCACCTGGTGGGCCTGTTCGGCGGTGGAGACGCCGAGCCCGACGCACACGGGGATGTCGCTCACCTGCCGGACCCGGTCGACGAGCACGGCCGCGTCGCTGCCGAGCGCCGAGCGCGCGCCGGTCACGCCCATGAGCGCCGCGGCGTAGACGAACCCGCGGCTCGCGGCGGTCGTGGACACCAGCCGCTCGGTGGTGGAGCTCGGAGCGACTAGGAAGATGCGGTCGAGGTCGTGGGCGTCGCTGGCCGCGAGCCAGTCGGCCGCCTCGTCGGGCACCAGGTCCGGCGTGACCAGGCCGGAGCCACCCGCGGCGGCGAGGTCGGCCGCGAACTTCTCGACCCCGCGGCGCAGCACCGGGTTCCAGTAGGTCATCACCACGCAGGCGGCGCCTTCGTCGGTGACCGCGCGCGCCGCGCGGAAGACGTCGTCGACGTGCACGCCCGCGGCGAGCGCACCGGTGGCGGCGGTCTGGATCACCGGACCGTCCATCAACGGGTCGGTGTAGGGCAGACCGATCTCGACGATGTCGACGCCGGCGCGCACCATCGTGCGCATGGCCTCGATGGACCCCTCGACACTGGGGTAGCCGACGGGGAGGTAGCCGACCAGCGCGGCACGGTCCTCTCCCCGTGCGGTGGCCAGCGCCCGGCTGACCGCCGTCTCGGTGCGGGTCTCACTCACAGCTGCACACCTTCACCCTCGGCGCCGTCGGGCGACTGCCCGATCGGCTCGGCGTCGATCGGGTCGTCCTCGTCGAGCAGGCCGAACCACTGGGCGGCGGTGTGCACGTCCTTGTCGCCGCGACCGGAGAGGTTGACCAGGAGCAGGGCCTCGGGTCCGAGCTCGCTGCCGAGCTGCATGGCGCCGGCAACCGCGTGGGCGCTCTCGATGGCGGGCAGGATGCCCTCGGTGCGGGACAGCGCGCGAAACGCCTCCATCGCCTGCGTGTCGGTGATCGGCCGATATTCGGCGCGGCCGGCATCACGCAGGTAGGAGTGCTCCGGGCCGACGCTCGGGTAGTCCAATCCGGCTGACACCGAATGAGATTCGATGGTCTGTCCCTCATCGTCCTGCAGCACGTAGGTGAACGCGCCGTGCAGCACACCAGGGGTCGCCTCGCCGCTGAAGCGGGATGCGTGGCGGCCGGACGAGATGCCCTCGCCGCCGCCCTCCAGGCCGATCAGCCGCACGTCGCCGTCGTCGATGAACCGGTGGAAGATGCCCATCGCATTGGACCCGCCGCCGACACAGGCCAGCACCGCGTCGGGCAGCCGGCCGTACTCGTCGAGCATCTGCGCCCGCGCCTCGACACCGATCACCCGGTGGAAGTCACGGACCATCTCCGGGAAGGGGTAGGGCCCGGTCACGGTGCCCAGCACGTAGTGGGTGTGGTCGACGTTGGCGACCCAGTCGCGGAATGCCTCGTTGACCGCGTCCTTCAAGGTGCGCGAGCCGTGGTCGACCGGCACCACCTCGGCCCCGAGCAGCCGCATGCGAGCGACGTTGAGCGCCTGCCGCTCGGTGTCGACGCGGCCCATGTAGACCGTGCAGTCCAGCCCCATCAGCGCCGCGGCGGTCGCGGTGGCGACACCGTGCTGACCGGCGCCGGTCTCGGCGATCACCCGGGTCTTGCCCATCCGTTTGGTGAGCAGCGCCTGGCCGAGCACGTTGTTGATCTTGTGCGAGCCGGTGTGGTTGAGGTCCTCGCGCTTGAGCACCACCTGCGCTCCCCCGCAGTGCTCGGCGGCGAACCGCGGCACCGACGTGAGGATGCTCGGGCGGCCGGTGTAACTGCGCTGCAGCTCGGTCAGCTCACCGAGGAACGCCGGATCGGCCATCGCCTTGCGGCGGTGCTCGTCGAGTTCCTCCAGGGCAGCGACCAGGGCCTCGGGCACGTAGCGCCCGCCATACGCGCCGAAGCGGCCGAGCGGGACGGAAGTCGGATCAGTCATGAGTCGTACCAATGAGTTCGGGTATGGCGTGCTGCGGGTCGCCGCCGGTGACCAGCGCCTCCCCGACGAGCACGACGTCGGCACCCGCCGCGACGTAGTCGGCGACATCGCCGGCGTGCCGGATGCCGGACTCGGCAACCCGCACCCGGTCGTCCGGCACCCGCGGGGCGAGCCGGGCGAAGGTGCCACGGTCGACCTCGAGCGTCTTCAGGTTGCGGGCGTTGACCCCGATGACCTGGGCCCCGACCGCGAGCGCGCGGTCGATCTCGGCCTCGTCGTGCACCTCGACCAGAGCGGTCATCCCGAGGGCGTCGGCGTGCGCGAGCAGGTCACGCAGGGCGCTGTCGTCGAGGGCGGCCACGATGAGCAGCACGATGTCGGCGCCGTGCGCCCGTGCCTCGTCGACCTGGTAGTGCTCGACCATGAAGTCCTTGCGCAGCACCGGGATGCCCACCCGGGCGCGGACGGCGTCGAGGTCGTCGAGCGTGCCGCCGAAGCGGCGCTGCTCGGTCAGCACCGAGATGGCCGTGGCGCCGCCCGCCTCGTAGGCGCCGGCGAGTTGGGCCGGATCGGGGATCGTCGCGAGGTCGCCCTTGCTCGGGCTGCGCCGCTTGACCTCGGCGATGACCTTCACCGGGCCCGGTGCGCGGAACGCGGCGAGCGCCGACCGCGGGCTCGGCAGCTCGGCGGCCAGCCGGGCGATCTCACGTGCCGGGATGCGCGCTTGGCGTGCGGCGAGGTCCTCGCGGACGCCGGTGATGATCTCGTCGAGGACGGTCACTGCGTCTTGGCCGAGGCGGACCGCACCTGCTGCACGCCCTGCTCCTGCTGGTCGGCGGGCAGCGGCGGCGCGACGTGGACGTGCTTGTTGCCGAAGCCCATCGACGCCAGGATCTTGCCGGCGGCCACGCCGATGATCGTGAGAGCGGCGCCGAGGTAGTAAAAGAAGTGCAGGCCCCAGGCGACGCCGATCGAGACGGACGCGGCGGCGAGCAACAGGAGCACGACAGCGGTCCAGGCGGCGACGCTGTGCCCGTGGTCCTCGTGGGGGACTTCTTCAGCCATGACGGCGGTGCTCCTTCGTTCGGACGGTCGGCGCGGCATCGTCAGTCGGACGACCGCGGCTGCTCGATTGTGTCAGACCCGGATGGGCGATCCGTGGGGTCCTCGCCGTCGCTCAGCAGGTCCCAGTCCGATCGCGTGGCCGCCTTGCGCGCGGCCGGTGCGTCATACCGGCTGGACAGGCCCGACCAGGCACGGGCGCCGATCACCGCGAGGCCGCCGGTGAGCAGCAGGAGGACACCGCCGAGCAGCCCCACCCAGGGCCAGAACGTCAGGTGTGCGGTGACCGCCTGGTCGCCGGTGTGGCCGGTGAGGCTGGTGGCGCTGTCCCGCAGCGCGCCCTTCGGACCTCGTATGACGACCAGGGTCGCGACGATCGCGACGACCCCGGCCAGCACAGCGATGACGGCAGCGATCCACCGGGCGATGCGCCCAGTGGTGATCGCGGCGAGCACGGCGGCGGCGCCGACGAGGGTGGCCGCGAGCACCGCGGGAGCGGCCTTGCCGCCGGACGCGGTGGTGTGTGCGCTCTGCACGACGGCGTCGCTGACGGAGCCCTCGACCCACGTGCGGGAGTTGGCGAGCAGCAGCAGCGCGACGGCGAGGACGCCGGACAGCAGCACGGTGCGTTTGGTGGCGAGCATGGGCTATCCGATCTCGCGCATGCCGGTCGCGGTGGCGACCGCGCGCAGGGCGGCCGCCGCCTTGTTCACCGACTCCTGGAACTCCAGCTCCGGCACCGAGTCGGCCACGATGCCACCACCGGCCTGCACGTAGGCGGTGCCGTCCTTGATGAGCGCGGTGCGGATGGCGATCGCCATGTCGAGGTCACCGGCGAAGTCGAAGTAGCCGACGACTCCGCCGTAGAGCCCGCGGCGGACGCCCTCCAACCGGTCGATGATCTGCATCGCCCGTGGCTTCGGCGCCCCGGACAGGGTGCCCGCGGGGAAGGTCGCGCGCAGCACGTCGTAGGCGGACCGGCCGTCCGCGAGCCGGCCGACGACCGTCGACTCCAGATGCATGATGTGGCTGTAGCGGCGGATCTGCATGAACTCCACGGTGTCGACCGTGCCGGCGTCGCAGACGCGCTGCAGGTCGTTGCGCGACAGGTCGACGAGCATCAGGTGCTCGGCGCGCTCCTTGGGGTCGGCGCGCAGCTCGTCGGCCAGCTCCTCGTCGTGCTCGGGGCTCTTGCCGCGCGGTCGCGAACCGGCGATCGGGTGGGTGATCACCCGGTCGCCGGTGACCTTGACCAGCGCCTCGGGGCTCGAGCCGACCACGTCATACGTCGAACCGTCCGGGTGCGGCAGGCGCAGGAGATACATGTAGGGGCTGGGGTTGCCGACCCGCAGCGCACGGTAGACGTCGAGCGCATCGACCGGGCACGGCACCGAAAACCGTTGGGACACAACGATTTGGAAGGCCTCGCCAGCTCGGATGTCTTCTTTGGCAATCTCCACCATGTCGTGGAACTGCTCGCGCGTGTGCGTGCTGGCGGGGGTGAGCTCGACCGGCTCGGGGACCGCGACGGTGCTTGGCGCGTCGACCGCGAGCGCGTCCTGCATCCGGTCGAGGCGGTCGACGGCGTCGGCCCAGGCGGCCTCGGCGCGGGCGTCGGTGTTGTCGTAGTTGATCGCGTTGGCGATCAGCAGCACCGAGCCGTCGCTGTGGTCGAGCACGGCGAGGTCGGTCGCGAGCAGCATCGCCAGCTCGGGCAGGTGCAGTTCGTCGCGGGCGCCGTCCGGAAGCTTCTCCCAGCGGCGTACGGCGTCATATGTCACCGCACCGACCAGCCCGCCGGTGAGCGGCGGCAGTCCGGGGATGCGCGGGGTCGCGAGCACCTGCAGGGTCTCGGCGAGCACGTCGGTCGGGGCGCCGTCGGTCGGCACGCCGACGGGGGCGGCGCCGATCCAGTGGGCCCGGCCGCCGGTCTCGGTCAGGGTGGCGCTGCTCGCGGCGCCGATGATCGAGTAGCGCGACCAGACCCCGCCGTGCTCGGCCGACTCCAGCAGGAAAGTGCCGGGGCGGTCGCCGGCGAGCTTGCGGTAGATGCCGAGAGGGGTCTCACCGTCGGCGAGCAGGCGGCGTACGACGGGGATCACCCGCCGGTCACGGGCGAGCTCGAGGAAGGTCGCGGCCTCCGGCCAGGTCGCGCCCCACCCGGTTTCGGCGTGTATGCCGGGGGTGTGCGGGGCGTCGGCGTGCGGGCCCGCGGGTTCGGTGCGGGTGCTGCTCATCCTGCGATCGCACCGAGGTCGGTGAAGAAGCAGGTGCGCTCTCCGGTGTGGCAGGCGGCGCCCGTTTGGTCCACCCGCACGAGCAGCGTGTCTCCGTCGCAGTCGAGCGCGACCGACTTGACCGCCTGCACGTGGCCGGAGGTGTCGCCCTTGCGCCAGTATTCCTGCCGGCTGCGCGACCAGAACGTCACGCGCCCGGTGGTGAGCGTGCGGTGCAGCGCCTCGTCGTCCATCCAGCCGACCATCAGCACCTCGCCGGTGTCGTGCTGCTGGACGACGGCGGCCACCAGGCCGTCGGCGTCTCGCTTGAGACGCCCGGCAACGGTCGGGTCCAGGGCGGTGGAAGTCACCCTCGCCATTCTGCCGCACCGGTGCCGGGCCCCGAAAACGGCACCGGTGCCGCGCTGTCGGCAATCTCACGGTCGCTGTTCACGACGTGTTCAGGACGGTCGTCTAGCCTCGTCTTCATGGGGTGGGACGACTGGTTGAACAGCATCGACGACGCGCTCGCGCCGCCCACGGTCCCGCAGGACAAGGGCAAGCCGACCGACGTGGCGTTCGAGGTGACCGAGCCGCTCTCGCCGCACCGTTCGGCGCGCGAACGCCGCAAACCCGCCGAGGCCGACCACGACGAATAACGACGAATAACACTGTCGTGCGCGATGATCGGCGGTATGACGGATTACGCACAGTCCGAGCGCGCCGGCCTTTCCGACACGTTCCTGCAGGTCGGACCGGACGCGCCGACGCTGTCCGGGGACTGGACCACCCGCGATCTGGCCGCGCACCTCGTCGTCCGTGAGTCGCGGCCGGACGCCGCCGCCGGGATGTTCCTCCCGCCGCTGCGCGGGCACCTGGAGTCGGTGCAGTCGAAGATCGCCGCGCTGCCGTGGGAGCAGCTTGTGGAGAAGGTCCGCTCGGGTCCCCCGCGGCTGAGTGTCTTCGGACTGCCGCGGGTGGACGAACTCGCCAATCTCGGGGAGTTCTTCGTGCACCACGAGGACGTGCTGCGCGCCGGCGACCGCGGTGCCGCCCGGCGGGAGTTGCCCGAGGGCGAGCAGGCTGCGCTCTGGGGTGTGCTCCCCCGCCTCGGCCGGCTGACCCTGCGCGACGCGCGGGTCGGGGTGGTCGCCGAGTCGCCGGGCCTCGGGCGGCGTTCGTTGCGCCCGCCGCGCGACGACCACGGCAACGTCGTCCTCTCCGGCGCCCCCGCGGAGATCCTGCTCCACATCTACGGCCGGCAAGCGGTCGCCGACGTGCAGCTGGACGGTGCCGACCGGGATGTCGCCTCCTTCCGGGACGCGACGCTCGGCTTCTGACCGCTCGTTTCAGGCGCCCCCGCTCCACACATCGTGCGCTATCCCGCACGATGTGCCCAGCCGGACGGACTCATCCACAGGGCGCTCTCCGCCGCCGGCGCATCTCGGGGAGCATCGAACGATGGATGGCCAGCTGCACGCAGGCGTCACCGAACCGCCGAGGCCCGCCCACCGGCGAAGCATCGCGGCCGAACTCGCGGCTGAGTGCGGTGGAGTCGTGCACCGGGAGACGTTGGCGCAGCACGGAATTGACCGTTTCGCGGTGCGCAATGAGGTCGCGGCGGCGCGTTGGTTTCTCGCCGGGAGGCACACGGTCGTCATCGGAGGGCGCGAGCCGTCCGGGACAGGCCGGCTCTGGCACGCCGTGTGGGAGACCGGAGCCGAGGCGAGACTGGACGGGGCCGCGGCGCTCATTGCCGCAGGGATGACCGGTTTCCAACCCGAGTTCATCGATGTGACTGTGCCGGCAGGAGCCCGGGCCCAGCGGGTCGACGGCGTCGTCCTGCACCGTCCACGCATTGCGGTGCCCGCGCAAGGAGCCGGCCTCGCCCGTGTCGGGGTCGAATGGGCCACGATCCACGCTGCGCAGTGGGCGGTGAGCGACCGTCAGGCTGCGCTGCTGGTCTGCCTTCCGCTACAGCAGCGACTCACCTCACCTCCCCGATTGCTGCTGACCTGGAAGGGAGTCGGGCGATCCGCCCGCCGGCCGTTTCTCGACCTGGTGATGCGCGATGTCTGCAGCGGCGCGGAATCGCTGGGTGAACTCGACTTCGCCCGCATGTGCCGCCGTGCCGGATTGCCGCCTCCGACAAGGCAGGCGGTGCGCCGTGGCAGTCGTGGCCGGGTGTTCCTCGATGCGAGCTGGGACGACGTCGGACTGGTCGCCGAGATCGACGGCGGTCACCACTTCCTCGCGCTCAATCCCATCGACGACGCGCTGAGACAGAACGACAGAGTCGTCTCGGGTGACTACGTGCTGCGCATCCCGGTGCTCGGGTTACGACTTCGGCCCGAGCTGTTCCTCGACCAGGTCCGCGCCGCCTACCGTTCCCTCAGCGCGCGCCCCGGCTAGACGAAACGTGCGCCATACCGCACGATCTGTCCAGCCGAACGCGCTAGCGCACCTCGTGGCCCGCGGACCGGAGCGCGTCCTTGACCTGGCCGACCGTGAGCTCGCCGAAGTGGAACACCGAGGCGGCGAGCACCGCGTCGGCACCGGCGTCGACTGCGGCGACGAAGTCCTCGACCCGGCCGGCACCACCGCTGGCGACGATCGGCACGTCGACCTCGGCCCGCACTGCGCGGATCAGCTCGAGATCGAAGCCGGCCTTGGTGCCGTCGGCGTCCATCGAGTTGAGCAGGATCTCGCCGACACCCAATTGCGCTGCGCGAGAGCACCATTCGATGGCGTCGAGATCGGTCGACTTCAACCCGCCGTGCGTGGTGACCTCGAAGTTGCCGTGCTGCGACCGCCGCACGTCCGCCGACAGGACCAGCACCTGCGAGCCGAAGCGGTCGGCGATCTCGGCGATCACCTGCGGGCGCGCGATCGCGCCGGTGTTGATGCCCACCTTGTCGGCGCCGGCCCGCAGCAGCCGGTCGACGTCGGCGACCGTGCGCACTCCCCCGCCGACAGTGAGCGGGATGAAGACCTGCTCCGCGGTGCGGCCGACCACGTCGTACGTCGTCTCGCGGTCGCCCGAGCTCGCGGTCACGTCGAGGAAGGTCAGCTCGTCGGCCCCCTGCCCGTCGTACCGCCCGGCCAGTTCGACCGGGTCGCCGGCGTCGCGCAGGTTCTCGAAGTTGACGCCCTTGACCACCCGCCCGGCGTCGACGTCCAGGCAGGGTATGACGCGCACCGCAACACTCACGACGGTCAGCCTAGATTGGTCTGCCGTGACCGGTCATCGGCAGTCTCGCAGCGACGGCGTGCGAGGGCACCTGCGAGAAGACGTGGGGCACGTCGCCGGCCTCGCGCGGGCCGCCGGCGCCGCCCCGACGATCGTCACGATCGACGGGCGCAGCGGATCCGGCAAGACCACCTTCGCCGACGCGCTCGCCGCCGACCTGGGCGACGCGGCCGTGGTGCACCTGGACGACCTCTACCCCGGGTGGGACGGGCTCGCTGCGACCCCGCGGATCGTGACCGCGTGGGTGCTGGAGCCACTGCGTGCGGGACGACCTGCGGCATACCGCCGATTTGACTGGGAGACGGGCGAATACGCCGACCAGGTCCTCGTGCCCGTCCAGCGCTTCGTCGTCGTGGAGGGCGCCGGCAGCAGTGTCGGCCCGGCGGGTGCGTATGCCGATGTGCGGGTCTGGCTGGAGGCCGCGCGAGCGACGCGCAAGGCGCGCGGACTGGCCCGCGACGGGGACGCCTACGCGCCGCACTGGCAGCGCTGGGCAGACCAGGAGGACGCGGTGTTCGGCGCCGACCGCACCCGCGATCGTGCCGACGTCGTCATCGCGACCGACTGATCGTCGCGGCCCGACTAATCGTCGCGGCTGGTGCGGTTGTGCGCGTCGACGAGCGCCGCCAGGCGCTGCGCCTCCGCCATCGCAAAATCACCGTCCGACCGCTGGACCGCCATCACCGAAAGGGTCTCGGTGTCGGCAAGTTCGAGGATCAGCCACGGCGGGCCGCCACCGAACTGCACGTTGACGATCTCCGCCCACGGGATGTCGCGGGAGGCGATGAGGTTCTGCACGTGCAGCCCGGTCTCGGTCGGCTTGGCGTGCACCAGCGCGTAGCGCAGCAGGAACAACGCCATCGCGGCCCCGAAGACCACCATTGCGATCGAGTCCTGGCCGGTCCAGCCGTTCTCCCCGCCGTGCGGGATGCGACTGGCCACGACCGCGAAGACGACCACCATCGCGACGGCCGCCAGGACGGCGACGATGCGCGACCGGCGCGGACGGAAGGTGGCGTATGCCGCGGCCCGCTTCGCGGGGGTGCTCACAGTCGGCACGCCGCGATCTCGGTGACGAGGATGGCGCGCGCGCCAACTTCGTACAGCTCGTCCATCACCGCGTTGGTGCTGCTGCGCGGGACCATCGCGCGCACCGCGACGTAGCCCTTGTCGTGCAGCGGGGAGACCGTCGGCGACTCGAGGCCGGGGGTCAGCGCGCAGGCACGTTCGACGAGTTCGACCTTGATGTCGTAATCCATCATCACGTAGCGCCGGGCGGTGAGCACGCCCTGCAGACGGCGCACCAGGACGTCGATCGCACTGGTGTCGCCGGCCCGGTCCTGCGGCCGGATGAGCACCGCTTCACTGGTCAGGATCGGCTCGCCAAAGACCTCGAGGCCGGCGTTGCGCAGCGTCGTGCCGGTCTCGACGACGTCGGCGATGACGTCGGCGACGCCGAGGGTGACGGCAGTCTCCACCGCCCCGTCGAGACGCACGACGCTGGCGTCGATCCCCTTGTCCGCCAAGTCTTTTCGGACCAGTCCGGGGAAGCTGGTGGCGATGCGCTTGCCGTCGAGCTCGGCGACCGAGGTGGCCTGACCGGGGCGCGCGGCGTAGCGGAACGTCGAACCGCCATACCCGAGCTGCATGACCTCGACGGCCGGCGCCTGCGAGTCGAGCAGCAGGTCACGGCCGGTGATCCCGACGTCGAGGGTGCCCTGCCCGACATACACGGCGATGTCGCGCGGGCGCAGGTAGAACAGCTCGACGCCCTGCTCGGCGTCGAGCACGACGAGCTCCTTGGACTCGCGGCGGCCGCGGTAGCCGGCCTCGCGCATCACCTCGGCGCTGGCCTCGGCGAGGGCGCCCTTGTTGGGCATCGCGACGCGCAGCACCGGGCGGGTTGCGCTCTCCGTCTCAGAGGTGGGCATAGACGTCCTCCAGCGTGATGTTGCGGGCGAGCATGAGCACCTGCAGGTGGTAGAGCAGCTGGCTGATCTCCTCGGCGGTGCGCTCGTCGCCCTCGTGCTCGGCGGCCATCCACACCTCGGCCGCTTCCTCGACGATCTTCTTGCCGATCTGATGGACCCCGGCGTCGAGCTCACGCACGGTGCCGGAATCGGCAGGTCGCTCCTGGGCCTTGAGGGTCAGCTCGGCAAACAGCTGATCGAACGTCTTCACGTCGGACAAGGCTACGTGAGCGCTGCGCCGGGTCCGTCCACGCGCCCGCCGATCGGGACGCCGCGCAGCGTCACCGCGGTCGCGATCGCCGCGGTGCTCGCCTCGAAGCCCTTGTCCTCGGGTGAGCCGGGCAGTCCGGCGCGGTCGAGCGCCTGCTGCTCGGTGTCGCAGGTGAGCACGCCGAACCCGATCGGCACGCCGGTGCGCACGGCGACATCGGTCAGGCCATTGGTGGCCGACTGGCAGACGTAGTCGAAATGCGGTGTGCCACCGCGGATCACGACACCCAACGTCACCACCGCGTCGTATGACGCAGCCAGTCGCGCGGCAGCCACCGACAGCTCGAAGGTGCCGGGCACCCGCACGACCACGCTGTCGGTGACCCGGCATGCCTCCAGACCGCGGCGCGCGCCGTCGAGCAGCCCGTCCATCACCTCGGTGTGCCAGGACGCCGCCACGACCGCGACCCGCAGGCCGCTGCCGTCGACGACGGTTGTGGGAGCGCCGGATCCGCTCATGATGCCTCCAAGGTGTGTCCCATGCGGGTGCGTTTGGTTTCGAGGTAGCCGCGGTTGCTGGGGGTGCTCGGCACCTGCAGGCCGACCTGCTCGACGTGCAGGCCGAGGTCGCGCAGGGCGATCACCTTGGCCGGGTTGTTGGTGAGCAACCGGAGGGAGTCGACTTCGAGATCGGTGAGAATCGCTGCGGCGGCGTCGAATTCGCGGGCGTCGACCGGCAGGCCCAGTGCGGTCTGCGCGTCGACGGTGTCGAGACCGGTGTCCTGCACCGCGTAGGCGCGCAGCTTGTCGACCAGGCCGACGCCGCGCCCTTCGTGCCCGCGCAGGTAGACGATCGCTCCGGCATACGTGGCGACGCGGCGCATCGACTCGGCCAGCTGCGGCCCGCAGTCGCAGCGCTGGGAGCCGAAGACGTCACCGGTGAGGCACTCCGAATGCACTCGCACGAGGGGCGATTGGTCGGTGAGCCCGAGCGGCGAGACGAGCGCCACGTGCTCGGCGCCGGTGCGCTCGTCGCTGTAGGCGACCGCGGTGAAGATGCCGTGCTCGGTGGGCAGGGTAGTGGTGGCACGGCGGACCACCCGGTCGTGCCGGCGCCGCCAGGCGACAAGGTCGGCGATGGTGACGACCAGCAGCCCGTCGCGTTCGGCGAGTTGCTCGGCGTCCGCCAGCCGCATCATCGAACCGTCGTCGTGGACCAGCTCGACGATGGCGCCGACCGGTGGCTGTCCGGCGAGCCGGCACAGGTCGACGGTGGCCTCGGTGTGACCGGCCCTCTCGAGCACGCCGCCGGGCCTGGCGCGCAGCGGGAAGACGTGCCCGGGACGTGTGAGAGCGTCGGCGGTCGAGGCCGGATCGGCAAGCACCGCAATGGTTCTGGCGCGTTCGTCGGCACTGATGCCGGTGCTCACCCCCTCCCGCGCGTCGACGGAGACGGTGTAGGCGGTGCCCTTCGGGTCTTCGTTGGTGGTGACCATCGGCGGCAGGCCGAGCCGGTCGGCGACGGCGTCCGGCATGGGCGCACAGATGACCCCGGAGCCGTGACGCACCGCCCAGCCGACCCACTGCGGGTCGACGTCGTGACCGGCGATGACCAGGTCGACCTCGTTCTCGCGGTCCGCGTCGTCGGCGACCAATACCGGTCTACCGGCTGCGATTTCGGCGATCGCTCGCTCAATGGTCGCGATCATGACGGCACCACCTGCCCGGTCGGTTCGGTCGTCCTGCCCTTCGCCCGGCTGATCCGCAGCCAGACGAAGAAACCCCAGACGACGAACGCCGCGTAGATCGCGTAGAGCGCCGCCGAGGGGTAGTACTGGAAGTGGATCAGCTCCGGCACGCCGACCAGGTCGACGGCCAGCCAGGCCAGCCAGAAGTCGACCCAGCCGCGGGCCATCGCGAAGGTCGCGACGATGGAGCCGACGAAGATCCAGGCGTCGGCCCAGTAGTAGAAGTCGGGCGGGTTCCAGCCGACCCCGATGACACGGAAGAGCCACTGGCAGACCAGGACTCCGACGATCCAGAAGCCGATGTAACCGGCGCGTTCGGTCATGGTCGCCCACCGCGGCTGCACCGCCGGGGCATCGTCGGCGCGGCCGCGGCGGTTGCGGTGCCACAGCATCCAGCCGTAGAGCGAGGTGAGGATGAAGAAGACCTGCCGGCCGGCCTGGCCGAACATCACCTGACCGCCGTGCGCGGTGAAGCCGAGCGCGAAGAAGACGGTGAAAAGCAGTGCGTTGCCGATGATGCCGATCGGCCAGGCCCAGACCTTGCGGCGCATGCCGCCGATCGCCGAGGCGAGCCCGAAGAGGTTGCCGACGATCTCGCGCCAGGTGATGCCATGGCCGCCGATGGTGATCGACGCGTCGTAGAGCCGCTCGAAGACGTTCATGCACGCCCCGCTTCCTGCGCCACGCGGCCGGTGGCGACCAGCCGCTCGACATACTTGGCCAGCACGTCGACCTCGACGTTGACGACGTCACCCGGCTCGCGGCTGCCGAGCGTGGTCAGCGCGAGCGTGGTCGGGATCAGACAGACGGTGAACGTGTCAGCGGTGACCGCGGCCACCGTCAGCGACACGCCGTCCAGCGCGACCGACCCCTTCTCCACCACGTATGGCGCAAGACTCGTCGGCAGGGCGAAGACCACCTCGGTCCAGTGCTCGCGCTCGGTGCGGGACACCAGCGCCGCCGTGCCGTCGACGTGACCCTGGACGATGTGGCCGCCGAGGCGTCCGTCGGCCCGCATCGCGCGCTCCAGGTTGACCGGTGCGCCCGGTCGCAGACTGCCGAGACTGCTGCGGTCGAGCGTCTCGGCCATCACGTCGACGCCGAAGTGGGTGTCGTCGAAGTCGACCACGGTCAGGCAGACGCCGTTGACCGCGATCGACGCGCCGTGCTCCGCGTCCTCCAGGACGGTCCTGGCCGCGACGCGCAGAGTTGCCGAGTCACCTTGCAGCTCAAGGCTTTCGATGGTGCCGAGTTCTTCGACGATGCCGGTGAACATGTCATTTCCTCCGATAGGTCAGCCGCACGTCGTCGCCGACGCGGGTGAGGTCGTGCAGTCGCAGGGAGACTGCGTCGGCGAGGGTCTCGATGCCCAGCGCGCCGACCGCGCTGCTGCCGGCACCGAGCAGTGTGGGCGCGAGATAGGCCACCACCTCGTCGACCAGGCCGGCGGCGACGAAGGCTGCGCCGAGCGTCGGTCCGCCCTCGAGGAAGAGGTGGTGGATGCCGCGGTCGTGCAGTTCCTTCAGGACGCGCTCCGGGTCATGGGTGCGCAGGTGCACCGTCGGGGCGGCATCGTCGAGCACCCTTGAGGCTGCTGGGATCTCACGCTCTCCGATGATCACGCGCAACGGCTGGTGCGACGCCGGCTCCCCGTCGGAGCCCCGCACGGCCAGCTGCGGGTCGTCGGCGAGCACGGTGCCGGTGCCGGCGGCGATCGCGCCGGCCGTCGCGCGCAGCCGGTGCACGTCGGCCCGCGCCTGCGGCCCGGTGATCCACATGCTGGTGCCGTCGGCCGCAGCCGAATAACCGTCGAGCGTCGCGGCGAACTTCCAGGTCACCCAGGGGCGTCCGTGGGTGACCGAGAACGTCCAGTGCGCGTTGAGGGCGGCCGCCTCGCCGGCGAGGGCGCCGGCATACACCTCGATGCCGTGGCTGCGCAGCACCTCCGCGCCACCCCGGGCGATCGGGTTGGGGTCGCTCTGGGCGAAGACGACGCGCGCCACCCCTGCGTCGGCGAGGGCGTCGGCGCAGGCGCCGGTGCGGCCGACGTGCGCGCACGGCTCGAGGGTGACGTAGGCGGTGGCCCCAGTCGCGTCGCCGGCGTCGGCGAGGGCGGCGATCTCGGCGTGCGGCGTGCCAGCGCCCCGGTGCCAGCCACGGCCGATGACCGCGCCGTCGCGCACCAGGACACAGCCGACGCGCGGGTTGGGGTCGACGGAGGGACCGCGGGTGGCAAGCGAAATCGCTTCGCGGACAAAGGTTTCGGTTGTCGTCATGTCACTCCTTCCCGGGTCCGATCGGACTCCGGGGGTGACGGACGACCGCGCGAATCCGCCGGCGTCAGTGCCGACGAACGCGTCGCCGCGGGTCGCGTCGTCGACGCGACCCCTCGTGCTGCCTCCCATCCGGACTTTAACCGTCGGTCCTGGAGTTCCACCAGGTCAACCGGCCGCCGAAACGACCGGGTCGCGGACTATCACCGCCGGCTCGGAATTTCACCGACCCCGGAGCACGTACGCATCAGTATGCCACGGCGGGCAAAACGGTCCCGGTCAGGCGTGCGCGGCGCAACCCTTCGCGAGCTCCCGCAGCTCGTCGACCGCGGCGGCCGCGTCCTCGGCGCCATACACGGCCGAACCGGCCACGAAGACGTCGGCGCCGGCCTCGGCGCACTGCTCGATCGTGGTAGCCGACACGCCGCCGTCGACCTGCACCCAGACCTCACCGCCGCGCCGCTGCACGGCCTCCCGCACCTGCTGCACCTTCGGCAACTGGTCGGCCATGAACGTCTGGCCGCCGAAGCCCGGCTCGACGGTCATCACCAGCACCATGTCGAGGCTGTCGAGCAGTTCCTCGTAGGGCGCGAACGGCGTCGCCGGCTTCAGCGCCATCGCCGCCCGGGCACCCGCCGCCCGCAGGTCGGCGGCAAGCTTGCGCGGCTCCTTGGACGCCTCGATGTGGAAGGTGACGCTCTGCGCCCCCGCCTCGGCGTATGACGGTGCCCACCGGTCGGGGTCGTCGATCATCAGGTGACAGTCGAGCGGGATCGGCGACACCTTCAGCAGCGACTCGACGACCGGCAGCCCCAGCGTGAGGTTGGGCACGAAGTGGTAGTCCATGACGTCGACGTGCGCCCAGTCGGCGTTGGCGATCCGGTCCAGGTCGCGCTGCAGGTTGGCGAAGTCGGCGGACAGGATGCTCGGGGCGATCAGCATGTGTCGGATCTCCTGGTCAACAAAATCTGGTCAACAAGATCTGGGCAACGAGTTCAGTTCAGCAAAACAAGTTCAGCGAATCTTCTTGCGCAGCAACGCGAAGAACATCGCATCGGTGTTGTGCACGTGCGGCCAGAGCTGCACGGTCGGCCCGTCGCCGAGGTCGGCGACCTGCTCCCCCGCGGCGTCCCGGAAGAGCGGCCGGGCGTCCTCGACGGTGACGTCGTCACGATCTTCGACGGCGGCGCGCACGATCTCGGCGGTCTCGGCGACGTGCGGGCTGCAGGTGACATAGGCGACGAGGCCGCCGGGCTTGGCGGCGTCGAGCGCGGAGCCGAGCAGTTCGCCTTGCAGCCGGGTCAGGGTGGTCACGTCCGCCGGCGTGCGGCGCCAGCGTGCCTCCGGGCGGCGGCGCAGTGCGCCGAGTCCGGTGCACGGCGCGTCGACGAGCACCTTGTCGTAGGTGTCGGGTTCCTCGGCGCCGAGCTCACGCCCGTCGCCGGTGCCGACCATCACCTCGATGCCGGAGTCGATGGCGGCGGACAGCGTGCGGCGGATCAGGTCGGTCCGGTGCTCGCTCACCTCGTTGACGAACAGCACCGAATCCTGTTGGGCAGCAAGGGTGGCCAGCAGCGCCGCCTTGCCCCCGGGGCCGGCACAGAGGTCGAGCCACTCCTCGGCATCGGTGCCGGTCGCGTCGGCCGCGGCGAGGGCGAGCGCGACGAGCTGGGACCCTTCGTCCTGCACGGCGGCGCGCGTCTGCCGGACCGCAGGTATGTCGGCCGGGTCGCCACCGGGCAGCGTCGCGCCGACCGGCGACAGCGTCGACGCCTCGGCTCCGGCCTCCACCAGCTCGGCCACGGTCGCCAGGCCCGGGCGGGCCACGAGCGACACCGCCGGCGGGGCGTTGTCGGCCTCGAGGAGCTTCACCAGCGCCGTGTCCAGCTCGGCGTCGTCGGTGATCCCACCGGCCCGCAGGGCGCCCCGCAGCGCGCGCACCACCCACGCCGGATGGGAGTGCTCGACCGCGAGCGCGTCGATGCGGTCGCGCCCGGCGGTGACCTCGGCGATCCACTCCTCACGGGTGCGCTCGGTGATGCGGCGCAGCACCGCGTTGACGAAGCCGGACGCGCCCGCGCCGTTGACCTCGCGTGCCAGCGCCACCGTCTCGGACGCTGCCGCGTGGGCGGGCACCCGCATGTTGAGGATCTGGTGCGCGCCGATGCGCAGCGTGTCGAGCACCGGCGGGTCGATCTGGCTGACCGGTCGGCCGGCCGCGAACTCGATGATCGCGTCATACAGTCCGCGCATCCGGATGGCGCCGTAGGTCAGCTCGGTCGCGAATCCGGCGTCCCTGCCGTGCAACTCGGCGGTGCGCAGCGCCTTGGGCAGCTCCAGGTTGGCGTAGGCGCCGTCGGCGACCGCCCGGATGACCTGCCAGGCGACCTTACGCGCCGGGTCGCCCCCACGGCGGCGGTCGGCCGGTCTGGTGGCGGTGCGCTTGCCGGCGCCGTGCCGACGTGACTCCGGCCGTTGCCGGCCCTTGGCGTCGCGGTAGCCGCCGGACGGATTTTCACTCATGTCAGCAATTCTCCCGCGTCCACCCGCACACCCCGCGCCCAGTCCGCCGCCGGCATCGTCTTCTTGCCGTGCGGCTGCACCTCGCCGAGCACCACCGGGGTCGTCCCGGTGCCGACCAGCACCTCGCGCTTGCCGGCCGAGAGCCTCCCGGCTGCGAGCTTCTCGGCATCGTCCGTGGCGGCCGTGACCGGCCCCAGCTTCAACCGTTCTCCGCGGAAGGTCGTCCACGCTCCGGGTGCGGGCGTGCACGCGCGGATGCGGCGGTCGACGGCGAAAGCCGGTGCGGACCAACGGATTTCGGCATCCTCGGTGGTGATCTTGGGGGCCATCGACACGCCATCGGCCGGTTGCGGGACCGGGGTGATCGATCCGTCGGCGAGGCCGTCGAGGGAGGCCACCAGGAGACCGGCTCCGGCGTCGGCCAGCCGGTCGAGCAGCGCACCGCTGGTGTCGGTGGGGCGGATCGTCTCGGTCATGGTCCCGAGCACCGGCCCGGTGTCCATGCCCTCCTCCAGCAGGAAGGTCGTCGCGCCGGTGACCTCGTCACCGTGCAGGATCGCGTGCTGCACCGGAGCCGCACCGCGCCAGGCGGGCAGCAGCGAGAAATGCAGGTTGACCCACCCGTGCGTCGGTATGGCGAGCGCCGCACGTGGCACCAGTGACCCGTAGGCGACCACGGGACACGCGTCGGGCCGCAGCGCTGCCAGCTCCTCGGCGAAGCCGGGGTCCTTCGCCGAGCGGGGCGTGAGCACCGGCACCCCCAGCTCGGTGGCGAGCTCCTTGACCGGTGACGGTCGCAGGCCGCGGCCGCGTCCGGCGCGCGCGTCGGGCCGGGTCACGACCGCGACGAGTTCGTGCGCGGAGTCGGCGACCGCGCGCAGGGCGGGCAGCGCGACCTCGGGGGTGCCGGCGAAGACCAGACGCATGGTTCAGCCCTCGAAGGTCGGGTTGGCGTGCGGGCTGTCGCGGACGATCGGGCCCGGCAAGCCGGCCCACTCGGCGGCGCGGATCTCCTTCAGCGCCAGCTTGCGCTGCTCCTTGTCGAGCCGGTCGATGAAGAGAATGCCGTCGAGGTGGTCAGTCTCGTGCTGGATGCAGCGCGCCATCAGGTGGCTGCCCTCGATCGTGAGCGGTTCGCCATACATGTCGAAACCCTGGGCGACCGCGCGCAGCGCGCGCGGCGTCGGCCACGCGAAGTCGGGGATCGACAGACAACCCTCGTCGTCGACCTGCTGCTCGGCCGACAGGTCGAGGTCGGGGTTGACGAGGTGACCGAGCTCGCCGTCGATGTAGTAGGTGAAGACCCGCAGCCCGACGCCGAGCTGCGGCGCCGCGAGCCCCGCGCCCGGGGCGTGCATCATCGTGTCGGTGAGGTCCTTGACGAGGGTGCGCAACTCCTTGTCGAAGTCGACGACGGGCGCGGCGGGCGTGCGCAGCACCGGGTCTCCGTAGAGCCGGATCGGGGTCACAGACATCGGCGCAATCCCTACTCTTGTCCGACCGGCAGGCCGCGCACCAGCAGGTCGGCGCGCAGCTCCTCGGGCGAGGTGAAGGCGATCGCGTCCATGCCCGCGACCGCGGCCGCCTGCACGTTGGCGAGGCTGTCGTCGATGAAGATGCAGTCGTCGAGGCCGCCGACGTGCCGCACGCGCTCCTCGAGCACCTCGAAGATCTCCGGGTCCGGCTTGGCGACGCCCTCCTCCCCGGAGACCACGATGTCCTCGAAGTAGTCGAGGAAGTCGAAGCGGTCCAGCGCGATCGGGAACGTCTCCTCCGGCCAGTTGGTCAGCGCGAACAACGGCACGTCGGCCGCATGCAGCTGCTTGAGTATGGCGACGGTTCCGTCCACCGGACCGCGCAGCGCATGCTCGAAATTGGCTCGGTACGAACGGATTTCGTCGGCCAGCTCGGGATGCTTGGCGATCGCGTCGGCTTCGCCGTCGGCGAAGCTGCGGCCGGCGTCCTGGGCGAGGTTCCACGACGCGAAGTCGAAACCGGAATCGTGCAGGAAATGGCGGGCCCGCTCGGGGCCGACACCGGCGGCGATCGCCGGCAGCGGGTCCCACCGGATCAGCACGTTGCCGAGGTCGAAGACGACGGCGTCGACGGGCGCCGGGTCGAGGTTCGGCCGGTCGCCGCGGTCGGCGGTCTGCTGGTCTGTCACCCGGCAGACCCTATCGACGCCGGGGCGGCATGCCTAAAGCAGTGCACCGCTCGGGTCGACCCGCACGGTGACGGTGCCGGGGGTCTTGCGGGCGCTGCGGCCGGCGCGGGCGGCCATCACCGCGCGTGCCGCGGCCGGACCGTGCGCCAGCGGGGCGCGCAGCAGCAGGCGTGCGCCGCCCTCGGGCGCTCCGGGGCCGCCGTCGAGCGGCAGCGGGCCGAGGCGTTCGACGGTGATGCCGTCGGGCAGCGCGTGGTCGACCGCGTCGGCGAACGCGGTCAGGTCGGCGATCGCGCCGGTCAGGGCAGCGACCCACTGCGCCGGAGGCAGCTGCAGCTCGCGCCGCTCGGCGAGTTCGCGGGCCGCGAAGGTGTGGGGCGCCCAGCGCACGACCGACTCCACGGCGGGCTGGGGCGCGTCGGTCGCCACCCCGCAGACGACCACGGTGCCCCCGGCTCGCGAGGGCCGGGTGAGCGCGGCCGCCGCCAGCCAGCGGCGCAGCGTCTCCTCCCCCGCGTCCAGCGCGGGCCGGTCGAGCAGCGCCCAGCCGTCGAGCAGCAGCGTTGCGGCATACCCGCCGTCGGCCACCGGCTCCGCACCCGGCGTCGCGATCACCAGCGCCGGGCCCGAGTCGACGCGCGCGACGATCTCGCCGGCACCGGACCGCACCACCTCGACGCCGGGGAACGCCCGGCCCAGCTCCTCGGCGGTGCGGCGGGCACCGACCACGGCCGCGCGCAGCCGGTCGGCCCCGCACTCGGTGCAGCGCCAGGGCTCCGCGACCCGGCCGCACCACCGGCACACCGGGGGCCCGTCGGCGCTGCGCAGGCCGAGCGGCCCGTGGCAGTGCCCGCAGCGCGCCAGGGTGCGGCAGTGGGCGCAGCGCAGCGTGGGCAGGTAGCCGCGGCGCGGCACCTGCACCAGCACCGGACCGGCCCGCAGCGCCTCGTGCGCCGCCGACCACGCCACCGGCGGCAGGTGCGCGTGTGCGGCCGCACCGGCCCGCTCCACCTGCACGTCGTCGCCCGCGACGATCACCCGCGGCAGATCGCCCCGGGCCGGCCGGGACTCGACCGACTGCACCACGCCGTCGTCCAGCCACTGCTGGACCGCGACCGATCGGGCGAAGCCGCCGAGCAACAGCGCCGCGTGCTCGCGCCGGGCGCGGAGGCGCAGCACCTCCCTGGTCTGTGCGTATGGCGAGCGCGGCTCGGCCAGCAGGTCGTCCCCGTCGTCCCAGCACGCGACCAGGCCGAGATCGCGCACCGGCGCCCACGCGGCGGCGCGAGTGCCGACCACGCAACGCACGTGGCCGCGCAGGATCTTCAGCCACGCGGTGTAGCGCGCCTGCGGGCCCTGCTCGGCGGTGAGCCGCACGTGCCCGTCCTCGCCGAGTTGCGCGACAAGCGCGCGCTCGACGCGGTCGACGTCGCGGTGGTCGGGCACGACGATCAGCACCCCGCGGCCGCCGGAGAGCGTCGCCCGGGCGGCCTCGGCCAGCGCCGCGGGCCAGTCCTGGGCGTCGTGGGCGTCCTGCGCGCTCGGCGCGGCGAGCCAGCTGGCCGCCGGGTCGCCACCGTCGGCCAACCGGCGCAGGAAGGCGGCACCGGCCGGATAGCGTTGCCACGCAACGCCATCCGGCACCTCAGGTCGCTCGAAGGGCGGGGTGTCCTTGGCGTCGAGGGCCTTCTCCGCCGCCGCGTGACGCGGTGGCACGGCGAGCCGCAGCACGTCGGCGAGCGGGCCGGCGTAGTGGTCGGCCACCTGTCGGGCGGCGTCGAGCACGGCGGGGGTCAGCACCGGCTCCGGGCTCACCACCCGGCGCAGCGGGGTCAGCCGGCCGACGTGCTCGGCGGTCTCGGCGCGGGCGACCACGAAGCCGCCCGCCTCCTTGCCGGCGAAGCGCACCTTGACCCGCACCCCCGGCTGCGCCGCCTCGGCGAGGTCCGCGGGCACGGCATATTCAAACGGCCGGTCCAGGTGCGGCAGCGGCACGTCGAGGACCACGCGCGCGACCGGCAATTGCACTGCCGGGTCACCGGTTTCGGCCGCCGGCTGCTTCGGTCTGGCGGCCGAGTGCAGCAGCTGGAGCTGCTCCGTCGTCGCCCGGTGCGGCGCGTCGTCGGAGTCGGGCATGCCCCTTGTTATACGCGACGGCACCGACACCCGAAGGTGCCGGTGCCGGTGATCTCGCGTGTGCGGGGTGATCTCGATACGCGGCTCGTTCCTCGCCGCTACTCGATCGGCGTGGCTCGGCGTTCCTCGCCGCTACTCGATCAGCGTTTGTGGTCAGCCCTTGACGGCGCGCTGCAGGTCCTCGACCTTGTCGGTGCGCTCCCAGGTGAAGGCGTTCTCGACACCGTCGGCCTTGGTGCGGCCGAAGTGACCGTAGGCGGCGGTCGGCTTGTAGATCGGGCGGAGCAGGTCCAGCTCCTCCACGATCGCGGCCGGGCGCAGGTCGAAGACCTCGTTGATCGCGGCCTGGATCTTGTCCAGGGGCGCGGTCTCGGTGCCGAAGGTCTCGACATACAGGCCCACCGGCTGCGCCTTGCCGATCGCGTAGGCGACCTGCACCTCGCAGCGGTCGGCGAGGCCGGCGGCGACGACGTTCTTGGCGACCCAGCGCATGGCGTATGCCGCCGAGCGGTCCACCTTCGAGGGGTCCTTGCCGGAGAAGGCGCCACCGCCGTGGCGGGCCATGCCGCCGTAGGTGTCGACGATGATCTTGCGGCCGGTGAGGCCGGCGTCGCCCATCGGGCCGCCGATCTCGAAGACGCCGGTCGGGTTGATCAGCTTGCGGTAGCCCGAGGTGTCGAGGGTGTTGCCGCTCGCGGCGAGCTCCTCGAGGACGGGCTTGATGACGTGGGTGTCGATGTCCGGCTCGAGCATCCCGTCGAGGGAGATGTTGGGCGCGTGCTGGGTGGACAGCACCACGGTGTCGAGGCGGACCGCCTTGTCGCCGTCATACCCGATGGTGACCTGGGTCTTGCCGTCCGGACGCAGGTAGGCCAGCTCGCCGCTCTTGCGGACGCTGGTGAGCCGCTCGGAGAGGCGGTGGGCCAGGAAGATCGGCAGCGGCATCAGCTCGGCGGTGTCCGAGCAGGCGTAGCCGAACATCAGGCCCTGGTCGCCGGCACCCTGGCTGTCGCGCTGGTCGGTGCCGCCCTCGGTGCGGTGCTCGTGGGCGGTGTCGACGCCCTGGGCGATGTCGGGCGACTGCTCGCCGATGGAGATCGACACGCCGCAGGAGTGGCCGTCGAAGCCCTTGAGCGACGAGTCGTAGCCGACCTCGACGATCGTGTCGCGCACCAGCTTGGCGATCGGCACGTAGCTGTTCGTCCGGACCTCACCGGCGACGTGCACCAGACCGGTGGTCACCATCGTCTCGACGGCGACGCGGGAGCTCGGGTCCTCGGCGAGCATCGCGTCGAGGATGGAGTCGCTGATCTGGTCGCAGATCTTGTCGGGGTGTCCCTCGGTGACGGATTCGGACGTGAAGAGTCGTGCCACGTTGGTGTGCTCCTTTGTTGCAGCGGCTGCTGGCTGAGGTCCGGATCCGGACCGCCGGTTCGCGAGTTTAGACCGTCTCGATCTGATCCTGTATGGCGTCCCACACAGCCGACGCCAGCGTGCGTTTGTCGGCCGGACCGATGACGTTCTCGTCGCCGCCGTCGCGGCGCAGAATCCGGATGGTGGCGCTGTCCTGCCCGAAGGTGACGCCCGGACCGACCTCGTTGACGACCTGCAGGTCGCTGCCCTTGCGGGCGAACTTGGCACGGGCGTGCTCCATCACCGAGCCGCTGGCGTCGCCGGTCTCGGCGGCGAAGCTGACGATGAACGGTGTGCGGCCCTCGCCGCGGGCATCGACGAGCCCGCGCACGATGTCGGGGTTTTCGACCAGGTCGAGGTCGAGCCCGGTGCCGGAGCCGGACTTCTTGATCTTGTGGTCGGCATAGGCCGCCGGGCGGAAGTCGGCCGGAGCTGCGGCCATGACGACCACGTCGGCGTCGCGGGCGGCGGCGGTGACCGCCTCCTGCAGCTCGAGGGTGGTCTCGACCTCGACGACCTCGACCGCGGGCGGCACCGGCAGCGTGGCGTTGACGCTGACGAGGGTGACGGCGGCGCCGCGTTGCGCGGCGACCTCCGCGAGCGCGTAGCCCTGTTTGCCGCTGCTGCGGTTGCCCAGGTAGCGCACCGGGTCGATGGGTTCGCGGGTGCCACCGGCGGAGACGACCACCTTGCGGCCGGCGAGCGGCGCGGACCGGTCGGCGCCCGCGACACCGAGCGCGAAGTCGGCGATGTGCTCCGGCTCGGGCAACCGGCCCGGCCCGGTGTCGACGCCGGTGAGCCGGCCCGAGTCGGGGTCGAGCACGTGCACGCCGCGTTCGCGCAGGGTCGCGACGTTGGCGACGGTCGCCGGGTGCTGCCACATCTCGGTGTGCATCGCCGGCGCCAGCACGACCGGACAGCGCGCGGTGAGCAGGGTGTTGGTCAGCAGGTCGTCGGCCAGGCCGTGCGCGGCCTTGGCCAGCAGGTCGGCGGTGGCCGGCGCGACGATGACCAGGTCGGCGCTCTTGCCCAGCCGGACGTGCGGCACGTCCTCGACCCGCGTCCACACGTCGTCGGCGACCGGCTTTCCGGAGAGAGCCGCCCAGGTGGGGGCCCCGACGAAGTGCAGGGCCGCGGCCGTCGGGATGACGGTGACGTCGTGGCCGGCTTCCTTCAGCAGGCGCAGCAGCAGGCACGCCTTGTAGGCGGCGATGCCGCCGCTGACGCCGAGAACGATCCGCATCGAGGGTGTCGAGGTGTCGGGGTTGTCGAAGACGTGATGTGGCTGAGGGTGGGTGCGGGCTGACCCGACGACCCGGGCCTCAGGCCTCGATCTTCTCGATCGAGAGCAGGCCGTCGTTGACCTCGCGCAGCGCGACCGACAGCGGCTTGTCGTTGACCTGGCTGTCGACGAGCGGGCCGACATACTCCAGCAGGCCCTCGGACAGCTGCGAGTAGTAGGCGTTGATCTGCCGCGCACGCTTGGCGCCGTAGATGACCAGCGCGTACTTGGAGTCGGCGACCTTCAGCAGGTCGTCGATCGGCGGGTTGGTGATGCCCTCGGGGGCAGCCTTGGTGCCAGACACGAAAGAACTCTCGTTTCGTCGGTGGTGGTTCGGTGGTGGTGGTTCGGGTCGCAGCGGACGCGTCAGGGGACGCAGATGTGCTGCTGCATCAATTGTACGAGTTCCTCGGCGGCCCGCTGCACGTCGTCGTTGATGATCGTCGTGTCGAACTCCGATCGGGCGGCGAGCTCGCGCCGTGCGGTGTCGAGCCGCACGGTCCGCTCCGCCTCGGTCTCGGTGCCGCGCCCGACCAGCCGGCGGACGAGTTCGTCCCAGCTCGGCGGGGCGAGAAAGACGAAGTAGGCCTCGGGCATCTGCTCGCGCACCTGCCGGGCGCCCTGCAGGTCGATCTCGAGCAGCGGGAGCTTGCCCTCCGCTGCCGCCCGCAGCACCGGCTCACGCGGGGTGCCGTAGCTCGCCCGGCCGTGCACGACCGCGTGCTCCAGGAACTCCCCCGCCGACACCATCGCCTCGAACCGCTCGTCGGTGATGAAGTGGTAGTGCTTGCCGTCGACCTCACCCGGGCGCGGCGACCGGGTCGTCGCCGACACCGAGAGCCACACCTCCGGATAGTGATCGCGGATGTATGCCGACACGGTGCCCTTGCCGACCGCGGTCGGACCGGCCAGCACGACCAACGGGGCGCAGGTCTTCTGCTCCGTCTCCGGTGTGGTGCCAGAAGTCACGAATTCTGTTCCCGTTCAAAGTGTTCCAGCAGGTGCTGCACCTGGTTGGCGCCGAGGCCGCGGACTCGCCGGGTCTCGGCGATGCCGATCTCGGCCATGATCTGACGGGCCCGCACCCGGCCGACGCCGGGCATCGACTCCAGCAGCGCGGACACCTTCATCTTGCCGATGACCTCGTTGTCCTTGCCGGCCTCGATCACCTCGCGCAGCGAACCCTGCGCATACTTCAGGCGGTTCTTGACCTCGGCCCGTTCCCGTCGCGCTGCAGCGGCCTTGGCGAGTGCTTCGGCGCGCTGTTCCGGCGTCAACTGGGGTAGGGCCACGGGTACTTCTCCTGCGTCGTCCGGCGGAACGGGTGGGTGACGGACGGCCGTCCGCGACCGGGCCACCCGCACCCGGCGAACCTAGCGACTGAACGGTGCGTTCGGCAACGCGGCCCGACACGCGCACCCCGCGGCCCTGGCGGGCGAGCACTGATCTCGTTAAGGTCGGGCGCCGTTGCCCATGTGACGTCAATGGACCCGGAGTTGATTCGGTGAGTTCCACTCACCCGACCACGAAGACCGTCCCGCCCTCCACCTTGCGACGTGCCGTCGCCGCCTCCGCCCTCGGCAATGCCGTCGAATGGTTCGACTACGGCATCTACGCCTACGGAGTCACGCACATCAGCAAGGCGTTGTTCCCCTCGGGGTCCGACGACGCAGTGGCGTTCACCCTGCTGGGGTTCGCGCTGTCCTTCCTGATCCGCCCCATCGGCGGCTTCTTCTGGGGTCCGCTCGGCGACAAGATCGGGCGCAAGCGGGTGCTGGCCATGACGATCCTGCTGATGGCGGGATCGACGGTGCTGGTGGGCGTGATCCCGTCATACGAAACAATCGGGATCTGGGCCCCCGTGCTGCTCTACACGCTGCGCATGCTGAAGGGCTTCTCGACCGGCGGTGAGTATGGCGGTGCGGCGACCTTCATGGCGGAGTATGCGCCGGACAAGCGCCGCGGCTTCTGGGGCAGCTTCCTGGAGTTCGGCACGCTCGGCGGCTTCAGCGCCGGCGCGCTGATCATGCTGCTGCTGATCAACGTGCTCGACACCTCGCAGATGGACAGCTGGGGCTGGCGCATCCCGTTCCTGATCGCCGGGCCGCTCGGCCTGATCGGCAGCTACCTGCGCTCGAAGATGCAGGACACCCCGATCTACCGCGAGTTGGAGGAGAAGGACGAGGTCGAGGACAACCCGGCCCGCACGCTGCGCGACCTGGTCGCCAAGTATTCGCCGCAGATCTTCCAGCTGACCGGTCTGGTGCTGGCCCTCAACGTCGCCAACTACACGCTGATCAGCTACATGCCGACCTATCTGCAGGACGCGGTCGGACTGTCCGACAACGGCGCGCTGATCGTGCCGATCATCGGTCAGCTGCTGATGATGGCGGTGCTGCCGTTCCTCGGCGCGCTGTCCGACCGGGTGGGCCGCAAGCCGATGTGGGCGACGTCGCTGATCGGTCTCGGGATCATGTCGGTGCCGATGTTTGCGCTGATGGGCACCGGCACCGGCGGGGCGGTCGTCGGGTTCGCGGTGCTCGCGCTGCTCTACGCGCCGCAGCTGTCGACGATCTCGGCCACCTTCCCGGCGTTCTTCCCCACGCACGTGCGTTATGCGGGGCTCGCGCTCAGCTACAACGTGTCGACGTCACTCTTCGGTGGCACCGCTCCCCTGGTGAACGACCGGCTGATCAGCTGGACCGGCGACAACCTCTGGCCCGCCTACTACATGGTGATCGCCTGCGTCATCGGTCTGGCCGCACTGTGGTTTGTGATCGAGACGAAGGGAGTCTCGTTGCGCGGCACCGAGATCCCCGGCACGCCCGAGGCCGAGGAGGAAGCCGCTGCCGACGCGGCCGGCGCCTCCAGCTCGCGCATCCCGTAAGAGGTGGTGACACCCACGTCACGCTCGCTTACGAGATGAGCGCCTCCCGCATCTCGTTAAGCGATGGTGACCCCAGCGTCACGGTTGCTTACGAGACGAGGCCGCAAGCACGCTGACCACCTCACTCCCCGCATCTCGTAAGTAGAAGTGTCGCCAGCGTCACGGTTGCTTACGAGACGAGGCCGCCCGCGCGACCAGCGCCCCACTTCGCGCGTCCCGTAAGCGATGGTGATCCCAGCGTCACAGTTCCTTACGAGACGAGCGCCTCCCCGCATCCGTAAGCGATCGTGACCCCAGCATCACGGTTCCTTACGAGACGAGCGCCTCCCCGCATCCCGTAAGCGATGGTGACCCCAGCATCACGGTTCCTTACGACGAGACGAAGCCGCCCGCGCGACCAGCGCCCCACTCCCCGCTTCTCGTAAGCGATGGTGACCCCCGCATCACGGCTGCTTACGAGACGAGGCCGCCCGTGCGACCAGCGCCCCACTCCCCGCATCCCGTAAGCGATGGTGACCCCCGCATCACGGCTGCTTACGAGACGAGACCGCCCGCGCGACCAGTGCCCGCGCCCGCATCTCGTAAGCGATGGTGACCCCAGCGTCACAGTTCCTTACGAGACGAGACCACCCGCGCGACCAGCGCCCCACTTCCCGCATCTCGTAAGCGGAAGTGACGCCAGCGTCACGCTCTCTTACGAGATGAGCGCCTGGCGGCCCCTCACGAGATGAGCAGTCACGCCGTACTGGCGCGTGGCGCGGGTTGGTCGCCGGGGCGGGTGAGGTAGGTGTACCCGCCGGGGCTGATCCAGGTGCAGCTGCCGTCGTGGGTCATCGTGACCTGCCAGCCGCCTTCGTGCTTGGCGCGGTGGTGGTGCCGGCAGAGGCACTGCAGGTTGAAGGCAGCTGTCGGGCCGTCGGGATAACGGACAACGTGGTCGATGTCGGTCATCGTGGCCGGCCGGGTGCAACCGGGGAAACGGCAGTGCTGGTCGCGGGTGCGGATGTGCCGGGCGAGCCTAGCGCCGGGCGTGTAGGAGTGGCAGGCGGTTTCGGCAACGACACCGGTCGCGGAGTCGACCAGTGCACGGCTTGCCGTGGTGCCGAGCAAACCAGCGAGAGCGCGGACTGCGTCGGCGGGAACGGTGCCGATGCCGGGGACGAGCACGTCACCGATCGAGCACTGCGGTGTGCGGTCAGGCGGCTCGCCCGGTGGACCGAGATACAAACCCGGTGTCGCGAGGAGGCGTTCGACCTCTTCCTCGAGCAGCGCCTCGGGTGTGTGGTGGACGTAGTCGAGCCAGTCGTCGAGGTCCGCCGGGTCCGGGATCGCCGCGGCATCGGTGGTGGCGACGCCGCCGATGGTCATGAGTTGTCGATGACGCGCGTCGATGTCGGCGACCTGGTCCAGGTAGTCCTCGGCAGTGATTGGGGACTCGGCGCCGACCTGCACGTGCACCTGACCCGCCGATTGCGCCGGCTCCTTGGAGTCGTCGCCCGCTGCGGCACCGGGCGCAACTGTGCCGGACGGGGCGGATGGGGTGTGGAACGGGACGTGCAGCACCAACTCGGTCCTCACCTGCACGTCGGAAAGCAACAGGTCGGTCAGGGCGTCGAGCCGGTGCTCGCCGATGGTCTTGCCGGTGGTCGTCGATTCGTTGAGCAGGCGGGCGTGGGTGTTGATGGCTGCCATCACCTTTGCCGCATCCAACGCCGGCATGACGGCGGTGAGGCTGGACATGCCCGGCTCCCAGTGCGGTTCGCAGGTGACGTTGGTGCACTCACGGCGACGATCCACCGCGGCCCGGTCGGCCTCCACCGGTGCGTGCTTGGCCCGGAGCCGTCGCGCCCTCCGGGTGAGTTTGGTGGAGGTCCACGCTTCGGGGTCCTCATCGAGCAGCTGATCCTCGATGACGCTGGCGACGGCCGGTCCATCTGCGAGCACGCCGGCAACGGCGGCGACCTTGCGGCCGTCCATGACGCCGGCTCCGGCACGATCCAACAGGCGCGGTGCGTGCCGGACGGCGTCGCCGGCTTCGACGAGCCGATTACCGGCTTGCCGATCGGACCAGCCCAGCCGGGCACCGACTTCCAACGGGGTCCAGCTGTCCGGGCAGTCCGGATGCTTGCGCAACTCGTTGGCTGCCAGCCGATCCAGGCACACGGTCTGCGTCGCCCAGGCGGAGTTTTGCACCTGCTGCGTCGCGCGCACCCGGTCGAGCAACTCGACGTCCGACGGGCCGGCGGCGTCTGCTCCTGCGTCATCCCTCACCGTGTCGAACGCGGCCCGCAGCAACACCTGCGCAGCCTCCAAGAGCTCGCCGGTGGAGGCACCGGAGATCACCTCTGGGGTGAGTGCTCGGTGCAGGTCCGCCATACCCCACATCATACACCTGTTCGAACGCCGTAGAAAGTGATTCGCTGAGTCGATTGCGAGCATTTGCAGTCTGATTCACCCCTCACGTGGCTCCCCTGCTCGCTGCCACCTCCCCAACTCGTGAGCGATAGTGACCCCAGCGCCACGGGTGCTGACGAGATGCGCCTGCAGCCCAGCAGACTGTGCACATGCATCTCGAGCCCCGCCCAGCAACCGCCGCTGACGCCCCGGCCATCCACGAGCTGCGCCGGACGCTCGCGATCGGACTGCTCGATCGCGGCATCGATCAGTGGCGCCCCGGACGATGTCCCGCTGGAAACCATCCGAGCGCAGGTCGCCGCCGGAGAATGGTTCGTCGTCGCCGGCACGGGCACGATCATCGGGACCGTGCGCTACCTGCATCGCGACGACGACGTCTGGCCCGGCGACGAGACCCCGGCGGCATACGTGCACGGGCTCATGCAACGTGACGCACCCGGGCTCGGCGCACACCTGCTCCGCTGGGCCGCACGACGCGCCGCCGACGAGGGCCACTCCCGGCTCCGGCTCGACTGTGTCGACACGAACCACGCTCTGCGCAATTACTATGCAGCGCAAGGATTTCGGGAGGTCGGACGCCGCGCCTTCGAGGACCGGCAGTGGCACCCGGTGGCGCTCTTCGAGAAGCCAGTCGCTCAGGCTACGACGTAGTCGAGCAGGTCGGCGATCGGTGGTGGCACCCGATCGAGCGGTATGGCGCCGGCGGCCTCGCCCGCGAAGAGTTCCTTGCGGCCGGAGGTCGTCCCCACGAAGCGGTGCAGCTGGTCGACGATGGGCTGGGACTGCCAGGCCGGCTGCCGGCAGAAGGTGGCGAAGCGCTCGCCGAGCCCGAGGCGGTCGAGCAACGACATACACCCCGGGACGCCGAGCCCGCGGATGAGTTCGTCCTCCAGGTCGCGATCGCACACGAAGAAGCCGCGCGCCGCGAGATCGCCCATCACCTGCACGTCGGGGTGGAAGCGCCGCAGCGCACGCACCACCACGTCGACCTCGCCTCGGTCGCAGAGCCCCGCGGCGCGGGTGACCTCCGGCCGGATGCTGAGCCGCTCGAGGCGGCCACCGATGTTGGTCACACCGCCGAGGTCGACCAGCTCCACCCCGTCCAGCTCGCCCGCGGCACGCCTGCGAGCGAATGACGCGACGGCGACGACGTCACTGCGCCCCTCGAGCAGGACGACGGTCGGTGGCGGTGGCACCCGCTCATCCTGCGCCGAACGACGTGGGGGCGCCACCGAATTCACTCGGTCAGCTGGCGTTCAGTCTGTCAGCTCCCGCGCCTCGTCCTGCACGCGCCGCAGCGCGTCACGCAGCGAGTCCACGTCCGGACCCGCCGCGAGCACCGCCCGCGATGTCGTCGGGAGCACCAGCCGGCTCGCCGCCCCGAAGCCGGCGGCGATGTCGCCGATTGTGGCGCCCTGAGCGCCGAAACCGGGCGCCAGCAACGGTGCCCGCGAGTCGAGCAGCCGCTCGGTCAGCCCGAGGGCGGCGATGTCCTTGCCCACGGTCGCGCCGACCACCATCCCGACATCGCCGAACTCACCGGCCGCGGCGAGAGCGTTGTGTTCGCCGACCGCGTCGATCACGGCTCCGGCGACGGTCTCGCCCTCCCAGGTCGCGTGCTGGACGGACGCGCCCTCCGGGTTCGACGTCAGCGCGAGCACGAAGACACCCCGTCCCGTGCGGGCCGCGATGTCCAAAGCCGGTGTGAGAGAACCGAATCCGAGGTAGGGGCTCACCGTGACGGCATCGGCACGCAGCGGCGAGTCGTCGCCGAGATATGCCTCGGCATACGCCTGCATGGTGGAGCCGATGTCCCCGCGCTTGATGTCGAGGAGGCTGAGCGTGCCGGTCTCGCGCAGACCGCAGAGCGTGTCCTCGAGCACCTCCACACCAGCGGCGCCGAAGCGCTCGAAGAACGCTGACTGCGGCTTCACCATCGCGACCGCGCCACCGAACGCATCGACCGCGGTCTCGGCGAACCGGCGCAGCCCGCGCACCGACACCGGCAGCTCCCACTGCTCCAGCAGCGACGGATGCGGATCGATGCCCACACAGATCGGCCCGTGCTCGCCGATCGCCGCACCGAGCCGAATGCCGAAGGGTTCCAACGGTTTTGGTGTGTCAGTCATGATGTGCCCGCCCGATCAGATCTTTCACAGATGGTATGCCGAGCCGCTCGCACTCCGCGAGCAGGCCCGTGCTGACCCGCTCCGCGGCGGAGGGGTCGTGAAGGAGTGCGCTGCCCAGCTGGACCGCCGACGCACCGGCCGCCAGCGCCTGCACCGCGTCCCCCGCGTGAGCGATGCCGCCGACCGCCACGACGGCGACATTGGGCAGTCTCCCGGACAGCACCGCTGCCCGCAGGTCCCACACCGCCCGCAGCGTGATCGGCAGGATGGCCGGCCCGGACAGGCCCGTCACGTCGGGCGTCAGGCGGGGCCGCAGCGTCGGCAGATCGATCGCAAGAGCCCGCAGCGGACTGGTCACCACCAGCCCGGTGGCGCCGGATTTCACACAGCCCCGGGCGATTTCGACCAGATCGTGCACGTCCGCGCTCAGCTTGGCGAAGAGCGGCAGGTCGCGCGGCAGCTGCTCCCGCACCCGCGCGATGACCTTGGTCGCCCCGAATGCGTCGTGCGCGAACGGCCGGCCGTCGTTCTTGCGGTCGCCGCACGCGAGGTTGACCTCGACGCCCGCGACCCGTCGCATCAGGCTGCGGCGGCGCAACTGGTCGGCGGCCTCGGCATACGCGCCGGAGAGGTTGCCGGCCAGCGACACGATCACCGGTGGCACGCCCTCCGCGTCCCACGGCAGCCGCGTCGCCTCGAGTTGGCCGGTGCCGATGCTCGGCCGGTCGGTCGGCGACACCAGACCACTCGGCACCTCGAGCAGCACACCGCGATGGTCCGACGACTGCGTGCGGGCGGTGAGCGACGGCGTGACGATCGCGGAGAGGTCACCGCCGCGCCCGAGGCGCAGCAACTCGTGCCCGAACCCGCAACATCCCGAGGCGCCGATGACCGGGGTGCGCAGCGCCAGCCCACCGGCGTTGACCGTCAGATCGACTGGTGCAGAGGCGGATTGGGCCGTCACCGCGCGCCTTCCCACAGCTCCGACACATAGCGATCCCACTGCACCAGATCACCGCGTATGACGGCACCTTCGGTGCAGCAGCGAATCGTGCGACCGATGCCGTCCGATCCGGTCACCGGCACCTCGCAACTGCCGCACAGCCCGGTGCCGCACGGCATCGCCTCGTCGAGCAGCGCCTGCACGGTGACCCCGAACGGCCGGGCCACCTCGACGACCGCGGACAGCTCGGCGGCGCGAGCCGCGGCATACACCACGGAGATCTCGGTCGCCCGCAGCGTGCGCTGCAGCTCGTCGCGCAGCACGGGCAGCAGACCGCTCGGGCCGGGAGTCACCACCGACACCGTCCCGATCACCCGCCGTGCCTCGATGACCCCGACCAGGTGGCGGTCGGTCTCGCCCGCGAGCATCAGCTCCACCCGGCAGCCGCGATCGCGCAGCGCGGTCGACAGCCAGCCGAGCGGCGCGGCGGACGCGCCCACCCCGAGCACCATCGCGTCGACGCCGTGTGCCGGCAGCGGAAAGGCCCGGCCGAGCGGCCCGATCACGTCCACCTCGTCGTGCACCCGCAGACCCGCGAGCCAGCGCATCCCGGCATCCCGCGCGGGATCGACCACCACCTCGATGGTGCCGCCGTAGGTGCCGCTCGGGGTGATCGCCGCGAGCGGCAGCGTGCGTCGCCCGACCAACGCCGACGTGCGGCCGCCGACGGCGAACGAGGCGAGCTGCCCGGGCCGGGCCCGGTCTGCCAGCTCCGGCACCACGATCGTGTGATGCTGGAAGGCGCCCATCCGCCGGCTCGCGATCAGCTCACCGCGCGCCTCGACCACCGTCATCGCCGGCTCAGACGCGGTCGAACAGGCCGAGGTCGCGCGCGTGGTGCTGCAACGGCTTGACCCGCACCGGACCGGCCAGCTGCGCCTCGATGCCCTGCACCGCGGCGGCCAGCTGCTGCACGGTGGTGATGATCGGCCGGTCCATGCTGGTGGTCGCCGCGCGGATCGCGTAGCCGTCGGCGCGCGCGCCCTGCCCGGACGGGGTGTTGACCACCATAGCGACCTCACCGGCGAGGATGCGGTCGACGATCGTCGGCTCACCCTCCGGGCCCCTGCCGTCGCTGTGCTTGCGCACGACTTCGGCATGAATCCCGTTGCGGCGCAGCACATCCGCGGTGCCAGAGGTCGCGAGGATGTCGAACCCGAGGTCGGCCAGTCGCTTCATCGGGAAGATCATCGCGCGCTTGTCGCGATTGGCGACCGACACGAAGATCGCGCCCTTGCGAGGCAGGCCGGTCACGGACCCGAGCTGGCTCTTGGCGAACGCCGCGCCGAAGTCGTCGTCGATGCCCATGACCTCACCGGTCGAGCGCATCTCCGGGCCGAGCAGGCTGTCGACGACCTGACCCTGCTTGGTGAGGAACCGCTTGAACGGCAGCACCGCCTCCTTGACCGCAATCGCCGCGTCGGGCGGCAGCATCCCGCCGTCGACGTGAGCCGGCAGCATGCCCTCGTCGCGCAGCTGCTGGATCGAGTCGCCGAGCATCACCCGCGCGGCAGCCTTGGCGAGCGGCACCCCGGTCGCCTTCGCGACGAACGGAATCGTCCGGCTGGCACGGGGATTGGCCTCGAGCACGTAGAGAGTGTCGTGCGCCAGCGCGAACTGCACGTTGATCAGACCGCGCACACCGACGCCCTCGGCGAGCGCGCGAGTGGAGCTGCGCACGCGCTCGATCTCCTCCGCTCCGAGAGTGACCGGGGGTAGCGTGCACGCCGAGTCGCCGGAGTGGATGCCGGCCTCCTCGATGTGCTCCATGATGCCGCCGAGATACATGTCCGTGCCGTCGAAGAGAGCGTCGACATCGATCTCGATCGCGTCGTCGAGGAACCGGTCGACCAGCACCGGGTGCTCGCTCGATGCCTGCGTCGCGCGAGTCACGTAGTCGCTGAGCGTCGCGTCGTCATACACGATCTCCATGCCGCGGCCGCCGAGCACGTATGACGGGCGCACCAGCACCGGGTAGCCGATCTCGCGCGCCACCTCCAGCGCCTCCTCGACGCTGTATGCCGTGCCGTGCTTCGGGGCCGGCAGGCCCGCCTCGGCGAGCACCCGCCCGAATGCGCCGCGGTCCTCGGCCAGGTCGATCGCCTCCGGCGTGGTGCCGACGATCGGGACGCCCTCGTCCTTGAGCGCCTGCGCCAGACCGAGCGGCGTCTGACCGCCGAGCTGCACGATGACGCCCGCGATCGGACCGGCCTCCTGCTCGGCGTGCACCACCTCGAGCACGTCCTCCAGGGTGAGCGGCTCGAAGTAGAGCCGGCTGGAGGTGTCGTAGTCGGTGGACACGGTCTCCGGGTTGCAGTTGACCATGATCGTGTCGAATCCCTTGTCCTGCAGGGCAAACGACGCGTGCACGCAGGAGTAGTCGAACTCGACACCCTGGCCGATGCGGTTGGGGCCCGAGCCGAGGATGATCACCGCGGGACGCTCGCGCGGCTCGACCTCCGACTCCTGGTCGTAGCTGGAGTAGTAGTAGGGCGTCTTGGCCGCGAACTCCGCGGCGCAGGTGTCGACGGTCTTGTAGACCGGGCGCACGCCGAGCGCGTGCCGCACGCCGCGGACGACCGCCTCCGGCATGCCGGTCAGCTGCGCGATCTGCGCGTCGGAGAAGCCGTGGTGCTTGGCGAGCTTGAGCAGCTCCGGGGTCAGCTGGTCAGCCTCCCCGATGAGCTCGGCCACCTTGTTGATCAGCTCGATCTGGTCGAGGAACCACGGGTCGATCTTGGTCGCCTCGTGCACCTCCTCGACGCTCAGGCCGGAGCGAAGCGCCTGCTGCACCAGCACGATACGGCCGTCGGTCGGGGTGGTCGCCTGCTGCAGGAGAGCCCGACCCATCTCGGGCGTCGGCTTGTCATCGGGCCGCCAGTGGAAGCTCGCGCCGGACCGCTCCATCGACCGCAACGCCTTCTGCAGCGCCTCGGTGAAGTTGCGGCCAATCGACATCGCCTCACCGACCGACTTCATGGTCGTGGTGAGGGTGGGGTCGGCGGCCGGGAACTTCTCGAAGGCGAAACGCGGCACCTTGACCACGACGTAGTCCAGGGTCGGCTCGAAGCTCGCCGGAGTCTCCCGGGTGATGTCGTTGGGCACCTCGTCGAGGGTGTAGCCGATCGCCATCTTCGCGGCGATCTTGGCGATCGGGAATCCCGTTGCCTTGGAGGCCAATGCCGACGAACGCGACACCCGCGGGTTCATCTCGATCACGATGATCCGGCCGTTCTCGGGGTTGACCGCAAACTGGATGTTGCAGCCGCCGGTCTCGACACCGACCTCGCGGATCACCTTGATGCCGATGTCACGCAGCCGCTGGTATTCGCGGTCGGTCAGGGTCAGCGCCGGCGCGACCGTGATCGAGTCTCCGGTGTGCACCCCCATCGGGTCGAGGTTCTCGATGGAGCAGACCACGACCACATTGTCGGCGTGGTCGCGCATGACCTCGAGTTCGTATTCCTTCCAGCCGAGGATCGACTCCTCCAGGAGCACCTCGGTGGTCGGGCTCGCCTGCAGGCCGGCGCCGGCGATGCGGCGCAGGTCTTCCTCGTCATACGCGAATCCGGAGCCGAGGCCGCCCATGGTGAACGACGGGCGGACGACCATCGGGTAGCCGAGTTCCTCTGCGGCAGCGAGACATTCGTCCATCGTGTGACAGATGATCGACTTCGCCGACTCTGCACCGCAGCGCTCGACCACGCCCTTGAACCGTTCGCGGTCCTCGCCGAGCTCGATCGCCTCGACGTTGGCGCCGATCAACGGGCAGTCGTACTTCTCCAGCACCCCCGCGTCGTGCAGCGCGATGGCAGTGTTGAGCGCCGTCTGGCCGCCCAGGGTCGCCAGCACCGCGTCCGGGCGTTCCTTGGCGATGATCGCCTCGACCACCTCGGGGGTGATGGGCTCCACGTAGGTCGCGTCGGCGAACTCCGGGTCGGTCATGATCGTCGCCGGGTTGGAGTTGACCAGCACCACGCGGATGCCCTCGGCACGCAGCACCCGGCACGCCTGGGTGCCGGAATAGTCGAATTCGCAGGCCTGCCCGATGACGATCGGCCCGGAGCCGATGACGAGCACGCTCTTGATGTCGTCCCGTTTGGGCATGTCAGTTCTTCTCCATCAGTTCCACGAAACGATCGAACAGGTATGCCGCGTCGTGCGGACCGGCCGCGGCCTCCGGGTGGTACTGCACCGAGAACGCCGGCAGGTCAAGGCATTCCAGCCCCTCCACGACGTCGTCGTTGAGGCCGATGTGCGACACGCGCACGCGTCCGAAGGAGGCATCCGCCGGCGCCGTGACCGGCTCGCCGTCGCGCGGCGCGTCGACTGCGAAGCCATGGTTGTGCGCGGTGATCTCGACCTTGCCGGTCTTGCGGTCCAGCACCGGCTGGTTGATGCCGCGGTGGCCGTACTTCAGCTTGTAGGTGCCGAAACCCAGTGCGCGGCCCAGCAATTGGTTGCCGAAGCAGATGCCGAAGAACGGCACCTTCGCCGCGAGCACCTCCCGCAACACCTCCACCTGGGGCGCGGTCGCCGGGTCGCCGGGACCGTTGGAGAAGAAGACGCCGTCCGGCTGCACCGCGCGGATCGTCTCGAAGCTGCTGTCGGCGGGCAGCACGTGCACCTCGATGCCGTGCTGCGCCATCAGGTGCGGGGTCATGCCCTTGATCCCGAGGTCGAGCGCAGCCACGGTGAAGCGCTTCTCCCCTTGCGCCGGTATGACGTAGGCCTCGCTCGTGCTCACCTGCGAGGCGAGCTCAGAGCCGGCCATCACCGGCTGGTCCTGCACCCGCTGCACGAGATCGGTTGCGGCGGCTGCGGATCCGGAGAAGATGCCGACGCGCATCGCCCCGCGTTCGCGCAGGTGCCGGGTGAGCGCCCGGGTGTCGATGCCACTGATCCCGACGACGCCCTGCTCGACCAGGTCGTCCTCGAGGGTGCGGGTGGCGCGCCAGTTGGACGGGCGCAGCGCAGGGTCGCGCACGACATACCCACTGACCCAGATCTTGCGGGACTCCCGGTCCTCGTCGTTGACGCCGGTGTTGCCGACGTGCGGCGCGGTCATCACCACGACCTGGCGGTGGTAGCTGGGGTCGGTGAGGGTCTCCTGATAGCCGGTCATCCCGGTGGAGAACACCGCCTCGCCGAAGGTCTCGCCGGTCGCGCCGTAGGACTGGCCTCGGAAGGTCGTGCCGTCCTCCAGCACCAGCGTCGCGGGCTCACGCCCCGTGAGCGGGTCGGTGGCCAGAGTGGCGTCGCGAGTGGGGGTTGTCATGCGGTGATTACCTCCTGGTCGAGCAGGGTGGCGCGTCCGCGCAGGAAGGTCGCCTGCACCTGGCCGATGAGCTTCTCGCCGTGCCACGGGTTGTTACGGGACAGCGAATGTGACTGTGCTGCATCGACTTCCACCGTCGCACTGGGGTCGATGAGCGTGAGGTTTGCCGGTTCGCCGACGGCGAGCGGCCGGCCGTGCCCGGCGAGGCCGGCGATCTCCGCCGGGCGGACGGACATCGCATCGGCCACCTGCTGCCAGGTCATCAGACCGGGCTGCACCATGACGGTATTGACGACCTGCAGCGCCTGCTCCAGCCCGAGCATCCCGAACGCCGCCTCGGCGAAGGCGTGCTCCTTGTCGTGCCGGGCGTGCGGTGCGTGATCGGTGGCGACCGCGTCGATCGTGCCGTCCGCCAACGCCGTGCGCAGCTGTTCAATGTCCTCGTCGGGACGCAGCGGCGGGTTGACCTTGTAGGTCGGGTCGTAGTCCTCGAGGCGGGACGTCGAGAGCATCAGGTGGTGCGGGGTGACCTCGGCGGTGACCGCGGTGCCCTGCGCCTTCGCCCAGCGGATCACCTCGACCGAGCCTGCGGTGGAGACGTGCGCGATGTGCACGCGCGATCCGGTGTGCCGGGCGAGCATGATGTCGCGGGCGACGATCACGTCCTCCGCGACGCCCGGCCACCCGGGCAGTCCGAGCCGTCCGGACAACTCGCCCTCGTGGCAGCAGGCCGCGCCGTCGGCCAGCCGCGGCTCCTGCGCGTGCTGCGAGACGACCCCGCCGAACGCCTTGACGTATTCCAGCGCCCGGCGCATCAGCCGCGCGTCGTGCACGCACTTGCCGTCGTCGGAGAAGACCCGCACCCCGGCACGGCTCCGCGCCATCAGGCCGAGCTCGGCCAGCGACTCACCGGCCAGGCCCTTGGACACCGCGCCGACCGGCTGCACGTCGACCAGCCCGCAGGCGCGCCCCAGATCGAAGACCCGCTCGGCGGCCTCGGCGGTGTCGGTGACCGGACTGGTGTTGGCCATCGCCAGCACCGCGGTGAAACCGCCCGCCGCTGCGGCGGCCGAGCCGGTCGACACCGTCTCGGCGTCCTCCCGTCCCGGCTCGCGCAGATGGGTGTGCAGGTCCACCAGGCCCGGCAGCGCGACCAGCCCGTCGGCGTCGACGACCGTCGCACCCTTCGGGGCGGCCTTGCCGACCGCGGCGAGCACGCCGTCCTTGATCAGCAGGTCCTGCCGTCCGCCGCCGACCAGATCGGCGCCCTTGATCAGGAATGTGTTGTGGTTGCTCATGCTCATGCTCATGCTCATGCTTCGGCCCCTCCCAGCAGGTGATACAGCACGCTCATCCGCACCGCGACCCCGGCAGACACCTGGTCGAGGATGAGCGACCGGGCCTCGTCGGCCGCGTCGGCGGTGATCTCCAGGCCGCGGTTCATCGGGCCGGGGTGGCAGATCACCGCGTGGTCGGGCAGCGCGCGCAGGCGGTCCCGGGTGAGTCCGTAACCCACGGTGTACTCACGCGGCGTCGGGAAGTAGCCCCCCGACATACGCTCCTTCTGCACCCGCAGCATCATCACCGCGTCGAGATCGGGCAGCACCTCGTCGAAGTCGTAGCCGTAGGAAAACCCTTCTGCCGCAGACCAGTTCGCGATGCCGCTCGGCATCAGCGTCGGCGGCGCGACAAGGGTCACGTCGGCGCCGAGCGTGCGCAGCAGGATCAGGTTGCTGCGCACCACCCGCGAGTGGGTCAGGTCGCCGACGATCGCGACGCGCTTGCCGGCAAGATCGCCGAGTCGCTGCTGCATCGTGTAGGCGTCGAGCAGCGCCTGCGTCGGGTGCTCGTGGGTGCCGTCGCCGGCGTTGACCACCATGGCGTCGACCCACTGGGTCACCTGGAGCGGCGCACCACTCGCGTGATGCCGTATGACGAGACCGTCGACCCCCATGGCCGCGACGGTCATCGCGGTGTCCCGCAGCGACTCCCCCTTGCTCACCGACGAGCCCTTCGCGGACACGTTGATCACGTCGGCGGACAGCCACTTACCGGCGATCTCGAAGGACGACCGGGTGCGGGTGGAGTCCTCGAAGAAAAGGTTGACGATCGTGCGGCCGCGCAGCACCGGCAGCTTCTTGACCTCACGCCGCTGCACGTCGTGCATCTGCGCGGCGGTGTCGAGGATCTGCAGAGCGTCGTCGCGGCTCAGGTTGGCCGCGGACAGCAGGTGTTTCATGACTCCCCTCCGACGATGCGCACTTCGTCGACACCGTCGTTCTCGTCGAGCCGCACCCGCACCCGTTCCGAGCGCGCGGTGGGCAGGTTCTTGCCGACGTGGTCGGCCCGGATCGGCAGCTCGCGGTGACCGCGGTCGACCAGGACCGCGAGGCGCACCGCGCGCGGCCGGCCGAGGTCGCCGAGGGCGTCGAGCGCAGCGCGCACGGTGCGGCCGGAGAAGAGCACGTCGTCGACCAGCACCACGACCTTGTCGTCGATGCCGGTGTCCGGGATCGACGTCGTGCCGACCGCGCGGGTGGGCTGGCTGCGCAGGTCGTCGCGGTACATCGTCACGTCGAGCGACCCCACCGGCACCTGCGCTTCCTCGATCTCGGCGAGCAGCCGGACCAGTCGTTGCGCGAGCGCCTCGCCGCGGGTCGGGATGCCGAGCAGCACCAGGTCGTCGGCGCCCTTGTTGTGCTCGACGATCTCGTGGGCGATGCGGCGCAGCGCGCGGGAGATGTCGCCGGCGGAGAGGACCGTGCGGCCCGGAGCGGCCTGCGCGGAGGCAGGGTCCGCAGAACCTGCATCTGAAAAGTCGGGACGCTGCATGTGCGTCACTGACCTCCTTCGCCGCCTCACGGGACGGATCGTTAAAGGATGTCGAACGCGAGCAAGGCTACCCCAGCGAGAGCAGTCCGTAGAGCACGGGCTGGTGCAGCAGATAGATCGACAGCGTGTGCCGCCCGGTCACCGCGAGCGCCCGCGTGACCGGGTCACCCGGATGCCAGATGCGCAGCCGGTGCGCCCACCCCTCCGGCTCGTATGACGCAGCAACCACCTGCCGCGTTAGCCCGATTGCCAGCAGTGTCAACGCAATCCACGGCAGCAACGGCTGCCAGTCCAATGACGGGCGGCTCCCCTCGGCGAGGCCGGTCCACGACACCCACGGTGACCGGCCGGGCAGGTGCACCACCCACGGGAGAGCGAGCGCGACGAGTGCTGCGGCATACGCGAAGACCGGCCGGAGCGTGACGAACCCGACAGTGAGCACCGACACCACGGCGATCGCGTGCAGGATGCCGAAGGTGACCAGTTCGTCGCGCTGGTAGAACCAGCTGAACGCGGTAACTGCGAGCGCGAGCACGACCAATTGCGCCTCGCGCCGCCAGAACCGGCGCCACCGGATGCCGCGGCCGTGAGCGAGCACCAAGGAGACACCGACGAGGGCGAGGAAGCTGCCGGCGATGACCCGGCCGGCGACCTTGCCCGACCGGTGGGCGTTGATCTGCCAGTCGAGGTAGCCGAGATCGCCGAGGTCCCAGATCAGGTGGAACGCCACGACCGCGAGGATCGCCACGCCGCGCGCGACGTCGACGACGGCCCAGCGGGTCGCGACGGCGGGCGGCGCGACGGCACCGGTCGGCACGGCGGCTGCCCCGGTCACCCGGTCAGACGAGGGTCTGCTTGACCGCCGCGAGCTTGTTGAGCAGTCCGCCGACGAACTTCGGCGACTGCTCGGTCGACAGCGCACCGGCCAGGCGCACCGCCTCGCTGATCACCACGGGATCGTCGATCTCGTCGTTGTAGATCAGCTCCCAGGCGGCGCCGCGCAGCAACGCGCGGTCGACCGACGGCATCCGGTCCAGCGGCCAGTCGCGGCTGTAGGTGGTGAGCGCCTCGTTGATCGCCACCCAGTTGCCGACCACGCCGCGCACGATCTGCACGGTGTAGTCGGGCAGCGGGGTCTGCGTCGTCGGCGCGGCGATGCGCTGCTCGAGCAGCGCGACGGCGTTGTCGCCGCGCTGCTCGGCCTCGAAGAGGATGTCGAGCGCCTTCTTGCGCGCCTTGCCGCGCGCCGACAGCTTCGACAGGTCGGCGCTGGTGCTGCTGACCAGCTCGTGCTGCTCGCCGCCGTCAGGGGCTGCGGGCATGGTCAGCTGACCCGCCCGAGGTAGGAGCCGTCACGGGTGTCGACCTTGACCTTGGTGCCCTGCTCCAGGAAGAGCGGCACCTGGATCTCGGCGCCGGTCTCGAGGGTCGCGGGCTTCGTGCCGCCCGAGGAGCGGTCGCCCTGCAGGCCCGGCTCGGTGTGGCTGATCTCGAGGACGACCGAGGCCGGCAGCTCGACATAGAGGACCGTGCCGTCGTGCTGGGCGACGATCGCCTCCTGGTTCTCCAGCAGGAAGTTGGCGGCCTTGCCGACCGTGTCGGCCGGGATCGGCAGCTGGTCGTAGGTCTTGGTGTCCATGAAGACGAAGTCGTTGCCGTCCTTGTAGAGGTACTGCATGTCCGACCGGTCCACGTTGGCCGTCTCGACCTTGACGCCGGCGTTGAAGGTCTTGTCGACGACCTTGCCGGACAGCACGTTCTTCAGCTTGGTGCGCACGAACGCCGGGCCCTTGCCGGGCTTGACGTGCTGGAACTCCACCACGGACCACAACTGGCCGTCGATGTTGAGCACCATGCCGTTCTTCAGGTCGTTCGTGCTTGCCACGTTCGCTCTTCTCTTTCGTGTCGTTGCCGGTGGTGCGCGGGCACAGGCGACCCGCGGAAATCAAAGGGGTATGACGGCACAGTCTAGCGGCCCGGCGCGCCGGCCCTGATCACGCCGCCGCGAGCGCAGCCTCGAAGGCCTGCAGCGCGTCGCGGGAGAACAGCGCGAACGTCACCTCGGACACCTCCGACCCCGCCGGCGAGCCGGCCGCGGTGGCCCGGACGGTCCGGGCGGCGATGCGCGCCGCGTCGTCCATCGGCCAGCCGTAGATGCCGGCGGAGATCGCCGGGAAGGCGACGCTGCGAGCGCCCAGCTCATCGGCGACCGCCAGTGAGTTGCGGTAGCAGTCGGCGAGCAGCGCCGACCGGTCCTGCCGCTTGGACCACACCGGCCCGACCGTGTGAATCACCCAGCGCGCGGGCAGCTTTCCGGCCGTGGTCGCGACCGCCTGCCCGGTCGGCAGTCCGTCGGGGAAGCGGTCGGCCCGCACCTGCTTGCACGCGGCGAGGATCTCCGGGCCACCCGCGCGGTGGATCGCGCCATCCACTCCCCCGCCGCCCATCAGCGACGAATTCGCAGCATTGACAATCGCATCCACATCGAGGGTGGTGATGTCGGCCTGAATCGCGGTCAGTCGCATCTGCTCCACGCTACGCCGCTCCGGCACAATTGCCGCTTGTGAGCGCCGCCAGCCGATCCGACGCACCGTCGCCGACGCGCGACCTCGGGCTCGACGCGGCGCGCGGCATCGCGATCGTCGCGATGGTCGTCGCGCACGCGGTGCCGTGGTTCGTCGCGCCGCAGCCGCTCCGGGCGATCATCGGTCAGGTCAACGACCTGGCCTCGCCGCTGTTCGCGCTGGTGATGGGCGTCTCGGCGGGCCTGGTGGCGCGCAGGGTCGTCGCCGCGCGGGCGCCGAGATGGCCGACCGTGGCGCAGTTCGCGGTGCGCGCGGTGCTCCTGGTCGTCATCGGTGAACTGCTCGGCAAGATCAACATCTGGATCGCGGTCGTGCTGCAGCCGCTCGGCCTGACCGCGCTGATCGGTGCGTTCGTGATGTTCCTGCGGGTGCGCTACGTCGCGGTCCTCGCGGTCGTCCTCTGGCTGCTGCAGCTGCTCAACACCTACCCGGGCAACGAGCCGAACGACGCGAGCTGGCGGCATCCGGCGCACTGGCTGCACGTCTACGTCCTCAGTGACTCCCACTACCGGGTGACCGGTCTGCTCCCGGTTTTCCTGCTCGGGCTGATCCTCGGCCGCGTCGGGCACTGCCGTCCACGCGTCCTGCGTGCGACCCTCGCGCTGGGGGTGGCCGCCGCGGCGGCCTGGGTGATCGGTCGCGCCCTGGGCTGGTCGACCTATCCCGGCCGCTTCGTCGACAACACCCACGACCTCGCGCTCAGTGCGATCGTCTTCGCGCTGGTCGGTATGGCGACAGCCGCCGCGCCACGCGCGGGCACCGTCATACGGGCTCTCATACGGACTCTGCTGCGGCCGGTCGCCACCATCGGCACCGTCGCGCTGTCGCTCTATGCCCTGCAGTTCGTGCTGATCAAGCTGCTGGTCCAGCACCCGGTCGGCTGGCTGCCCTACGGCTGGAAACCGGCCGTCGTCTTCATCGTGACGTGCCTGCTGATCGCATGGCTCTGGGCGCGGCTGATCGGCACCGGCCCGGTCGAGTGGGTGGTCAATCTGCTGAGCGGCCGGCGGCTCGTGCGTCGGCTCGGACAACGGGCCGCCGGGTAGGGCATGCTGCGAGACGTGAAGTCCTCGCGCATGGTGTCCCTGCTGCCGGTCCTCGCCGCCGGTGGTGTCGCAGCCCACGACCTGCTGCAGAAGAAGCACTCGCTGCTGCGCAACTTCCCGGTGCTCGGGCACGCGCGCTACGCGATCGAACGCCTCGGCCCGGAGCTGCGGCAGTACATCGTCGCGGGCAACGACGAGGAGCGGCCGTTCAGCCGCGACCAGCGCACCTGGATCTACGCCTCCTGCAAGGGCGAGAACAACTACGTCGGGTTCGGCACCGACAACGACGTGGAGAACTGCGAGGGCTACCCGATCATCAAGCACCGCACGTTCAGCGCGTCACCGCCGACGACCGCCCCGCACGGCGGCGAGGACGTGCGGCTGCCCAGCCCGAAGGTGCTCGGCGGCCCGCGCGGGCGGCGGCACGCGTTCCGGCCGTCGTCGGTGGTGAACGTCTCGGCGATGAGCTTCGGCTCGTTGTCGTCGCAGGCGATCGTGTCGATCAACAAGGGCGTCGCGCTCGCCGGTGCGTTGCACAACACCGGCGAAGGGGGACTCTCGCCATACCACTGCAGCGGGGGTGACCTCATCTGGCAGATCGGCACCGGCTACTTCGGCTGCCGCGACGAGCACGGGCGCTTCGACCTGGCCCGGCTGAAGGCGACGATCGAGCGAGCACCCGTGCGGGCGTTGGAGATCAAGCTGTCGCAGGGCGCCAAACCCGGGCTCGGCGGGGTGCTCCCGGAGGCGAAGGTGACCGAGGAGATCGCGCAGATCCGCGGCGTGCCGCCCGGGCAGGACGTCATCTCGCCGTCGCGGCACTCGGCGTTCCACGACGTCGACAGCATGCTCGACTTCGTCGAGCTGCTCGCCGACGAGACCGGCCTGCCGGTCGGCATCAAGTCGGCGGTCGGCGACCTCGGCTTCTGGGAGGAGCTCGCCGACGCGATGGTGTCCGGTGACCGGGCCCCCGACTTCATCACGATCGACGGCGGCGAGGGCGGCACCGGCGCAGCTCCGCTCGTGTTCAGCGACGCGGTCGCGCTGCCGTTCTACGTCGGATTCACCCGCGTCTACTCGGTCTTCGCCCGCCGCGGACTCACCGACCGGGTCACCTTTATCGGCTCGGGCAAGCTCGGCCTGCCGCGGTCGGCGACGACCGCGTTTGCGCTCGGCGCCGACATGGTCAATGTCGCGCGCGAGGCGATGCTCGCGATCGGCTGCCTGCAGACCCAGAAGTGCCACACCGACCGCTGCCCCACCGGTGTCGCGACCCAGAACCGTTGGCTGACAAGGGGTTTGGACCCATCGCTGAAGTCAGTGCGACTCGCGCAATACCTCCAGGCGCTGCGCCGTGACCTTCTCAAAGTCAGCGAGGCCGTCGGCGTGCAGCACCCCGCGCTGATCGACCCCGACGACCTCGAACTCCTCTACGGACAACGCGTCGGTCGCCCGCTGCGCGAGGTCTACGGGTATGACGCCGAATGGGGCCGCCTCGGCGAGCCACTGCGCCGCGAGGTCGCCGCACTCATGAGCGACGCACCCACCGGCGGCTCCACGCCGGTCGAGTAGAGCGAGTCCGCAGGCATGCTGGTCGAGTAGGGCGAGCCCGTCCCATGCTGGTCGAGTAGGGCGAGCCCGTCCCATGCTGGTCGAGTAGGGCGAGCCCGTCCCATGCCGGTCGAGTAGGGCGAGCCCCCTAGGGCGAGCCGCCCCACGCCGGTCGAGTAGGGCGAGCCTGTATCGAGACCCGCGCGCCTCGCCACAAACACCAGCTCCTTGCCCGGCCGGTCCGGCGCATCCCGCACCTGCTCCACCTCGAAACCATGCCGGGCCAGGTCGGCCTCGACCTCATCGCGGGTCCGGAAGCGCAGCGTCGACTCCGAGCGCAGGTGCTCGCCGTCGATCACCGTGCACCCCTCGAAGGTCACCAGCGGCAATTCGACGGCGGTCACTCGCATGCACGAGCTGTATGCCGAACCGTTCGGCAGGGTGCCCGCACTCGACTGCCCGTCCCACTCCTCCCAGGCCCGCGCTTCGGGGCGCCGGGTCTCCAGGACCAGCCAGCCGCCCGGCGCCAGGGCATCGTGCACCGCGTCGAGGGTCAGCGCCCAGTCCGCGTCGTCGACGAACACCTGGGCAACGTTGCCGGTCATCACCGCGAGGTCGGCAGCAACGTCGCGACCATGCAGCACGGTGGCGTCCCCGTGCAGCCAGATCACCCGGTCGGCGTGAGGCTTCGCCCGAGCCAGGTCGAGGGACGCGCCCGCCGGGTCCACCCCGACCACCTCGACACCGGCCGCGGCGAGCCGCACCGCGAAAGTCCCTGTGCCGCAACCGATGTCGACAACTCGTCGCGCGCCGAGTTCGGCCACGATCGCGGCGTAGACGTCGAGGTCGCTGCGATCGGGGTCCCAGAAGTCGTACCAGCGGGCCAGCCGCGGATCGGCGAAGCCGGCATCGGGTGGGCGCATGGGCGCGACGCTAGCCCGGCGCCGCCGGCGACCCCAACCGATTTATCCCAGCGCACCCGAGGACTTATCCCGCCGCATCCGACCGGGCGACGCGGACCGCACGCGGCATCGGCCGGCGGAACGGCATGCTCCCCGCCGCGATCCGCAACCTGGTTGCGCCCGCCGCAACCAGGTTGCGGATCGCGGCGAGCGAAGTCTCACTCCGACGACCCGGCGGCAGTCCGAGCGAGCGGCCATCCGAGTGGGCGGACATCCGAGCGAGCGGCCATCCGCTCGAGCCGCTATCGCAGCGAGCTCCTACCCCACGACCGCGTCGTAGGACGCGCGCAACAACTCCTCCGATGGCCCCTCGAGACGCGTCGGCTCCCCCACCTCGGTCAGCACGACGAAGCGCAGCGTGGCACCGCGGGTCTTCTTGTCGCGGCCCATCGCCGTGCGCAACGCTTCCCAACGCGCCTGCGCCGCGGCAGCGTCGCCGGCGGAGTCATCGTCATACGCGGTCGGAAGACCCAATGTTTGCAACGCTTTTCGGTGCTCCTCAACCACCGACGGCTCGAGCATGCCGGCCCGCGACGCCAGCTCGGCCGCATAGACCATGCCGACCGCAACCGCGTCGCCGTGCCGCCAGGCGAAGCCGGAGACCTGCTCGATCGCGTGCGCGAGGGTGTGCCCGTAGTTGAGGATCTCGCGCAGCGACGACTCCTTGAGGTCGGCGGCGACGACGTCGGCCTTGACCTGCACGGCCCGCGCGATCAGTTCGGGCAGCATGTCGCCGTCGACATCGGTCGCGGCGTCCGGATCGGCGGCGAGGCGCAGGATCTCCGGGTCACCGATGAAGCCGCACTTGACCACTTCGGCCAGCCCGGCGATCAGGTCGGCGCGCGGCAGGGTGCGCAGCAGGTCGAGATCGCAGACGACGGCGGCGGGCGGGTGGAACGCGCCGACCAGGTTCTTGCCCTCGGGGATGTTGATCCCCGTCTTGCCACCCACTGCTGCATCGACCATGCCGAGCACCGTGGTCGGCACCTGCACCACCGGCACCCCACGCAGCCAGGATGCCGCGACGAAGCCGCCGAGGTCGGTGGTCGCTCCGCCGCCGAGCGCGATCACCGCGTCGCTGCGGGTGAAGCCCTGCTCTCCCAGCAGCGACCAGAGCTCCGCTGCGACCGCGGAGGTCTTGGCGGCCTCGGCGTCCGGCAGCGCGGCGAGCGTCGGCTGCAAACCGCGCGCGGTGAGTTGCTCGGCAAGTGACTCGGCGACCGCGGTCATCACCGGCGCGTGTGCGATGAGCACTCGCAACGCCCCGTCGGGCACGAGCGAGGGCACCTGCTCGAGCACGCCGTGCCCGATGACCACGTCATAGTCGTCGCCAACCCGAATCACCTTGGCATCAGCCATGATTGACCAACCCGACAACCTCGGCGGAGATGTCCTCGGGCACGCGTCCGGCCGTGTCGACGACCCAGGTCGCGAGCCGCTCGTAGGTCGGCCGCCGCTGGTCCATCAGCTTGGTCCAGGTCGCGCGCGGGTTGACCGCGAGCAGCGGCCGCGCACCGGAGAAACCGATCCGGCCTGCCGCGTCGGCGATCGCGACAGAGAGGAAGATCACGGGCGCATCCTCCAGCAGCCGCGCGGTCGAGTCGGTCATCGGTGCTCCCCCGCCGACCGCTACCACGCCGGGAGCGGCGAGCGCCCGCGCGACCGCGTCGGCCTCCAGCCTGCGGAACTCCGCCTCGCCCCGCTCGACGAACAGGTCCGAGATCGTGGTCTGCTGCTCGTCCTCGACCATCCGGTCGGTATCGGTGAACGGCACCCCGAGCGCCGCGGCCACCAGCTCCCCGACGGTGGTCTTGCCCGCACCCGGCGGACCGATCAGCACAACCGTGGGCCCGGCGCTCGCCCCGGGAACACCGGCGCTCACCGGGGCCCCCGCGAAGTATCGGAGCGAGGCACGAGCGGAGAACTTCGCGGGGTGGATCGCATGAGCTCCGGGATAGCGGCCAGGTAGGCCTGCAGGTTGCGCGCGCTCTCCGGCACGCTGTCTCCGCCGAACTTCTCCAGCGCCTCCTCCGCCAGCACCAGTGCGACCATCGCCTCGGCGACCACACCGGCCGCCGGCACGGCACACACGTCCGACCGCTGATGTATGGCGGTGGCCTCGTCCCCGGTGGCCACGTCGACCGTCCGCAGCGCTCGCGGCACGGTCGAGATCGGCTTCATCGCCGCCCGCACCCGCAGCACCTCACCGGTGGACATCCCGCCCTCGGTGCCGCCGGCCCGGTTGGTCTCGCGCCGCAGCCGGCCGTCCTCGCGGACGATCTCGTCGTGCGCGGCCGAGCCGCGACGGGCCGCGGTGCGGAAACCGTCGCCGACCTCGACGCCCTTGATCGCCTGGATGCCCATCAGCGCGCCGGCGAGCCGGCCGTCGAGGCGCCGGTCGCCCTGCACATGCGATCCCAGGCCGGGCGGCACGTCATACGCCAGCACCTCGACGACCCCGCCGAGCGTGTCGCCGTCCTTCTTGGCGGCGTCGATCTCGGCGACCATCGCCGCCGAGGAGGCCGCGTCGAAGGTGCGCACCGGGTCCGCGTCGAGCGCCGCGACGTCGTCCGGTCCGGGCAGCGGCGCGTCGTGCGGCACCCCGGCGGTGCCGATCGCGACTGTGTGCGAGACCAGCCGGATGCCGAAGGCCTGCTCCAGGAAGGCGGCGGCGACCGCGCCCAGCGCCACACGCGCGGCGGTCTCGCGGGCCGAGGCACGTTCCAGGATCGGCCGCGCCTCGTCGAAGCCGTACTTCTGCATCCCGACCAGGTCGGCGTGACCGGGCCGCGGCCGGGTCAGTGGGCGGTTGCGCGCCACCTCGCCCTGGGCGCCGACGTCGTTCGCGGCGCGCAGCTGCGAGTCGTCGACCGGCTCGGGACTCATCACCGCCTGCCACTTGGGCCATTCGGTGTTCTCGATGGTGATCGCGATCGGCGACCCGAGGCTGCGGCCGTGGCGCACTCCGCCGACGAACGAGACCTTGTCCTGTTCGAACTTCATCCGCGCACCGCGCCCGTAACCCAGGCGCCGGCGGGCGAGCGCTGCGGCGAGTTCGGGAGCGGTGATGGCCACCCCGGCCGGCAGCCCGTCGATCACCGCGGTGAGTTCGGGGCCGTGGGATTCACCTGCGGTCAGCCAACGAAGCATGGGCGAAATCTTCCCATGTCGCTAAACCTGGGCCGCAGCCCGTCCAGCGTCGCGCATCGCCTGCAGCGGCGCGGGTTTGCCGGTCATCAGGGTGAACTGCGCGGCGGCCTGGTGGATCAGCATCTCCACGCCGGGTATGACGTGGGCCCCGTAGGTCGCGGCGACGGCCGCGAGCGGGGTCGGCCACCCGGCATACACGACGTCGAGCAGCAGCCACGGTGCCGGCAGGCTGCCCGCCGTGGCTGCCACCTGCGCCATCGCGCCGGCGAGCCCGTCGGCGGCGCCGCCCGGGGTCGTGTTGATGACGAGCGGCGTGCGCGGTGCGGCGGCCGCACCCGCGGTGAGGTCGATCACCTCGACGTCCATCCCGTGGTCGCGCGCCTGCGCGAGCGTCGACTCGCGGGCGTCCCCGCGCACCGCGAACGTCACTCGCGTGACACCGAGTTCGGCGACGGCGGCGAGCGCCGAGCGCGCGGTCGCCCCCGACCCGATCACCAGCACCGACTCCACCGGGCCGCGGTCGGCGACGCCGCCCTCGCAGAGCGCGTCGCGGATGCCGACCACATCGGTGTTGTCACCGACCCAGTCCGACCCCTCACGCACGAGCGTGTTGACCGCGCCGGTCTGGCGGGCGACGGGCGTCGAGGAGGACGCCAGCAGCAGCGCCTCCTCCTTCAACGGCATGGTGAGCGACAGCCCGCGCCAGGTCGGGCCGAGCCCGGCGATCAGGTCGGGCAGCTGCGAGGCGTCGCACTCCCGCGCGTCGTAGGACCAGTCGTCCAAGCCGGCTGCGGCGTAGGCGGCACGGTGCAGCACCGGGGAGAGCGAGTGGGCGATCGGCTTGCCGAGCACCCCGGCACGGTGCCGGATCAGCACTTGCCCGGATTCTGCGCGCACCACTGCCGGAACTTCGCCTCGTTGGCCTGCTGCTCGGCGTAGGTGTCGGCGAAGAGCGTCTCGCCGGTCTCCTGGTTGACCGTGACGAAGTAGAGCCAGCTGCCGGACGCCGGGTGCAGGGCCGCCTTGATCGCGTCGGCTCCCGGGCTGTCGACCGGCCCCGGCGGCAGGCCCTTCACCTTGTAGGTGTTGTAGGGGCTGTCGCTGCGGCGTTCCTCGTCGGTGGTGGTCACCGTGCCGCGCTTCTGCTCGATGAAGTGCACCGTGGAGTCGAACTGCAGCGGCATACCGTCCTTGAGGCGGTTCTCGATGACGCGCGCGACCTTCGGGCCGTCCTTGCCCAGCTTGGACTCCGCCTGCACCAGCGAGGCGACCGTCATCACCCGGTGCAGCTGGTCGGCCGGCACCCCGAGCGAGGCGATCTGCCGTTTGCCCTGGTCGACCATCAGCTTCAACTGCTGCTGCGCGGTGGCGCCCTTGGGGAAGTTGTAGGTCGACGGGAAGAGGTAACCCTCGAGCTTGCCGTTCGCCGCGGCGGGCAGACCGAGGCTTGCCGGGTCCACCTTCTTGTAGTCGGCGAGGGGGACCCCGGTGGCCTTGGACAACCGGGAGAAGATCTCGTCCACCCAGAGGCCCTCGCGGATCGTGGTGCCGGTGCTGATGAACGCCTTGGGGTCGAGCATCAGCTGTATGGCGGAGGACGCGCTCATCTGTTTGCGCAGCCGGTAGGTGCCCGGCTGGATCTGGTTGAACTGCTGGGCGCCGTTGGCCACCGCAAGGAACGCACCGGCCGACTTCACGACTCCCGCGTCGACCAGGGTGCGGGCGATCGATCCGCCGCTGTCGCCCTGCTTGACGGTGATGTCCACGGTGCCGGAGCCGGAGCCGGAGTAGTCCCCGCCGGCGCTGCTGCTGCCGCCGCCGAAGTGCGGCAGCGGGATCTTGGTGGCCGCGAAACCGAGCGCGCCGATGAACAGCACCAGCGCCACCACCATCACCAGGCAGGAGCGCCCGGCGCGCTTGCGGGAGAGCGGCCGGTGGCCGTCGTCACCGTGGTAGTCCGCTTGACGCCCGACCAGGTCGGCGATACCTCCGACGTACTCCTCGTCGTCGGACCGGCCGCGGCGTCCGGTGTCCTCCGGACGCCGGCTGTTCTCGGCGTGCGCACGCAGCGCCTCACGGCTCGGTATGGCGGTCGTCGGGTCCTCGCCGATGTCGGGCGCGGGTCGTTTGGTAGCGGTCACGGCGTTCTGGTCGAAGGGTGCGGCAGCGGGCCGAGCCGCCGATCGAGACGCCCGTTCCCGGGCCTCGCGGCGACTGCGCGGACTGTCGTCGGGACTCACAATCTGCCTTCCCTGTCCGACCCGGGCTTGCGCCGCGGCTTGCGACCCCCCACAGCTTCTCCGGCAAGCTTGCCGGAAACGCGCTCGGAGTCAAGCGCGACTTGCAGGATAAGCACAGCTGCCTGCTGATCGATGATCGCCCTCCGGTCGCGGTGCGACACCCCGGTGGCGTCCAGGGCGCGGTGCGCGTCGACGGTCGTCATACGCTCGTCGACCAGCCGCACCGGCAACGCCGGGGTATGCCGCCGCAGCGCCTTCGCCCACGCGCGCGCCCCCTCGGCCGCCGCACGCTCGGCACCGTCCAGCGAGCGCGGCAGCCCGACGATCACCTCGATGGCGTGGTGTTCGGCCGCGAGCTCGGCGACCCGCGAAACGTCCGACCCGTCCTTGACACGTGGCACGGTTTCGAGGGGGGTCGCGATCAGCCCGTCGGGGTCGCACGACGCGACGCCGACGCGGACACTGCCCACGTCGACGCCGAGCCGCACGCCCCGTCGCATTCGTTCTTCGCCCACCCGGTCAGTCCGCCAGGGTGCGCTCGACGGCGTCGAGTGCGGCCCCGACCGCCGACGGGTCGGTGCCACCGCCCTGGGCGAGGTCGGGCTTGCCGCCGCCACCCCCGCCGAGCACGCCGGCCGCGACCTTGACCAGATCGCCGGCGCGCACGCCGCGGTCCCGGGCGGGACCGTTGGTCGCGATCACGATCACCGGGCGGCCCTTGGCCGCGCCGGTCACGGCGACCACGCTGGGCGCACCGTCGCCGAGCCGGCTGCGCAGGTCGGTGACCAGCGAGCGCACCTCGTCGGCGCCGAGGTCGCCGGCGTCGTGGGCGAGCAGCCGCACCCCGGCGACGTCGGTCGCCTTGCCCAGCAGTTCGCCGGCCTGCGCGGTCAGCTGCTGCTGCTTGAGCCGGCCGATCTCCCGCTCGGCGTCCTTCACCCGGGCGAGCAGTTCGTTGATCCGGTCCGGCAACTCGTCCGGCTGCACCTTGACCAGGCCGGACAGCTCGGCGACGAGCGCGCGCTCCTTGGCCAGGTAGCGCAGCGCGTCCATCCCGACGAACGCCTCGAGGCGGCGCACGCCGGAGCCGACCGACGACTCGCCGGTGAGGGTGAGCGCGCCGATCTGCGAGGAGTGCGCGACGTGGGTGCCACCGCACAGCTCGCGCGACCACGGTCCGCCGATCTCGATGACGCGGACCTGCTCGTCATACGTCTCGCCGAAGAGTGCGAGCGCGCCCCATTCGCGCGCCTCGGGCAGCGTCATGTACTGCGACGACACCGCCAGGTCCTGCCGCACGGCGAGGTTGGCGACCTCCTCGATCTCCGAACGGGTCGCCTTGCTGAGGCCCTCGTTCCAGGCGAAGTCCAGCCGCAGATAGCCCGGCTTGTTGTAGGAGCCGCTCTGCAGCGCCGACGGGCCCAGCACCTGCCGCAGCGCGGCGTGCACGACGTGCGTGCCGGAGTGCGCCTGACACGCTGCCACCCGCCAGTCGGGGTCGACCTGCGCCTGCACGCCGTCGCCGACCGTGATCTCACCGGACAGCACGTCGACGGTGTGCACGACCAGGCCCTTGACCGGCCGCTGCACGTCGCGCACCCGCAGTTGCCCGGTCGGTGTGGTGATGATGCCCTCGTCGGCGATCTGGCCACCGGACTCGGCGTAGAACGTGGTGCGGTCGAGCACCACCTGACCGGTGCTGCCCTCCCCCAGGCCCTCGACGCGAGCGCCGTCGGAGACCAGGCCGGTGACCTTCGCCTCGGTCGAAAGCGCCTGGTACGCCTGCCAATCCGTGGCTCCGAGCGCGCGCAGCTCCTTCCACACCTCGGTGTCGGCGTGACCGGACTTCTTCGCCTTCGCGTCGGCCTTGGCCCGCTGCCGCTGCTCCGTCATCAGCCGGCGGAAGCCGTCCTGGTCGACCTGCACGCCCTGCTCGGCCGCCATCTCCAGGGTGAGGTCGATCGGGAAGCCGTAGGTGTCGTGCAGGGCGAACGCCTGCGACCCGGGCAGCGTCGGCGCGCTCGTGCCGCCGAGCGACGCCGCCGACTGCTTGGCCTTGGTGACCGCGGTGTCGAGGATCGTGGTGCCCTGGTCGAGAGTGCGCCGGAAGGCGTCCTCTTCGGCATACGCGATCTGGCTGATGCGCGGGAAGTCCGCGGCGAGTTCGGGGTATGACGCCTGCATGCGCTCCAGGCTGACCGGCAGCAGCTCGGGCAGCGCCTTGTCGCCGTAGCCGAGCAGCCGCATCGCGCGGACCGCGCGGCGCAGCATGCGGCGCAGCACGTAACCGCGGCCCTCGTTGCCGGGGGTGACACCGTCGCCGATCAGCATCAGCGAGGAGCGCACGTGGTCGGCGACCACGCGCAGGTGCACGTCGTTGGGATGGCTGGAGGTCGCGGCGTGGCCGGAGTGCTCGCCATACTTGGTGCCGGTCATCTCCGCCGCCTTGGCCAGCACCGGGTAGACCTCGTCGATCTCGTAGAGGTTGTCCACCCCCTGCAGCACGCTCGCGATGCGCTCCAGGCCCATGCCGGTGTCGATGTTGCGGGTCGGCAGCGGGCCCGAGATGTCGAAGTCGGGCTTGCTGCGCACCGCCGACAGCTCGTCCTGCATGAAGACCAGGTTCCAGATCTCCATGTAGCGGTCCTCGTCGACGCTCGGGCCGCCCTCGGCGCCGTAGTCGGGTCCGCGGTCGATGAAGATCTCCGAGCTCGGGCCGCCGGGGCCGGGCACCCCCATGTGCCAGTAGTTGTCGTTCTCGTCGCGGCGGGTGATCCGCGACTCGGGGATGCCGATGTGGTCGCGCCAGAGTGCGAAGGCCTCGTCGTCATCCTTGAAGACCGTCGGCCAGAGGATGTCGCCGTCGATGCCATAGCCGCCCTCGGACTGCGGGGTGGTGAGCAGGCCCCAGGCCAGGTCGATGGCGCCCTTCTTGAAGTAGTCGCCGAAGCTGAAGTTGCCGTTCATCTGGAAGAACGTGCCGTGCCGGGAGGTCTTGCCGACCTCCTCGATGTCGCCGGTGCGCACACACTTCTGCACGCTGGTGGCGCGCTGCCACGGCGGCGTCTGCTGGCCCAGCATGTAGGGCTTCATCGGCACCATGCCGGCGTTGACGAACAGCAGGTTGGGGTCGTCGTAGATGAGCGGCGCGGACGGCACGACGACGTGCCCGTTCTTCTCGAAGTACTCGAGCCAGCGGCGCCGGATCTCGGCGGTTTCCATGATCGATCGATTCCTTACGTGTGCAAGCGGGCTCGGCGCAGAACGGTGGTCGAGTAGGGCGAGCCCCCAGGGGCGAGCCCGTATCGAGACCACGTTACCGAGCGGGGATAACGGACAGGGATACGGACGGATGCGGGGCTCAGCGGCCCTCGATAGCTCGTGCAGCTCGCGCGCCGGCCTGCGCGCCGCCGTCGGCGCGCTCACCGCGCAGCGTGAGCCCGGTGTCGAGCGCGAGCGACTCGCGCAGTTGCGCCTCGCGCTGATCCATCCCGAGCCGTATATCGCGGGCGAACCGGGTCGCCTCGTCCCGCGCCGGGCGGCTTGCGAGCAGCGCGCCGACCGCGCCCGCGCCGGCGATCGCGAGCCACTTCATCGGCGATCACCGGCCTTGTCGAGCGGCGTCTTGCCGCGCCGCAGGTCCAGCGCCGAGCGCACGCCGTAGGAGAAGGCCGCGACCTTGATGAGCGGCCGGCCCACGGTCGCGGTGGCCACGGAGGTGAGCGCGCTGACGTTGGTCGACATGGTCGCCACGTTGGAGGAGATCGTGTCGAGCCGGCCGATCTGCGCGTTGGTCGCGGCGACGGTGTCGGTGACCTCGCGCAGCAACGGCACGGTCTCGTCGGTGATCTCGCGAACGCCGGCGCGGGTCTCGTCGAGCACCTTGCCGGCCTTGCCGATGACCGCACCGGTGCGCAGCACGAGCAGGACGAACGCCAACGCGGCGATCATCCCGGCGACGTCCCCGAGGGAGACACTCATGGCTGCACTCGTTTCATGGTGCGCCAAGCCTAGCCGCTCAGGACGCGTCGACCTCCACGACCAGGTCGCTCTTCACCTCGGGGAAGTGGCAGGCGATGGTGTGCTCGGGCTTGCCTTCCTCGGGGGTCAGCAGCGGTTCCTCGGCCGCGCAGATCTCCTGCGCCTTCCAGCACCGGGTGCGAAAGCGGCAACCGCTCGGCGGGTTGATCGGGCTCGGCAAGTCGCCGACCAGCCGGATCCGCTCGCCGGGTTCGGCACCGCGCACCACGTTGAGGTCCGGCGCGGCGGACAACAGCGCCTGCGTGTAGGGGTGCTGCGGCCGCTCGTAGATGTCCTCGCGGTCGCCCATCTCGACGATCTTGCCGAGGTACATCACCGCGATCCGGTCACAGAAGTGCCGGACGATGCCGAGGTCGTGGGCGATGAAGACGAACGAGATGCCGAGTTCGCGGCGCAGCTTGCCCATCAGGTTCATCACCTGCGCCTGGATCGACACGTCGAGCGCGGACACCGGCTCGTCGGCGACGATCAGCTTCGGCTCGACCGCGAGCGCCCGGGCGATGCCGATGCGCTGACGCTGACCACCGGAGAACTCGTTCGGGTAGCGGTTGACGTGCTCGGGGTTCAGACCGACCAGCTCGAGCAGCTCCTGCACCCGGTCCTTGATCTTGTTCTTCGGGACCAGGCCGTGAATCTCCAGCGGGGCGCCGATGATCTTCAGCACGGTGAAGCGCGGGTTCAGCGACCCGTAGGGGTCCTGGAAGATCAGCTGCATGTCGCGGCGCATCGGCCGCAGGTCCTTCTCCTTCAGCCGGGCGATGTCGCGCCCCTCGAATTCGATGGAGCCCGAGGTCGGGTCGAGCAGCCGGGTGATCAGGCGACCGGTCGTGGTCTTGCCACAACCGGACTCCCCTACCAGGCCGAGGGTCTCGCCCTTGGCCAGGTCGAAGCTGACGCCGTCGACGGCGTGGGTCAGCAGCGTCTTGGGGAACAGGCCGCTGTACTCCTTGACCGGGAAGTGCTTGACCAGGTCGGTGACCTGCAGCAGCGGCTCCCGCTCGCGCTTCGACTCGTGCACGATCGTCTCGGTGTGCTCGGTCGGCGCGACCGTCCGGTCGGTCTCCTCGGGCGCCCGATGCTTGCCGAGCGGGACTCCGTCGGCGGCGGCTGCCGCGTCAGTGGTGTTGTCGGTCATCGATCACTCCAGCGTCGGGGCGACTTCGTCGGCGAAGATCGCGGCAGGGTCTTGCAGGAAGCAGCGGGACAGCCGGCCCGGCTCTCCCGGCACGTCGGCGAAGGCGGGCAGCTCGGCCGCGCAACGGTCGCCGGGGACCCGGTCGGAGTACTTGCAGCGCGGCCGGAACGAGCAGCCGCTCGGCAGGTTGAGCAGGCTCGGCGGGTTGCCCGCGATCGGGTTGAGCTCGCTGCCGACGTCGGCGGTGAGGGACGGCACCGAGCTCAGCAGACCCCAGGTGTAGGGGTGGCGCGGCTGGGCCAGCACCTGCGGCGCGGTGCCGAACTCGACGCTGCGCCCGGCATACATCACCATCACGTAGTCGGCGATCTCGGCGACCACGGCGAGGTCGTGGGTGATCATGATGATCGCCGACCCGAACTCCGCCTGCAGGTCGTTCATCAGGTCGAGGATCTGCGCCTGCACCGTGACGTCGAGCGCGGTGGTCGGCTCGTCGGCGATCAGCAACTTGGGGTCGTTGACCAGACCGAGCGCGATCATCGCGCGCTGCCGCATGCCGCCGGAGAACTCCCCGGGCAGCTGCTTGGCGCGCTTGTCCGGGTTGGGCACACCCACCCGGTCGAGCATCTCGACCGCACGCTTGGCGGCGACCGCCTTGGACACCTTGTGGTGGGCCCGATAGGCCTCGGCGATCTGCGCACCGACCTTCTTCAGCGGGTGCAGGGAGGACTGCGGGTCCTGGAAGATCATCGCCGCGGTCTCGCTGCGGATCGACCGGAACTTCTCCTGCGAGGCGCCGACCAGCTCCTGGCCGTCCAGCAGGATCGAGCCGCTGATCCGGGTGCGCCTCATGTCGTGCAGGCCCATGATCGCCATCGACGAGACGCTCTTGCCGGAACCGGACTCGCCGACGATCGCCAGGGTCTGCCCGGCGCGCACTTCGTAGGAGACGCCGTTGACGGCGCTGATCATGCCGTCCTCGGTCGGGAACTGCACCTGGAGGTCCTTGACCTCCAGGAGGAGTTCCGCGTTGGGGTCCAGCGGCGGGCGCCGCGTGGAGCCGGGCAGCGGTGCCGCGGCACCGGCCAGAGTGTCTGTCATGTGAGTTTCACCGTGGGGTCGACGACGACGTAGAGCAGGTCAACGATCAGGTTAGCCAGGATGATGAACACCGCACCGACCAGCACCGTGCCGGCGATCACCGGCAGGTCGCTCTGGCCGAGCGAGCGGATCGCCAGCTGGCCGAGACCCTGCACGTTGAAGATCTGCTCGGTGAAGATCGCACCGGCCAGGCTGAGTCCGATGTCGAGGCCCAGCAGGGTCAGGTATGGCGCGAGAGTCGCGCGCAGCGCGTGGCCCCAGACCACCTTGCGCTCGGAGATGCCCTTCGAGCGGGCGGTGCGCACGTAGTCCTGGGACAGCGTGTTGATCATGAAGGTCCGCACGAAACGCACGTAGAGCATGGCGTTGAACAGACCGAAGATGATCCAGATGCCGAGGAAGCCCTTGAACCAGCCGCCGAAGTCCTGCGAGATCGGGACGTACTGCGTGCCGGGCAGTAGGTGCCACTGGAAGATGAGGTACAGGTTGAGGATCAGCGCGACCGCGTAGTAGGGCACGTTGCTGATCACCTGGGAGGTGCCGACCAGCACCCGGTCGAGAGGTGAGCCGCGGTTGCGGCCGGAGACCACGCCGAGCAGCAGGCCGAGCGGCACGAAGATGAGCATGCTGCCGAACACGATCGAGAGCGTCACCGGCAAGGCGTTCTTGACCATGGTGGTCACCGACTGGCTCTGGATGTAGGACCAGCCGAGGCAGGGGGCGTCACACTTCCCGATCACCTGGCCGTTGCTCTTGATCTCCCGGCCGGCGACCAGTCCCTTGAGGTAGGTGCCGAACTGGTTGATGACCGGCTCGTCCAGACCGAGCCGATGGTTGGTGGCCTTGACCACGTCGGTCGTGCAGTGGGTGCCGCACAGCTGGTATGCGACGGCATCCTTGGCCGGCCCGGTGAAGAACAGGCCGAAGGTGAGCACGATCGTGGCGACCAGCACCGACGCTGCGAGCAGCAGCCGTCGGGCGAGGTAGACGATCATCGAGTGAGGCGCCTTTCGAGAAACAGCGGATTCCGGACACGACCCGTGGGTGCGACGGCGGCCTACGCCGCCACACCCACGGGATCGTTACTGATGTCGGATCAGCGTCAGCCGACGTACATCTCCGACATCTTCGGCATCGAGTTGTTCGGGTTCAGCACGACGTTCTTCACCTGCGTGCCGAAGACGGCGGTCGACAGGTTGTAGTAGTCGGGCAGAGCCGGCAGGAATTCGCTCATCAGCTGCTTGTCGAGCGCGGCCCACTGAGCGCCGGCCTGCTTCGGGTCCATCTGCTGGATCTGGTTGATCTTCGCGGTGATGGCCGGGTTCTTGAACTGACCCACTGACAGGCCTTGCGAGATGCCCGCGCCGTTGAACAGCGGCGGGTAGACCGAGTCACCGGTCGGCCAGTCGTAGCACCAGCCGGGCGTACCCTGGCCCATGTTCACCGGCGCGTTCGGGTCGGCGATCTTGGTGGTGTACTCCTCGCCACTGATGCCGATGTCCTTGACCTTGAAGCCGGCTGCTTCCAGGCCCGCCTTCTTGGCGTTGTTGGCCTGGACGCGCTGCGGCTTGTCGTTGCGGAAGTAGTAGCTCAGCTCGAAGCCGCTCTTGCCGGCTGCCTGCAGCATCTGCTTGGCCTTGGCCGGGTCGCCGTTGCCCTCACCGGTCGCGTTGTTGACCGGCGGGTACTTCTGGAAGCCCTGCAGGCTCGGCGCCGCGTAGGTGGTGGCCGGCTCGAAGTTGACCGAGGCCAGCTGCTGCGCCTTGCGGATCTGGTTGTACGGGTAGGCGACCGCGATCGCCTTGCGCACCTCGAGCGGGATCTTGCGGGTGTCCATCTCGACGTAGTACTCACACGCCGACGGGCCCTGCACGAACTGGCTCTTCTTCTGACCGGTCACCTGAGCCGCGAGCGAGGAGTCGATCGGGTTGACGTCCACCGAGGTGGAGCCGGTGCCGCTGTTGTTCAGGATCTGCTGCTGGCTCTGCAGCGCGGTGGCGTTGAAGTTGACCTGGATCTTGTCCGGGTACTGGTGCCGCGACGGGTCGGTCTTGGGGTCCCAGTTGGAGTTCTTGGAGACGATCAGCTTCTGGCCCTTGGTGTAGGAGTCGACCTTGTAGGGGCCAGTCGTGAGCGGCTTCAGCTGGTAGTTGGCCTGGGTGTCCTTGGCCTGCGGGATCGGGCTGAACTGCGGGAAGGTGGCGAAGAAGTTGAACGTCGGCATCTTCTTGCTCAGGTGGAAGACCAGCGTGTCGCTGCCCTCGGTGGTGACGCCGGGGAACGCACCCTTGTCCTTGAACGGGCCCTTGTACTTGTCGCCGCCCTTCAGGAACTCCATCTGGTACTGCGTGCCGTTGGCCGCGACGGTGTCGGTCGCGAAGGAGCGCTTGATCGCGTAGACGTAGTCCTCCAGCTTGACCGGGCTGCCGTCGGAGTACTTGATGCCGCTCTTGACCTTGAACTTCCAGGTCATGCCGTCGGCGGACGGCTGGCCGAGGTCGGTCGCGAGGTCCGGCACCAGGACGGCCTTGCCGTTGATGATCTTGTACTGCGTCAGCGTGCGGTAGAGCAGGTCACCGGCGATCGAACCGGAGTCGGTGTAGTAGATGCCCGACGGGTCCATCGTCGGCGGCGCACTCGCGTCGTTGATGTAGATGGTGCCGCCGGTCTTGGCGCCGGCGACCGCCGGGGCGGGACCGGTTGCCTTGGCGTCCTGGCCGAGTTCGGCGGCCTTGCTGTTCTCGGCATTCAGCGACGAGTTGGCGGCGCCGCCGTCACCTGACTTGTTGCTGCTTCCTCCCGGGCCGCTGCTGCTGCATGCGGCCAGCGTGAGAGCCAGCACACCGGACGTCGACAGCGCGACAAGCTTGGTCCTGCGCATCGTGAGTTCTCCTTGTTTTGTGCGTCCGGCGGTTGCCGGGGTCCTTGGGGTTGTTATCGGCGGGTGTTCGGGTTGAAGGCGTCGGAGACGGCGTCGCCGAGCAGGCTGAGGCAGAGCACGAGGATCAGGAGGCCGAGCAGCGGCACCAGCAGCGGCAGCGCGAAGTTCTGCATCTGCTGCTGCGCGAGCGAGATGTCCAGGCCCCAGTCGGCGGTCGGCGCGGTGAGCCCGACGCCGAGGTAGGACAGCCCCGCCTCGATGCCGATGTAGGCCGGGATCGCGGTGGTGATCGAGACCAGGATGATGCTCGTGAGATTGGGCAGGATCTCCTTGAAGAGCAGCCGCGGCGTCGGGGAGCCGAGCGCCCGCGCGGCCTGCACGAACTCGCGCTGACGCATCGCGAGGACCTCGCCGCGCACCAGGCGGCAGGTGCTGGCCCAGCCGAAGCCGACCAGCACGATCATCATCACCACGACGCGCACGACCTGGGTCTGCGACTGCGTCGGCTCGTTGCCGATGAACCACTGCGAGAGCACCGGCACGAGCGCGATCGCGAAGAGCAGCACCGGCAGCGACAGCACGAAGTCGACCAGCCAGCCGATGACGGTGTCCCAGAGGCCGCCGAAGAAGCCGGAGAGCAGACCCAGCACGACGCCGATGATGGTGGTCAGGATCGCGGCCGAGATGGCGATCAGGAACGACGGCCGGATGCCGTAGACGAAACGGGCGAACACGTCGTACCCGGTGCCCGCCGTGACACCGAGCCAGTGGTCGGCGTTGGTGTAGAACGTCGGCAGGTTGTCGCCGCCGATGAGGTCGTAGTGCGGCGTCGTCGGCGACTGACCCTCGATGCCGGCCAGCACCGGGGCGAAGATCGCGATGAGCACGAAGAGCAGGACCACACCGAGGCAGACCATCGCGACCTTGTCCCGCCGCAGCCGGGTGAGCGCGATCTGCATCGGCGAGCGGCCTTGGAGGCCACCCTTGCCGCCGCCCTTGCCCTCGGTCAGCGAACCCTTGCTGCCGGCGGCCGACTCGGTCGCGGCCACCTCCTGCAGCGTCTCGTTGACGCCACCGGGTCCAGCGGTCATCGATCCTCCAGGTCAATCGACGTAACTACAACACGTACACAAATCCGGGCATCCGCGATCGACGGACACCGATGTCGAATGGTGGTCACACCCTTGTGCGCCCCCGCCCGATGTGACCTGACTAACTTGCCACACGCCGGGCGAACGTCCACCTGTGTCCGGCCTAAGGTCACCTAATCGTTACCTTGTGCACTTCCACCGGCTTATCTTGGGCAATCCGTCGTCAGCCGACCCAGATCTGCGCGAAGTCGGGCATGCCGTGGTTGGCGTCGTTGATCACGTTGTGCACCTTGCTACCGAATACGTAGCTGCTCTTGCTGTAGGAAATCGGCATACCGACGAGCTGGGCCGTCATCTTCTTGTCCAGCGCCAGCCACTTCGGTGCCGCGGCCGCCGGATCCATCGCGCTGATCTGCTCGATCTCCTTGTCGATCGCGGCGTCCTTGAGGTTGCCGACCGAGCGCTGCTTCTCGGCGTTGGAGGTGCTGCTGAACAGCTGCGGGTAGATCGAGTCGCCGGACGGCCAGTCGTAGCACCAGGAGCTGATGCCCTGGCCGGCGTTCATCCCACTGTTCGGCGCGACGCGCTTGGCGCTGTACTCCTCCTTGCTCACGCCGACGTCCTTGACCTTGAAGCCGGCCTTGGAGAGGGCGTCCTTCAGCGCGACGTTCGACTGCACCAGCTGCGGGTCGTCGTTGCGGAAGTAGTAGGACAGCTGGAAACCGTCCTTGCCGGCGTCCTTCAGCATCTGCTTGGCCTTGGCCGGGTCGCCCGGTCCCTTGCCGGTCAGCCCGTTGTTGGGCGGGTACGGCGTCATACCCGGCACCTGCGGCGGGGCGTACATCGTCGCTGGGTCGTAGGTCAGGTTGCTCACGCCGCCGGCCTTGCGGATCTGGTCGTAGGGGTAGGCGACCGCGATCGCCTTGCGCACCTCGAACGGGATCTTCTGGGTGTCGAGCGGCCAGTAGGACTCGCACGGCGACGGACCGAAGACGAACTGGTCCTTCTGCGACTTCACCTTGCTGGCGAGCGACGCGTCGACGCCGGTGACGTCGACGGTGGTCGAGCCGGTGCCGCTGTTGGCCAGGATCTGCTGCTGGGTGGTGAGCGCGGTGACGCCGAGCTTGACGTTGATCTCGTTGGGGAATTGGTGCCGGATCGGGTCGGACTTGGCGTCCCAGTTGGGGTTCTTCTCCAGGGTGAACTGCTGGCCCTTGGTGAACGACTTGACCTGGTAGGGCCCGGTCGCGAGCGGCTTGGCCTGGTAGTTGGCCTTGGTGTCGGCGGCCTGCGGGATCGGCGAGGCAGCCGGGAACGCCAGGTAGTAGGGCAGCGTCGGCCATTTGCGGGTCAGGTGGAAGACCACCGTGTCGTCGCCCTGCGCGGTCACACCCTTGAAGTCGGTCTTGGGGTCGGCGATGACGCCCTTGTAGTCCTTGCCACCGACCAGGTATGACGCGAGGTAGCTCGGCGCCGGGCCGTCGCCGCCGAGGTCGGGGTCGAAGGACCGCTTGATCGCGTAGACGTAGTCCTCGGCCTTGACCGGCTGACCGTTGCTGTACTTCATGCCCGGCTTGAGCTTGAAGGTCCAGGTGAGCCCGTCCGCCGACGGCGTGCCGAGGTCGGCGGCCATGTCCGGCACGAGCGTCGGCGTGCCGTCCTTGATCTGGTAGCCGGTCAGGCTGCGGGTCACCAGCTCCGAGAGCGTGGCGATCGACAGCACGTAGTAGGCGCCGGCCGGGTCGAAGGTCGGCGGCGCCGAATCGCCGGTCGTGATCGTGAGGGTGCCGCCGGTCTTGGCGCCCTTGATCTCCGGCGCCGGGCCCTTGACCGACGCGTCCATCGCGGAGTTCTTGGCGGTGCCCCGCGCGGTGCCGCTCGACGCCGCGTCCGACTGGTTGCTACCGGGACCGCTGCTGCTGCACGCTGCCAACGGCATCGCGACTGCAACTGCCGCCACTGCAAGTTTGCTCGACCAACGCATCTTGACGTTCCTCCCGATTCCACCGCGCACCATGCGCCGTGGGCACGGTGTCACGATCGGGACGCCTTGACCGGGCTTTACCCCACTTGAAACGTGATTGTTACTTGTTTACGCCGTGCGCTCACTGTGAGCCGGTGCCGCCGCCCTTGATCACGCCCCGCAGCGAGGCCCAGCGCGGGCCCAGCGACTGCTCCCAGCCGCGATCGGTCGGGTGGTAGTAGTCGGCGTCGACCAGGTCGTCCGGCAGGAACTGCTGTGGTCCGACGCCGCCCGGCTCGTCATGGCTGTAGCGATAGCCGTCGCCGTGGCCGAGCGCGGCTGCCCCGGCATACCCACTGCCACGCAGGTGCGGCGGCACCGCTCCCCCGCGTCCGGCGCGCACGTCCTCGATCGCGGCGTTGATGCCCTTGTAGGACGCGTTGGACTTCGGCGCGAGCGCGTTGTGCACGACCGCCTGTGCCAGGATGATCCGCGCCTCCGGCATGCCGATCTGCGCCACGGCGTGCATCGCCGCGGTCGCGGTCTGCAGGGCGGTCGGGTCGGCCATGCCGACGTCCTCGCTCGCGCTGATGACGATGCGCCGGGCGATGAACCGCGGGTCCTCCCCCGCCTCGAGCATGCGAGCGAGGTAGTGCAGGGAGGCGTCGACGTCACTGCCACGCATCGACTTGATCAGCGCGCTCGCGACGTCGTAGTGCTGATCGCCCGCGCGGTCGTAGCGCACCGCGGCGGTCGCCATCGCCTGCTCGGTGTGGGCGACCTCGATCGACACCGGGCGTTCGGCACCGGCGCCCGCGGCGTCGAGCGCGACTCCGGCGGCGGCTTCGAGCGCGGTGAGCGAGCGCCGCGCATCGCCTCCCGCCATTCGCACGAGATGGTCGCGGGCTTGCTCGGAGAGCGCGAATTCGCCTGCAAGACCACGATTTTCGGCGACCGCGTCGTCGAGCAGGTGCGCGATGTCGTCGTCGGTCAGCGACTCGAGACGCACCAGGATCGACCGGGACAACAGCGGGGCGATCACGCTGAAGCTCGGGTTCTCGGTCGTCGCCGCGACGAGTACGACCAGGCGGTTTTCGACACCGGGCAACAACGCATCCTGCTGTGCCTTGCTGAAGCGGTGGATCTCGTCGAGGAAGAGCACGGTCTGCCGGCCGTAGAGGTCACGGTCGCGGGTGGCCTGCTCCATGACCGCGCGGACGTCCTTGACGCCGGCGTTGATCGCGGACAGCTCCACGAAGCGGCGTTCGGCGGCGGTCGCGACGAGGTGAGCGAGGGTGGTCTTGCCGGTGCCCGGCGGCCCCCAGAGGATCGCCGACATCGGACCGGCCGCGCCGCGCGCGCCCTCGATCAGCCGCCGCAGCGGACTTCCTGGCTTCAGGGCGTCACTCTGCCCCCGCACCTCCTCGATCGCGCGCGGCCGCATCCGCACGGCGAGCGGCGGCGTGGTGGCATCGCCGCCAGCGGTCTCACCGGCGGCGGCGAAGAGATCGTCCGACACGCGTGCCACGCTAACGTCCGTGTCAGACACCCCGATCCGCCGCCTGCCCGCAGCCGCACTGCACGAGCGGTGGGGTGACGACCCGTTCGTGCGATGGGACCTGCCGAGGCCGCATGTCGGGGACATCTGGTCGGTCGGCGACGCTGTCGCCTTCGAGCGGCTGTCGCACTCGCGCAGGATCCGTAGCCTGACCGCGATCGGGCCGGACGATCAGGTGCGGGCCCTGCTGGAGTTTGCGGCGGCGGAGTTGCCGGCGTCGGTCGATGCGGTGTCGGTCGAGCGGTCGCAGGTCGGGATGCTCGCCGAGGTGTTCGGCGACCGCCTGCGTCCCGGCGGCGACTGGGACTGGATGTGGACCACCAGCATGCCGCCGGTCGTCGACGCCGAACGTCAACTGGTCCCCCTGGACGATGTCGCCGATGCGCGAGACATCCTGGCGCTCAACGAGATCGGGAACCCGACCGCCGAGTCGGAGCCGGGCAGCGGCATCACCACCACATGGCTCGGCGCCCGCGCGGAGGGCCGGCTGATCGCGGCCGGCGCCATACATCTGACGCAGGGTGGTGCGCCGCACCTGACCGGCATCGTGGTGCATCCGGACATGCGGGGCCGGCAGCTCGGCCTGGCGCTCATCGCGGCCCTGACCCGCTGGTCGCTCGAACGGTATGGCGTGTGCACCCTCGGCATGTATGCCGACAACGACCGCGCGCGTGCGGTGTACGACGGCCTGGGTTACGCCGTCGCGCACGCGTGGGGCAGCCGGCGACTGGCGGAGTGAATCTTACTCGATTTGTTGCGATATATGTTCGATTGACCCTCGGCTGTCAGTGGTCAGCTGTATGATGATCACACGACGAAAACCACTGCGGCGGAAGGAGTTTCGGGCCATGTCTCTCGATTCTGCTGTGCCGCTGCCGGAGTGTCCGGAGCTGCCTGCCGAGGCGGTTCGGGTGCCGGTTGAGCCGGGTCGTGGGCCGGCGGTGCTGGACCGAGTGCGAGAGCTTGCCGCGTTGCTGGATGAGGTGCCGGAGGTGGTGCACCAGCTCGGCGACGGGCAAGTGGAGTCACTGACGCAGGTGTTGTTGCGGTTGCATGGGCGGTCGGCGCAGGTTGCTGCGGTGGTCACCGCTGACGCGGTGGACCGTGGGACGGTCGCGAGCTCGACAGCGGCGAACACCACGCAATGGGTATGCCGTCACGCCGAAGCTTCCGGGGTGCCGATCGAACCGGCGGAGGCGAAGTCGATCGCGGTGGTCACCGAGGCGTGCCGGGAGCGGAAGAACGCGGTCATCGCGGCAGCGGTCGCACGAGGGCCGTGCACGGTGTCGACCGCGCGGGCGGCGTTGACCAATGCGGACAAGGTGACGCCGGTGATCCCGACCGCCGGCCGGAGTGAAGTGTTGGCGTGGTTCCTGCAACTGGACCCGGCGTTGGGTGCACGTGGTGTGCAGGCGTTGACCCGGAAGATCCTCGCCACCTACGCCACCGAAGCGCTCTCCGTGCAGGACGCGAAACTTGAACAGGTCGAAACGTTGACGTGGGCACGACTGCCACCGGGATGACCCGGTTGGTGGCCGAGTTGGCACCCGCGAATGCCGCGGTGTTGAAGGCGGCGATCACGGCCGGGTCCGCGCCACTGCCCGCCACCGTCGGCACCGACGGTTCCGGTCTCGCCGGATCGGGCACCACCCAGACCGTGCGGGACGAACGGACTCCGGGCAAACGCCGGGCGGACGCATTGATGGAGCTGATCGCTGCGGGCGCGAAGGTTGCTGCCGGTGAGGCGGCACCCGTCGGGTCGGCTGCCACGATCCTGCTGACCATGGACCTGACGGCGTTGACCGAAGGGCTCGGCGGGGCGACCACCCCGAGCGGTGACGTGCTCGATGCGGGAGCCGCCCGAAGGGCAGCGTGTGATGCGGAGCTGATCCCGGCGGTGTTGGGTGGGCCGAGTCAGCCGTTGGATGTGGGCCGGCGAGAACGCCTGGTGACCAAGGGTTTACGCGCGGCCGTCGTCATACGCGATGGCGGGTGCACCTTCCCCGGGTGCGATCGACCGCCAGGTTTCTGCGAAGTCCATCACGTCAGACCCTGGTGGGCCGGCGGCGAAACCAGCCTCACCAACTCCGCCATGCTCTGCTGCCGGCACCACCACGAAGTCCACCGCCACGGGTTCATGGCACACGTCCGCCCCGACGGCGTCACCTGGGACCTCACCCCCGGCCGCATGCCCGGCCACGCACACGTCGCCGCGTAGCCGGTTGCAGGACGTCCCCTGTCCGGAATGGGTGTCAGAGTCGAGCTACGACTACTCATTCCGCGACTACGCGCTTCGTGCGTCGGGCTTCGCTGGGTCCGACGCGTCAGACGCCGGCCGACCGAACTCGCCGACCTCATCGCTGCCGCCGCCCGTGACCTCGACCGGCCACGGGACTGAGCGTCGCGGTCAGTCACGGTCCGGAAACACGTTGGCCTCACCCGAGATTCGCAGCCGCACCCGGTCACCCACCCGCAGACCGGCGACCGTGGCGGCACGCAGCACCAGCGGCTCCGTCTCCCCCGGCAGACCCACTCGCACCCGCACGTGATCGCCGCGGAAGTCGACCTGCTCGACGACCGCCGCGTCGGCGTTGTCGGGCGCATCATCAGCGGCCCGCACCTCGACCTGCTCCGGTCGCAGCACCATGCGCACCGGGCCGGTCAGGTCGGTGTCGACAGCCGCCGCGCCGAACGGTGTCTCGACCCGGCCGTCCGCCGCGGTCGCCCGCAATTCGACCGTCTCGCCGGTGAATCGGGCGGTCTCCAGGTCCGCGGGGTGCAGGTAGACGTCGGTCGGTGACCCCACCTGACGGAAACCGCCGCGCGCCATCACCGCGACCTGGTCGGCGAACGACAGCGCCTCCTCCTGGTCGTGGGTGACCAGCACCGTGGTGATGCCTGCTCCGCGCAGCACGTCGCCGACGATCTCGCGGGTGCGAGCGCGCAGCCCGGTGTCGAGCGCCGAGAACGGCTCGTCGAGAAGCATCACCCGAGGACGCAGAGCGAGGGCCCTCGCCAGCGAAACCCGTTGCTGTTGGCCACCACTCAGCTGATCGGGACGCCGGCGAGCCATGTCGGCATCGAGCGCGACCCCTTCGAGCAGCTCACCGATCCGGGCGGCCGACCGCTCCCGCCGCGGCAGGCCGAAGCCGACGTTCTGACCGACGGTCAGATGCGGGAAGAGCGCGCCGTCCTGGGCGACGTAGCCGACCCGGCGCCGATGCGCCGGCACCCATGCGGACCCGGCCACGTCCCGGCCGTCGATGCGCACCTGGCCCGCCTCCGGCGTCTCGAAACCGGCGATGCACCGCAGCAGCGTCGTCTTGCCGCAACCCGACGGACCCACTACTGCCGCAACGGAACCCGCTGCCACATCGAGGTCGACGTCCTGCAGGACGGGCGCCCCGGCATACGACTTGGTGAGGCGACGCGCCTCGAGCCCGATCTCGCCAGCGGTCACAGGCCGGCCACCTTCCTGGACTGACGGAACAACAGATATGTCATCGGCAGCGACAGCACCACCAGCAACAACGCGTATGGCGCAGCTCCCGCATAGTCGATCTCCCCCGACAACGCCCAGAACTCGGTCGCGAGCGTGCGGGTCCCGGTCGGCGCGAGGAGCAGCGTCGCGGTGAGTTCGCCGGCGATCCCGAGGAAACTCAACGCGATCGACGCTCCGACGGTCGGTGCGATGAGGCGCAGGGCGACGCGCACGAATGCCGCCGGCGCGCTCGCCCCGAGTGAGCGCGCGGCCTCCTCCAGCGACGGCGGCGCCTGCGCGATGCCAGCCCGCAAGGTCACCACCGCGCGGGGCAGGAACAGCACGGCATAGGCCGCGACCAGCAGCGGCGCGGTCTGATAGAGCGGCTGCGCGTAGCGGATCGCGTAGGACACGAAGGCCAGGCCGACGACGATGCCGGGGATGGACGCCGCCACGAACGTCGACCCTTCCAGGGCCCGCACCCAGCGGCCGGGATGCCGCACGGCGAGCCAGGCGATCGGCAGCGCAGCTGCCACGGTGACCACCCCGGCGATCACGCCGTAGACCGTGGTCGTGAGCAGCGTCGACACCAGATCGCTTGTCCAGACTGCATTTCCGCCGCTGATCAGCCAGCGGGTGATGCTCCAGCCGGGCACGCCGAGGGTGGTGGCGAGCACGACGAGCACCCCGACCCATACCGGCAGGCTCCACCACCCGAGGCGCGCCGGGCGACCGCGGCGGGCCACGCCAGGACCGAGCCGCGCGTAGCGCTGCCGGCCGCGCACGCCGGCCTCGCCGATCAGGAGCAGCAGGCAGCAGAGCACCAGCACGCCGGCCATCATCGAGGCTGCCGCGCTGGCGAAGGTCGACTGGAACTGGTCGTAGATCGCGGTGGTGAAGGTGTCGAACCGGATGGAGGCGAACGCGCCGTACTCGGCGAGCAGGTGCATCGCGACCAGCAGCGCGCCGCCGAGGATCGGCAGGCGCAGCTGCGGCAACACGACGCGCCAGAGCACCGCCGCCGGTCCGAGGCCGAGCGCGCGGGCCGACTCCTCGACGGCCGGGTCAAGGCGCCGCAGGGTCGCCATCACCGGGATGTAGACGAACGGAAAGTAGGCCGCGACCGAGATGAGCACGGCACCCGACAGGCCCCCGATCGAGGGCCACACGGTGGCCCACGCGTAGCTGGCGACGAACGCCGGCACGGCCAGCGGGGCGGCGAAGAGCAGGGCGAGCAGCGACCGCCCGGGCAGGTCGGTGCGTTCGACGACGAGCGCCGCTCCGACCCCCAGCAGCACGCTGAGCGGGACCGCGAGGCCGATGAGTTTGGCTGTGTTTGCGAAGAGTTCGCCGATGCGGGGGCGGAAGATCAACTGCTCGGCGGTGGACCAGCCTGCGTCATACGCCGACTGGAGGACGTAGGCGAGCGGGATCAGCGCGGCAAGAGCGACGACGACCGCGAGCAGCGTCGTCACAACGGGTGGGCGCGACCGCACGGCCGCGCCCACCCGCTGCGAGAGGGGCTGACTGGTCAGAGCAGACCAGCGTCCTGCATGAGGGTGACGACCTCGGGGCTGTTGAGCTTGGCCGGGTCGACGGCCGGCGCGCCGAGCTGCGAGAGCGGCTTGAGCTTGCTGTTCGCGGGCACCTGCGAGCCGACCGGGTATTCGAACGACGTGCCGTTCTGCAGCACCTCCTGGCCCTGCTTGCTCACCACGTAGTTGAGGAACGCCTGCGCGGCGGTGGGGTTCTTGCTCGACTTCAGCACGCCACCGCCGGAGACCGACACGAAGGCGCCCGGGTCCTGCTTGCCGAAGTAGTGCAGACCGACGTTCTTGCTGTTCTCGCCGGTCTTGGCCTGGTCGCCGAAGTAGTAGTAGTGGTAGATCACGCCGCCGTCGATCTGACCTGAGTTGACCGCCTTCATCACGGTCGAATTGCCCTTGAACGGCTTGGCATTGGTCTTCATCGCCCTGAGCCAGGCGAGCGTGGCGTCCTTGCCCTTCAACTGCAGCATGGCGCTGACGATCGCCTGGAAGTCGGCACCGGACGGCGACGCGCCCCAGCGGCCCTTCCACTCCGGCTTGGCGAGATCCATGATCGACGCCGGCAGCTGATTGGGCTTCAACTTGCTCTTGTCGTAGGCGAAAACCGTTGAGCGGGCTGCGATCCCGGTCCACATGCCGGTGGAGGGGCGGTATTGCTGCGGCACGTCGGCGAGCGTGTTGGCGTCGACCTTGGCGAAGAGGCCCTTGTTCTCGACGATCGTCATCGACGGGGAGTTCTCGGTGAGGAAGACGTCGGCCGGCGACGCCTTGCCCTCGGCGACGATCTGGTTGGCCATCTCGGTGTCACTGCCGTTGCGGACATTGACCTTGACGCCCGTCGCCTTGGTGAACCCGTCGATCCACTCCTTGCCCAGCGACTCGTGCTGCGCGTTGTAGACGGTGATCGCGCCGGTCGGCTTGGCCGCCGCCGACGACGAGGTCGCCCCGCCGGCCGCGGCAGCGGAGGTCGAGCTCGACGAACCGCCGGCCGACCCGTTCGACGACGACGAGGAGCCACCGCTTCCGCTGCTGCCGCAGGCGGCGAGCGGGAGGGCGAGGGACAGGGGCAGTGCGAGGGCGACAGTGCGTCGCAGGCGCTGACGAGAAGCGATCATGAAAGGGAAGGCTAACCTATGTCGCGGCGCTCGTCGTACCGGCTCCATCCCTGCGGCACTGATTGCCTACCGATGAGTAGGGTTGCCGCCATGAGCGAGTACAGCCGGGCCCTGCACCTGCGCGCTTCGGACGACGGCTGGACCGGGGAACTCCACGACGACTGGGCCATCGGGGAAGCGATGAACGGCGGCCTGCTCATGTCGCTGGCCGCGAGGGCGACCGCCCGGACGAGCACGGCGGCCGGCGGGCACGGCGACCCGCTGAGCTTCTCGGCGGTGTTCCTCTCCCCCAGCGGGCCCGGCGAGGTGCGGCTGGAGCCGACGATCCTGCGCAGCGGCCGCTCCATGACAACCGCAGAGGTTCGCGTGAGTCAGCCGGTCGACGGGGCTGACGTCGAGCGCTTCCGTGCGCTGGTCACCCTCGGCGACCTCGGGCGCTACGCCGATCCGGTGCTGAAAACGACTGCGGCACCTGCGATTCCGCCGCCCGAGGAGTGTGTGCCGAGCTCGGATGCGCCGCCGTCCATGATGATGAACTCCGGCTTCCTCAAACGCTGGGACGTGCGGATGGACCCGGCGACGATCGGGTGGGCGCTCGGCCGGCCGAGCGGCACCGGCGAGATGCGCGGCTGGATCCGGCTGATCGACGAGGCCGACATCGACCCCGCCGGGTTGCTGCTCGTGCTCGACGCCTTCCCGCCGGTGTCGTTCGACCTCGGCTCGGTCGGCTGGGTGCCGACGGTGGAGTTCACCGGCTACGTGCGCGCGGTGCCCGCCCCCGGCTGGTTGCAGCTGCGCCTCACCACCGAGCACGTCGCCGGTGGCCTGCTCAACGAGGACGCCCAGGTCTGGGACTCCACCGGTGCCCTCGTCGCGCACTCGCGCCAGCTCGCCTCCGCGCGCTTCGCAAGCTGAGCGACCGAGCGGACCACACACGCATCGAGCGGACCATAAAATCCGTCGGATTTCGTGGTCCGCTCGATGCGGTGTTGTGCCTCTCGGTGAGAGCGGCTGCGGTCGCTATTCGGCTGCGCCGCCGCCCTTCTGCTCTGCCTTCTCCGAGACCTCCGTCTTCTCCGAGACGTCTGCCTTCTCGGCGGCGTCCTTCTCAGCCTTGTCGACCTTCTCAGCCTTGGCGTCCACGCCGGCTTCCTTGCGCTGCTGCGGCGTGATCGGCGTCGGGGCGGACGTCAGCGGGTCGAAGCCGCCGCCGGACTTCGGGAACGCGATGACCTCGCGGATCGAGTCGGTGCCGGCAAGCAACGCGCAGATGCGGTCCCAGCCGAAGGCGATGCCGCCGTGCGGCGGCGCGCCGAACTGGAACGCCTCGAGCAGGAATCCGAACTTCTCCTGCGCCTCCTCCTCCGACAGCCCCATGACCTCGAAGACCCGCTCCTGGATGTCCTTGCGGTGGATACGGATCGAGCCGCCGCCGATCTCGTTGCCGTTGCAGACCATGTCGTAGGCGTAGGCGAGCGCCTCGCCGGGGTCTGCGTCGAAGGTCTCCTGGAACTCCTTCTTGGGCATCGTGAAGGCGTGGTGCACCGCGGTCCACGCGCCGGCACCGACGGCGACGTCACCGGACGCGACAGCGTCGGCGGCCGGCTCGAACAGTGGCGCGTCGAGCACCCAGAGGAACGACCACTTCGACTCGTCGATCAGGTCACAGCGCCGGCCGATCTCCAGCCGCGCGGCACCGAGCAGGGCGCGCGAGGGCTTGGGCTCGCCCGCGGCGAAGAAGATGCAGTCGCCCGGCTTGGCGCCCACGTGGCCCGGCAGCGCGGCCACCTCGGCCTCGGTGAGGTTCTTGGCGACCGGCCCGGTCAGCGTGCCGTCCTCCTGCACGAGGACGTAGGCCAGCCCGCGCGCGCCGCGCTGCTTGGCCCACTCCTGCCAGCCGTCGAGCTGGCGGCGCGGCTGAGAGGCGCCGCCGGGCATGACGACGGCACCGACATACGGCGCCTGGAAGACGCGGAACGTGGTGTCCTTGAAAAGGTCTGTGCACTCGACGATTTCGAGGTCGAAGCGCAGGTCGGGCTTGTCGGTGCCGAAGCGGCGCATCGCGTCGGCATAGGTCATGCGCTGGAACGGCGTCTCCAGCTCGACGCCGATGACCCGCCACAGCGCCTTGGCGATCGCCTCGCCGAGCTCGAGGACGTCGTCCTCCTCGACGAAGCTCATCTCGATGTCGAGCTGGGTGAACTCCGGCTGCCGGTCGGCGCGGAAGTCCTCGTCGCGGTAGCAGCGGGCGATCTGGAAGTAGCGCTCCATGCCGCCGACCATCAGCAGCTGCTTGAACAGCTGCGGGCTCTGCGGCAGCGCATACCAGCTGCCCGGCTGCAGGCGGGCCGGCACCAGGAAGTCGCGGGCGCCTTCCGGGGTCGAGCGGGTCAGCGTCGGCGTCTCGATCTCGACGAAGTCGCGCTCGGCCAGCACGCTGCGGGCCGCGGCGTTGACCTTCGAGCGCAGCCGCAGCGCGTCGCCCTGCGCGGGCCGACGCAGGTCGAGGTAGCGGTACTTCAGCCGCGTCTCCTCGCCGACGTTGATTCGCTCGTCGATCTGGAACGGCAGCGGCGCGGCCTCGCTGAGCACCTCGATCGTGTCGGCCACGACGTCGACCTCACCGGTCGGCAGGTCGGGGTTGACGTCCTTGGCGTCGCGCGGACGAACCACGCCGGTGACCTGGATGACGTATTCGTTGCGCAGCGCGTGGGCCGCACCGGTCAGCACCTCGTCGCGGGCGACCACCTGCACGACGCCGCTGGCGTCGCGCAGATCGAGGAAGGCCACCCCGCCGTGATCGCGCCGCCGGGCCACCCACCCGGCGAGCGTGACGGTCTGGTCGGCGTTGTCGGCACGCAGCGTGCCGGCGTCGTGGGTGCGGAGCACAGGTCTTCCTTTACGAATGAAGGCGGTGTATGGCGGGAGCCGCGGACCATCGTACGGAAACCGGCGGCCGCACCACGACTCGCCGGGTGCCCGGCCGGCGCTCGACGGCTGCGGCGACGCTACCGACACGTAAAGATTGCGTTCAGATTGCGTCCACACTGCGTGCAGATCCGCGGGCAGCGCGAGATTTTTCGTACCGTCGAGGGCATGCCTCCGACGCTCTCGATGCCCCTGGCGATGACGAGCTGCGTGGTTCCGCCCTCGGCGCCCCGGCTCGTCACCGACGACTTCACGATGGTCCGCTTCGACACCGGATACCGCTACGACGCAGGGGTTTTCGACATACGGGGCGAGCGTGAGCCGCGGGAGCTGATCCGTGACGTGGTGGCGCAGGCGCGGGCCTGGGGCCGCACCGCGGTGTGGTGGCACGGCCTGACCGACACCAGTGCGCCGCGCGGCCTGGAGGACGCGCTGCTCGCCGCCGGGGCGCAGGTCGCCGACCAGCACGCGGTCTTCGCCGTCGAGCTCGACCGCGCCACGACACCGGATGGGCTCGACCCGGCGATCGAGGTGCACGAGCCGGGCGACGACGCCGAGGTGCGGATGCTGCGCACGGTCGACCAGGACTCGTGGGAGGTGCACCGCTCGCAGCCGGACGACCTGGACATCGCCCGGCGCCACGCCCAGGGCACCGACCGCTTCGAAACCCACCTGCTCGCGATGGTCGACGGCCGGCCGGCCGGATCGGCAACCCTCACCACCCGCGACGACCTGGCCGTGCTCTGGGGTGGTGCGACGGCGGGCTGGGCGCGGGGCCGCGGCGTCTACCGCGCGCTGACCCGCGATCGGCTCGGCCGCGCGCAGGGCGCCGGCTGCCGCATCGCGATCGCCAAGGCGCAGCCGCAACTCGCCGACGTGCTCGGCGATTTCGGCTTCGTCTCGTGCGGCAACGAGCGCACGCTGCGGATGACGATCGGCGCCTGACCCGGGCGGTCTATCGTCGGCGGGGTGAACGTCGACCAACTGATTCGCGCAGCGTCCGCGAGCTTCTGGGTGCCGCCGGAGAGCGAGCACCTCCGGGCCGACGGTTTCGACATCGTGCGCTACGACAACGGATTCGTCTACGACACCGGCGTCTACAACGTCGACTCGGAGCGTCCGGCGACCGCGCTCATCGCCGACGCGGAGGCCATCGCGCGGGAGTGGCAGCGTCCGGCGCTCTACTGGCACGGGCTCAGTGCCCGCACCCGGCCGGCGGCCCTGGTCGACGCGCTGCTCTCCCGCGGCGCCGAGGAGAAGGAGCGCCTCGCGGTGCTCGTGCTCGACCTGACCGCTGCGCGCCCCGACCTCGAGGCGCCGGTCGACATCACGACCGAGCCCGCGGTGGAGCGCCGGCAGGTCGAGGACTTCCGGGCGGTGGAGTCGGCGGCGTTCGAGACGCCGCTCCAGCCGGTCACCGACGAACAGCTCGCCGAGCGCCGTCGCGCCGCCACGGACGGCTCGGGCGAATACCTGGTGGGCTATCTCGACGGGCGGCCGGTCTCGACCGGCGGCACGTCGTATGTCGCGGGCGGCGCGGTCGCCAAGCTCTGGGGCGGCGCCACCGACCCGTCGGCGCGGGGCCGCGGTGCCTACCGCGCCGTCCTCGACGCCCGCCTGCGCGCGGCCGCGGAGCGCGGCTGCCGGCTGGCGTTCGTGGAGGGACGGGTCAGCACCTCGGCGCCGATCCTGCGACGCGCCGGCTTCACCGTGTATGACGAGGTGTTCATGCTGCGACAGCCGGTCACGGCCGACGCATGAGCGCGTCGGGCCGGGAGCGTTTTGCGGGGTGGATCACCGGCATCGGGACCACCAGCGGCGTCCGCGTCGTGATCGGGCAGTGGCCGGACTCGCCCTTCGGGGCGTTCAGCGACGTCATGCTGCAGGACGACGGAGGGGTGCGGACCTTGCTGGCCCCGACGGCCGAGATCGCCGAATTCATCAGCCAGACCTACGTTTTCGACGAGGTCAAGGTAGTGACCGTCACGGTCGGGGCCGTCGGCCGGACCTGCGTGCTCACCGCCGGCGAACTGCATCTGGTGTGGACGATCGGTGCCCGCACCCTGCTCGGACGACTGCTGTCACTGCCGCCGCGCCGGGTCACGACCGCACCCGCCTGGTGCCGCACGGCCGACCCGGCCGCCCGGCTGCTGATGCGCGGGGTGCGCACCGCCGGTTCGGCGCGCGACGGTCGCCGCGAGTTCTACGGCGCCTTCGATCAGCACGCGGTGACCTCGGCGGCCGGCACCTGGGCCGGCCGGTCGCTCGGCGCCCTGCGTCCGGTCGACCGGCCGGTGACCTTCGGCTTCGGCTCGACCCCGCGGCGTCCGAGCCGCACCGCCGTGGTGACCACCGTGATGCCGGGATGACGGCCGGCGTGCGCGTGCCCCGTCATACGCTGCGCCGATGACCTCGCCCGACCCGCTCGAGATCGGTGAGCTGCTCGCGTCGGGCGCGACCGCCGACGTCTACGCGCTGGGCCGGGGGCGGGTGCTGCGCCGCTACCGCGACCCCGCCTGGCCGGCCGACCGGGTCGCACGGGCGGCTCGGCTCGCCCGCAATGCCGGCGTCCCCACTCCCCTGGTGCTGCTCGCGGCCGGCCCCGACCTGGTCGTCGAGCGCGTCGACGGACCGACGATGCTGCACCAGCTGGCCGCCGGGCGGATGGCGACCGACGAGGCGATGACCGTGCTCGCCGACCTGCACCGGAGCACCCACAGGGTACGACGTGCCCCGCACGTCGATCTCCCGGAGACCGGTGGTGACCAGCTCATCCACCTGGACCTGCATCCGAACAACGTGCTCATCGGGCCGGACGGCCCGGTGCTGATCGACTGGGAGAACGCCGCCTGGGGCGCGCCGGGGCTGGACGTGGCCGTCACCGCGGTGATCCTGGCCTGCTACGCCCTGGCCTATCTCGCCGATCGGCACCCCAACGCGACCGACCTGCTGGATGCGTTCCTCACCGTCGCCGAACCGCTCGACCGTCTCGACGACGCGGTGGAGTTCCGCCGGTCGCGCACCGCCTTCATGCCGGCGGCGGAGGCCGCCCAGCTCGATCGCGCCGCCGGCCTGATCCGCTATCTGTCGGGCTGACCGTCCTTGCCGGCGTGCTCGTCGCCGGGTTCTTCCCGGGCTTCTTCGCCAGCTTGTTCTTCACCGAGGTAGAACCAGCGGCCGGCGCGCCGGGCGAAGCGGCTGCGCTCGTGCAGGCGACCCCCGTCATACGACGCGGTGAAGTCGACGATGCCCGTGTCGTCGTCCGGCCCACCTTCGCGAATCTCGTTGATCTGCAAGCCGGTCCAGCGCACGCCGTCGTTGACCTCGACCTCGGCGGGCCGGGTCTTGGGATGCCAGGTGCGCCACAGGTGCTCGCGGTTGCCGTAGTAGTAGGCGGTGTAGCGCGACCGCATCAACTCCTCGGCCGTCCGCGCGAGGCGCTCGGTCGACAGCAGCGGACCGCAGCACTGGTCGAAGGGCAGGCCCGATCCGCACGGGCACGGGTCGTCGGTGGTCATGTCGGACAAAGATAGGCTGCACCCGTGTCGAAAGTGTTGAACTCCATCCCCGTCGGCGAGCGCGTCGGCATCGCCTTCTCCGGTGGCCTGGACACCTCGGTGGCCGTTGCCTGGATGCGCGAGAAGGGTGCCGTGCCGTGCACCTACACCGCCGATCTCGGGCAGTACGACGAGCCGGACATCGAGTCGGTGCCCGGGCGTGCCGGGCAGTACGGCGCGGAGCTGTCCCGCCTGGTCGACTGCAAGCGTCAGCTGGTCGAGGAGGGCCTGGCGGCGATCGCCTGCGGCGCCTTCCACATCCGGTCCGGCGGCCGCATCTACTTCAACACCACTCCCCTCGGCCGCGCCGTCACCGGCACGCTGCTGGTGCGCGCCATGCAGGAGGACGGCGTGTCGATCTGGGGTGACGGCTCGACCTACAAGGGCAACGACATCGAGCGGTTCTACCGCTACGGTCTGCTCGCCAACCCCTCGCTGCGCATCTACAAGCCGTGGCTGGACGCCGACTTCGTCGACGAGCTCGGCGGACGCCACGAGATGTCGGAGTGGCTGACCGCGCGCGACCTGCCCTACCGCGACTCGCAGGAGAAGGCCTACTCCACCGACGCCAACATCCTCGGCGCGACGCACGAGGCCAAGCGCCTGGAGCACCTCGACACCTCGATGGAGATCGTCGAGCCGATCATGGGTGTCCGCTTCTGGGATCCCGAGGTGACAATCGAAACCGAAGACGTCACAGTGCGTTTCGAGGGCGGCCGCCCGGTCGCGATCAACGGCCGCACCTTCGACGACGTCGTGGAGCTTTTCCAGCTCGCCAACGAGATCGGCGGCCGGCACGGCATGGGCGTGTCGGACCAGATCGAGAACCGCATCATCGAGGCGAAGTCCAGGGGCATCTACGAGGCGCCCGGCATGGCGCTGCTCTTTGCGGCATACGAGCGCCTGGTGAATGCCGTGCACAACGAGGACACCCTCGCGCAATATCACGTGGAGGGCCGGCGGCTGGGTCGCCTTCTCTACGAAGGCCGTTGGTTCGACCCGCAGTCGCTGATGATCCGCGAGGGCCTGTTGCGCTGGGTCGCGTCGGCGGTCACCGGTGAGGTCACCCTGCGGCTGCGCCGCGGCGACGACTACACGATCGTCGACACCCAGGGAGAGGCGTTCAGCTACCACCCGGACAAGCTGTCGATGGAGCGCACCGAGGACGCCGCGTTCGGTCCGACCGACCGCATCGGGCAGCTGACCATGCGCAATCTCGACATCGCCGACACCCGCTCCAAGCTGGAGCTGTATGCCGGGCTCGGCGCCCTGCCCGAGCGCGAAACCGACCTGGTCGGAGAGCTCAAACCCGGTGGTGCTGCTGCGATTTCGGCAAACCCGGCCGTCGACACCGACGAGGACGACGCGCTCGACCGTGCGGCGATCGACTCCGGTGTCGACTGAGCACCTGATCACCGACACCGCCCTCGTGCTGGAGGGCGGTGCGATGCGCGGCAGCTTCTCGGCCGGGCTGGTGGTCACCCTGATCGAGGAGCAGATCCGGCTCGACTGGGTCGGTGGCATCTCGTCGGGGTCGACCAACGCGTCCAACTACGTCACCCGTGATGCGTGGCGGGCCAAGGCATCGTTCACGACCTTCGCACAGGACCCGCAGTTCGGCGGGTGGGGCAGCTTCGTGCGGGGCAAGGGGTTCTTCAACTCCCGCTACATCTACCAGGAGTCGGGCCTGCCCGGCGCCGCGCTGCCGTTCGACTGGGACACCTTCGCCGCGTCGGACGACGAGTGGCGCATCGGCGCCTTCGAGGCGACCACCGGCGAGACCGTCTACTGGGGTCGCAAGGACATGCCGACCCTGCTCGACGTGGTGACCCGCGTGCAGGCCTCCTCGTCGATGCCGGTGCTGATGCCGCCGGTCAAGCTCGACGGCCACCTGTATGTCGACGGCGCACTCGGCGAGTCCGGCGGCATACCCCTGGACATCGCGGAGCGCGACGGCTACGAGAAGTTCCTGGTGGTGCTGACCCAGCCCCGCGACTACGTCAAGTCCGAGCAGGGACACGACCGGTTCTTCCGGGCCTACTACCGCAAATACCCGGCCGTCGCGGACGCGATGGCTCTGCGGGCCAAGCGCTACAACGCCACCCGTGAGCGACTGTTTGAGCTCGAAAAGCAAGGCAAGGCATACGTTTTCGTGCCAACTCGCGATCCCGTGAGCAACGGCGAGCGGCGGCTCGACGTCCTCGAGGCGAGCTACCGCGACGGTTACGAGCAGGCGCAGCGGGAGCTGCCCGCGATCCGGGAGTTCCTCGGTCTCTGATCGACCGGACCACATCCGCGCCTCGACAGGACCAACCATCCGGGTGCTGCGTGTGGTCCCCTCGGTGCGGTTCTGGTCCACTCGATCAGGCCTTAGTCTCGGTGCGTGACGATCTCGACAGCAGACCTCGTGCTCGGCGCCATGTACTTTGGCACCCGCTCCGACGAGAAGGACTCGTTCGCCCTTCTCGACCGGTTCGTCGAGCGCGGAGGGCGAACCATCGATACGGCCAACTGCTACGCCTTCTGGGCGTCCGACACCGGTGCCGGCGGCCAGTCCGAAGCGGTCATCGGCCGGTGGCTGGCGGCCAACCCCGGCCTGCGCGATGAGCTGACGATCGCCACCAAGGTGGGTCAGGAGCCGGTCACCCCAGGCGTATTCGACGTCGTCGAGGGCCTGTCCGCGCCGGTCATCGCCCGCGAGGTCGAGCGCAGCCGGGAGCGGCTCGGCGTCGAGACGATCGACATCTACTGGGCGCACGGCGAGGACCGTGCGACTCCGCTGGAGGAGACCGTCGAAGCCTTCGGGCGGACGGTACAGTCGGGAGCCGTACACCGACTCGGCATCTCCAATCACCCCACCTGGCGGGTGGAACGGGCTCGCGCACTCGCCGCCGCGCAGGGTCTGGAGCCCTTCAGCCTGCTGCAACTGACCACGTCATACCTCCGGCCCCGACCGGACGTCGCCGTGCCCGGCAAGGACCACCGCTTCGGCTTCGCGACCGACGAGACGATGGATTACGTCGCCTCCAACGGCCTTGAACTGTGGGCGTACTCGCCGCTCATCCAGGGCAGCTATGACCGATCGGACCGGCCGTTCCCGGATGCCTATCGGCACCCGGGCAGCGACGCACGCCTCGCCACGCTCCACGAAGTCGCCGACGCACTCGACGCGACCGCCGGGCAGACCGTGCTCGCCTGGCTGCTGCACAGCGACCCGCCGGTGCGCCCGATCGTCGGCGTGAGTTCGCTGGAGCAACTCGACCAGGCGCTGGCCGCCGCAGAACTACCGATCACCACCGAGCAACTCGACGCGCTCGATGCCGCCGGCTGAGCGGCCGACGCCGTCGCTGACCGCGCGCCAGCGGGAGCTGCTCGACACCTGGCTGCCGGGGTATGCCGTCGTCGCCGACCACACCTGGGGCCTCGATGACCGCACCGTCCTCGAAATCGTCCATGCCCGAGGGCGATTCATTGTCAAGGCCGGCGGTGAGGCGGAGAAGCACATCGCCCGCGAGATCCACGCACACCGCGAGTGGGTGCCGGTCTGGGCCGTGACGGGGCACGCGCCGAAGCTCGTCCACGCCGACGCGGCGGCCAAGCTGCTGGTCACCGCTCACCTGCCCGGCCGGCTGGTGCTGGGCAGCCCCGCACAGGACGACCCGGAGTGCTACCGCCAGGCGGGCCGGCTGCTCGCGGACTTTCACGCCCAGCACCAGGGCGTGGACGACGACTACCTGGCGCAGGCTCACGACCGGATCGTCCGGTGGCTCGCCTCCGATCACCGGATCGCGCCGGACACCGTCGGGCGCCTACGCGATGCCATCCGCGACTGGCCGGCCGAGCCGGTCGCGGTGGTGCCGACCCACGGCGACTGGCAGCCGCGCAACTGGCTCATCGACGGTGACGACGTGCGCATCATCGACTTTGGCCGAGCCGAAATGCGGCCAGCAGCAACTGATTTCGCCCGACTCGCGCGGCAGGACTTCGAACGGTCGCCGCTGCTCGAGCCGGCGTTCTTCGACGGCTACGGCCGGGACCCTCGGGAGCCGGCGAGTTGGCGGCGCATGCTGCTGCACGAAGCCGTCGGCTCCGCGGTGTGGGCCTACCAGGTCGGTGACGAGGACTTCGAGGCGCAGGGCCACCGGATGATCGGCCAGGCGCTCGACATGGCCGGCTGAGGGTCGGGCTGAACCTCAAGCCCGCAGCATCGCCGCCAGCCGGTCGAGCGCCTCGTCCAGCTGCGCGGGCTCGACGCAGAAGCTGAACCGCACGAAGCGGTGGCCGTGCTCGGTGTCGAAATCGACGCCGGGCGCAATCGCCACACCGGTGCGGTCGAGCACCTCCTGGCACCAGGAGATCGAGTCGTCGGTGAGGTGCGAGACGTCGCAATAGGCGTAGAACGCACCATCCGGCGGCGCGAAGGCGTCGATGCCGAGCTCCGGCAGACGTCGCAGCAGTAGCTCCCGGCAGCTGGCGTAGCGCTCGACGTGGCGCTCCAGCTCGGCGGAGGACTCGGGCGAAAACGCAGCAACCGCACCGTATTGCGACACCGCGGGCGCGCAGATCGCCAGGTTGCTCTGCAGCACGTCCACCGGCCGGCGCAGCCATTGCGGCAGCAGGTTCCAGCCGAGCCGCCAACCGGTCATCGACCAGAACTTGCTGACCGAGCCGAGCACCACCGACTCGCGGCCGAACTCCCACGCGGTGTGCGTGGGACGACCGTAGGAGATGCCGTGGTAGATCTCATCGGACAGCAACAGCACGTCATGCGCCGCGCACCACTGCGCGATCGCGGCGAGCTGCTCCGGATCGATGATCGTGCCGGTCGGGTTGGCCGGGCTGGCGACGATCAGCCCCTGCAGCGGCTGCGCCGCATGGAGCGCGTCGAGCTGACCGACCGTCGGCTGATAGCGCGTCTGCGGGCCGCAGTCGATCTCGACCGGCTGTAAACCGAGCGCCCGCAGGGTGTTTCGGTATGCCGGGTAACCCGGCCTCGCCATCGCGACGCGATCGCCGGCGTCGAACGCGGCCAACAGCACGGTGCTGAAGCCGCCCGACGAGCCTGTGCTGATCAGCACGTCCTCCGGCGCGACGGTGACGTCATACGTCCGCGCGTAGTGGGTGGCGACCGCTTCCCGGAGCGCCGGGATGCCGTCACCCTGGGTGTAACCCAGCTGCTCACTCTCGATCGCGGTGTGCACCGCGTCGAGGACGGGCCGGGGTGCCGGCGTCGACGGCTGGCCGACGCACAGCAGGATCATGTCGCCGTGCGTGCGCTGGCGCTCCTGCGCCGCCCGCAGCACCTCCATCACGTGGAACGGCGGCACCTCGCTGCGCGCCGACGGCGTGCCGGTCATCGGTATGCCGGGTGCTCCGGCCAGGGCGCGTCCGCTGGGCGCAAGGTGGTCCAATTCTTCTCTCGCGCAACGGATCCCGCCAGCACCGAAGCGATCGCGATGCCGTTGTGCATGCGCCCGGTCAATGCGGCCTCGACGACCGCATCGAGCGCGACCCAGGCGGTCGGCATGCCGGCCTCCTCGCCCTCGCGCACGAAGCCCTCGGCAACCGCCGGGTGCACGTCGCGGGCGAGGAACACCCGCAGGTTCTCCGACACGGCACCGGGCGAGGTGAACAGGTCCAGCAGCACGTCCCACCGGGTGGCGTCCAGGTCGGCCTCCTCCCGGAGTTCGCGCGCCGCGGCGTCCCGCGGGTCCTCCCCCGCGACGTCGAGCAGGCCGGCCGGGATCTCCCAGTCGAAGGTGCCGACCGGGTGGCGATACTGCTGGATCAGCAGCACCTCCTCCGCGCCGGGCTCGCCGCGCACGGCCAGCACCGCCACCGCACCGGTATGGCGCACGTAGTCGCGCGTGACGCGGCCGCCCTCGGGCCCGAGGTCGACCTCGTCGGTGACGACGTCCCACACCCGCCCGCGGTAGCCGACGGTGGACGAGACCACCGGCTGCGGGTCGAGCCGGTCGCGGAAGTCGTCCGGAAGCGTCGGGTGGTCGCCGTGCCCGGTCACTGGGTCAGCACCGAGTCGCCGGAACGCGGCTTCTCGACCTCGACGAGACGCGAGGCGCGCTGCTGGTCGATGGCCGCACCGACCAGCCCGGCGAAGAGCGGGTGCGCCCGTCCCGGCCGGGACAGGAACTCCGGATGTGCTTGTGTCGCAACGTAATAAGGGTGCACGCCGGCCGGGAGCTCGACGAACTCGACCAGCTGTCCGTCCGGCGAGAGACCGCTGAAGACCAGACCGGCCTCCTCGAGCTCACCGCGGTAGGCGTTGTTGACCTCGTAGCGGTGCCGGTGCCGCTCGGAGACGCTCGTGGCGCCATAGGCATCGGCGACGACGGAGTCGGCGGTCAGCTCGGCCGGGTAGGCGCCGAGCCGCATGGTGCCGCCCAGGTCACCGGCGCCCTCGACGAACGCCTTCTGCTGCTCCATGGTCGCCACCACCGGCGCGGGCGTCTCCGGGTCGAACTCGGTCGACGACGCACCCTCGATGCCCGCGACGTCGCGGGCATACTCGATCACCATGCATTGCAGGCCGAGGCAGATGCCGAGCGTCGGCACCTGACGCTCCCGCGCCCACCGCAGCGCACCGAGCTTGCCCTCGATGCCACGCACCCCGAACCCGCCGGGCACCAGCACCGCGTCGACCCCGCCGAGGGACTTCTGCGCCCCGGCCGGGGTGATGCAGTCGTCACTCTTCACCCAGCGGATCTTGACCTTGGCGTCGTGGTGGAAACCGCCCGCGCGCAGCGCCTCGGTCACCGACAGGTAGGCATCCGGCAGGTCGATGTACTTGCCGACGAGGGCCACCTCGACCTCGTGCTCGGGCTCGTGCACCCGCTGCAGCAGCTCGTCCCAGGCGTGCCAGTCGACGTCGCGGAACGGCAGCCCGAGCCGGCGTACGACGTAGGCGTCGAGGCCCTCGGCGTGCAGCACCTTCGGGATGTCGTAGATGCTCGGCGCGTCGACCGCGGCCGCGCAGGCCTCGGTGTCGACGTCGCACATCAGCGAGATCTTCCGCTTGATCGACTCCGGGATCTCCCGATCCGCGCGCAGCACAAGGGAATCGGGCTGAATGCCGACCTGGCGCAGCGCGGCGACGGAGTGCTGGGTCGGCTTGGTCTTGAGCTCACCACTCGGGGCGAGGTAGGGCACCAGGGAGACGTGCAGGAAGAAGACGTTGTCCCGGCCGACGTCCTGGCGCACCTGCCGGGCGGCCTCCAGGAACGGCAGCGACTCGATGTCGCCGACGGTGCCGCCGATCTCGGTGATGATGACGTCGACGTCGGGCGCCGCCTGCGCCCGCATCTGTTCCTTGATCTCGTTGGTGATGTGCGGGATCACCTGCACCGTGTCGCCGAGATATTCGCCGCGCCGCTCCTTGGCGATCACCTGGCTGTAGACCTTGCCGGTGGTGACGTTGGCGTCGCCGCGCAGGTTGACGTCGAGGAAGCGCTCGTAGTGCCCGATGTCGAGGTCGGTCTCGGCGCCGTCCTCGGTGACGAAGACCTCACCGTGCTGGAACGGGTTCATCGTGCCGGGATCGACATTGAGGTAGGGGTCGAGCTTCTGCATCGTCACGCGCACACCACGCGCGCGGAGCAATTGTCCGAGGCTGGAAGCCGTGAGGCCCTTGCCGAGCGAAGAGGCAACGCCTCCGGTCACGAAGATTTGTTTCGTCTGCTCCACCACGGGCTCTCAGTCTACGTCACCGGGCCGGCCGTCCGCGCCATCCGGTCGCACTCGGCGCCCCACGCGGCGCAGGTATGCCGAAACCTCCCGCGCGCGTGCGGTTTTCGCGGCGCTCGCCATACGTGATCGGCGTGTTGGCGGCGATCGGCTCAGGCGCGCGCGCCCGCCGCCTGATCGAGCAGCTCCTGGGCGTGCTCACGGGCGGCGGCGCTGTCACTGACGCCGCCGAGCATCCGCGCGAGTTCGGCGAGCCGCTCCTCCCCCTCGACGGCCGCCACCCCGCTCTCGGTGACGTGTCCGTCACTTGCTTTGTGCACCACCAGGTGCCGGTCGGCGTATGCCGCGACCTGCGCGAGATGGGTGACCACGATGACCTGGGCGCTGCGTGCGAGGGCAGCCAGCCGGGCGCCGATGTCGAGGGCGGCCGAGCCGCCGACGCCGGCGTCGACCTCGTCGAAGACGAAGGTGGGGACGCTGCCGCTGGAGCTGACCACCTCCAGCGCCAGCATGACCCGGGAGAGCTCACCGCCCGATGCCGCCTTGGCGACCGTGCGCGGCGCGGCTCCGGCGTTGGCGGCGAGCAGGATCTCGACGTCGTCGATGCCGGTCGGCGACCGCCGTTCGGCGTCGGTGCTCACCTGCACGACGAGCTTGGCCGAACCCATTGCCAAATGGGCGAGTTCGTCGGCGACCGCCTTCTCCAGCCTCTTAGCGGCGGTGCTGCGCGCCTTGCTCAGCTTGCCGGCGGCGGCCTTCAGCTTCGGCTCCAGCTCGGCGACCTGCCCCTCCAGGGCGGCGATGCGGTCGTCGGAGCCGGCGAGCTCCGCCGCCTCGGCGGCAGCCTGCTTGCTCCACTGCAGCACGTCGTCGATGCTGTCGCCGTACTTGCGCAGCAGACCGGTCAGCTCGGCGCGCCGCTGCTGCACCTGCTCGAGCCGGCCGGGGTCGACGTCCAGGTCGGCGAGGTATGACGAGAGATCCGCACCGATGTCGGCCGCGAGGATGCCGAGCTCGCGCAGCCGCGCGTCGATGTCGGCGAGCGCGCTGTCGTGGTCGGTGAGGCCGGCGAGCGCCTGGCGGGCTCGGGCGACCAGGTCGGCGGCGTAGGGAGCGTCGTCGGCGTCCTCGTCGCCGGCGAGCGCCGCGTGCGCGACCTGGGCGCCGTCGCGCAGACCGTCGGCGTGCGCGAGACGTTCGGACTCGTCGGCGAGTTCGGCGTCCTCGCCCGGCTTGGGGTCGATGCGTTCGATGTCCTCGAGCGCCGCGGTGAGCAGGTCGAGCCGCTGCGCCCGGTCGCGGGCGCGGCCGGTCAGCATCGCCAGCTCCGAGCGGGCGGCGGTCCACTCGTCATACAGCCCTCGGTAGGCGGCGAGCGCGGTGGCGACCGGTTTGCCGCCGAAGTCGTCGAGCATTACCCGGTGTTGCTCGGGTCGTTGCAGCCGCCACTGGTCGGCTTGTCCGTGCACCGCGACGAGCAACTCGCCGAGCTCGCCGAGCACACCGACCGGTGCGCTGCGGCCGCCCACGTGCGCGCGGGACCGGCCGGCGCCACTGACCACGCGCGCCAGGATGAGGTCGTCGTCCTCGGCGTCGGCCCCGGCCTCGGCCGCCCGGTCGCGGGCCGGATGCGCGCCGGGCAGGTCCAGCACACCCTCGACGGCGGCGCGTGCGCTGCCGGTGCGCACGAGTCCGGCGTCGGCGCGGCCGCCGAAGAGCAGGCCGAGACCCTGCACCACCATCGTCTTGCCCGCACCGGTCTCGCCGGTCACCACGTTGAGGCCGGGCGACAGCTCGAGCAGGGCGTCGTCGATGACGCCCAGGCCCTGGATGCGAAGTTCGCGCAGCACGTGCGGCAGCCTAACCGCGGCCGCGGACAACGATCCCGTCAGTGCCGGTGCCGCGCGGCGGCCGCGCCGCGCCACCCGGCGACCGACAGGTCGAACTTGGCGACCAGCCGGTCGGTGAAGGGGGCCTTGCCGAGCCGGGCGAGCCGCACCGGCCGGTCGCTGCGTCGTACCTCGATGCGCGAGCCGCGCGGCAGGTCGAACGACCGACGGCCGTCGCACCAGAGCACCGCCTGCGCGTCGGTGGTGCTGTGCTGCAGGTCGATCGCGATGTGCACGTCGTGGCTCAGCACCAGCGGGCGGGCGAAGAGGGCGTGCGCGGAGATCGGCACGACCTCGATGGCGCCCACGCCCGGCCAGATGATCGGTCCGCCGGCCGAGAACGCGTATGCCGTGGAACCGGTCGGGGTGGCCATCACGACACCGTCGCAGCCCCAGGTGGACAGCGGGCGTCCGTCGATCTCGAGGGTGACCTCGAGCATGCGTTCGCGGGCGGCCTTCTCGACCGATGCCTCGTTGAGTGCCCAGTTGGTCCAGAGGGATTCGCCGTCGAGCGACGCCTCGACCTCGAGGGTCTCGCGCTCCTCGACGGTCCAGTCGCGGTGCACGATGTGCTCGACGGTGTGCTCGATGTCGTCGCGTTCGGCCTCGGCGAGGAAGCCGACGTGGCCGAGGTTGATGCCGAGCAGCGGGACGCCGCTCTCGCGCACGGTCTCGGCGCCGCGCAGGATCGTGCCGTCGCCACCGAGCACGACCGCGAGCTCGCAGCCGTCCGGCCGCGGAGCGTCCTCGCCGGTCACGCCGGGTTCGCCGAGCACCCCGAAGGCGCGCAGCTCCTCGATGGAGCCGGTCACTTCGATGCCGTTCTTGGTCAGCCCGTGCACCAGCTCGGCCGCGACGTCGAGGGCCTCGGGCCGGCCGGGGTGCCCGACGAGCAGGACGCGCCGCGTCATACGCGCCGGCCTGCGGTCTCGTCGGTCAGCATCCGGTCCAGGGTGGTCTCGAGCTGCACGTCTGTCATCTTGCCTGGCGTCGTATGCCGTGCCCACAGCAGGTATTCGACATTGCCCGTGCCTCCCGCGATCGGGCTCGTCGCCAGGCCGTGCACGTGCAGCCCGACGCCGGGCAGTGCACCGACGACGTCGCGCAGCACTCGGGACCGCTCGTTCGGCGACTGCACCACGCCGGTGCGCGCCAGCCGCTCCCGGCCCACCTCGAACTGCGGCTTGACCAGCGTCACCAGGTCTCCTCCGGCGGCGGTCAGCTCGGCCAGAGTGGGCAGCACCAGCCGCAGCGAGATGAAGCTCAGGTCGGCGACCACGATGTCGGCCGGACCGCCGAGGTCGGCGGCGGTCACGTCACGCACGTTGGTGCCGGACAGCTCGGTGACCCGGTCGTCCTCCCGCACCGGGGCGGCGAGTTGCCCGTGGCCGACGTCCAGGGCGAGCACCTCGCGCGCGCCGTGCTGCAGCAACACCTGGGTGAAGCCGCCGGTCGATGCCCCGACGTCGATGCAGCGGGTGCCGCCGACCGCGATCGGGAAGGCGTCGAGCGCCGCGACGAGCTTGTATGCCGCGCGGCCCACCCACCGCTCGGGTTCGCCGGTGAGTTCGAGGGTCTGCGGGTCGACGGAGGTCGACGGCTTGGCGACGGGGCGGCCGGCGGCGCTGACCCGACCGGCGTCGATCAGCTCGCGAGCAACGGCCCGGGAGCGAGCGAGACCGCGGTCGACGAGGGCGGCGTCGGCGCGCACGATCAGCCGGACAGGTCGGACAGTCGCTGTTGCAGCCGACGGTGCACCGCGGTGACGTCGGCGATCTGGCCGTCGAGGTGCTCGGCGAGCTGCGCGGTCAGGTCCGGCCCGCGGGCGCCGGCACCTTCGGGGCCGTCCTCACCCACACCGTTCTCACCATCCTCACCATGCTGCCCGGTGCCGTGGTCGCCGTCACCCGGGGCCTGCGCGAGGTCATCCGGTGACGGGAGCGCATCCGGGTCGGGCAGGCCCGACAGCGCCTGGTCGACCTGCGGGTCGCCGGTCGCCGGGAACCTTCCGCTCACCGGCGCAGCACCCGTGGCCGCAACCGGTTCCGGCTCCGACGCCGCCGGGGCTGCACCGCCGGCCGGCGCCGCGGGGCGGGCGGGCGGCGGCCCGGGGACGGGCGGGGCTGCCGTCGTGTTCTCAGCCTGGTCGCTGTCGGTCACTCGAAACTCCTGGTGCGTGCCGTGCCTCACGGGGTGGTGCGTTCCCGCGAGCCTAATAGGCTGCGGGAGGTGACGGCGCGCGACGTACCTCAGTGTCTGGTCCCCCCGGATGGCAGCTCGCCCTGCCTCCGGCGCCCGGGGAGGTCGTCATACGCAAACGCGAGGACGACGGGTTCGCCGGCACCGGGCTGGACGCGCTGCTGCGCGCGGCCCGGGCGGCCGAGTGGTCGCCCGGCGACGAGATCGTCATTGCGCCGAGCGCGGCCGACGTCGTATTCCGGCCTCCGGGTGCACCGTGCTGACCGGCGCTGATCGCCGCTGGCCGGCCCTGACGACCGCTAGCCTGCGCTGACGACGGCTGGCCGCCGCTGACCTGCGCTCACGACGGCTAGTCCACGTCGGCCCGGGCTCAGCCGCCCCGGCCGTTAGGCCCCGGACCGCTTCGCGGCGGCCGTCGTAGTCACGGGTTTCTTGGCCGGCACCTTCGTGGTTGCCGATTTCTTGGCTGCCGTCTTCTTGGCCGGTGACTTCTTGGCTGCGGATTTCTTGGCTGCCGTCTTTTTCGTTGCCGTCTTCTTCGCCGGTGTCTGTGTGGTCGCCTTCGTGGCGGCCGTCTTCGTGGCGGCCTTCTTCACCGCCGACCGTTTGACGGTCTTCCTCGCCGGGGCATCGGTCGCCGGGGCATTCGTGGCCGGCGCATTCGTGGAGGGCGCATTCGTGGTCGACGCCGGCCGGGTCGCGGGCGCCGGAGCAGCTGCGGCGGCGCGTTGCTGCTGCAGCGAGGCCACCTGCGCCCGGAGGTCGGCGATCTCTGCCCGGGCCGCGTCGAGTTCGGCGCCGCGGGCGAGGCCCACACGTTCCAGCCCGACGCGGTCCAGCTGCGAGGCCACCTCCTGGGCGACCAGGTCGCGCACCAGTTGCCGGTTGGCCGCGGCCGCGTCGATCAACTCGTCGGCGAGCTGGCTCACCTGACCTGCGACCACGCCGGCACGGGTGGTCGCCACGCCGACTCCGGGGAGTTCGAGCAGCGTGCCGGCGGCTTCCAGCGCCTTGGTGCGGGTGATCTCGCCCGCGCCGGTGACGATCTGCAGTGCGGTACGAACGCTGTCCAGTGCCATGCCGTCTCTCCTTCGCCGTTCGGCACCGGCAGTCGCATCGCACGACAGCGCATCGGCTGTCCCGCACCGGCTTCGGTGCCGTGAGTGCGCCCAGGCTAGCCGCGACCCGGCAGCGCGGCCACCGCTTGTTGCGTGGTCAGCCGCCCGTCGTCGATCGCCGCCCAGAGCACCCGCAGCGCGAGCCGGAGCCGCTCGATGTCGCCGTCGCCGTGGCCGTCGTCGTTCGCGGCGTCGGCCCCGTCGACTCCGTCGGCCTCGGCGTGCGGGCCGGGCGTGCCGCTGAATGCGACCCGCGGCTGCGCCCCGTCGACGGCCAGGGTTGCCGTGCAGTCCCCGATCGCCCAGGCACCGTCGCCCAGCCTGCGCGGCTCCTCGTAGGGCAGGTTGAGCGCCCGCAGGTCCGCAGCCACGTAGCGCGGTCGCAGCTCCGCCGGTGCGCTCACCAGGTCGGCGGGTCCGTGCACCCCGGTCAGGACGTGGAGCGCGTCCATGCCTGCCGCGTGCGCGCCGGCGACATCGGTCTCCAGCCGATCGCCGATGCCCAGGGTGTGGGCGGCGTCCTGTCCCAGCGCCTTCGCCGCGAGCTCATACATCAGCGGCCCGGGCTTGCCCACCACCTCCGGATCCACCTCGACCGCGAGCCGCACCGCCCGGACCAGAGAACCGTTGCCCGGCGCCACTCCCCGATCGGTCGGCAGCGTCAGGTCGTCGTTGGTCGCAACCCACCGGGCACCCGCCTGGATCGCGTAGGCAGCCTCGCCGAGGTCGGCCGCGGTGACCGCCGGACCGTACCCCTGCAGTACCGCCTTCACCTCGATGTCCACCCTGGTGTCCACCCCCATGTCCACCTGGGTGTCCACCCCGGTGTCTGCGCCGTCGGCACCCGCCGCGCGCTGTCGCATCATCTCCGGCGTCACGGGCTGCAATCCGACCGCGCGCACCGCCTCGGGCACGCCCCGGCCGCCGACGACCAGCACGTGGTCACCCGGGGTCAACCGTTCGGCGAGCCAGCTGGCGCCTGCCAGCGATGAGGTGAGCACCTGCTCGTCATCCAGGCGCACCCCGAGAGCACGCAGTTTCGCGGCAACATCGGCGGGCGTTCGCGACGCGTTGTTCGTCGCGAACACCACGCCACTGCCCGCGTCCACGGCGGCAGCAAGCCCGTCGACCGCATGCGGCACCGCCGAGGCCCCCCGGTAGACGACCCCGTCGAGGTCACAGACGAGCGCGGGATAACGACCGGCGAGCGGCCGGCCGGGCGCGGAAGGACTCGATGCAGTTGCGGTCACCGGGCCATTCTGCCGACCGCCTTCGTCACCGTCCTGGCGCGGGCCCCGGCAGGCGCCGGCTCACGGGCGACGGAGCACCTTCAGCGCGAAGGCCTCGACCTCGTAGCGGCTGACTCGCGCCCCGGCCGGTGGTTTCCAGAATCGCCGCAGCAGCGCTCCGTCGACGGCGACCAGCTCGCCGCCGGCCCAGCGCGACGCCTTCCGGCGAGTGGCTGCCGACCAGCAGACGACGTCGACCGTGTCGATCGTGGGAGACCGCGGCCCGTGCCGTGCCGCTGCCGGCCGGTCGACCACCAGCCGGAAGACGGCCAGCTCGTCCCCGCTCGGCATGACGCGCTGCTCCGGCGGCGCGCTGACCCTGCCGACGAGGTGGACCTCGTTGCGGGCGGTCGTGTCAGCGGCGGCTTCGCGGACCGTCGCGGCGGGTGTGGTGGGCATGGCGCCTCCCGTGGGTCGAACGGATGTCCGTCCCACTGTGCGGCGGCGCGGCGCCCGGGTCGAGTCAGTGGGCAGCCCGCTGTGGATCGCCCCGGCGCGTGATCAGGGATGTGGATGAAACGGGAGATGAAAACGAAAGCGATCGCCGGCGGCCGAAGCGCCGTCAGCGACCCTCTTCCGGCCGGTCCCCCGGCCCCGCGCCCGTGTCGTCATCCGAGCCACCATCCGGCTCGTCCTCCGAGCCGTCCGGACCGTGCGAGCCGTCACCGTCACCGTGCGGGCTCGCAGCCCCGGTCATATCGCCCGCGGTTTCGCTCGCAACCTCGACGTCTCCATCGACGTCTTCGGCCCTGTCGTCGTCACCCTCGTCGTCGTCCTCGCCGTCGAGCAGGTCGGTCAGCACCACACCGTCGAGCAGGTCGAGCCGATCCGCAGCGTCGGTCTCACCCTCCGCGTCGGCATCGAGCGCCTTGGCGAACCATTCCCTCGCTCCCGTCGCGTCGCCACCGGCGAGCAATGCCTCGGCATACGCATAGAAGAGGCGCGCCGCCCAGGGTTGATTCGTCCCACGCTCCAGTGCCGGGATGCGCAGCACCATCTGCGCGGCCTCGGGCTGTCCGAGATCACGCCGGACTCCGGACACCACGATGGCCAGTTCGATGTTATCGGCCTCGCCGAGGTTGCGGGCCTCGTCGGAACTCGCAAGGTCCAGCGCGCGCTCGTGGCGCCCGAGACCGCGCTCGGAGTCCACGAGATAAGGCAAGAGGTGATTGGAGCCGGAAAGCCTTTTGGCAGTGCGGAATTCGCGTATAGCGTCGTTGAATTCACCCCGCCGGTAGTGCACCAGGCCGAGCGCCTCGCGCACCGCGGCAACGCGGCCGGCACGCCGCGCGGCATGCTCCGCGTGCGCCAGTGCCAGGTCCGGGTCCTCCTCGAGCAGAGTGGCCGCGGCCACCAGGTGTTTCGCGACGCCCTCCGCGTTCTCCTTGGTCAGGGTGCGCAGCTCGCGCCATACCGATCGGTCGAGCTCGCGGCCGGTGATGTCCTCCGGCAGGACCGGTGCGAAGCGAGTGTCACGAGCCGACTTCTGTGAGGGCGAGCTACGGTCCCAGCTGCGCGGGCCGCGTTCGGCACGGGACCTGTTCTCGTCGCGCTGCGGCTCGTCGCGGTCGCTCCTTTGCCGATCGGAGTTGTAGCGCGGACGGTCGGACCCGAACCGCGCGTCATCCCCGCGTCGGCCACCGCCGCCACGGCGACCACCAGCGCGATCCTCCCGCCGACCACCGGCGCGCGAACCCCGGTCATCCCGGCGATCGTCACGGCGGTCGAAACTGCGCTGCGGGCGACCTCGCCCGTCACCGTCCGGACGTCCCCGGCCCGTCTCGAAGGACCTCGGGCCGCGCCGCTCCCCGCGCTCGAAACCGCGTCCGCCACGACCCTCTTTGCGACGATCCCGGTCGGTCGACCGGCCGCCACGACGCTCGTCACCACGGCCATCACGACGAGGGCGGTCATCGCGCCCGTCACGACGAGGACGATCCTCCCCGGTCCGGCCGGAGCCGCCGCGCGGCGGTCGCCCGTCCCGGTCCGACGAGCCGTATGACGAACGCCCCGGCCGTCCCTCGCGTCGCTGCGCACGATCGCCACTGTCGTCGCGGGGCTCGCGCTCTCCCGACGACGCCTGATCCGGCCCGGTCGCCGGGCGCGGCTGCCCTGAGCCGTCACCGGCGGCGCGGGACCATCGTCCGGCGCGCCGTTCCTGCCGGCTGCCGTCGGCACTCTTACCGGAGTTGTCGTCGGTCACGATGAGAACCAACCTTCGCTATGGAACTGGGGCCGCCCCCATGTGGACGGAATGACTAAGTCTACAAAGAAAAACAAGGAGCCGGTCTCGGGTGAGCACCCAAGTCCGGCTCCTTGCTTTAAATGTATGTTCGGCGGTGTCCTACTCTCCCACACCCTACCGAGTGCAGTACCATCGGCGCTGAAGGGCTTAGCTTCCGGGTTCGGGATGTGACCGGGCGTTTCCCACTTCGCTATAACCGCCGAAACCCTGTGAAACACACACGGGTTCCAAAACGTGTACACGTCTATCCAATTATCGTGTTACTCGTTGAACCACCAACCCACCCACCACAGCAAGACGGTAAGGGCGTTGTTGGGTGTTGTTTCAGAGTTGCATAGTGGACGCGAACAAACAGACGCTCAACAACGCTGTGTTGAACTGTGACTCCCTTAACCATCGGCCACACCCGTCAGGGTGTTGACGTATGCGGGTCATGGAGCGTTAAGTTTGGGGTTTGAATAAGTTGTCGGCTGATTAGTACCGGTCAGCTCCACACATTACTGTGCTTCCACATCCGGCCTATCGACCCAGTAGTCTCGCTGGGAGCCTCCCCACACAAAATGTGTGTTGGAAACCTCATCTTGAAGCGTGCTTCCCACTTAGATGCTTTCAGCGGTTATCACTTCCGAACGTAGCTAATCAGCGGTGCCCTTGGCAGGACAACTGACACACCAGTGGTTCGTCCATCCCGGTCCTCTCGTACTAGGGACAGGTCTTCTCAAGTTTCCTACGCGCGCAGCGGATAGGGACCGAACTGTCTCACGACGTTCTAAACCCAGCTCGCGTACCGCTTTAATGGGCGAACAGCCCAACCCTTGGGACCTACTCCAGCCCCAGGATGCGACGAGCCGACATCGAGGTGCCAAACCATGCCGTCGATATGAGCTCTTGGGCAAGATCAGCCTGTTATCCCCGGGGTACCTTTTGTCCGTTGAGCGACGGCGCTTCCACAAGCCACCGTCGGGTCACTAGTCCCGACTTTCGTCTCTGCTCGACATGTCTGTCTCACAGTCAAGCTCCCTTGTGCACTTACACTCGACACCTGATTACCAACCAGGCTGAGGGAACCTTTGGGCGCCTCCGTTACCTTTTGGGAGGCAACCGCCCCAGTTAAACTACCCACCAGGCACTGTCCCTGAACCAGATCATGGTCCGAAGTTAGGAGCCCAGAACGACCAGAGTGGTATTTCAACAATGACTCCACACACGCTGGCGCGTGCGCTTCACAGTCTCCCACCTATCCTACACAAGCCGTACCGAACACCAATACCAAGCTGTAGTAAAGGTCCCGGGGTCTTTCCGTCCTGCTGCGCGTAACGAGCATCTTT